>JAFSKF010000020.1 GCA_017449065.1 Bacteroidales bacterium
CGGGCAGTCGCTTTAGCGGGAAGGCGAGCGTCGCCGCTGCCCTCGCGCAGAATTTTGTGATGTTTGTTTTCATTGTCATTGCTTTTTTTAATGTTATGATGATGTTTGTTGTCTCGGGTTCCGCCGTCGCGGTTGAGGACTGAGGCAGAACGGACGCCGCCGGGACTCCTTGCGGAGCCTCGGCGGCGGATAAATCTTGGGGGGACGCTAAAAGCGTCATCTATCAATAGCCGTGGGTTCGCAGAACCTACGGATTTATGGGTTCGCAGAACCTACGGATTTATGGGTTCGCAGAACCTACGGATTTATGGGTTCGGGGGCACATTTACATCGACCCTAACGGGGTCGCCTCTCGGAACAATTCAAATGTATCGTTCATCATATTCTATGCCGAATTCATTCAGGATGCTGCGCAGTTCGTCGCGGGTATTGATGCGTTTATGATGTTCCTTCTGATTCTTGATGTATTCTACTACGCGATTCTTGTCGGCCTCGCTGTAGGTGAAGGCTCCATAGCCGCGTTCCCAACCTTCGAATAAGGGAAACAGGTCATGGTGACTTCGCATGAAATTGCCGGTGGCAATCTTCAGGTCGTGGACGAAGGAGGCAACGGCTATGGTTGGGTGTAGGCCGACGCACATGTGTATATGGTCGGGCATGCCGCCGATGCGGTAGAGCACGCACTGGTGGTTGCGGCAGAAGCCCAAAATATACATGTAGAGGTCGCGTTCGTGTTCCTCTGTGATGACAGGCTTGTTGGCATGTGGTCGGAACACGATGTGGTAAATCAGTTTCGTGTATGCCATATCATTGCATTGCTATTGATAGGGCACGCCTTCAGCGTGCATTGGTTATTTGCTGTTTCCTTGTCCGTATCCGTAGGTTCTGCGAACCCACGGCTATTGAGAGGGTGACCGCGTTGCGGTCCTTGTTTATAGTTCAGAGATGTCCGTGCGTCTGGCGCCGTTTCGCGGTTGCTGCCATATCTTCTTGCGTTTTATCGTTTGACGGTGCAAAGATACTGCTTTTCCGCGAATATCCCCTCTTTTTCGGAAAGAAAATTGCGAAAACCAACCGGAAATCCACCAATTCTTGGATTTATCCGTCTGTCTCAGTATGTCAAAGAACGATTTTGTGGTATGTTATTCCTTATTGACGCTCACCTCGGCCGACAGGGTTTCCTCCTCATCATCGCCGATAACAGGGAGGCATGCCGTGAACAAAGTCAGGCAAAAGAATAAGAGAAGCGAAAACTTTTTCAAAGCTATACTTTCAGAATCAGAGTTAGACAATCAATAACTGGGCGCAAAGATACGCTTTTCGCGCCTGAAAACCTGTACAATTTTTTGTTTGGGTGTACAAATTTATATAATAAGGTGTATAAAATCGCGATTTTGCACACAAATTTCGGGGAGAATCTTGCCCATTTCGGCGGAATTTCGTAATTTCGCGCCTGTTATGAAAGAGGTGCAATTTAGTGCAATGATGATGATGTCGCTGCTGACGGTAACGCTGCTGGTGCTGCTGCCACAGCGGGTGGACACCGACGGCGTGACGCGCCGGTCGCGGTGGATGATGGCAGGTGGCTGCGCCTTGCTGGCCGTCCAGTTCCTGCTGCAATATGTCATCGGGTTTAGGCAGATGGGCGTCACGCAGGCAGTGATGGTCAACCTGTTTTTCTTCATCCCCACCTCGTGGCTGATGAGCGTGTCGGTACTCAACCTGCAGAAGGAGGGACAGCTGACGCGCCACGACTGGCTGCCCGGCGTCGTCACCTGGACGCTGACGATGGCGCTCGTGCTGGCTGCCGCCATTGCCGACCGTCGGCCGCTGCTGGCCGATACGCACGAGATCCGCATGGCCGAATACCTCGGCTGCGGTGCCTATTCCCTCATGCAGATCTACTATTCCGTGCTTCTCTTCAGGGGCAACCGGCGCCTGAAGCGTGCGCTGAGCAACTATTTCGACCACGACACCGACGACCTCCTTCAGTGGATGGAGCGCAGCGTCGTCCTCCTGGCGCTGATTGCCATCGGAGTGCCCCTGCTCATCTTCAGCAGCGGCTGGTGGCTGCGGGTCTATGCACTGCTTATTTTCTGCTGCCTCTATTATTTGCTGTTCAGCTTCATCTGCTATTGCGTGAGCAATGATCAGCACAAGGTGACCGTCGCCCAGCAGAATGCGCAGGAGGCGGGAATCGGCAACGACGAAAAGACGGAGTCCGACCTGAGCGACGACGACCTGCAGCGTGTGGAACTTGCCGCCCAGCGCTGGATGTCCACCGAGGCCTACCTGCGCAGCGGTCTCACGATGCCAGCGGCGGCTGCCGAGATGCACGTTCCGCAGAAACTTTTCCGGGCATGGTATCAGACAAAGGGATTCGATTCCTACAGCGACTGGCTGCAGAACCTGCGCATCGAGCACGCCAAGTTTTTGATGAAGGAGCATCCCGACTGGTCGTTCGACACGATTGCCGAGAACTGCGGCTTCAGCAGCCGTCCCTATTTCCACAAAGTCTTTTCGCGCCTGACGGGAACCACTCCCCAGCGCTACGTGGATTCCCTCAGTGCCGAACCTTCGCATTGATTCATCATTTTTCCCCCATTTATTTGGCGGTTTCGGATTTTCTGTTTATCTTTGCCGCCAGAAACTGCCGTTGCTCTCGTCCGAGGAGCTTCTGCTTCAACTGGATTAGGATTATGAAATAGTAATTTTAAGACATACAATCCCCCGCACAGCGTTGTGCCGTGCGGGGGATGATTGTGTCCGTTCCCGAGCCTGTTCCCGTGACGGAAGCGCTTATTTCAGATACTTTTCGAAGCCCTCGGAATAGACAACTTCCAGCTGGGTGGAGTCGGAAGAGGAAGGGACGATGAGGTAGCCGGCAAGGGTGGAATCCTGCGCCATGATGCGGAGCGCACGGTCTTTGCCCATCACCATGAATGCTGTGGCGTAGGCATCGGCCGTCATGCAGTCGGGGGCGATGATGGTGGCGGAAAGAATGTCTTTCTGAATGGGATAGCCCGTCTTCGGATTGATAGTGTGGGCGATGCGCTTGCCGTCCTTCTCGTAGAAGTTGCGATAGTTGCCCGACGTGGCGAGACCGCCCTCCAGGTGGGTGAGATAGGCCTGATAGCCGTGATCGGCCTGCAATGAGTCGGGCACGGGACGGGCAATGCCGATGGTCCAGGGCTGGCCTTTGGCGTTCACGCCGCTGAGCGCCACTTCGCCGCCGATTTCCACCAGATAGTCCTCGATGTGGCGGCTCTGCAGAAAGGAGGCCACGACGTCGCAGGCAAAGCCCTTGGCGATGCTCGATGCGTCGAGGATGGTCTGCGGATGCTGCTTGTGCAGATGGCCGTCGGCATCGAGGCGGACGGTCTGATAGCCCACGAACTGCAGGCAGCTATCGACGGCCCGGGGCGTTACCTTGTCGCTGTTACGGAAGCCGAAGCCCCACAGGTTGACCAAAGGGGCGACGGTCATGTCGAAAAAGCCGTCGGTGCGCGCCGAGACGGACTGCCCCTTTTCGAAAACCGTGCGGAAATAAGGGTCGGCCACCGCAGAGGGGTCGTTGCTGTTCATGCGGCTGAGCGTGGAGGCGGGGTTGAACATCGACAGGGAGGCGTCAACGTCGTGGAGCAGACTGTCGATTTCGTGCCGGTAGCTGACAGTGCCCTGATAGGTGATGTGATAGAAAGTATGGAACACCTCACCGCTGAGCTGCGTGTAGGGAGATGCGGCGGGAGCGGAGGCTTCGGTCTGGCTGCGATAGCGGCTGATGCCGAAAATGACGACGGCCACCACCAGCATGAGGGTGACATAATAGGATTTCTTCATAGGCGGAAGGATGGGAGCTTGTTTTCAGAACAGATCGTAGTAGAGATGGAACGCGAATCCGATTTTCGAGCCGGTGGTTCCGTAGCCGGGCACGAAATAGGGCTTGCCCTGGCGGTTGGTGCCCTTGTGGAGGAACGGCTTGAAGGAAAGATCCCAGCCCAGCGAGACGCGACGGAACACGAGCACCTTGATGGAGCCTCCGATTTCCATCCACAGGCTGTTGAAGGCAAGGTCGTCGATGCTGATGGGCCCCTGCTTGCCCCAGTAGCCGTCGTTATAGTAGAGGTTGCTGACCTTGGCTTCGCTATGCGCATATCCGAAACGGAGGAAGACACCCCAATAGTCGTCGGGCCGCATGTCGTTGTAGTTGAAGTTGTAGAGCATGCCGGCCTTCAGGAAGGGCCGCATCTCGGACTTGTACTTCACCAGGTCGTCGCTTTCGGCATTGCAGTAGCCCAATCCGGCCGACACCTGCGGGAAAAAGCGGTGGTGCAGGTCGAGGGTGGCCATGGCTTCGTAGTTGCAGTAGTCTTTGCCGAACAGATCGACGACGGGCGGGAACAGATTGAACGAAAGGCTCAGTCCGTTCAGGAGGGGATAGCGGTATTTGACACCGTCGGGCAGCTGCTCGGGCAGCGGGTCCGCCTGGCTGCGCTTTTCCTGTACGGCCGACGTGGTGGGGATGGAATTGCCCTGCGCCCGAAGTTCGGGCACGAGGGAGAACATCGTCAGCCCGAAAACCAGCATCGCCCGCAGGAACCTAATACTGAAGGATGAGATTGACCGTTTCTTCATTGGTGATTTCTGATTTTCGGAGAATAATGTTTTTGAACAGATGCTGAGTAACCTGGGCATCGCGGATGGAGAAATACATCGAGCAGCCGCATTCCATGTCGAGGAAATAGGGAACGGCTTCGTACCAGATGCTGAGCGTGTCGTCGAACTGGAACTCGTCGCCGTTGTCGCTGGCAATGCATTGCAGGCGGATGCGGGTGAAGTTGGTGTCGGGGCGCAGGATGAACTCCAGTGCCGTCGGTGAGCTTTCGGAAAGCATCAGCGAATCGACCATCACGGGATGCACGGCAATGGAATCGTAGGTGGTGTCGGGCTTAACCACCTGAAAGGTGTCGGTGACGTAGGTCGTCTGGTGCTGCTGCCCGATGCCCCAGGCACGCAGCGAGGTGAGCGACATGCCGGTGGTGGCTTTCAGTTCGGTGTAGAGGTAGGTCTCGCGGGTCTCTTCGCATCCGTTGTTGCCGCACGATGGGGTGAGCAGGCATATGCCAAGAAACACACCCCAAAGGCCGATGGCAGCGAGCGGGCGTTTCCTATACCTATTATATATATTATATAGTCTCGGCAATGTCATATTTGTTGCGGTCTTGGGAAGAGCGGGAGATGAGTTCGCCCAAAAATCCGGCCAGGAACAACTGGAAGCCCAGCAGCATGCTGGTGAGGGCGATGTAGAATGCCGGCATATCGGTGATGAGGGTGCCGTGTCCGGCGGTGTGCAGAATGTAGATCTTGTTGATGACGATGCAGAGCACAGCCACGAAGCCGATGAAGAAGATCAGGGAGCCCCACAATCCGAAAATCAGCATGGGCTTTTGTCCGAAGCGGTTCAGGAACCAGAGTGCTATCAGGTCGAGATAGCCGTTCACGAAACGGTCCAGACCGAACTTAGTCTTGCCGTATTTGCGTGCCTGATGCTGCACCACTTTCTCGCCAATCTTCTTGAAGCCGGCATTCTTGGCAAGCCAGGGGATGTAGCGGTGCATGTCGCCGTAGAGCTCGATGTGCTTCACCACCTCCTTGCGGTAGGCTTTGAGTCCGCAATTGAAATCGTGCAGGTTCTTAATGCCCGACGCTTTGCGCACGGTGGCATTGAAGAGCTTCGTCGGGATGGTTTTCGACAATGGGTCGTAGCGCTTCTGCTTCCAGCCGGAAACCAGATCGTAGCCGTCTTGCATAATCATGCGATAGAGTTCCGGAATCTCGTCGGGGGAATCCTGCAGGTCGGCATCCATCGTGATGACCACGTCGCCTTGCGCCAATCCGAATCCGACGTGCAGGGCGGGGCTCTTGCCGTGATTGGTGCGGAAAGCCATCCCGTGCATCTGCGGGTATTTTTCGTGAAGGTCCTTAATCACTTTCCAGGAGTCGTCGGTCGATCCGTCGTTGCAGAAAATCACCTCGTAGGTGAAATTGTTCTCCTGCATGACGCGGTCAATCCATGCTGCCAGTTCGGGCAACGATTCTGCTTCGTTATAAAGCGGTACAATGACTGATATATCCATATTTGTTTTGAGGCTGATTACTGTTCTTGGGGGTTCGATGTTCGCGGTTTGGTGCGGAGGATGAGGCTGATGGGAATCATCCAGAAGATGCCGTAGGTGATATCGTTCGAAAGCGCCTGCATGGCGGCTTCGATGGGTGTGGGGACAGGCGTCTCCTCAATCATCGTCTGACTGTCCTTCAGCATCTGCATCAGCGATGGCATGGTCTGTTCTGCATTGGCCTGCTGCATCATATCGATGGCTTGCCGGTATTGGCTGATGACAGCCGAGTGCATTTCGAAGAGGTTGTCGGGATAAAGCCAGGTGTTGTAGATATACACGAAGAGCGCTTCGAGAAGCCCGGCGAAAAACATCAGCTGCACACCGTAGGTCCATGCCCGGAGGCCGCTTAACCCTTCGTCGGCAAAGAAGAGACGGATTGGCCGCATCAGCAGGAACAGGAGCACCACCGTCAGGAACATCATGGGGACGTGCACCAGCGACAGAAAGATGTGATGCGTTGACCAGACGGTAAACACATACTCGATCATGAAATACAGGCTCAGGAAAAAGCCCGACCTCATGATGAACTGCATGGCTAATGCCTTTTTTATTGCGGTGTTCGACATCTGAAGTATTCTTTATAATTAGTTTCGGTGAATATTTTGTTGTCCGATGAACGTTTGAATGTTGTAAATATCAGTTGCGAGTGGCAAAATAGACCAAAAATGCATAAATTTTGAACTATTTCGGGCGCATTCCTTTGCCAACTTGAAAAAAGTGCCTATCTTTGCGGCCGGGTAAGTGCCATACGGCATGCTCCCTCTAATCCCCCAGGACTTGACCGTAGCAAGGGCGTGAGGTTGTAGCGGCGCGATATGGAGAGCTTACCCTTTTTTCGTATCCATAGGTTTCGCTGCCCGTCGTTCCCATCGCTTTCCTCATTTCAGATTCCATTGCAACTGTTGGTAGGCACTTTCGAACTTCGAAGTGCTGACGTAGGTCTCCAAATGCCAGAAGTTCGGAACGCTGAGTGCCAATCCGCAGCAGGTGCTGATTTGCAGGTTCTCAAGTCCGTCTGTGAAATTCTGGCTGGCGTATGAACGGACGACACATTTCTCCAATGCGTCATACAAGGGCTGGAGATCGTAGTCGGGAGCCAATGTCGCAACTTTTTCCGCCCAATCCTTCACGTCATAGAAGAAATAGCGTGTAGCGATATACTCACGTCCGAAGTGCTGTATAGCCTGTTCGTAGCGACGAGGACTGGAGTCCCACGCCTCGCAATTGTTGGCCGCTGCATACAGGCCCTGACATTCTTTGAGAAGCTCCTCGCATCCTTCGGTCGAAAGCATCGAGAAGGTTCCGTTGTTCGCATATTTCGATTGGAAACAGTCGAAAACCAGATTCAATGCCGATGGCAGGCTTTCCGGATCGTGACATTCTCCGAGCGCATGTATGATGTTGTAGTACGGGAATCCGTCGCCCATGATTTCGGAAGGAGCGCTCAGAATATATTGGAACACGTTGCGGAATTCATACAGCACTTCTGCCGTTGCCATGTGGCAGGCATCGCAGAGCAGGTAATCCAAAGCATAGTCGGCATTCTCCAGTGCCTTCCGGAACTCCCACAGTTCCGTGTAATTGCTGTAATCTTGACCGATATATTCCATTGCCTTGTCGGGACCTCCGGCTCGCGACTGGGTAGAACTGTAGTTGTTGGACGGCAGCCACGAAGAGGCGTGACCCCAGATTTCGAACCCTTTCACCGATGTGTTGAAGGCGCTGAATGTGCGGTTGATGACATCGGTAATCACCTCCGGATCGGAAGAGTTCAGTTCTTTGTCCCATTGCTTCAGATAGATTGTATCGACCTTCGACCGTTGGGTATCGTTCCTTTTAAGCTGAAAAAGGACGGGCAGATTCGAACCGTTTTCCTTGCTGTCTTTATAAATGACCAGATTGATGGGATTCTCGCTGCTCAGCAGCCCCTGTATGCAGGCCTCGATGTTCGATGCCGCATAGCCCGACAGATTGTTGTCGGCCTCCATATAGATGAGCAAAGTATGATCGTTGTCGATGTCGATGTCCGAGTGGTGCTTATGGTGATAGCACGACGAACATAGAAGCATGGGCAAGCCCAGCAAAAGGAACAGAAGTTTTTTCAAATGCAAAGAACTCATTTTTGAATAACAGAAGATAAACAGCATTACAGACGGGCGGCATTTTGCAGATAGTAGTCGAGAACCACCATTGCTGCCATGGCTTCAACCACAGGTACGGCACGCGGCAACACACAGGGATCGTGTCGGCCGCGGGCTTTCAAAACCGTCGGCTCGCCCTCGTTGGTGATGGTTTGCACTTCGCGCAGCAACGTAGCCACCGGTTTGAAGGCGCAGCGGAAGTAGATGTCCTGGCCGTTCGAGATGCCGCCCTGAATGCCACCGCTATGATTGGTGCTGGTGGTGACGCAGCCGTCTTTGGCCACAAACGTATCAATCATTTCGGAACCGCGCCGGCCGCAGTCATCGAAGCCCAAACCGTAGTCGAAGCCCTTGCAGGCATTGATGCTCAGCATCGCCTGACCGAGCGCTGCGTGGAGTTTGTCGAAACAGGGTTCGCCCAAACCGACAGGAACGCCACGCACCACACAGGTGATTACTCCGCCAATCGTGTCGCCTTCCGCCTTAACCTGACTGATCAGCGCCTCCATGCGGGCAGCAGTATCTGCATCCGGACAGCGGACAGCGTTCATTTCCGCTTCGTTCAGGTTGTAGTCACGGTAGCTGCCCTCCAGCCGGATGTCGCCCACCTGGCTGGTGTAGGCCTGAATCTGTATGCCCAGTTTGCGAAGCGCCATCTTGGCGAACGCACCGCCCACCACACGGCTTAATGTCTCGCGAGCAGAACTGCGTCCGCCTCCGCGATGGTCTCGCAAACCGTATTTTTCGGTATAAGTATAGTCGGCATGACTCGGACGGAACAGATTGCGGATGTTTTCGTAATCCTGCGAATGCTGGTTCTGGTTCCTTACTTCAAATCCGATGGGAGTGCCGGTGGTCTTTCCTTCGAAAATGCCGCTCAGGATCTCTACCTGATCAGCCTCCTGTCTGCCCGTGGTGATGGCCGACTGACCGGGACGGCGTCGGGCCATTTCGCTTTGCAGGAAACTCTCGTCGAAGGGAATGCCAGCGGGCATACCGTCAATCACACCACCTACCGCCACACCGTGACTTTCGCCAAATGTGGTGAGTGTGAAAATCTTGCCGAAGCTATTACTCATATCCTTTTTAGTTGATTTGCCGGGTTAATCTGATAACTATTTTTTGTCTTTGCAGTTTCCGCAAGAGCCTTCGCCGCAACTGCCGTCCTGACAGCCTTCGCAATTTCCGTTGCAGTTACCGCCACAGCCGCCTCCGCAGTTGCACGACACTTCGCCCGTCATCTGCTTCATGTATTCGATCTTGTCTGCTTCGGTGGCATCGCGAACCTCCAGAATCTTACCCACAAAGTGCAGGGTCATACCAGCCAGAGGCGCGTTGAAGTCGATCTTGCAAATCACTTCCTTCTCTTTCACTTCCGTGATTTCGCTCTGCATGATTTCGCCATTCTGGTTCTGCAGCGGGAGCGACGACCCCACTTTGCAGAATTCCATCGGAAAACCGCCTTGCTTCAGGTCGCTCATCGGAATCGGCACATAGTGCACATTCTCCTCTTTATATTCGCCGTACGCTTCGGCAGGAGAGAGGGTGAAGTCGAAGGATCCGCCCTCTTCCATGCCTTCAATATTCTTTTCAAAACCAGTAATCAGCTGTCCGACACCAAAAATAAACTGGAAAGGACGGTCGGGTGTGGTTTCCTCGATGTTTTCGAGTTCGATTTCTTCTTCCGGATTTTCTGGAGCTTCATAGCCGGTCAGCGTGTAGCTAACCGATACATGTTTGCCAAATTCGATTTTCATTCAGTTGTCTTTAATCTATATAAAAATGTTTGTCTTGTCGTCTTATTTGAAAAGCGTGCAGTTCGGATTTGGCTGGAGCTGCTTGAAGAAGTCGTTGCCCTTGTCATCGACGAGGATGAATGCCGGGAAGTCTTCGACCTCAATCTGCCAGATGGCTTCCATACCCAATTCCGGATATTCCACGCATTTGATGCTCTTGATGTTGTTCTGGGCCAAAATGGCAGCAGGACCGCCAATCGAACCCAGATAGAATCCGCCGTGAGCCTTGCAGGCGTTGGTCACATCGATGCTTCGGTTACCCTTGGCCAGCATGATGAGCGAGCCGCCATGATCCTGGAATTCGTTCACATAAGGATCCATACGTCCGGCGGTTGTCGGACCCATCGAGCCGCAAGCCATTCCTTCCGGAGTCTTGGCAGGACCGGCATAGTAGATCGGGTGATCTTTCATATACTGAGGCATCTCCTCGCCGGCATCCAGACGGGCCTTGATCTTGGCATGTGCGATGTCGCGACCTACAATGATAGTACCGTTCAGGCTCAAGCGTGTACCGATCGGATAGTTTGTCAGAATCTTGCAGACGTCCTTCATCGGCTGGTTCAGGTCGATCTTCACAACATCGCCTTCACCTGCATTACGCAGTTCTTCCGGAATCAGTTCGTAGGGCTTGTCGTCCATCTTCTCGATCCAGATGCCGTCCTTATTGATCTTGGCCTTGATGTTTCGGTCGGCAGAGCAGCTTACACCCAAGCCGATCGGGCAGCTGGCACCGTGACGAGGCAGACGGATCACGCGAACGTCGTGAGCCATATATTTGCCACCGAACTGGGCACCCAAACCGATCTTATAAGCCTCTTGCAAGAGTTGCTGTTCCAGTTCAACATCTCGGAAAGCGCGGCCGGTCTCATCGCCGGTGGTTGGCAGGCTGTCGTAATAGTGTGTTGAAGCCAGCTTGACGGTCAGCAGGTTCTTCTCTGCTGATGTGCCGCCAATAACGAAAGCGATGTGATAGGGCGGACAGGCAGCTGTGCCGAGGCTCTTCATCTTTTCAACCAGGAAAGGAATCAGTGTGCCTGGGTTTTGGATGCGAGCTTTGGTTTCCTGGTAGAGGTAGCTCTTGTTGGCCGATCCGCCGCCCTTGGTTACCATCAGGAACCGGTATTCCATACCTTGAGTTGCCTCGATGTCGATCTGGGCAGGCAGGTTGCAGCGGGTGTTCTTTTCGTTGTACATGTCAAGAGGAGCATTCTGGCTGTAGCGCAGATTCTCTTCGGTATAGGTTTTGAATACGCCCTTGGCAATGGCTTCTTCATCTTCGAAGCCCGTCCACACCTGCTGGCCTTTCTCGCCGTGAACGATGGCGGTACCTGTATCCTGACACAGAGGAAGTTTGCCTTTGGCGGCAATTTCTGCATTGCGCAAGAAAGTCAATGCTACATATTTGTCGTTCTCGCTGGCCTCCGGATCGCGCAGGATCTTAGCCACTTGCTCGTTGTGGCTGCGGCGCAAAAGGAAGCTTACATCGCGGAAGGCGGCATTGGTCATACGGGTGAGAGCTTCGGGGGTAACCTTCAGAATCGGTTTGCCTTCAAACTCGCTGACACTGACTCCCTCCTTGGTGAGGAGATAGTATTCTGTCTCGTCTTTGCCCAGTTGGAACATAGGGGCATACTTAAACTCTACATTTGCCATAGTTGGTATAACTTTTAGTTTGTATTTTTGATGTAAATGTGGTTGTACCTTTTTATTTTACGCGCAAAGATAACAAAAAATGGCATCATTTTACCCTGTTTTCAATAAAAAAACCATATTTTTTCACTTTTTTTATCCGAAATAGGCGAAAATGTCGCACGAATGTACTATATTTGCAGCACAAACCAAAACTATTTGTATCATGAAACAATTTTTCTCTTTCCTGTGTGTCGCTCTGTTAGGAGCCGGTTTGTTGA
The DNA here is from genome assembly GCA_017449065.1 of Bacteroidales bacterium. Lineage (GTDB taxonomy): Bacteria > Bacteroidota > Bacteroidia > Bacteroidales > UBA3663 > Liminaster. Next base: position 12,027 of record JAFSKF010000020.1, read on the forward strand.
GTTCTTGCTTACAGCAGCCAGAAACAGCAGCCAAGAATAAATCAGTTGAGAATATACAGAATCTCGTGGAGTCGAACACAATGGTGGGTCTGTGGCAGCAGATGCGTAGCGTAGAGATCGTTGACGAAGCTTCCGGCGAGACGATTACTTTATTAAAGGCTCGCCCGCGCTATAAGTGCATCATGACCGATGGCACCTACTATCTGCTCGATGTAAAGGTGGATACTGAAGGCGTTGCTACCAATACCATTCTGCACTATGGCACTTACGAACTGCAAGGCGATGATGTCATGTTGGAGCACATCGTGAACTGTAGCACCGATCCGAAACTGGCAGGAGTGACCAGTACCGTGCGTTACACCCTTACCGATGTGAACACAATTTCCCTCTATTATAATTTTGGAGAAGGAGGTACGGAAGAGGGTGCCAACGAGTGGGTTCCGGAAACCTGGAAGCGAGTTGGTCTGAAATAGGCATTAAATATTGCCTCGTTTGAGGGAAAATATTTAGCATCCGAAATGCCATTCTGCTTGGTGTTTTGGATGCTTTGTTTTTTTTGATAAACATGCAAAAAAATCGGGACTGAGGCACTTCCCAGTGCTCAGTCCCTTTGAAAAAATTGCTAGTTTTTCTGTTGAAAAAATCCGTTTGAACACCCATAGGGAAAATGGGTTGGAGAACTACAAAAAATTCGTTGTGGTCGCTGAGGGATTCGAACCCCCGACCCTCTGCTTGTAAGGCAGACGCTCTGAACCAACTGAGCTAAGCGACCTATAAAATGCTATGCAACCAATAAATTCGCTGATAGCGAGTGCAAAGTTAAGGCTAAAAATAAGGAAATCCAAATTTTTTTGCGAAAAAATGCGAAAAAGGCCCTGTTTTTTTGCTTTTTTCTCCAAAAAGTGCTACTTTTGTGCCATAAAAAACCTATTTTTGACCAAAAAAGTGTTGATAACTTGTGATAACTGACTGGTTGCCTACCTCGGCAAAAGAGGTGCAAATGCGAGGATGGGACCAATTAGATGTGGTTCTTTTCAGCGGCGATGCCTACGTTGATCACCCTTCTTTCGGTGCCGCAGTCATCGGACGTGTGTTGGAGGCTGCCGGCTACAAAGTGGCACTCGTTCCGCAACCGAACTGGCGGGACGATTTGCGCGACTTTAGGAAACTGGGCAAGCCCCGTTTGTTCTTCGGTATTTCTCCGGGAGCAATGGATAGTATGGTGAATCATTATACTGCTGCCAAGCGTCGGCGTTCGGATGACGCCTATACGCCCGACGGTCGCGCCGGCCAGCGTCCGGATATGCCGAGCATCGTCTATTCGAAAATCCTGCGGGAACTCTATCCCGATGTCCCTATTATCTTGGGTGGCATCGAGGCCAGTTTGCGCCGTCTGAGTTATTACGATTATTGGGAAGACCGGTTGCGACCGAGCCTGCTGACGGAGTGCGAAGCAGATGTAATCTGCTACGGAATGGGAGAGAAGACCATGATCGAGATCGCCCGCCGCATTGAGCAAGGTCTGCCTTACTATGATGTGCCGCAGGTGGTGAGCCGCCAGCCTCGCATCGAGGTGCAGGAAGGCGACATAGTGCTGCATCCGTTCGAGGAGTGTCTGAAGAACAAGCGTGCGCAGGCTGAGAATTTCCGCCACATCGAAGAAGAAAGCAACCAATGGCACAGTCATCGGTTGTGGCAGCAAACAGTCGATGTGGCGATTCTGGTAACACCGATGTATCCGCCGCTGACCACCGAGGAAGTCGATCGTTCATTCGATTTGCCCTACACCCGTATGCCGCATCCGCGCTACAACGGCAAGCGTATTCCGGCCTACGAAATGATTCGTCACTCCATTTGTATGCATCGGGGATGTTTCGGCGGCTGTTCGTTCTGCACGATATCGGCACATCAGGGCAAGTTCATTGCATCGCGAAGCAAAGAAAGTATTCTGCGCGAAGCCCGTCAGGTGATTGCAATGCCCGATTTTAAGGGTTATATCAGCGATTTGGGAGGACCGTCTGCCAACATGTACCGAATGCGGGGCAAGGATCTTTCGATTTGCGAGAAATGCAAAAAGCCCTCGTGCTTGGCGCCTGGAGTGTGTCCGAATCTCGATGCCGACCATCGTCCGTTGCTGGAAATCTACAAGGCGGTGGATGCTTTGCCTGGAGTGAAGAAGAGTTTTATCGGCAGCGGCGTGCGCTACGACCTTATTTTAAATGAAGGAAAAGATGGGGAATATCGGGAAATCAACCGAAAGTACGCTGAAGAACTGATCTGCCACCATGTGTCGGGTCGCTTGAAAGTGGCTCCGGAGCATACCAATCCGGAGGTGCTTAAGATTATGCGCAAGCCTTCGTTCGAGCTTTTCCACCGGTTTAAGGCTTGGTTCGACGACATCAACCGTAAGTATGGCTTGCGACAGCAGATTATCCCGTATTTCATTTCGTCGCACCCGGGTAGCACCGAAGAGGCAATGGCGGAATTGGCCGCCGAGACGAAAAGTATGGATTTCCAGCTCGAACAGGTGCAGGACTTCACACCGACACCAATGACCGTTTCCACAGAAATCTATTTCACCGGATTGCACCCCTATACCTTGAAGCCCTGCTATTGTGCGCACAATCCGGCAGAAAAACAACGCCAGCGCGCCTATTTCTTCTGGTATCAGAAAGAAAACATTCCGACGCTGAGGACATCGTTGCAAAAAATGGGCCGGCGAGACTTAATAGAAAGGCTTTTCAGGTTCCCGGGGAAACCTAAAAAGCCTTAAGGGTATAGCTTGATAACAATAGTAACTGAAGTTAAGAAGAGGGTGTGACTCATCCTCTTACTCGTTTTATGCTCTAATCAACAGAATTTTATGAAGTTTCAGGAAGGTGAAAAATTCCAAAACTCCTCTGGGGAGATTTAAAAATGAGAAATAACCCCATGAAAAGAGTTTTTTCCCATATCCTTTTGGACACTCCGCATGGCAAATCATATTTTTTTGTCATGGTCTGATATTTAAAATGTAAGGAATTGATAGCTGATTCAAATATTTTCCCTATCTTTGCGCCAAATTCAAATCTCCCCAGAGGAGTTTTGAGGAATTATGCTGGTATGTCACTCGGGTTTCAGTACATCAAAGCGAGATTCACAGACGTTTTCTCTTTGTCGCTGCATTCCAAAATGCGGTGTCCCC
>JAFSKF010000021.1 GCA_017449065.1 Bacteroidales bacterium
CAGATAGACGTCCGTGGCCCATGCGCCCGTGCCGAGCCCGGTGAGCATCAGCATGAGGCAGGTCATCACTCTGGCAAGGCGCGGGAATCCCCCTCCCCCTGCCGTCTTCATGAAATTCTTTCTTGTTTTCATAAGCTTGAATTTTTTTAAAATGTGAAACATAAAAGTGAATTATAATAAAGTATTCTTGTCGTCGTCGTTCGTTTCGTTCGTCGTCGTTCGTTTCGTTCGTCGCCCTCAACATCTGAGACCAAACGGAAACCGCCGAGGCCATCTTTCGATGTCTCGGCGGATATTATCTTTCGGTGAGGGGGGAAACTTAGCTATGCTTCAGGCGATTCGACAGTAATCGTGGTGAAATGGCCCTGCCCGATGTCCTTGATGGTCTGGTCGAGGAACTCGTCGGTGACGTTGCCCATGTCGCTCTTGTCGTAGATGTAGACGAAAGTGAGGCGGGTGTCATCAACGGCCAACTGGATGATGACCCTTCCGCCACCGGGTTGAATTCGTCGGCAAATCGTACTTCGCGTATCATAGCTTGTCGATGAAGTCCATGGCCTCCTCGACGGTCATTGAGGGTGCCGTCTCTGCCTGTTTCATGCTGCGCTTGATGGTGTGTGCCAGCTTGTAGGCCTGCTCCATCTGCTGCAGTCTGTTCCAGCGCCGTGTGCTCATACGAACCGTTACGGTTCTCGGTGTTCTGCTGATGATTGCTTCCATAATCGTATCGTTTTAATTATCTTTCTGTAGGGGTGTCGGGGAGCGGTATCGGTTACCGTTTCTTACCCTTGCCGAAGATGTCGGCATGGGTGCCCGTGCGATAAAGTGAGATGATGCGTATCTCGGTGTCCTTCTCGTAGAGCAATAGCCAGTCGGGGTTGGTTTGATTGTAAACTTTGCCATCGTGTCAAAGGGCTTCGCACCAGGCTTTGAACTCGTCCATCGACTTCATCTCATACACCGGCTCTTTGCCGCTGTGCACGTCCTCGATGAGTTTCATCGTCTCGTCGTTGAGATACTCGCCCGTCTCAGGGTCGTAGAGGCGGGGCTTCATTTTCTGCTTTTGCACCTTGGTCACGCCCTTGAGCATGCTGATGGCCTTCTTGATGTCCTTCAGCATCGACATGTCGCTGATGCTTACCAGCAGTTGGCCTTCACGGGGATAAGTCGTTGTTGTTGCCATAATCGTATCGTTTTTAATTATCTTTCTGTAGGGGTGTCGGGTGTGGGCTGACTGACTGCTAATCAGTCGTCAGCATCCTAAGCATTTCGGCAGGCGTCACGACGATGGGGGTTCGTGGGAAGTGCTTCAGGTTGCCCGTCACCACATAGGAGCCGTCCTTAGCCAGCGCCACCTCGTAGAACACGCGGTCGTCGGGGTCGGGAAAGTCCTCGCTGCTCGTCGTGGGGTCGAGGTGTATGCCGGTCTTCACCAGATCGATGACGGCCTGTATGCGGTCGTCGCTGAAGTCGAACTTCGAGCGGTGCAGCACCTCGTCGTACTCGCTCAGGATGTCGTCGTTGTAGAGCAGCACGATGCGACGGTCGAGCACGTAGTCCAGCAGGGCAACCGTTGGCGAGTCTGCCCGCCGGGTCATCAGGGCCGACACGAGGACATTGGTGTCGAACACGGCGTAGAATGTCATCTTCATACCGTTCCTTTTCTTGCGGCCCTGGCCTGTCGGATTTCTTCGTTGATTTCGTCGAGCGTCATGTCGGCGTTGCCGTTCTGCTCGCTCTGCAGCCGCATGGCCTCTATGGCCTGGCGCGCCTTCTGCGCAGACTGCTGCTCTTGCTGCTGGGCTGCGAAGAGCGACCTTACGTAGGCAATCATCTTACGCAGCATCTCGTCGCTGTCGAGCATCGGATTCAATTCGCGGAACAGTTCCGCACGTAGTTGCATTGTCTCCATAATCGTATCGTTTTTACAGTTTCACGCTGCAAAGATAAGCATTTTCCGCGAAAATGCCTCCTTTTTTAACATGAATTGCCACGATTTGCCCACGAATTATCCGTGAATGGTAAATTACATGGGCATTATATGGCAATTACATGTTAAACTCCTTCAGGAGAATAATATCCGTAATGTCTCAGTATGTCAAAGATCGTGCAAGTTTGTTTTAGCCTTTGCTGAGGTGCCGCCTTTCGTCTTCCTTATTATAGGATTTATAGTGGAACGGCCAGCCGCGGTGCTGGCAGCGGTATATCTCGCCGTCCTCGTCGATCGCGTCGCGAGGCATCTCGAAGGAGGTCTCCCTCCTGCATTTCGGGCATTTTATTGTTGTCATTACTCTTTTTTTAGAAGTTATCGAAGTTAAAGAAGTTAAAGACATTCCTGTCTCCTCGTCTTCTCAGAACTCCTCCAGTTCCTCCAGCGTCTCCACCCTCCAAACGAGGAAGGTGATGATGACGAGCGTGTTCACCTGCGCCAGGTACTCCGTGAGGAGTGCGCCGCCGTTGGTCGAGTACGCCATGTGGACAAACAGGATGAAGGCCAGCAGGAGCAGACTCTGCCACACCTCCTTGCGCTCAAGGTTGGCATAGTTGTCGAGCAGCCAGCGCCCGTACTGCCGCACCGCCCGCACGTAGCACACCACGAACACCAGGGCCACCACGGCCATGTACCACTCCACCGCCACCTCGAACACGTCGCTGCGCAGGGCGATGCACACCACGGCCAGCACCGCCACCGGTGCCACTGCCGCCCACACGGGCCAGAGCGGTCGCCGCCGGTCTTGCAGCATCCGAAGGAGCACGCACATCATCAGCGGCACGAACGTCAGCCGGTCGAGCGTGATGGCCACGATGTTGCGCACCAGCCGGTCGTCGGTCAGCCAGACCGGTCCCAGCACCGCCCACCACACGTGGCTGGCGAACACCGAAAGCAGGAACGCCGCCGTCCACCACCGCAACGCGCGGCTCGAACTCATCTCGTCGCCCACCACGGCATTGCCCCGTCGCCAGAGCAGATACACCGCCGCCACCAGCGCGAACCACGCCGCCGCGCCGTAGAGCATCAGGAAAAACGCATCACTTAGTCCTTGGTATTCGTACATAAATCTAAGGTTTTAGCCGTTATTTTTTGCCCACGAAGTTACGAAAAAATTCCCGATTCCACCGCGCCCGATTCGGCCGCCGCGAAAAGTTTTGTAAATCTTGAAACAACTTTTTACGATTTTGAAAGTCGCCCCGGATTTTTGTAAATTTTGAGACTTCGGATTGTAAATTTTGAAAGTCTGGATGCTGGGGATTTGATGATTTTAAGGGTTGAAACGGGCACAAAAAAGTCCGCCGAAACTCCTTTCGGAATCTCGGCGGATCGATAAATCATTTATTTCTTTTTACTTGATTTCCCTAAACAATTACCCCCCCCCGTGTCGTGCATCCAGGCGGTCTGACCCGTACGCTGCTTGAAGGCGAGGCTGAAGGTACTGTAACTATGATAACCGCTCTCGCTGGCTAACTGCTGGGCGACGATGGGCTGACCGGCAGCGGCGAGTTCTTGGTAGCGGCTGATGAAGTGGTTGATGCGCAGGTTGTTGATATAGGTATTGTAGGTGATGCCCTGACGTGAGAAATACTGGCTGAGGTACGAGCGGTTGGTGCCTATCGTCTGGGCCAACTGCTGCAAGGTGAGGTCGTGCTGTAGGTAGAGTTGCGTGTCCACGCAGTGCTTTGACAGCAGCCGTTCGATTCGGGAGAGGTCGATAGTGATGGGACTTGCCGACTCTCCAGACCCTCCCCCAACAGACTCTCCCCCTGCTCCTCCCTGTGAGGGAGGGGAGTAGATAGTTTTATCGCTTGTTCCTGCACTTGAGTCTGACTGCTCCCCCTCCTTCACAGGGAGGGGTTGGGGGAGGGTTTCCTCCAACTGTGGCAACGTCTCCACACGCCACAGTAGCAGACCGAACAGCACGAGTTCGGTGAAATGCAACAGGAACATCATGAGGGTGGTGTCGATGTCAACGAGCGTGTAGAGCATGAACAGCAACAGACAGGCGAGTGTCACCACCTGACTCAGCCACACCTTCTTATTCTCCAGGTCGGCATAGTTGTCGTTCAGCCAGCGCCCGTAGCGTCTGACAGCGAACACCATATAGACGGTGAAGAGCAGGTAGAGCAACATGATGTAGGCGATGGCAATGAGCATGATCTGATAACTGGGATGAAACAAAAGTACCCCCCCCAGTGCCACAAATGGCACCATGGCCACGAAGACGGGCCAGATGCGCCGCCGGCGGTCCTGCAGCATGGAGAGCAGTGTGCCGGCGAGGGTGGTGAGCAGCGTCACACAGTCGAGCACCACTACCGCCATATAGCCCGCGGAATGGACCATGGCGTCCAAGGAATGAAAGTCGCGGGAATAGACGTAGAAGAAATACCACCACACATGCCCCAGCGCTGCCATGATGAAGAACGACGCAGCCCACCGGCGCAACCGCAACGGCGGCGTGACATCGGGTGCGAAGGCATTGCCCCGGCGCAGCAGCAGGTAGAGAGCCGCGATGAGCGGCACCGCCCCCGTCACGCCGTAGATGATGAAAAACAGTATCAGCTGTAAAGGTGTATGTCCGAGCAGATTCATTTATATTCTCATAATTTGGGTGCAAAGATACGCATTTTTAGCAAATAATCGCCCAAAATGTTCGATTTTTACGAAATTTTCTGCATAAGTTTTTGCTTTTGTCTCGTCTTCTTCCATCACCGAGACAAAACGAAAACCGCCGAATTCATGTTCTTCGGGACGAAATTGCCTCAGATTAGGAACCTGCAAACGAAATGCAAACACAGATTCTTGATGTTTTCGTCAGGAATCTGTATCTTTGTGCCCAAAAACAGGAGATATGAGAAAGATTCTTGTAGTTTTGGCGATGGCGTTGCTGCTGTCTGCGTGCAATAAAAGAACGGAAGAGGAGCGGCAATATCTGCTGCAAGGGGCTTGGGTGCTGTCGCATTCCGAGTCGCCGATGGGAGTGAAGTGCGACTTTTCGATGGAGGGAAACGGAACGTTCTGTCTGGTGTATGACGGGGACAGTATGCTTTACGAATGTCGCATCATGCAAACCTCTGCCGGTATGGTTATTCTGCCTACTGAGAAGTGCGACGTGACGCTGATCGACAAAGGCGGCGGAGAGTTTCTCTATCTGGAGCATGGGGATCCTCATCCGCTGAATCTGGTCGGAGACACCTTACTCACCATTCAGCGCATGGGAGCATTATACACCTGGAGGCGGGAAGATCAGCTCTATCGGGAATGGGGCTCCGAAATCAGCCATATCATCATCAACGAATTCGAGAGCGATAATACCGATAATGCCCAGCGCTACGTGCTTTCCTACATCATCCGCGAACAAGAGCGGACCATCCAGTGGTTCGGCTATTTCTCGGTTTTCATTGTGCTGCTGGCTCTGATAGCCGTGCATCTGGCAATTGTCAGCCGGTGGGACAAAAGACGTCTGCAGTTGCAGCTGCAACAGATTCAGGAGGTGCAGGAATATCGGCCGAAAGCGCTGAAAAAAGTGGTCGAAAACATCGAGAAGGACTTTTTCTCGTCCGATGCCTATCTGCTCTTGCAGCAACGTATGGCTGAGGGCAATTATTTGAACAAACAGGATTGGAAGGAGGTGGAGCAGCAACTGCAAACGGTTTATCCGGGTTTTTCTTCGCAGCTGCGCAGTCTTTATCCTTTGTCCGAACTGGAATATCAGGTGTGCCTGCTCATCAAACTGCGCATTCCCACCAAAGACATTGCTGCCGTTCTTGCTCGCGATGTGAGTACCATCAGCACGGTGCGCAGCCGTCTGTATAAAAAGGTGTTCGGGCACAAAGGGGGAGCCAAGGAGTGGGACGACTTCATTCTCTCGATGGGTGCCTGATGCAAACAATTTGCAAAGCCCGTGCAAACCGAATGCAAACCAAAATGCTTGTCCGTCCGGAAAAAAGCCGCTACCTTTGCAGCGAATTTCTAACCAACTTAAAATAATAGTTATGAAAAAGATCTTGTTGTTGGCATTGGCGCTGATAGCTGCCGTGCAAGTGAATGCTCAAACCGCAAAAGTGGATGACAAAGAAATCATCGGCGTCTGGCTCATGGAGTCGATGCAGTTTGAGGGTGAGAAGAAAATCGTCTGTGGCAAAGAAAACGGTTATACCCAATTCAAGTACTATGGAGCAGACGGTGAGTATGCTTCAGCAGGATTGGCAGTAACCAAGGAAGGCAAATGTGTGATAATTCCTCAAGAATATGGTACCTATTGGCTCAAGGATGGCTGGTATATGGAGATGGGACGTCCGGCTCTAAAAGATGCAGTTATTCTTACCGACAAGACCACATACAAAGGAACATGGAAGAACCGCCACGATATTTGGAAAAAACGGGCCGATATACCCGACTCTGTGGTTCAGTATATCATCACGTGTTGCAAGATGAAGGAAGCTCCTGACGACATCCAGCAACTCATCAAGCAGAATATTTTTAGTAAATAATAAAGTTAGAATACTACCCGGGAACCCCCTGAGGAAGCAGTGATGCTCTCTCAGGGGCTATTTTGAATCAATATAACATTCCGAATAGCCATAGCGGAATTTTACTTTAGAAAAACAAAAAAACAACCTATTTTTTACTTTCGAAAGTTAAAAATGTGTCCAATTATTTACTTTTGAAAGTTAAAAATGCGAGAACTTAAGTTCGAGGCAGACAACTAAAAACGATGGCAGGTATTGAATCCTGTCATCGTTTGTATATTGAATTAGAAAAATCAATGGCCTGGAATTTACTCCACGGTAATCAGGAAGTAGTTCTTCTTGCCCTTTTGAGCAACGAGATACTTACCGAAAAGCAGGTCGTTGGCAGTAAGCTGCTGGTCGAACGATGTCAGTTTCTGCTTGTTGACTGCGATGCCGCCGCCCTGCACCAGTTTGCGGAACTCACCGTTAGAGATGCCGAAGCCCTTGGCCAGCACATCGACAGCCTTACCGTTGGCCTCAAAGTCGGCCTTGCCGATGGTGAACGATGGAACAGATTCGAAGATCTGGAGCAGCGTGGTTTCGTCGAAGGCTTTCAGCTCGTCGGCACCGCCGTTGGAGAACAGCAGATTAGAGGCAGCCTCGGCAGTTTCGAAATCCTTCTCGCTGTGCACCATGATGGTCAGCTCCTTGGCCAGACGCTTCTGGAGCACGCGACGTTCAGGAGCCTCCTCCTGTTCCTTTTCCAGGCCCTCGATCTCTTCGCGCGACAAAGAAGTGAAGATACGGATGTAGCGCTTAGCATCTTCGTCGGTGACATTGAGCCAGAACTGATAGAACTTGTAAGGGCTGGTGCGCTTCGGATCGAGCCAGACGTTACCGCTCTCCGTCTTGCCGAACTTCTTGCCGTCGGCCTTAGTGATGAGCGGGCAGGTGAGGGCGAACGCTTCGTTGCCGGTCACCTTGCGGATCAGTTCTGTGCCCGTTGTGATGTTGCCCCACTGATCGGCACCACCCAACTGAAGCTTGCAGTTCTTGTGCTCGTTCAGGTAGAGATAATCGTAGCCCTGAAGCAACTGATAGGTAAATTCGGTGAACGACATACCTTCGGCACCATTCTCGCCCGTAAAACGACGCTTCACAGAATCCTTCGACATCATATAGTTGACCGTAATCAGCTTGCCGATATTGCGGATAAAGTCGAGGAAGGTGAAATCCTTCATCCAGTCGTAATTGTTCACCAGTTCAGCACGGTTAGGTGCATCGCTGTCGAAGTCGAGGAATTTAGCCAACTGTTTGCGGATGCACTCCTGATTGTGACGGAGCAGAGGCTCGTCGATCAGCACACGCTCCTTCGATTTTCCCGAAGGGTCGCCGATCATGCCGGTAGCGCCTCCAATCAAAGCATAAGGCTTGTGTCCGCAGCGCTGGAAGTGACGAAGCATCATCACGCCCACCAGATGGCCGATATGCAGAGAATCGGCAGTAGGATCGATACCCAGGTAAGCAGAAGTCATTTCCTTCTGCAACTGTTCTTCAGTGCCCGGCATCATATCCTGAATCATGCCGCGCCATTTTAATTCTTGTACAAAGTTCATCGAATGATTAAAGTTTATGTATTTTTGTTTTTAGCTTGCTGAATCAGCTTTTGTGGTTGATGCAAATGCCCAGTTTGTACCATTCGAACAGGCGATGGATGCCTTCGTCGATTTCGATGGTATGGTGCCAGCCAAGGTCGTGCAGCTTCTTCACATCGGTAAGCTTCAGCAAGGTGCCGTCGGGTTTCGAACGGTCCCAACGCAACTCGCCCTTGAAGCCGATTTCGTGCATGATCTTCTCGGCACACTCCTTGATGGAAAGCTGCTTGCCTGTGCCCACGTTGATGTGGCAGTTGCGGATTTCCTTGATGCCGTCGCGGTTCACCACAAACGAGCTCTTGTCGAGAATATCCTGCCAATCGACGTTCAGGAGGCAATGGACAGAAGCATCGGCCATCTCTTCGCTCCAAAGGAACTCGCGCATCGGAGCACCCGTACCCCAAAGCGTAACGGCTTCAGGTGTGATGCCGTAGAACGCCAATACCTTCAGAATATCGACTTCCGAAGAATTGCCATCCACACGGAGGTCGGTTCCCTTCATCGTCACAGGACGCAGGTCGATATCCTTGCGGACAGCCGCCCAGTCGCCCTCGTTCAGACACTTGGCCAGATAGATCTTGCGGATCATGGCAGGCAGCACGTGGCTGTTCTCCAAGTGAAAATTGTCGTTCGGACCGTACAGGTTGGTCGGCATCACGGCAATATAGTTCGTGCCATATTGCTGATTGAAGCTTTCGCACATCTTAATGCCCGCAATCTTGGCGATGGCATACGGCTCGTTGGTGTATTCGAGCGAAGATGTCAGCAGGCAGTCTTCCGGCATGGGCTGAGGAGCCTCGCCCGGATAGATGCAGGTCGAACCCAGAAAGAGCAGTTTCTTCACCTGGTGCTTCCAGGCTTCGCCAATCACATTCTGCTGAATCTGCAGGTTCTGATAGATGAAGTCGGCACGATATTGCAGGTTGGCCATAATGCCGCCCACATGGGCAGCCGCAAGCACAACGGCGTCGGGGCGTTCCTCATCGAAGAACCGCTTGACGGCCACAGGGTCGAGCAGGTCGAGCTCCTTGTGGCTCTTGCCCACCAGATTCTGATAGCCGCGCGCTTTCAGGTTGTTCCAAATGGCGCTGCCTACCAATCCGTGATGACCTGCAACGAATATTTTTGAATCCTTGCTTAACATGTTCCGAAATTATTTTACGACGCCCTTCTCCAGATACTCGGCCAAGTTGGTGCGTACCAGACTTGCCACATGATCGGCAGCCACCTTCTGCATGTCGTGCTGCACCATGATGTTCACCAGCTGCTCGAAGGTCGTGGTCTGCGGATTCCAACCCAGTTCCTTTTTGGCCTTCGAAGGATCACCCCAAAGGTTCACTACATCGGTAGGACGGTAGAAGTCGGGGCTGACAGCCACCAGCGTCTTGCCGATCAAATTGGCAGGTCCTGCCACGCAAACGCCTGTTTCGTCCATGCCTTCGCCTCTGAACTCCAATTCGATGCCTGCAGCCTTGAAGGCGGCATAGGTAAATTCGCGGACAGAATGCTGAACACCGGTAGCGATGACGAAATCCTCCGGCTTATCGTGCTGCAAGATGAGCCACATGCACTCAACATAGTCTTTGGTGTAGCCCCAGTCGCGCAACGACGAAAGGTTGCCCAGATACAGCTTGTCCTGCTTGCCCTGTGCGATACGTGCAGCAGCCAGCGTGATCTTGCGGGTGACGAAAGTCTCACCGCGACGCTCCGACTCGTGGTTGAACAAGATGCCGGAACAGCAGAACATATTGTAAGCCTCGCGATATTCCTTCACAATCCAGAAGCCGTACAGCTTGGCCACAGCGTATGGGCTGTATGGGTGGAACGGAGTCTTCTCGTTCTGAGGAACTTCCTCCACCTTGCCATAAAGCTCGGAAGTGGAAGCCTGATAGATGCGGCAGGTCTTCTCCAAGTGATTGGTGCGCACGGCTTCCAAGATACGAAGCACGCCTACAGCATCCACATCGGCTGTAAACTCAGGAGCATCGAATGACACCTGCACGTGGCTTTGTGCAGCCAGATTATAGATTTCGGTCGGCTGAACCTGACCTACAAGTTTTACCAACGACATAGAGTCGCCCATGTCGGCATAGTGAAGGTGGAAATGTGGGGTACCTTCCAAGTGTGCGATACGTTCGCGGTAATCGACGGACGAACGACGGATGATTCCGTGTACTTCATAACCCTTCTGGAGAAGGAATTCAGACAGGTAACTGCCATCCTGGCCGGTAACACCTGTGATAAGAGCAACTTTTCTTTCCATAGCGGAGTTTTTTATTAGAAATAAATATTTTTGCGGGCAAAGATATAAAAAACTTCGGACAAATACCACTTTTGCCCGAAGTTTTTCTGATTTACTAACTGTTTTACGAAGGTGTTGCCCCGCAAATGGCAGTTATTAGTGACAAAACACATTCATTTAGTTATATGCTGCCTCACCATGTTCGTAGATGTCGAGACCTTCTTCTTCGATGCGGCGATCAACGCGCAAGCCGTGTGTATGTTTGATAATGAGGAAGATGATCATGCCTGCGGCAAAGGCAAAGAGAGCTACCACGCTGGCGCCCAAAGCCTCGATGCCGATACGCCCGAGGATGCTATCGCTACCGCAATCCACTCCGTCGATGGCCGGATTGCAGAACACACCCGTCAGGATGGTGCCCAGGAAGCCGCCCACACCGTGTACGCTGACTGCACCTACCGGATCATCGATATGCAGTTTCTTATCGAGCACGCTAACCGAAACACACATCGCTACAGAAACAATCAGGCCGATCACCAAGGAAGCCCAGATATCGACGCAGTCGCAACCTGCCGTGATGCCGACCAAACCTGCGAGCACACCGTTGCAAACCATACTCAGCGAAGGCTTGCCGTCCACTATCCAAGTGTATGCCAAAGCAGCTAAGCCGCCCACAGCTGCCGCCATATTGGTAGTCAGGAACACGTGCGCCATGCTGGTGGCATTATTGTAGCCTGTAGCAGCAACCGTCGAACAAGGGTTGAAACCGAACCAGCCGACCCAAAGACAGAAGACACCCAAGGCGCAGAGCGTGAGAGAGTGACCCGGAATGGCGCGACTCTTGCCGTTTTTGTCGTACTTTCCGATGCGAGGACCCAGCACCAAAGCGCCTGCAAGCGCCAGCACACCGCCGCAAAGATGAACCACCGTAGAACCTGCGAAATCGTGGAAACCCAGTTCGGACAACCATCCGCCGCCCCACGACCAGTGTCCTTCCAGCGGGTAGATGAACAGCGAAATCAGCATCGAATAGACAAAATACATCGAGAACTTGGTGCGTTCAGCCATCGCGCCGGAAACAATCGTAGCGGCTGTGGCACAGAAAACCGTCTGGAAAACAAACGTCGCCTCCGCAGGAATGTTACTGTCTTCGCCCGTGTAAAAGAATCCGTCCCAGCCGAAGAAACCGTTGCCAGCACCATACATAATCGAAAATCCGGCAATCCAATACAATACCGATCCGCACATAAAGTCGCAGAAGTTCTTCATCAGGATGTTAGCTGTATTCTTGGCACGCGTCATACCCGCTTCAACCAATGCAAAACCCGGTTGCATCCAGAACACCAGCATTGCTCCCAACAGCACCCAAAGGGTATCCAAACCGTTCACGTAATCCACAGCCTCCTCTACTACAGGCGCAGCTGCAGTTGTATCTAAAAACATCATAGTCGTAAATTTTAGTTATTTTTTATCCCTCAGAACGACGTCTCCATGTTCGCCCGTGCGAATGGAATAACAGTCGATAACATCACTCACAAAGATACGGCCGTCGCCCACTTCGCCGGTATGTCCGGCTTCGAGGAACACCTTGATGGTGCTTTCGACAAACATCTCACGGCAGATGACGGTGATATGCACACGCTCAATCATGTCGGTGCTATAGACGACACCACGATAGATGCGTTCCTGACGACTTTGTCCGACACCGTGACATTCGTGATACTCGAACCAGTTGATATCGGAAGCCAGCAGCGTTTCCTTGACTTCCTCGAACTTGGTTTTACGGATAATTGCCTCAATTTTTTTCATAACCTAACTATTTATTTGGTTGAACAATCGGAAAAAGGAACCAATGACTACCAGCCAAGACGACACAATACACCCACAATACCAGACGCAAATTTGATTAAAGGGTAAAGATTAAATGAGTGCTGATTAATCCTAAAAAACCATCCAATTTAACCTTGTCTGGTAGGTCATTGATTCTATAGTTTAGAGAAGAGAGAAAGGGCAGAGGACGGAAGGCTCAGAAGCTCACCCCGACCACAAAATAGGTCGATTCAATGTGCGGATTGAAGACAATCTGCGCGAAGAACGGAATGCCCTTGATCTCCTTGTTGGCCTTGCACGAGACATTCACCACCTTGAAGTTCTCCTGTCCGGCTCCGTTGGTGAAGTGATCGTCCCAGGGAGTGGCACCCACAGCGGCCTCACAATCCACTCCTGCCAGCGTGAACGGTGCAGAAACCTCCACATAACTGGAATAGCAGCGATCACCGTTGGCGTGATAGTCATCGCCGGTCAGGTTGGTGTTCCAGGCAACGGCAACAGGTCCGAAATCATAGCTCAGGTTCAGCTCCAGGAAGTGGCTCGCTTTGCCGCTGAAATTCCATTCCGACCAATAGTCGCCTGTGCAGAAATGATAGTCGGTCAAACCCACGCTGAGTGCTTCTATCGGGCTCCAGCTCAAACTCAGGTCGAACTCGTTCATATTGGCGAAAGTGGAGTTCTGGAAAAGTTCCGCACTTGCCCAAGCGCCTACCGAAATGCCGGGCTTATTCCAGGTGAAGGTGGCCGATGGCTGAACGCTGAAACCTGCGCACGACTGACCGCGCCAAATATAACTGCTTACCAAATCGGCTCCCACTTCGAACGATACTTTCTCATTGTCCTCAGCTTTTAGAGGACTTGCCGGCATCAGCATCACGACTGACAGAACGGCTAACAATTTGAACTTCTTCATAACACAATCACTTTAAGTTTGAAAGAAAAATTAAAGATACTCTTGCAAAATGCTCAATACTTTTTATTGCCTCTTGTTTTATTGCTTGTTTTTGTTGTTTTGACGATGCAAAAGTACAGACAGTTTTTGGAATAGGCAAATTTTTTCTATGTTTTCTTGCATTTTTATAACATTTTTCCGTACTTTTGGAAGATATGGTTTTCAAATTGCTTCAATTTTCAATGTTTTTTAAGAAAAGTGAAATATATTTTATGAAAATTTAGAGAAAAAAGTTTTCGACCACAAGAATTTTCTTTCTTTTTGCTCAATAATTTCTATAATTTGTTTCATTCTGTGCGATTTCTTCTCTTTTACGGATTACTCTGATATAATTAGGTGCCTACGACAGACGAATGCGCTAAAAAGGTCCTAAAATTTGTGTCCAAATGCCAAATTCTCTTAAATTACAACGGAAAAGCGCCGTTTTTTATTAAAAAAATTGGGGGTTCGGAAAAAAATCATTACCTTTGCGCGCTTAAATTCCTAAAAAATAGGAATTAGAATAAAAATGACAAAGACAAAGGTTCTATTCATCAACACCGAAATGCAGCCATACTTGCCTGAAACCCGTATGGCGAAGATTGGACGTTACCTGCCGCAAGGCATTCAGGATGCGGGTCACGACATCCGCACTTTTATGCCTCGCTTCGGCACTATCAACGAGCGCCGGAACCAGCTTCACGAGGTGATTCGTCTGTCTGGAATGAACCTCATCATCAACGAGACCGACCACCCGCTGATCATCAAGGTTGCGAGTATCCCGGCCGCCAGGATGCAGGTTTACTTTATCGACAACGACGACTATTTCACACATCGGAGCAAGTTCGGCGATGCTCACGGCGAATATGAAGACAACGGGGAGCGTGCTTTCTTTTTCACCCGAGGTGTTGTTGAAACCATCCGTAAACTCCGCTGGGCGCCGGATGTGATCGTCTGCCAAGGCTGGTTTGCTGCTGTGGCTCCTATCTATATCAAGAAGCACTACAGCGACGACCCTTGCTTCCGCAACAGCAGGATTGTGACAGCCCTCTACAACGACGCCTACAGCAAATCGTTCCATGCAGGCTTTTCTTCCACCATCAAGTGCGAAGGCATCACGAAGGCCGATCTGTCCGATATACGCGATAAGGCCGTTACTCATGCGATGCTCTGCAAACTGGCAATTAAGTTCAGCGACGGTGTGGTGGTGGCAGAAGAAGGTGTTTCGCCCGACCTGCTCGATTACGCCAAGCAGAAAGACTGCAAGATCCTGATTGCCGACGATGCCGAACTCGACGTGAACAAGTACGAGGAATTCCTCCAAAGTTTCGGTTCGGCGGAATAGCCCGATTTTTTGCGGCCCAACTGGAGAAAATTTGCGGCCCAGTGAGGAAAAAAATACGGCCCAGTTAGAGAAATAATATTTGCCCTACGAGAGAAATTTTTAACAATAGAATGAAACATCTTATCGGCTATGCTGCATTGGCAGCTTTGTGTATAATTGTTTCAGCCACTGCCTGTAGTGACGACCTGAGCCAGATTGGCGCTTCCACGCGTCCGTCGTCCGACGGTATTACCATCAAGAATACGTCGTACAGCGTGAATCTGGAAACGGCTTACCGCGATTCCATCTATGTGCGAACCGGCTATCCGTTGCTGGGGTCCATTTCCGATCCGAGCTATGGCGAAATCAAGGCGGGTTATCTGGCGCAATTCTATGCCAACAAGGAAACGGCACTGGATTCGTACAACAGCTCAGATTCGCTGGTGTTCGGCATCTTGCGCACTTCCCTGCCCAAGCAGATGGGCTACGATTGGAGCGACTATCACTATAATTCCCGTTTCGATTCGCTGGTGAACAACCGCATCGATTCGATGACCATCCGCATCTACTATCAGACTTTCTACGGCGATTCGCTGACTCCGATGCAGGTGAGTGTCTATAGCCTGAATCCGGACGTGGATTTCGAGACGCTGCCTGAAAGCGAGTTCTACAGCAACAACGACTTCGGCCAGATGTACAGCGAGAGCAACCTGCTGGGACGCAAGGCCTATACGGCAGCCAACCGCGAGGTGAGCGATTCGGTGCGCAGCCTTTCGGATTATATGAGCTACATTGAGGTGCGTCTGGACGACCAGTACAAGCAGCAGTTCCTCGATATGGCAGTACAGGCCGCTGTGGCTCGCGATACCGCCAATCCGCACGCTTCGGAGTATGTCGATATCTTCGCCGACCAGAGCAAGTTGCGCAACCAGTGGCTGTCGGGTGTCTGCGTGAAGCCCACCTTCGGCGACGGTTCGCTGATCAAGGTCTATTATACCGCCATCTACCTTTTCTACAGTTCTTTCCACCGGTATAACGAAGACGGCACCCTGCTGCGTAATGCCAACGATGATGCCGATTCGACCTATACCACCAACCATGTGAAGTATATTGCGGTGACGCCCGATGTGATCCAGATGAGCGGCTTGTCGTTTGCCGACGAGAACAAGGATTCGCGTATGTCGGATGCGTCGGCTGCCTACATCACCTCACCACAAGGCTACTACACGACCATCGATCTGCCCGTGGGCAAAGTGATCGGCACCATGATGTCCGACCCGTTGCGCAACGACTCCAGCTACTTCCTGAATGCTGCCAACTTCTATCTGCGTGCCTACAAGCCGCAGGGCGACCTGCTGAGCAGCACACCGGCTCCGACGGTACTGATGGTTCAACTCGATTCGATCGACACCTTCTTCGAAGAAGGTTCGCTGCCGACCAGCACCACCTCGTGTTACGCCACCTATACCTGCGACTCGGTGCCCAATGCAAACTACAACGATCCGACCGAAGGTATTTACTATTACGGCTTCGGGAACATCAATACGGTCTTCCTGGGTTTGGCTGAAAACGAGGGTTGGAACAAGCAGATGGCAAGCGTGAGCGAGTGGGAGAACCTGCTTCAAGCGAAGGGTAAGTTGTCGGCCGATACCAACGGAGACGGCGTCATCGACATCAACGATTTCACGGTGCGTATGGCCATCATCCCCGTTGATGTCACCACCAATTCGACCTACGGAACCTTGCTTTCCGTTTCGAATTACATCTTGCCTACATCGGTCCGCCTGAAGAAGGGCGATGACGAACAGAGCATCCAGATGATTTACACCTTCGAAGGTAATTAGTACAGAGAATCAGAAAATTACACCTATATTCACTTAAAATTGATGTGTTATGTCAGCAGATCGTCTTTACATCTTCGACACCACGCTGCGTGATGGAGAACAGGTACCGGGTTGCCAGTTGAATACTGTGGAGAAAATCCAAGTAGCCAAGCAGCTTGAGTTGCTGGGCGTGGATGTTATCGAAGCGGGCTTCCCGATTTCAAGCCCGGGCGACTTCAATTCTGTAGTAGAAATATCGAAAGCCGTTACGTGGCCTACTATTTGCGCACTCACCCGTGCAGTGGAAAAAGATATCGATTGTGCCGCCGAGGCTTTGAAGTATGCCAAGCATAAGCGTATTCATACGGGTATCGGCACCAGCGACAGCCACATTAAGTATAAATTTAATAGTACGCGCGAAGAGATCATCGAACGTGCGGTGGCTGCTGTCAAGTATGCCCGCAATAAGGTCGATGAAGTGGAGTTCTATGCGGAGGACGCCGGACGTACGGAGAACGAATATCTGGCCAAAGTGGTGCAGGCCGTTGTGAATGCAGGCGCTAAGGTTATCAATATTCCGGACACTACGGGCTATTGTCTGCCTTGGGAGTATGGCGAGAAGATCAAGTATCTGATGGAGCACGTAGATGGCTTGCAGGACGGTCGCGCGATTCTCTCGACCCACTGCCACAACGATCTGGGTATGGCAACTGCCAACACTATCAGCGGTGTGATGAACGGTGCGCGTCAGGTGGAGGTTACCATCAACGGCATCGGCGAACGTGCCGGCAACACCTCGCTCGAAGAGATTACGATGATCATCAAGTGCCATCAGGCCACAATGCCGGTTAGCACCAACATCAATACCACCAAGATCTGGCCGACCTCGCGCATGATTTCTTCGCTGATGAATATGCCGGTACAGCCGAACAAGGCGATTGTCGGCAAGAATGCCTTCGCCCATTCGAGCGGCATCCATCAGGACGGCGTGCTGAAGAATGTGCAAACCTACGAGATCATGGATCCGAAGGATGTCGGCATCGACGAGAACTCGATCGTACTGACCGCGCGTTCGGGTCGCGCAGCATTGCGCCACCGTCTGGAGGTATTGGGCATTCAGATGGATCAGGAGAAGCTCGACAAGACCTACGAGTCCTTCCTGCGTCTGGCCGACAAGAAGAAAGAGCTGAACGACGACGATCTGCTCATTCTGGCAGGCGCCGACAAAGCCGAGAACAACCACATCCAGCTCGAAAGCCTGCAGGTTACCACCGGTAAGGGCGTTACGCCGATTGCAGCCATCCGCGTGAAAGTGGCCAACGAGATCTTTGAGGCCGCCAGTGTAGGTAACGGTCCTGTAGATGCTTCAATCAAGGCTTTGAAGCAGATCATCCATCGCAAGATGGTCTTGAAGGAAATGACCATTCAGGCCATTTCGAAGGGTTCGGACGACTTGTGTAAGGTGCACATGCAGGTGGAACACGACGGACACGTTTACTACGGCTTCGGTTCGGACACCGATATCGTTACGGCTTCGGTGGATGCCTACATCGATTGTATCAATAAGTTCAAACACTAATTCAGATTATAAACACTCCTTTTGGAATAAAATACGCACCAACTATGGGTAAAACATTATTTGACAAAATCTGGGATGCACACGTGGTGCAGAAGGTCGAAGACGGCCCCACCCAGTTGTACATTGACCGCTTGTATGCACATGAGGTGACTTCGCCACAGGCTTTCGATTCGTTGCGCGACAAAGGTATCAAGGTGTTCCGTCCGGATCATGTTATCGCGATGCCCGACCACAATACGCCCAGCGACCAGCAGGAAGTCATCAACGATCCTATCGGCCGCAAGCAGGTAGAAACATTGGCAAAGAACTGCGCCGAGTTTGGCATCCGACACTTTGCGATGGGCACCAAAGATAATGGTATTATTCATGTGGTGGGTCCTGAGAAGGCGCTTTCGCTGCCGGGTATGACGATTGTCTGCGGCGATTCGCACACCTCTACACATGGAGCCGTCGGTGCTATCGCTATGGGTATCGGCACTTCGGAGGTTGCTCAGGTGCTGGCCAGTCAGTGTATCCTGCAAAGCAAGCCGAAAACGATGCGCATCAACATCGAAGGCGAATTGCAGCCGGGCGTAGTGGCTAAGGATGTGGCTCTCTATATTATGGCTCAGATGACCACTTCGGGCGCTACCGGCTATGCTGTTGAGTATGCCGGTTCGGCCATCCGGAATATGTCGATGGAGGGACGACTGACGCTCTCGAACCTTTCGATCGAGATGGGTTCGCGTGCAGGCCTGATTGCTCCCGACGAAACCACTTTCGCTTATCTGAAAGGACGCGAATATGCTCCTAAGGGTGAGGAATGGGACAAGGCTGTTGCAAAGTGGCGTGAACTGAAGAGCGACGATGACGCCGTTTTCGATAAAGAAATCACCTATCGTGCAGAGGACATCAAGCCTCGCATCACCTATGGAACAAACCCGGGCGCAGGTATTGCCATCGATGAAACCATTCCGACTACCGACGGCATGAGCGAAAGCGAAAAGGCGCAGTTCCTGAGCCAGTTGGAATATATGCAGTTCCAGCCAGGCGAGAAACTGGAGGGTCATCCGGTTGATTATGTATTCCTGGGTGCCTGCACCAACGGACGCATCGAAGACTTCCGCGCTTTTGCGAGCATCGTGAAGGGCAAGAAAAAAGCCGATAACGTAGTAGCATGGCTGGTGCCGGGTTCTTGGTTGGTGCGCCAGCAGATTATCGATGAGGGCATCGACAAGATTCTGGAAGAAGCCGGCTTCGAACTCCGTCTGCCATCCTGCTCCAGCTGCTTGGCGATGAATCCGGATAAGGTGCCTGCCGGCAAGCTCTCCATCTCGACCTCCAACCGTAACTTCGTAGGTCGTCAGGGTCCTGGAGCCCGTACAATTCTTGCTTCCCCATTGGTGGTGGCCGCTTCGGCTATTACCGGTGTAGTTACTGACCCTCGTAAACTCTGATTCATTATGGCTCACTATAAATTTTCAGTTATTAAATCAACCTGCTTGCCAATCAATATTGACAACTGCAACACCGATTTGATTATTCCTGCCCGTTATCTGGCGTCCACCACACGCGATCCGAAGTTCTTCGGCGATGCTTTCATGCACGATTTGCGCTACGATGCCCAGGGCAATCCGATTGCCGATTTCGTGCTGAATCAGCCGGATTTCTCGGAGGCACCACACGAGGGCTGTCACGAGATTATCGTGGGTGGCCGTAACTGGGGTTCGGGTTCGAGCCGCGAACATGCCGCCTGGGCGATTTCCGGCTATGGTGTCCGCATCGTCATTTCGTCGTCGTTTGCCGACATTCACCGCAATAACCTACTGAACTGTTTCGTGCTGCCGGTCATTGTCAGCGAGGCTTTCCAGGACGAACTCTTCGCTACCATTGCGAAAGATCCGAAGGCTCTGGTGACCGTCGATCTGCCCAACCAGACCGTTACCAACGAAAGTACGGGTCACAGCGAGAAGTTCGACATCAACGGCTACAAGAAATATTGCCTGTTGAACGGTTACGACGATATTGATTACTTGTTGTCGAAGAAGGCTGAAATCGAGTCCTTCGAAGCCAATAGAAAATGAAGTTCGAAATCTTAGATACGACTCTGCGTGACGGGGAACAGACCTCCGGAGTGGCGTTCAGCGCTCCGGAGAAGCTTTCCATTGCCCGTAAACTGCTGGAAGAGGTTTGTGTCGATCGCATCGAAATCGCTTCCGCACGGGTGAGTGACGGAGAGTTCGAGTGCGTCAGCAAGGTTTGCGCCTGGGCGAAAGAGGCCGGCTATATCCAGCGTGTCGAGGTGCTGGGATTCTGTGACAACGGTTCTTCCATCGACTGGATCAGCCGGGCAGGCGGACAGGTCATCAACCTCTTGTGCAAAGGTTCGGAAAAGCATTGCGTCGGACAGCTCAAGAAAACGCCGGAGGAGCATTGGGCAGATGTACGCAATAACATTGCGATGGCGCACCAAGCCGGATTGCAGGTGAACGTCTATTTGGAGGACTGGAGCAACGGCATGCTGAACAGCCCGGAGTACGTCTTCAGCATGGTGCAGAACCTGAGCGACTGCGGCATCCTGCGTTTCATGCTGCCCGATACTTTGGGCATCTTGAATCCGGAGCAGACAAAGAACTTCTTCGAGCAGATGATCGGCCGGTTCCCTTCGCTGCATTTCGACTTCCACGCCCATAACGACTACGATCTGGCGGTGGCGAATGTGTTGGCTGCCGCTCAAGCAGGAGCCAAGGGTTTGCACACCACCGTGAACGGTTTGGGCGAACGCGCCGGAAACGCTTCGCTGAGCAGCGTGGTGGCTGTCGTGAACGACATGATTCCAGACGCCGAGATTCAGGTGTCCGAACATTCGATCAACAACATCAGCCGCATGGTGGAAAGTTATTCCGGAATGGCGACAGCTGCCAATACGCCGATTGTGGGCGAGAACGTCTTCACACAGACGGCCGGCGTGCATGCCGATGGCGACAAGAAAGGCAAACTCTACATGAACGCCCTGCTGCCAGAACGCTTCGGCCGCAGCCGCGAATACGCTTTGGGCAAGATGTCGGGCAAGGCGAATGTCGAACAGAACCTGAAACTGTTGGGCATCAACTTGAGTGACGAAGATATGCGTCGCGTCACCAAGCGCATCAATGAACTGGGCGACAAGAAAGAGCGTGTCACCATCGACGATCTGCCGTACGTCATCAGCGACGTGTTGCATCACGATACCGTTTCGGACAAGATCAAACTGGTCAGCTATATGGTTTCGACCGCCTATGGCTTGCATCCGCAGGCGGTGGTGAAACTCGAAATCAATGGCGAGGAATACGAGGAATCGGCCACAGGCGACGGTATGTTCGACGCTTTCGTGCGTGCCGTGCGTCATATCTACCGTTTGAAGTTAGGTCGCACCTTCCCTTGGCTCACCAATTACGCCGTTACCATCCCGCCCGGAGGTCGTACCGATGCTTTGGTTCAGACAGCCATCTCGTGGGAGTATGAAGGAAAAGTGTATCGCACGCGCGGTTTGGATGCCGACCAGACAGAGGCAGCCATCAAGGCTACCATCAAGATGCTGAACCTGCTGGAAACAGAATGATAATCCATCCAATCAGAAAACTGAATAAAACAAAATAACTATGAAACTGAAATTAGCAGTTCTTCCCGGCGACGGTATCGGACCCGAGATTATGGAACAAGGTCTGGCAGTTACCCAGGCCATCTGTAAGAAGTTCGGCCATGAGCTGAGCTACAAGTATGCAATCTGCGGCGCCGATGCCATCGACAAGGTGGGCGATCCGTTCCCAGAGGAAACCTTCCAGACCTGTATGGAAGCCGATGCGGTGCTTTTTGCCAGCGTAGGCGATCCGAAGTTCGACAACAATCCTAACGCTAAGGTTCGTCCTGAACAGGGATTGCTGGCCATGCGTAAGAAGTTGGGCTTGTTTGCCAACATCCGTCCTGTAACCACTTTCGATTGCCTCGTGCACAAATCGCCATTGAAGGACGAAGTGGTGAAAGGTGCTGATTTCATCTGCATCCGCGAGCTTACCGGCGGTATGTATTTCGGCAAGAAGCAGGAGCCTTCGGTGAATGCTGACGGTGTAGAGGATGCTTTGGACACCAACTATTATTCCCGTCCAGAAATCGAGCGCATTCTGCGTGTCGGATACCAGTATGCCCGTCAGCGTCGCAAGCACCTGACCGTTGTCGATAAGGCCAACGTTTTGGCTTCGTCACGTTTGTGGCGCAAGGTGGCTCAGGAGGTGATGAAGGAATATCCTGACGTAACTACCGATTTCATGTATGTGGATAATGCCGCTATGCGCATGATTCAAGATCCGCGTTTCTTCGACGTGATGGTAACCGAGAACACCTTCGGCGACATCCTGACCGACGAAGGCAGCTGCATCACCGGTTCGATGGGCTTGTTGCCATCGGCTTCAACTGGCGAACATACACCAGTCTTCGAACCTATTCACGGTTCCTGGCCACAGGGCAAGGGTTTGAATATCGCCAACCCGCTGGCACAGATCCTGTCGGTGGCTATGTTGTTCGAGTACTTCGACCTGAAGGAGGAAGGCGCTTTGGTTCGCGAGGCTGTCGATGCTTCTTTGGATCAGAATGTACGTACTCCTGAGATTCAGGTGGAAGGCGGTGCCAAATATGGTACTAAGGAAGTAGGTGCCTGGATTGTAGATTACATCAACAAGAAATAAATTAAACAATATTTTTCAGTGAACGAGGGCAATATTATTGTTAAGGGTGCTCGCGTCAATAATCTGAAAAATATTGACGTTGAGATTCCACGTGGACGTCTGGTGGTCATCACGGGTCTGTCGGGTTCCGGAAAGTCATCGCTGGCTTTCGATACCCTGTACGCCGAGGGACAGAGACGTTACGTGGAGTCTCTCTCTTCGTATGCCCGCCAGTTTTTGGGCAGAATGGGCAAACCCGAGTGCGATTATATCTTGGGAATCCCGCCCGCTGTGGCCATTCAGCAGAAGGTGATTGTGCGCAATCCGCGAAGCACGGTCGGAACGGCTACAGAGATTTACGATTACCTCCGTCTGTTGTTTGCCCGTGTTGGCAAAACCATTTCGCCTGTTAGCGGACAGGAAGTGAAGAAACACACTACCGAAAGTGTGATCGCCAAAGCGCAAAGTCTGCCCGACGGTACAAAGCTGGCGGTTCTGGTGAAAGTCAGTTTGCCCGAAGGACGTACTTTGGAGGATCATCTGGAGGTACTAAAAAAGTCCGGCTTCGCCCGAGTGGAGGAAAACGGACAGTTTCTCCGTCTGGAAGAAGTCAAGGCGGCACCGTTCAATCTGGTGGTCGATCGAATGCGGGTTCCTTTCGAGGATGCGGCTTCGTTGAGTCGTTTCGGCGATTCGGTGGAAACTGCGTTTTATGAGGGGGACGGAGAACTGCTTTTGAAAGCATGGACTCCCGACGGCAACTATTCAGAGATGCTTTTCTCGAAGCGTTTTGAAGCTGATGGCATTCATTTCGAGGAGCCTTCGGACATGATGTTCAACTTCAACTCTCCGGTCGGAGCCTGTCCGACGTGCGAAGGATTCGGTAAGGTAATGGGTATCGATGAAGATCTGGTGGTTCCCAACAAAGCTCTTTCCGTTTTCGAAGATGCTGTTATCTGCTGGCGCGGCGAGAAGATGAGCACGTGGAAGAAGTATTTCATTGCCCGGTGCAGCGAGGTTGTCTTGAGCGACGGACAGACGTTCCCGGTTCATCGTCCGTATTACCAGTTGACCCAAGAGCAGAAAGATCTCTTATGGCACGGATACCCGGCCGGCGTAGTGACCCGCAAGCAGCGCGAGGAAGCCAATCCAGACGACCCTTGGGCAAGTTGGGAAACGGCGAAAGTGGTCTATGGTATCGATGATTTCTTTCAGGACGTCAAAGAGCATCTCTACAAGATTCAGAATCGCGTGATGCTCTCTCGCTACCGGGGCAAAACCGTTTGTCCGACCTGCAACGGCGGACGACTCAAGAAGGAGGCCGGATATGTAAAGGTGGGCGGCAAGTCGATTACCGAGATTGTCCGCATGAGTGTCTCGGAACTGGTTCCTTGGTTCAATAATCTGCACCTCAACGAACATGATGCGAAAGTCGCCAAGCGCCTGTTGGTGGAAATCAAGAACCGTTTGCACTTTCTGGAAGAAGTGGGATTGTCGTATCTGACGCTGGATCGTCTGTCCAACAGCCTTTCGGGCGGCGAAAGCCAACGCATCAACCTGGCGACCTCATTGGGTTCGGCTCTGGTAGGATCCATGTATATTCTTGACGAACCCAGCATCGGTTTGCACAGTCGCGATACCGACCAATTGATTCATGTCTTGCGCGAACTGCGCGATCAGGGCAATACGGTAATCGTGGTGGAACATGATGAAGAGATTATCCGTTCGGCCGACTATCTGATTGATATCGGTCCGGATGCCGGTGTGAATGGCGGACAGATTGTCTATCAAGGTCCTTTGATCGATTTGACGAAAGGCGATAGTTATACGGCCCGGTTCTTCACCGGACGGGAAAATATCGATGTGCCCAAACAGACACGTCCATGGAGCAGTTATATTCTGGTCAAGGGGGCCGTTCAGAACAATCTGAAGAACATCGATGTGAAGTTCCCGTTGGGTGTGATGACGGTGGTGACCGGTGTTTCAGGTTCCGGCAAATCCACTTTGGTGCGTGATATTCTTTATCGCGGTATGCTCCGCCATTTAGGCGAAGCCGGCGATGCACCCGGAGCTTTTGCCGGATTGGAAGGCGATATGAAACGAATCGGCCACATTGAGTTCATCGACCAGAATCCGATCGGCAAATCCACACGTAGCAATGCTGCCACCTACATGAAGGCCTACGATGAGATCCGTTCCGTATTTGCCGCCCAACCATTGGCCAAGCAATTGGGATTCACGGCAGCGACCTTTTCGTTCAATGTGGAAGGCGGACGATGCGAGGAATGTAAGGGCGAAGGAACGATTACGGTCGAGATGCAGTTCATGGCCGATCTGGTACTCGAATGCGAGGCTTGTCATGGAAAACGCTTCAAGAGCGATGTGCTTGAAGTGCTTTACAAGGGCAAGAACATTGCCGATGTCCTCGATTTGTCGGTCGATGAAGCCATTGAGTTCTTCCGAGATGAACCGGCAGTTGTCAAACGCCTGATTCCGTTGCAGAAGGTCGGTTTGGGCTATATCAAGCTCGGACAGTCGTCGAGCACCCTTTCCGGCGGTGAGAACCAGCGCGTGAAGCTGGCGTATTATCTGGCTCCTACCTCCGGCGTTACGTCCAAGAACGGCATGCTGAACAATCCTGTGCCCGAATCCCATACGTTGTTTATCTTCGATGAGCCGACCACAGGTTTGCATTTGCATGATGTGCGTGTGCTGCTTTCTGCTTTCGACGAACTCCTTCAGCGCGGACATACCTTAGTGATTATCGAGCATAATCTCGATGTCATCAAATGTGCCGATCATGTGATCGATTTAGGACCTGAAGGAGGTGCTGAGGGCGGTAATCTTGTCTTCCAGGGAACGCCTCGCAATTTGTGCCTGTGCGAAAACTCCTATACGGCTAAATATCTCAAACCCAAGTTCAATGAATAAGCAGGATCTTAGAATCGTATATATGGGAACGCCGGACTTCGCCGTTCCCACCCTCGACGCTCTGGTGCAGGGCGGCTACAATGTGGTAGGCGTCATTACGATGCCCGATAAACCGGC
Organism: Bacteroidales bacterium; assembly: GCA_017449065.1. Lineage (GTDB taxonomy): Bacteria > Bacteroidota > Bacteroidia > Bacteroidales > UBA3663 > Liminaster. The sequence goes on from JAFSKF010000021.1 coordinate 25,559, forward strand.
AGGACGCGGACACAAGCTCCAGTTTTCGCCGGTGAAGGAATATGCTTTGGCGCACCAGTTGCCGCTTTTGCAGCCGGAGAAACTGAAGAACGAAGAGTTTCTGGCAGCACTGAAAGCCTGGCGGGCAGATTTACAGATTGTGGTTGCTTTCCGTATGTTGCCCGAAGTGGTTTGGAATATGCCTCGATGCGGCACGTTCAATCTGCATGCCGCCCTCTTGCCACAATATCGGGGAGCCGCACCTATCAACTGGGCAGTTATGAACGGAGACACCAAGACGGGTGCTACCACTTTCTTCCTCGATCACGACATCGATACCGGTCGTATTATATTAAAGGAAGAAATGGACATTGCTCCCGATGAAAATGTAGGTTCGGTTCACGATCGTCTGATGGAATTGGGCAAAGGGTTGGTTTGCCGCACCGTCGATTTGGTCTTGGCAGCCGATGGCGATATCCAACAGATTCCGACCATCGACCAGCAAACGCTGATGTCCGATTTAGTGAAAGCAACCGGTATTGCAGAACTGCGTCCGGCTCCTAAGATCTTCAAGGAGACTTGCCGCATCGACTGGTCGGCAACCAGCCGTCACATCTATAATCAGGTCCGAGGTCTTTCGCCTTATCCGGCCGCTTGGACAGAACTGACTCTTTCGTCGGGTGAAGTGTTGTCGCCTGTGAAGATTTATAAAGTGTCGGAGCTTAACAATAACCGGCTGAAACCGGCTGAAATGGAAACCGACGGCAAGAGTTACATTCATATCGGCTGTGCAGACGGAGCTATCGCACTTGAAGAACTCCAGCTGCCCGGCAAAAAACGCATGGATGTAAAGTCGTTGCTGAATGGATTCAAACTGTGATGCAGCTTTTCCATGCAAACCTTTCCATCTTGAAAAACCAAAGATAACTAATACATACTGATACCCAAATCTAAACTACTATGGAAGTTGAAAAAATCATGCAAGCCTTGAAGCAGAAGCATCCGGGCGAATTAGAGTACCTTCAGGCTGTGAAAGAAGTGCTTGAGAGTATAAAAGATGTTTACAACCAGCATCCTGAGTTCGAGAAAGCCAAAATCATAGAACGTCTTGTCGAGCCGGAGCGCATCACTACATTCAGAGTGCCCTGGGTGGATGACAAAGGCGAAGTGCAGGTTAACATCGGCTACCGTGTGCAGTTCAACAGCGCCATCGGTCCCTATAAAGGCGGATTGCGTTTTCATCCTTCGGTGAATCTCAGTATTCTGAAGTTTCTGGGCTTCGAACAGATTTTCAAAAACGCCCTGACAACGTTGCCAATGGGTGGCGGCAAAGGTGGTGCCGACTTCTCGATTCGCGGCAAGAGCGACATGGAGGTTATGCGTTTTTGTCAGGCCTATATGTGCGAACTCCAGAAGGTGATCGGCCCCGATATGGATGTGCCTGCCGGCGATATTGGAGTCGGTGCTCGCGAAATCGGCTATCTGTTCGGTATGTACAAAAAACTGACGACACAATTTCATGCTGCCACTCTGACCGGCAAGGGCATTGAATGGGGTGGTAGTATTTTGCGTCCGGAAGCAACAGGCTATGGTGCCCTGTATTTTGTTCATTATATGCTACAGGCACACGGTCTTGACATAAAAGGGAAAACCGTTGCTCTGTCTGGCTTTGGCAATGTGGCTTGGGGGGCCGCAAAGAAAGCTACAGAGATGGGGGCCAAAGTCATTACTATTTCCGGACCTGACGGCTATATTTACGATGCAGCAGGCCTGGATGCACGGAAAATCGACTACCTGTTGGAACTGCGGGCCAGCGGCAACGATGTTTGTCAGCCTTATGCCGACGAGTTTTCGTCAGCACAGTTCTTCGAAGGCAAGAAACCTTGGGAGCAAAAGGCCGATATTTACTTGCCTTGTGCTACACAAAACGAACTGAATGCCGAGGATGCCGATCGGATTCTGGCGCAGAAACCGTTGTGTGTTGCCGAAGTTTCGAATATGGGTTGCACCGCCGAAGCCGTCGATAAGTTTATTGCTGCCCGTCAGCTTTTTGCTCCGGGGAAGGCCGTTAATGCCGGCGGAGTAGCTACTTCCGGTCTTGAAATGACACAAAACTCCATGCGAATGTCATGGACAGCAGAAGAGGTTGACCGGCGGTTGCACCAAATTATGCTTGGCATTCACGAGCAGTGTGTAAAATATGGGAAAGAAGGCTCCTACGTCAACTATGTAAAGGGCGCCAACGTAGCGGGATTCATGAAAGTTGCCAAGGCTATGCTCGCACAAGGCATCGTGTAGTCAGGCTTATTCTATTAAGGAGAAATTGAATGCCTGTCCGAGATGTTCGATCAGATCGGAGGGGAGGAGGGATTCCATACTTTGGCGATCGGCCAGAGCGAGGTCTCCGGCAAAGGCGTGCAGCCAGACGCCTAAGAAAGCGGCTTCCTGGGGTGTGTAATGTTGCGCCAGAAGGGCGAGAATGATGCCTGTAAGTACGTCGCCGCTACCGCCTACCGCCATCCCCGCATTTCCGTGAAGACAGTTCACATACACACAAGGCTGTCCGTCGGCTTGCAGAGAAGCAGGATAATAGATCCGTGTCTCATGGCCTTTGAGAATCACAATCAGTTGGTATTTTTCGGCTAAAGCAGCTGCGTCGCCACCTAATCGTTTCATCTCGCCCGGATGGGGAGAGAGGATGGTGCCCGACGGCAGGAGGGAAAGCCAGTCAGGGTGTTGCGACAGGATGTTCAGCCCGTCTGCATCAACAACCAGCGGACCGTTCCACGTGTGCAGGAACTCGTAAAAGGCCTGATGCGTTTCCGGATGTTGCCCCAAGCCCGGGCCGATACCCACCACTTCGGTGTCTTTGGGAATCAGGATTCGGGTGTGATGTTCTTCGTTGGCGTCACAGTCGCATTTGGCTTCCGGAATACCCACTTGCAGAATCGTGTAGCCGCACGCAGGAACACGGACAGTTAGGAGTCCGACGCCGCTGCGCATACAAGCACGTGCCGACAGGAGTGCGGCTCCCATCATGCCCTTGCTTCCGGCCACAAGCAAAGCGCGTCCGTAGTCGCCCTTGTGGCTCTCCGGTTTCCTAACGTGGAGCGCCTCCGCGACCAGCTCGGCTGATATTCGTTTTTCTGTTTCCATGTCTGTTGCCTTTGCCGCGACCTTGACCGTTGTTGCGGCGCGATTTGCCCGATCGGGTGTGTATGGTTTGCATGACTTCCTCCTCGTTACAGCCGCCCAATTCCTGCGGAACCGGAATGCGGTCCATTTTCTTTTCGAGGAAAATTTCCAGTTCCACGAACTTCTGGAGTTCCTTGCGGTCGGAAGCCGAAACCATAGTTACCGATTCGCCATCGTGGTCGGCACGAGCGGTACGTCCGATGCGGTGCACATAATCCTCGGGGTCGTGGGTCATATCGAAGTTCACCACCAGTTCGATGCCTGTAATGTCGATGCCTCGGCTCACAATATCGGTAGCCACCAGTACATTCACGCGTCCGGCCTTGAAGGCGTTCATGGTTTCTTCTCGTTCCTTTTGGTCGAGATCGCTGTGCATCGCTGCCACCTGGAACCCTTTTTTGCGCAAGGCCAGCAGCACATCCTTCACCTTCAGTTTCTTCGAGACAAACACCACCACCCGCTTGTCGGGATTACGGAGCAGCTCGTCTTTCACGAAACCGTCGGGACGTCCACCGAAGAACTGTTTCAGCACACGAATCACCATATCGACCTTCTGCGGCTCGTAGCAGATGCATGCCTGCTGATGAATCTTCTCGGCAGGCTTGCTGACCGCAATCTTCACCATCGTAGGTTTCCACATGATGTTCTCCGCCAGTTTCTGCGTCTTGGGCGGCATAGTGGCAGAATACAGAATCTTCTGGCAATCGGAAGGAAGCAGTTTGTCGATGGCCATGATGTCGTCGTAGAAACCCATATCGAGCATACGGTCGGCTTCATCGAGAACAAAGAAAGCCACCTGGCTCAAATCGACATATCCCAAGTTGATATGGCTCAAGAGGCGCCCGGGCGTAGCAATTACCACATCAGCGCCACGCATCAGACCGTTTTTCTGTTCGGCGAAATCCTTGCCTTCTCCACCTCCATACACAGCCACGCTGCTGGCATCCACATAGTAGCTGAATCCCTGCATCTGCTGGTCAATCTGCTGTGCCAGTTCGCGGGTAGGAGCCATGATGACGCAGTTGATGGCATCGGTAGGATAGCGGTAGCGGTTCAGGTTCGAAAGAATAGGCAGCAGGTAGGCGGCTGTCTTGCCGGTTCCTGTCTGAGCGACGGCAATCACATCGTCGCCTGCCAATACGGGAGGAATGGCTTGCTCCTGCACAGGAGTACATTCCGCATAATGCATGTATTCGAGGGCTTCCATCACGCCCTCATCCAAGTCTAATTCGCTAAATTTCATTCAATCATCTGTTTTCTGCGCGCAAATTTACGATTTTTTCCCGAATCTTCCAAATATCCTCTTTACTTTCATCTGTTTCGAAGAAAAGCCATTCGTCGGGTATCTGCCTTGCTACATCGGGGTTGAATTTTTCGCCCAACGAAAGGCAATATCCGGCATCGAGCAGTTGTTTTGCCAGTTGCGGGCCTTTCCGGAAACCGTGAATCAAACAAAGAGGATTGAACGGAAGATTCTTTTTTCCCGGCTTTCCGAATATCGCCGATACTTCGCGAATCATTTCGTTCCAATAGCCGACACAATGGACGATGACGGGTTTATGCAGTTCTCGGGCCGATGTGAGCGACAAACGGAAAGCCGCCAACTGTTGCTCTAAAGGGGTGTCGCATTGGTTGTCGAGTCCGCTTTCGCCGATGGCCAGAAACAACGGATCAGCCTGACAACGTTCCAAAGCCAGCCGGAAATCGGTCATCATCGAATCGCTTACGTGCCAGGGGTGCAGCGAAAGGCTGTAGGGCGTTGCGCAACCGGCTAACGCCTCTTGTGGAGTCAGCGAAAGCAACGCATCGGATTTGCCTGTCTGGTGCGTATGGAAGTCGGCCAGTTCGGGAAACGTCATCTTTTCTTGGTTCTGATCTTGTCCATAATCAGGGCAATGGCACCGTCGCCGGTCACATTGCAAGCCGTTCCGAACGAATCCATCGCAATATAGAGCGTAATCATCATGGCCTGCTGTTCCGGCGAGAATCCCAACAAACTGTCGAGCACGCCCAAAGCGGCCATAATGGCTCCGCCTGGCACACCCGGAGCGGCTACCATAGTAATGCCCAGCATCAGTATAAAGCCTATCATCATGGGGAAGTCGAACGCAATGCCTTGCATCAGCATGTTGGCGATGGCGCAAGCTACAATCTTCAGGGTGGAACCCGACAGATGGATGGTGGCGCAGAGCGGAATGGTGAAACCTGCCACTTCGGGCGAAACGCCGTTTTTGATGGTTTGCTGCAAGGTAACGGGAATGGTGGCTGCCGACGACGATGTACCCAAAGCCGTGAAATAGGCCGGCATCATGGTGGCCAGCAGTTTGAACGGATTGCGACGAACTATGCTGCCAGCCACACAGTATTGCAGCACCAGCATGATGGCAGTCATCGCAAAGATAATGACGATGATAATCAGAAACGAGCCAATCACCTTGCCCACATTGCCGGCAGCGGTCATATCGAGAAAGAGTCCGAAGATATAGACAGGCAGCAGCGGGATGATGACTTTCGAAATGGCCAGCGTGACGATATCCTTAAATTCATCGAAGCCCTGTTTGAGGATTTTAGCTCCGAAAGCGGCAATACCCAAGCCTAACAGGAACGAACTGACGAGTGCCGTCATTACGCCCATAACCGGAGGAATCTCGATGGTGAAGAAAACCGGGAACGATGATTCTTCGTTGGCCAAAGAGGTCGCTCCCATGTTGCTGATGATGGAAGGGAAGAGTGCTGCGCTGCATCCGTAGGAAAACAATCCGGACAGAACCGTAGCCGTATAGGCAATCGCTGCGGTAATCGCCAGCATCTTGCCGGCTCCGTGTCCGAGGTCGGCGATAGCGGCTGTCACCAACCCGACGATGATTAGCGGAATCAGGAATTTGAGCAATTGGTCGAAAATGCCGTTGAATGTATTGAAGCAACGGATGATAAAATCAGGCATGAAGAAGCCCAGACAAATGCCCAGCACGATGGCAATAATGATTCTGACCAGAAGAGGTAGTTTTCCGAGGTGCATAGTGTTCAGAGTATTGCAATAAACAGTTTGTTCATAAAATTTTTTCTGAATACATACCTTGTCCGATAGAATTCGTTATTACTTCATCAGTTTGCTGTCCTACAGAATCTGTAGCGGCTGCTTCTTCGAAAGAATCTTCCGTCGCACTCATTGCTACAGCAGGAACCGCAACCAATAACATAAGGAAAAACAGGATTTGTTTCATTATCGGAGTATTTAGAATTATCGTTTTATAAAAAAACGAGAACGGACGTGTTTTATTGCCTTCTGCGATAAATTACTTTTGGGACAAATGGAGGGTGTGTCTTAGAATTAAATCGTGCGGTAAGGGCAAATACATTTGTTCGTATGCTTTTTTGCTGCCCTACGGGGAAAAACTTTCTGCTCCTTAGACAGGTTTTATGTTTCCGCGCTGCGCACTTATGTTTCCGCGCCTGAAACATGTGTCTCTGCACTGGAAACATCTGTGCACGGCCCGGAAACATAAACTGTTCCGAGAGAAGGGAAAAAAAGAGAGCGCATCAAAAGAAATTCAGTCACCCCAGGGCGAGAATTTTGACACACTCCATTATTTCTTCCTTTTATAAGTTTCCAGAGTCGCAGAGTTGCCGCCGATTCAGCAGGAACGGTTTCCTGCGTTCCGGAGGTCGTGCCGACACAGCGGATTTCATTTCTTGCGCTCCGGAGTTGCTGCCGATTCAGCAGATTTCATTTCTCACGTTCCGGAGTTCCCGCCGACGGCGTCAGCTCGAACTCCGGAAGATTTGAAATGCTCCCCCGAGTGTCGGCGGGAATTCTGCCGAAAAGGAATTCATTCCATCTGTTCGATGTAATTAAGCAGGAAATCCTCTATGCCAATATAAAGAATGCCAGTTTCATCACGCCAGCGAACTATGTAGTCTCGCACGATCACAATCTTTACAAATGAGTCGTTGATTTTCGCTAGAGAGTTAATCTCCTGTTTTCGCTTACTTTCTTCCGCTACCGTCAACGCGGACTGTATATAATAGCGGGCAAGACCTCGTTGACACACAAAGTCCACTTCTAAGAGCGAACGTTGGCGCTTTCCGTCAGACCCCGTTATCATAGTCTCCACAACACCTATATCCACGCTGAATCCTCTGGCGGCCAACTCATTGTATATGATATTCTCCATGATGTGGTTCTCTTCCTGCTGTCGGAAGTTCAAGCGGGCATTACGTAATCCCAAATCGCTGTAGAAATACTTTTGCTGCGCTCCAATGTATTTACGGCCCTTGATGTCATAACGTGCCGCCTTCTTCAAAATGAAGGCATCCAAGAAGCAGTCTATATATGTTGAAATAGTATTGTGTGAGATATTGATGTGCCGTTCTGATTTGAAGGTATTTTCAAGTTTGGTGGTGTTCGTCAGACAGCCTATGGATGAGGCCAGGATATCCAGCAGGTCTTCCAACACATCCTTTGATCCCTTGAGTTTATTGCGTTCTATGACATCGGTGATGTAGGTGCGATCGAAAAGGCCTTGAAGATAGGCCGCCTTTTCTGCATGTCCGGTCTTACTCAGCACGAATGGCATACCACCATACATCCCTTTTTCTTGTCGATAACTTTTTTTAAGTATCTGTCCCTCTTTATTACCATGCTTTGTACTTTTTTTGTAACAATGTCACATTTTTCGTCTGCAAAGATAGTTGCAATATCCTTATTCTGCAAGAAAAGTAGAGAAAATTTGAAGAACTACCTTGGAATTTTGACGAAAATTATCAATTGAAGTATCAATTCCTCCTTTAATTACAACTTAAACGTTATTAGTAAGGGGAATGGAGCTTTATAATAATATGGAATAGGCAAAAGAAAAGCACCGAAGGTACGACAGAAACTATCGTACCTTCGGTGCTTATTTTAATTTCGAATAATCAAGAACCGCCTTAGAAGCAAAGCGTCAGCCCTACGCCAAGCGCCTTCTCCTGCGTGGCGTTGTCGGACATCAGGTTCAGGGTCGGGACAAGAGACTTATCTTTGAGGCGGATTTCGCCTGTCGGGAAGCCCACGCTATTGATCCTCATAATCCCTTTCCGTGTTTTTTGGCAATTACTCATCAGGCGGTTGCCAATTCCGAATACGGCCAATCCTTCCACAAGGCTCAGGGAGCCGACCACGATTCCGTAGTCGTCATTTTGCGAGATGCCAGAGCTTAAGGCAAGAACTCCCACTACACTTCCAATGGCACCATAGATGTGGCAGAACTTTCCCCATCCGTGCAGGTGGTTGGAGCGGTCCACCAGCCGCTCATAGCTCGGATACTTGTCGTAATAATCCAGATTCACGTAGTAGTCATCTGTCACTTTTTTGATATGCTGCCCAGATGTACGCATATCATTCTCGGAAGCTACAACAGTTTGCTGTCCTACTGAATCGGTAGCGACTGCTACTTCCGTCGCACTCATTGCCGCAGCGGGAACCGCAGCCAACAACATAAGGAAAAACAGGATTTGTTTCATCATTGAAATATTTGAATTATCGTTTTACAATATCAAACCGATACCCGACGCTGAGGGCGAAACTGATATTCCTCACATATCCGCCTGCATCCGAGAGGTCGGTCCATCCGAAATTGAAACGGGCATCGGTCACGAAATTCTTATATTCATAGGACAGGCCGACGGGGATAGCCATCTGGAACCGATGGAAACTTTTGTCCTCTTTCGATTCGGTATCGGTTTCGTAAAGGCGTCCGGCATCGAAATGACGGATATCATCAACAAACGACAGATAATAGTCGCCTGTCATATTGTAGCAGAATCCCGCATGAGCCTTCAGGTAGGACTGCATGAGCCAGCCCGCCTGTAATCCGGCATTCAAAGCCAGACCTTTATATGCGTAGAACTTAGCCATGACAGGAACGTTCA
>JAFSKF010000022.1 GCA_017449065.1 Bacteroidales bacterium
AGTAGATACAGGACTCTCAGATAGCGACGAAATATTATCCTTTAATCTAATATCGGAAGTTGTAGTTATATTTGTGGCTGTTAAAGTTCCAATAACTTTGACGTTTCCATCAAAATATCCGGCAAACCGACCTCCTTGTATGCATGGAGGCATGTCAATTTCTGTATTTTTGCAACTACCCACAATACCTGCACCATCATTGTTACCTCGCACATTACCAAACACGCCGACATTATAGCCACTTGTACATCCACCGCCTATACCAACGATAGCATAACTCCGTCCCGTATTCATATCAGTAAAAGAAAAAGAGGGTGCATAGATACCGCTCACTTTGTCACTACTGGTATTTGCATAACTAATAATTCTATGCCCAATCCGCCATCCGCCAAAAGAAGGATATAAATTTCTTGTCTCCAATGCAATTTCTGTGGGAGCTGCCACCTTTGCGTATATTTTATTTGCTCCTTCACAACCAACCGCTAATGCCGAAAGCAAAGTATCTGCATCAGTATCGATACCGATATTCCCAGCATAATCAACTTTAAGTTGGGCTGTAGCATTCAAGAAAACAAATCCGCAAAGTAACAAAACGAAATACTTTTTCATAGTGATAGGTGTTATGGTATTGAGAAAATTGTTATTAATTGCATAAAGAGCAATATATATAATGAGCGAAAAGGCAGAGGGTATGTATTACTTTGTCAGCACCAAACGCTTGGTGTCAATCAGCTTGCCGTCAGCGACCAGGCTGTAGAGATACATACCGGCAACAAGGGTATTGGCCTTGATGGTAAGTACGGCATTCCCTTTCTCTTTCAGAGTGAACACACATTTCTGGGTGCCTTGCATATCATAAACATAGATGGATGCGCGGCCAACGGTTTCCGGCAGATAGTAGGCCAGCTGGGCATCTGCATCGGCTGGAGCCAATGTGTTCTGCGAGAGAGAAGGCTTCGTACTGGTAATTTCAATTTCGTTATTATCCAAAGATGAGTTTGCCACTTTGGCCTCCACCACTCCGATGTATTCTTCCAGCGTCTCGACTTTTGTCGTCAGGTTCTTGATGGATTGAATCATGATCGGAATCAGGCCGGTGTAGTTGATTCCTTCCACATCATCACTCACCAACTCCGGAAACAGCTCCTTGAGTTCTTCCGGAATAAATCCGAACTGGTCTTTGTCCGATTTCTGTGGAGCAGGAATAATGATGGTGCCTGAATCGGTAATAATCTCAATGTCTTTATAGACGTATGAATAGCGAACCGGCATCAGATCCAGAAGAGCCGTTGTCTCAGCACTTCCAATGGCAACAACATTCTCATAGTTACCATTGCCGGAAGTAGCAGTTTGTTCATTGACTTCCGCTTTCAGTTGGGTGACATTCAAGAATACGAAACACCCCAAAAACAAAGTAAACAGCTTTTTCATAATTACTGGGTATTAAGGTTTGACATTTATAATCATATAGTGCTATTCGGTTAAAACCATTCGCTTGGTATCCACCAGTTGTCCATCCGCCACTAAAGCATAGAAGTATATGCCTGCATGGAGAGAACCGCCCGGAATGGTAATGGCGGCATTTCCCTTTTCCGTAAGAGGATAGGCCGATATTTGTGCACCTTGCATATCGTAGATATAGATAACCGCCTGACCGACATCATCCGGCAGGAAATAAGCCAATCGCGTATCTGCATCGAAAACCGACGGAGTATGTTCCGAAAGGAAAGGCGCCGCGTCAATAGATTCAGAAGAATTGTCGGTGGCAGGTTTCTTTTTCCCGATGACTTCAGCGTATGCCTGCAACGTGTTCGCCTTGTCCGTCAGCTCCTTGATTGATTTAATCAGGATGGGAAGGAATCCGAGGTAGTTGACATCTAAATACCTATAGTAATCAACTCCTACCAGTTCAGGAAATACCTTTTCGACCTCCTGTCGGCTCAACCCAAAAGTTTCTTGCTCGGGCTGAGGAATACGGATCACCATAGTATCTGTTCCGGATCCCATTACCGAATCGCTGGCGATCAATGTGTATCTGATAGGATTCAGTTCCTGCAAAGACGAAGTTTCCTCGGTTCCGACCGGTTTCACCAAAAGGTAATAGTCAGAACCGGTGCTACCTCCTTTTATTGTATAATCTCCGTAATAAAGGACACTCGAGCAAGCAAGCGTAATTTTGTAGTCGCCAGGTAGGGTGGAAACATAAATCGACGCATCGTTACCTTTTGCGGCATTGAACGAAGCGGCATATTCACCTCCTGCCGTGAGGTTTTCCACCTTGCAAGCTACGGTTCCCAGATTTTCCTCAAAGGAGAAAATCAGATTGCCACTCACATAATAGCACGAAATCAAATCGGCCGCAGGAACCCGTGAGCCACCGGGTCGCGGTTTGACTTCAATCGGGATTCGCATGTAGGTATTCCTTGCAATCAAAAGATCTGAAGAACAGAGTGCAGTTACCGCAAGCAGCAACAGGAACCAACTTCTTTTCAAATAGGTATATGTGTTTGTCATAATGATAAAAAGAGGTGTAAAACTTCTGATTTTACACAGCAAAGATACAATAAATTTGGGTAATAATGGGGGACAATCGTCTAAAAATTCAGATTTTTTCTCACTCGTAACTATCTGTCTTTTTGAGGATTATTGTCCACCCAACAAAATATTTCACAAACGGAATGGGGACATTCGGTTCAAATCTCCTTACCCGGCAAGTACGACAGCACTTCTTCTGCCACATCGAGGTCCGATTTCCGAAGTTTCTCCTTCAGTCTTGTCTTCCTCTTCTTCAGCACTTCGTAATCATCGATGCCCATCAGCAGCATCGTACTCTTGTTGCTGAATCGGGCTATCATATACGAAAGGAGTTGCATATTATTGTCTTTCAAGTCGAGGTCGGAAGCCCTCAGCCGACGCATGATGCCGTTGAAATAATCGTCGATAATGGTTTCAAGGGCGGATTGCTTCTGCTCGTCCGAAGCCAGCTGCTGAATTTCCTTTTGCAACTTTTCGAAGATGACCTTCTTCTGGTTGTAGGTGTTCTCCTGCATCTCGGCACAAATACTGTCGATCAAAGAAAAGCGATTAGAGAACAACTTCAATATCTTGGCCTGCATTTCCGAATGCTGGGCAAGCAGATCGGCGTCCTTCTGCTGCAAAGTGCGGGTCAGTTCGCGGGCAGATTCCAGATATTTGTCCATCATCCGCCGGTTCCTCTGGTATCGGTTGTAGAACAACAGACAGACGGCACAAAGAACCAGCGTCAGCGCCGAAATACCGGTAATCGCCAAGAATCGTTGCTGCACGGCCTTCTGCTCAATCAGTTCTTTTTGCTGAAGCAGCAAGTCGTGCTGAGCCGCCGAAACAGATTGTCCGAACACAGATAAGATAACGGAATCCTGTTTCTCGACCCTCATCTTTAAATATTGGAGGGCACCCTGATAATCTTTCCTATGTTCAAGGATGTTGCGTTTGCCTTCGTAGATATATGCCACTTCGGAAGGTATCGTTACTGCCGCCTCTGCGCTGTCGAGATAACACTCAACGCTGTCCCTCATTCCCTTCTGCTCGAAAATACAAGCCCGGTTCACATAATCGTCGGCATAGAAAGGCGGTTTCTGCATCTGGCAAAGGCTGTCGGCAAGCGCATAGTTCTCGTTTCTCAGGCTTTGACGGATGTAAATGGGAAGTAAGTATTGGATGACGGACTCTTTCCGGGCACCTTCCTTCAAAAGAATGCGGAAAAGGCTGTCGGCCTTAGCATCCTGTCCGCCGAAAGAATAGGCATGAGCCATGTAGGCCATTCCCCACAATCTTCCTTTCTCGTTGCCCGATTCCTTGGCCAACTGGTAGGAAAGCTGCCCATAGTGCAAGTCATCCCGGCTATAGGAATAATGGCAGATATACGACATATTCCCGTAAATGATGACCAGCATCGCAGTATCATGGGCCTGCAATGCCAGATCTTCCGCTCTGCCGTACGACTTGAACGCAGCATTATAGTCCATATTGTTCCGCTGCACCGCAGCCAAATAGAACCAGGCCTTCATCCGATCGCGGTCGCTTCCATACCGATCGTAATACTGGACAGCAATGCGGATGAGGCTATCGTTCGTGACATCAGTCCAGTTCTTATCGAGCGTCTGCGATTTGAGCAAAGCGTATCGGGCCTTCTGCTCCCCGTTACGAAGTTGCGCCTCGCCCACAGAGAGCAGGCTGTCGAGGCGGTCAATCACTTCGAGAGCCGAATCCGGCCGCTCCTCCACAACGGAAGCAACGGTAGCAAGCGCTGCATCGGTCAGAGACGAACTTTGCCGGTTACAACCAACGAAAAGACCCGTTACAACCAGGAAGGCAAAATAGTATGAAAGCCGAATAACAAGTTTCATGGTTTTTCTTTACTATATGGATTATTCGCCGCAAAGATAGGGAAAAAATATCGAACCTTTGAAAAATTCAGCTGAAAATTTGTGGGTTTTGCAGAAAAAAAGTATCTTTGCCACCAAATAAATTCCATCTTTACAAATTTACTATGAAAAAGTTTACCCTTCTTTTTGCATCGCTGCTTCTGTCGGTATGGTCAGCCAACGCCCAGTATGTGGAGAAAAAAGAGGCTAAGGTGGCCGAAAATGCGCCCCTATCGACGTTTGCCTCACAACAGAAGCAACTGTTTAACTTCGATTGGAAATTTCAGGCAGGTGCCGCTTCTGAAAAAGAAGTGACATCCACCCAGTTCGATGATGCCGCCTGGCGCACCCTCGATCTGCCGCATGATTTCCAATTCGAACAGCCTTGGGTGGAGCAAGCCGGTGGCGCCCGTGCCTTTAAGGAGCCGGGAGAAGGCTGGTATCGCAAGACATTCCGTGCCGATACGCTTTGGAAGGGTAAGGAAGTGCTGCTCGATTTCGGCGGCATTATGTACTACGGCGATGTCTATGTGAACGGCCATAAAGTGGCCTCCACCGAATACGGCTACATCGGCTTTGAAGCCAATATCGGCCGATACCTGAAATACGACCAGCCGAATGTCGTTGTCGTCTATGCCCATACCGGACCCTCGAAAGGCTCGCGCTGGTACACGGGCGGCGGCTTGTTCCGCGATGTTTATCTGAAGGTGCAGAACCCGACCCACATCGCCCGTCACGGCGTATTCATCACCACCCCTGAGGTTTCGGCTTCAGAGGCCAAAGTGCAGGTGCAGGTGGAAGTGTGCGGCTGGCGCAACAAGAACGCCAAACTGCATTGCACACTCTATGCCCCCGACGGCAAAGAGGTGTGCAGCTTCGACGGCGAAATGCCCGACCATACCATCGCTTCGGTGGTGGAAGTGAATATGCCGTTGCAAACACTTGCTAATCCTGCTTTGTGGGATTTGGATAACCCTCAGCTCTATCAGGCCGATGTATTGCTGTATAGCAACGATGTGCTGGTCGATAGCCTGCGCGAAATATTCGGTATCCGCAGCCTGGAGTTCAGCAAGGACTTCGGCTTTAAGCTCAACGGCAAGCGCGTCTTCCTGCAAGGTGCATCGAACCACCACGATCTGGGCGCTTTGGGTGCCGCAGCCTTCGATAAAGGCATCGAGCGCATGATGCGCCAACTGAAGAGCTACGGCTATAACTGCATCCGCTGCTCGCACAATCCGTATAGCGAATCGTTCACCCGCATTGCCGACCGCGTGGGCCTGCTGATCGTAGATGAGCTGATTGACAAATGGAGCGACAAGGACTATTGGGGCGGACGCCAGCCGTTCATGCACCTCTGGCCGTCGCTGATCCCAGAATGGGTGAAGCGCGACCGCAACAGCCCGTCGGTCATCCTGTGGAGCTTAGGCAACGAACTGCAGACACGTTCGGATTGGAGCGGCTATGCCACCAACGACTGGGGCATCACCACCTATCGCATCTTCCGCGAAATGCTGCGCCGCTACGATGATACCCGTCTCACCACCGTTGCGATGTTCCCGGCCCGTGCAGGTGCCCAGCGCGGCACACCCGACTTCGCCACCTATCGCGTTCCGCCGGAGTTGGCACAAGTCACCGAAGTGTCGTCGTTCAACTATCAGAGTGACTGCTATAACGATTACCTGAAGCACGCTCCGTGGATGATTCTCTTCCAGAGCGAAGCGCAGACCGAATGGCTTTTGCGTTGCCTTTGGAATATGCCCGAAAAAAGTGTGGGTCTCGCCTACTGGGGCGCCATCGAATATTGGGGTGAAAGCAACGGCTGGCCGAAAAAAGGTTGGAACTACGCCTATTTCCGCCATACGCTCGAACCTTATCCGCAAGCCTATCTGATCCGCACCGCTTTTGCCAAGGAGACACCTTCGGTATTTATCGGCGTGCAGGACGGCAAGGGCGAAACCGTTAGCTGGAACGATGTGAAAGTGGGTCGCCAGAATCTGACTACCAACTGGAACTTCCCAGCCGGTTCAAAAATAGGTCTCTATACTTTCACCAATGCCGAAGAGGTGGAACTGGTGTATAACGGCAAGAGCTTGGGCACCCAGAAGAACCCTGAGAATCGCGAAAAGCGCAATATGATTTTCTGGAAGGACATCGACTATCAGCAGGGCGGCACTCTGGTGGCCATTGCCAAAAACGGCGGCAAGGAAGTGGCCCGTCATCAGATTGCCACCACCGGCAAAGCTGTCAAACTGGTGATCGAACAGGAGAAACTGGGTCCGGAAGGTGCCCAATTCACCCTCCCTGACTGGAAGGCCGACGGTATGGATTTGCAATACCTCACCGTCCGTGCGGTGGATAGCAAGGGTCGCACCGTAGTGGCCGATACCTCGAACATTGCCATCAGCCTGGAAGGTCCCGCCTCATTGGTATCGCTCGACAACGGCGATCACTACACCGACGAACTCTTCACTTCCAACATTGTCAGCAAGCGACTCTATAACGGCACCCTGCAAGTCATTCTCCGCAGCCGTCGCAACACACCCGGTACCGTGAAGGTTCGTGCAGGTTCAACCGATTCTAAGATCTCTCCTGCCACACTAAAACTGAAAAGTGAGAAATAAAAATTAAAGCCGTGCCTTGCGACACGGCTTTAATTATGTTCATTCTTCCTTCGGCTTTCCCGGTCGGGTGTAGAATTTCACAGAACTTTTCTTTTGGGGTTTGCCCAAATTCTTTTTACGTTCCTCGTAGGCCGCATATTGCCGTTCCAGAAAATTGTCTGCCATTGTATATATAGATAATGTGTAGGCAAAAGTAGGCAAATAAATCGGAAATACCAAAAATAACCGTGAAAAAAGCGGGTAAAACTTGGAGAAGTCGGAAGAATTTGCTACTTTTGCACCCGTAACTATAAAATTTAGCACATGAAGCACGTATTTTTCTCCGAATTATTTTTAGCAATGTCGAGCCTGCTGATGGCCCAGAGTACGGAACAGCTATTGCTGAGCGGTTGGCGTTTTCAGCGAGGAGCTACCGAGGGAGCGGAAGCCGTCACGTTCGACGATTCAAAATGGCAACAGGTGTCCATTCCGCACGATTGGGCGATAAGCGGTCCTTTCGACAAGGATATCGATAAGCAGGTGGTTGCCATCGAACAGAACGGAGAAAAAGAAGCGACCGAAAAAACCGGTCGAAGCGGCTCGCTGCCTTGGATTGGCGAAGGCTGGTATCGCACCGAAATCAATGTCCCCGAGGGCTATAGTGCTGCGGAACTGATTTTCGATGGCGCGATGGCCGAACCGCATGTGTATGTGGATGGTCAGGACGTGGGTTATTGGGCTTATGGCTACAATACGTTCAGCCTCGACATCTCGTCGGTGGTGAAAACTCCGGGCAAGCATCAGGTAGCTGTGCATCTGCAGAATGTAGAAGAATCTTCCCGCTGGTATCCGGGAGCCGGATTGTATCGTCCGGTTCGACTGGTGCTTCATCCGGCCAAATATCTGGCTACATGGGGCACTTTCGCCCGCACCACGATGGTGACAGGCATCGATGCTGAAGCCCGTACTGCGAAAGATGCGCGTCTCTATGTCACATCGGCGATGGTGAACCCCGAAAAGCAGGGGAAATTGCGTATGACCCAAACACTCCTCGACGCTGAGGGCAATGCTTTAGCACAGGCATCGGCTGAAGTGAACCGTTCGATGGAAACCAATCTGGTACTGACGTTGCGCGATGTGAAGCTGTGGAGCCCCGAACAGCCGGCACTCTACACATTGGTGACGGAACTCAAGGAAGGCGACAAAGTGTGGGACCGGAAAGAGACGAAAGTCGGCATCCGCAGCATCGAATATACCGCCGAAGGGTTCAAGCTGAACGGGAAGGTACGTAAGTTCAAGGGCGTTTGTCTGCACCACGATCTGGGTCCGCTGGGTGCTGCTTTCAACAAGGATGCGTTCCGTCGGCAGGTGCGCCTCTTGCAGGAAATGGGTTGCGATGCCATCCGCACCAGCCATAATATGCCGGCACCTTGGCAGATGGACATCTGCGACGAGATGGGCATGTTGGTGATGGCCGAATCGTGCGACATGTGGGTTAGCAAGAAGTGCAAAAACGGCTATGCCCGATTCTTCGAGCAAGTGGATAACCAATCGGTCAACCGCAGCAAGGATCCCTGGTGGAAGCGCGATTTTACCAACCTGGTGCTGGTACACCGGAATCATCCTTCGATTGTGATGTGGAGTATCGGCAACGAGATTCCGGAACAGGGTTCGGCTACCGGTTACTATTATACGAAGCAGATTCAGAACCTGATTCATGAACTGGACGGAACACGTCCGTGCACGCAAGGTATGGATCGCGGCGAAGCACCGATGTATAGCGGCGTATTTCAGGAAACCGATATTCCGGGCTTCAACTATCGCCTGCATATCTATCCGAAAGGACTCGAACTGACGCCCAAGGGCATTATTCTGGGGTCGGAAACGGCATCGACGGTATCGAGCCGAGGCGTTTATAAGTTCCCCGTGAAGGAAGAGCACGGAACAGCATACGAAGACGGACAGATTTCATCGTACGATCTGGAATCATGCATCTGGAGCAACCTGCCCGACGACGATTGGATGTGGCAGGATAAAGAGCCTCGGGTGATTGGTGAATTTGTCTGGACAGGTTTCGATTACCTGGGTGAACCTACACCTTACGATGAATACTGGCCTTCACGTTCCAGCTATTTCGGTATTTTCGATCTGGCAGGTCTGCCCAAAGACCGTATGTGGCTCTATCGCACCCATTGGGCACCTGAAAAAGAAACCTTGCATCTGCTGCCGCATTGGAACTGGGAAGGACGGGAAGGCGAAGTGACGCCGGTCTTCTGCTATACCAGCTATCCGGAAGCCGAACTGTTTGTGAACGGTAAGAGTCAAGGCCGCTTGAAGCATACGGATTGCAGTATGGACGACTTTATGGAACAGCGCCATGCTGAGAAAATGCCTTGGGGCGGCACTTCGATGTTTGCCAACGGCGATGCGCCACGAGGCAAGAACCGTCTGGATCGCTACCGTTTACGTTGGATGGATGTGAAATATGAACCCGGAGAACTGAAAGTGGTGGCATACGATGCCCATGGAAATGTGGCTGCCACCGAAACTGTCAAGACTGCCGGCAAGCCTCACCATATCGAGTTGATAGCTGACCGAAGTGAAATGTCGGCGTTGCCGCTCGATGCCGATGGAAAGGCTTTGGATTGTCCGGATATGGCGTTCTATACCGTCCGCGTGGTTGATAAAGACGGTAACTTGTGTCCGGATGCCGACACGCAACTGAAATTTACCGTGAAAGGCAAATCCGCCCAATTCAATTCGTGCTGCAATGGCGATGCTACCTCACTCGAAGTCTTCACCCAACCTACCATGAAGGCCTTCAAAGGTCAGTTGGTGGTGGTGCTGCAAGCCACTCCGACAGCAGGCATTTCTACCCTCACCGTTTCGGGTAAAGGCCTGAAGAGCGGAACAGCCAAGATAGAGGTGAAATAGAATAATCATAAAGACCGCAAATTTGCGCTCCAGTTAGGAAAATTTTGTTCCCCAGTTAGAAAAAAAGTTTTTCATAACTGTGGCGCAAAAACAGAATCATTAAGGACTCTTAAAAATAGGGACAATTACGTATGGCAGAACATTTAGAAATAGCAGCCGGAAATAAAGAGGAAAAATACAGGCTGCTGTATCCGCAGATTCAGGCATTAGTGGAATCGGAAACCGATCCCATTGCCAATATGGCGAATGTGGCAGCAGTCATTCAGGAGACATTCCACTTCTGGTGGACAGGCTTTTACCGCGTGGTGGAAGGAGTGCTGGTGCTGGGGCCTTTTCAGGGTCCTTTGGCTTGCACCCGCATCCGAAAAGGAAAGGGAGTGTGCGGAACTGCCTGGCAAGAAAACCGGACCCAAGTGGTGCCCGATGTTGACCAGTTTCCGGGGCATATAGCTTGCAGTTCTGCCTCTCGGAGCGAAATCGTCGTGCCCGTCCGAAACGCAGACGGAGAGGTGAAAGCCGTGTTGGATATCGACAGCGCCGAATTGGCGACTTTCGATGCAACAGATGCTTTTTGGTTGGAGAAAATTGCCGCATTGATGTAATTTTCAGTTCCAAATGCTGTTTTTAAGCCGATAATTTTTGATTTTCGAAAAAAAACATTATCTTTGCGGCGTTATTATTGCTAATGCCGTAATTTACCTCTTAATATGCGTGAAGACGAAAACGAAATGAATCTGGACGAGGAGAATCTGGCCGAATCGGAGGACCTCCAAGGTGAATCCCAGAATATCAATTATACGCCACACAACGACGACGAGGTGGGCGAGGATAAGATCCACCATCTGGGCGGTATGTACCAGAACTGGTTCCTCGATTACGCATCGTACGTTATTCTGGAGCGAGCCGTTCCCCACATGGTGGATGGCTTGAAGCCTGTGCAGCGTCGTATTCTGCATGCCATGAACGTTATCGACGACGGACGCTATAACAAGGTGGCAAACATTGTGGGTCAGACCATGCAGTATCACCCACACGGCGATGCTTCGATTGGCGATGCCTTGGTGCAGATGGGACAGAAAGATTTGCTGATCGACACGCAAGGAAACTGGGGAAACATCCTGACCGGCGATGATGCCGCTGCTCCCCGATACATTGAGGCCCGTTTGTCGAAATTCGCTTTAGAGGTCGTTTTCAACAATAAAATTACGCATTGGCAGCTCTCGTACGACGGACGTAAGAAGGAGCCGATCAACCTGCCTGTCAAGTTCCCATTGCTGCTGGCGCAAGGCGTTGAGGGTATCGCCGTAGGTCTGTCATCGAAGATTCTTCCGCACAATTTCAACGAATTGCTCGATGCCTCTATCAGCTACCTGCGTGGCGAAGAGTTCCAGATCTTCCCGGATTTCCCGACAGGAGGCCTGATCGACGTGAGCAAATATCACGACGGACAGCGAGGCGGATCGGTGAAAATCCGCAGCCGTATCGAGAAGATCGACCAGAAGACACTCCGTATCTTAGACGTTCCTTTCGGTAAAACCACCGACTCCCTGCTGGAATCGATCAAGAAGGCCAACGAGAAAGGAAAAATCAAGATCCGTAAGTTCGACGACTTTACTGCCGATCATGCGGAAATCGTGGTGCACCTGATGCCTGGCGTTTCGAGCGACAAAACCATCGATGCCCTGTATGCCTTCACCGATTGCGAGGTGAGCATCTCGCCTAATTGCTGCGTCATCTACGATAAGAAACCGCACTTCCTGACGGTGAGCGAAGTGCTGCGCCGTTCGGCCGACAACACGAAGGAACTGCTGAAGGCTGAACTCGAAATCAACAAGCAGGAACTGTTGGAGCACCTGATGACAATCTCGCTCGAAAAGATTTTCATCGAGGAACGTATCTATAAGGATAAGGAGTATGAGCAGGCCAAGACCATCGACGAAGCGCTCAATCATATCGACAAGCGATTGGAGCCTTTCAAGCCGGACTTTGTACGCGAGGTGACTCGCGACGATCTGCTGCATTTGGAGGACATTAAGATGGCACGTATCCACAAATACAGTTCCGATAAGGCCGATGAGGATATCGCCAACACGAAGAAGAAAATCAAGGAGATCGAGAAGAACCTGCGCCATCTGGTGGATTACACCATTGCCTGGTTCGAACACCTGAAAGAAAAATACGGCAAGGACCATCCGCGTCTGACAGAGATCCGCAGTTTCGATTCTGTGGATGCTTCGAAGGTGATTGAAAGCAACCTGAAACTGTATCATAATCCGGACGACGGCTTCATCGGCACAGGCTTGAAGCCTTCGGAATCGACCTTTATCTGTAACTGTTCTGAAATTGACGAGATCCTGATTATCTATAAATCTGGCCAGTATAAAGTGGTCAAGGTGGCCGATAAGATCTTTGTCGATAAGGATGTGCTCTACATCAACGTCTATCGGAAGAGCGACCAGCGCACCATCTACAACGTGGTATATCGCGACGGCAAGGGCGCGATGAGTCCGCACTACATCAAGCGATTCAACATCACGTCGGTGCAGCGCGACAAACTCTACGACCTGACTTTAGGCAAGCCGGGCAGCCGCATCGAATATCTGTCGGCAAACCTGAATGGTGAAGCCGAAGTGCTGCGTATCACCATCCGAAGCCTGAACAAGCAAGTGCGCACCAAGAGCTTCGAACGCGACTTTGCCGAGATTCCGATTCGCGGACGCGGCACCAAAGGTCTGCTACTGACGCGTGCCGAGATCCAGAAGATTTCAGTGAAGGAACATGGCGGATCGACCTTAGGCGGTCGTCCGGTTTGGTGGGATGCCGATGTGCAGCGCATCAACTACGACAAGCAGGGCGAGTATCTGGGCGAATTCTTGGGAGATGACAAGATTCTGGTCATCCTGGATAACTACGAATACTATCTGACCAACTACGATGAAACCAATCACTACGAAACTAACGTGCTGAAGATCGAAAAGTACGATCCGAACAAAGTGTGGACGCTGGTGATGACCGATTGGGAGAATGACTGCCAGAACCTGAAGCGTTGCATGCTCGAGGCCAAGGCATCGAAACAGAATATGCTGGGCGAACCCAAGCGCTTCACAATGGTTTATCTGACCAGCACACCCTTCCCCCGTTTCCGTTTCACTTTTGCCAAACCCGACGACTTCCGCGAGCCGCTTGAAATCGAGGCAGAAGAATTTATTCAGGTGCACGGCGTGAACACCAAGGGTAAGAGAGTGGCGAAATGGAAGGTGGCGAAGGTCGAGGAACTGGCACCCACTCATGTGACAGAAAGCGAAGAGCCGGAAACAACTGAATCTGATGCAGAAAATGAAGAAACTACTGCTGATCCTGAGTCTTTGTTCTAACTTCTTCGTTCTGCCGACAGCTATCGCTCAGGAGGCAGAGACATCGGAAGAAGAGACGGAATATGTCGTTCCGCGACCGGTAACCTCGGTGCTGACCTTGGGTATCGGACAGGGAAAGATGCGCGACACCTACCTGACGAACCTGATGTATGAAGGTTCGGCACTCGATGTGACCTACGAGCGCTGGCGACTGATGCGCCAATGTAAATGGAACAACGAACAGGTGGTGGATATCTCTTATATGAAGGGAAAAGACAAGAGTCGGATGACGACTTCGATGGCAGGACGCTTGCGCTACCACTATGCCATGCATAAGGTCTGGCGGCTCGGCAATCCTTCAGCGCTGACATCGGAGGCTCCCGTCAGTTTGTACGTAGGACCTTATGCAAGTCTAAACATCGGCTTCAACTACAACCTGAAAATGGCGAACGGCAATAATCCGGCAACGTTGCATCTGTCTGAAAACCTGGGTATCTCGGCAGGTGCTGTCTGGCACTATTCATTGCGTCGGCAGCCTTGTGCGCTGAACCTGCAGATACAGGCACCGATTGTGGGTAATGCAGTGGTGCCCGAATACGGAGCTTCATACTATGAGACGTTCTATTTGGAGGACGATCCGAAAACCACTCACATTACTTCGCTGAACAACCAGCAGGATCTGGATTTGCGTATCACGACCGACATTCCGTTGACCACCCTTCCTTTCCTGAAGAAGCTGGATACCACCATCCGTCTGGGTTTCGCCTATCATATCGAAACAATGGATGTCAACCATATCGTCACCCGTTACAGCACCTGCCAGCTGGTGGTCGGATGGACGTATCAGTATCTCCCATTCAGTCGCCGAAAAGCTCACCTCTTAAAATCGCAACCGGCCTATGCTTACTAAACACTTCTTTCCGTTTTTGCTGATGGCTACGATGTTGGGCGGCTTCTCCTCTTGTCTGGACGATGACAATCTGGAGGAGAATAACACCTATTTGGGAAATTTTGAGGCCTGCTGGAAGGCGATGGATGAGCATTACTGCTTCTTTACCGAAAAGAATATCGACTGGGATCGGGTGTATCAGGTGTATCGGCCTTATTTCAAGGACTCTGTGCAGAATCAGGTCGATGAGTTCCAGCTGTTGGCTCAAATGCTCGCGGTGGTGAAAGACGGACACGTGAACCTTTACAGTTCATTCAATACGGCCCGCTATTGGAGCTGGTTCGAGGACTATGAGAATAATTTCGACGAGAACCTGCTCTACGATTATTATTTAGGCAAAAAGTACTGGCTCACGTCAGGCATCTGCTACGGTATGTTTTCCGATACGGTGGGCTATATGTGGTATCCTTCGTTTGCTTCCACCATTGGCGAAACCAATTTGGATTATGTACTGGCTTTGCTGCGTAATGCCAAAGGACTGATTATCGATGTGCGAAACAATGGCGGTGGAGCCTTGACTAATGTGCCGACTTTGGCCAACCGTTTCTGTACGGAAAAAACGCTCTATAGCTACATCATGCACAAAACCGGAAAAGGACACGATGATTTTTCTGACTTGGAGCCGTTGTACTTGAAACCACAGAAAGGAAGAATCGCGTGGGATGCGTCGCGTCAGCCGGTGGTGGTGCTCACCAACCGTTCCTGCTATAGCGCTACCAACAATTTTGTGGCAGCTATGCGTTCGCTCGACGGAACGATGACCACCGACAGTACGGGTGC
Organism: Bacteroidales bacterium; assembly: GCA_017449065.1. Classification (GTDB taxonomy): domain Bacteria; phylum Bacteroidota; class Bacteroidia; order Bacteroidales; family UBA3663; genus Liminaster. The sequence goes on from JAFSKF010000022.1 coordinate 15,023, forward strand.
CAGATACCCGAAAATAATTAAGACGATGGGAGACAAGACCGGTGGCGGTGGCGGTTTGCCGCTCGAAACCATTTTGCCCAACGGATGGGTATTGCGTTTCTCGGCTTGTCCGATTCTGGATCATCAGAAGAACCAGACAGAAAACGGTATTGATCCGGATTTCTCTGTTTCGATGGATTCGACGAGTATGTTTGTCGATCATAAGGACGACATCATCGAGGCTGCTCGCGCGTACATTATAAATAATACGCGTATGGAGTATAAGGGTAAGGAAGAGGAATAAAAAGGGAGATTATGAAGTGTAAAAGGGGAGATTAAGGGACGTATGTTGAGCTTTCTGAAATTTCTGCATCTATTTTTCTGCCTGAAAATTTGGAGATTTCAGAAATAGTATGTACCTTTGCGCCCGCAATGATGCGGATATGTTGAAATTGGTAGACAAGCCAGACTTAGGATCTGGTGCCGTGAGGCGTGTGGGTTCGAGTCCCACTATCCGTACAACCGCATGATTGCTTACAAGGAGACCTTCGGGCCTCCTTTTTTTTGTGCGAAAACCAGTCGTTATGGCGTTAAAAGCTATATTTTTGTTAAGCATTTTTTAACATTTACCTAAAAATAAGTATTGCCAGACTATCCAAAAACCTATAACTTTGCAGCCGGAAAATGGAAATTACTTCATTTTGTCTATCAAAAACTGAATATGGTTATGTTGAAAAATAAAACAAAAGTTCTGGCTGCCGCGTTAGCATGCTTGTTGTGTGCCCCATTGGTAGCGCAGACAAATAATTCCCCCAAACGGTTAACCATCGGCGGTTATGGCGAAGCGGTGATGTCGCGTATGTTCTATAGCGACAATTACAAACGTTACAGCAATGCCAGCCTTTACAAAGACGATAACGGTTACGGCCAGTTCGATCTTCCGCATGTAGTTATTTATCTGGGTTACGATTTCGGACACGGATGGTCGATGGGAACGGAAATCGAGTTCGAACACGGAGGAACTGAAACTGCCGTAGAAATTGAAGAAGAGGAGACCGGCGAATACGAAACCGAAACGGAACGCGGCGGTGAAGTGGCGCTCGAACAATTCTGGTTGCAGAAGTCTTTCAATAAAGCGTTGAACTTGCGTATGGGACACATTATTGTTCCTGTCGGTGCTACGAATCAGCATCATATGCCCAACGAGTTCTTTACGGTGTATCGTCCGGAAGGCGAAAGTTCTATTTTGCCTTGTACTTGGCATCAGACAGGTATCAGCCTTTGGGGCAGAGCCGCAGATTGGCGTTACGAAGTGCTCTTTATTGCCGGATTGGAAGCCGACTTGTTCGGTGCACAGAATTGGGTGAAAGGCGGATCGGCAAGTCCTTATGAATTCGATATTGCCAATGCCTATGCCGTTGCCGGACGTCTCGATAACTATTCGGTACCGGGTTTACGTATGGCTGTGAGCGGTTATTATGGCAAGACGGCCATCAACTCGCTGAAGCAGTATAAGTACGATGAACTGGATGGTAATCTGTTGATAGGTGCTTTCGATTTCCACTACAATGCACACAATTGGGTGATTCGTGGTAACTTCGATTACGGACATTTGTCCGATTCGGAGCAGATTACCAAGCAGAATAAAACCTTGGGCAAGACCTCCGTTTCACCACAGACTTCCGTGGCCAGTGATGCGATTGCTGTAGGATGTGAAGCCGGTTATGATATCTTCTCGCAGATTGCGAAGTTGCGTGACAAGCACCAGAAACTGTACCTCTTCGGACGTTACGATTACTACGATTCAATGTACAAAACAGCCGGTTCTGTGACAGATAATCCTTGTTGGGAGCGACAGAAGATGACTTTTGGTGTAAACTATAAGCCCATCGATCAGATTGTCATCAAGGGCGAGTGGTCGAAGCGCCTGTTGAAGAGCCAGTTCAACGATGAGCCGACCTTGAGTCTGGGTGTAGCTTATAGCGGATTCTTCCAGTGATTGATTCAAAACATCTAAAATAAATTATAACTAAACATGAAAAAGTTCTTTTTGTATTCTTCTTTGTTCGTTGCCGCTTTGGGCATGAACGCTTGTTTCACCGCTTGTGATGATGATGATAATAAAGAATCTTCTAACGATTATGATTCTTTTCAGGCCGAAGTTCTCGCCACTTATGTGGATGACGTTGTGATTCCAACTTACAAAAGTCTCGCTGATGCGGCTGCTGCATTAGCTGAGGATTGTGAAGATCTCTCTTCTCAAGAAAAGGTTGCCAAAGCCTGCGATGATTGGAAAGAAGCCCGCAAGTACTGGGAGCGTTCAGAAGCCTTTTTGTTTGGCGCTGCCAGCGATTACAACATCGATCCTCATATCGATTCTTGGCCGCTTGACCTGTCTGAATTGGCAGAAGTATTGGCTAAAGGCACTATCGAGTCAATGATCGAGAGTGGAACTGCAGGTCAAGGTTTGCTCGGCTTTCATGCAGTCGAATATATCATTTTCAAGGAAGGTTCGACTGGCGATGCCTCTAATCGCGTGAAGGATGTTGCCGACATTACTGAGGCAGAAGCTGTTTTTGCGGCTGCGGTATCTGCAGATATGCGCGATCAGTGCTTCCGTCTGGAGGCTGCCTGGGCCGGTTTAGAGAATGTTTCCGCTGAGAAGCAGAAGGCTTTGGAGGAAGCAGAACTGGAGCCGACACTCAACTATGGCGAATTGCTGAAGAATGCAGGCTTGGAAGGTAATGTCAAATATAAAACACAGGCTGCCGCTTTTGAAGAAATCATTGCCAATGGTGCTGCAGATATTGCCAATGAGGTAGGTAACACCAAGATTTCTGACCCAATGAAGTCTCACCAGTGGAGCGACGTTGAGTCTCCTCATTCGTGGAACTCGGTAACGGACTTTGTCGATAATATCGTTTCAGTTCGCAATGCTTATTATGGCACACTGGACGGCACCCGCTCCAAGAATTCAGTTTCAGCTCACATTGCTTCTTTGGACAAGAATCTGGATCAGGATATTCAGGACGCTATTGCCAAAGCAATCGCAGCACTGGAAGCAATGCCACGTCCTTTCCGTAACTACATTTATGCAGATACTGATGCTGCCAGCAAGGCTTTGATTCAGGCTGCTGTCGATGCTTGCAACGATTTGGTAGATGAACTGGATGAGGCTACCGAGGCTATTAACAAGTAAGTAATATACCCTTACGACCGCATACCATCCTGCCTTTTGGGCGGGATGGCATTGTCGGCTTTATAAATCATTACATAATTATATGAAAAAACAACTATTTTTTGTCGGCTTGATGTGTTTCGCCAGCACGCTGTTCTTCAGTTGCGATGACGATGACAACAATGCGAAAGAACCGGAAATCGACGAGTCGGTAGCCGAGCAATACTACACGGGTGGTAAATTAGGTACGGCGTTTATTTCCACTTCTTCTGCCTACGAGCAGCCGACTCCAGCAGTAGAGGAGAATGGCATGTTCCTGATGTTCAACCGAGGCGAGAAGATGTTCGAGAAGCCGTTTACCTCAAACAGGAACGGTGGTGAACGTGAGGGCTTGGGTCCTTTGTATCTGCGTACTTCCTGCTTGCATTGCCATCCGGGGTACGGACACGGAAAAGTGCAGCCTAACGGCTCGTTCAATACAAACGAAGTAGGTAACGGTTATCTGCTGGTAGTTTATGATCCTACTACCGAGAACTATGTCACCTGGTTGGCAGGCATGCCGCAGAGCCATGCTGTCGGTCCGTTCAAGGATCCTTTGGATGAAACCAAGATTACCATCGAGTGGAAGCCATTCACCGATGAGTGGAACAATACTTTCCCCGATGGCGAAACCTATTCATTGCAATATCCGGAAGTAACCCTTCCTCAGGAGGCTGTCTATGTCATCAATCAGGGCTATTCGGATGCTACTACCAGCAATTACGAAGTGCGTCTGGAGAGTACCATCGGTATTTACGGTACCGGTTTGACCGATGCTATTCCTGACGATTCCATTACTGCCCAGTGGGCCAAAGAAGAAGCAGCCTACGACAAGGGTTACATCAAGAACTTCCGAAAGGCTTGGTTCAGCAACGGACAGTGGCAGACTTATTATAGCAATGCCGCTCAGGGTGACGGCACACCTTATGTGCGTCGTTACACTTACGCAATGTCGCGTGGTCCGATTCTCGATGCTGCAGGCGCCAATGCTATCTGGAATATCACAAACGTAACCCGTTCGGATCGTCGTTACAATTATCTCGACTTGAACGGAAAGATCTATGCCACTTACGCATCGAAGGATCCGGAAGTACAGGCTGCATTCCCCCAGTGGATTGCCACGCAGGCCGATCCTGCTGTCCATCCGAATTGGTTCGATGAGAACCTTTCGGTGGAAGAACGCATCTTCCATTATCTGACCGACAAGGATTTGGATGTCGAGATGTCGGATGACGACTATGTGAACTTCATGGTTTGGCATCGTGGCTTGGCTGTACCTGCTGCCCGAAATATCGAGGCTGACAACATTCAGGCCGGCAAGAAACTGTTCGAACAGATTGGTTGTGCCCAGTGCCACCGTCCAAGTTGGACCACCGGTCCGGATAATGTGGCCGATCCGAACAATTTCATGGTGGTCGATCCGTCGAGCAGCTATTACGGCAAGTCGCTGGCTTCGCTGATGCCACGTTATCCGAACCAGAAGATCTGGCCTTATTCAGATTTCGTGCAGCATAAGCTTTTTATGCAGAACGATATCCGCACCGGCTGGTGCCGCACAACACCTTTGTGGGGTCGTGGCCTGCATCAGATCTGTTCGGGTTCTGCCACTGCCGATCGTCTGCATGATTGCCGTGCACGTAACGTCATCGAAGCCATTATGTGGCACGGGAACGTAAATTCCGATGCACGTTCAACGGTCGAGAGATTCCGCAATCTGACGGCTTCCGAGCGTCAGTCGATTGTCGAGTTTATCGATGCTATTTGATTTCTTACGATTTCAGGGATACTATTGATGTTAAAAAAAATCCCATTCATAGGGTTAGTTGCGGTCATCATGGTTATGGTGACTGCAACTTTCGTCGAAAAGACAACCGGATCGGCTGCCGGAATCTATGGTTCCTGGTGGTTCGCCGCTCTTTGGGCAGTACTGGTTGTTTTTTCGTTAATTTATATTTTCAGACGGAAAATGCAGCGTCGTCCGGTGCTCCTTCTTCTCCATTTGTCGTTTGTGGTGATTCTGGTGGGAGCCTTGGTGACGCATATCTGGGGAGAACAGGAGGTAATCCGGTTGCGGTTGGGAGAAGAGAATCATACTTACCCGTTTACGGTTTCCTTGCTCAGCTTCGAAGTGAAGAACTATCCTTCTACGCAGACTCCCATGGATTATGTTTCGCTCATCAAAGCCGGCGACAAAGAACTTCAGATCAGTATGAACCACATTGCCGAGTATCGCGGCTATCGTTTCTATCAGACGGCCTATGATCCGGATGAGGAAGGCACGGTGCTGACGGTGAGTCACGATCCGTGGGGCATCGGCATTACCTATGTGGGGTATGCTTTGCTGTTCATTTCGATGTTTTTATTGCTGATACTGCCGCATGAGGGTTTCCGACAGGCGCTGAAAAAATTGTCGGTGCTGATTGTGTTGGCCTTCCTGTCGGTATCGGCCACCGCCCAAACAGCTCCCAAAGTGCTGCCCGACAGTTTGGCAGAGAAGTTCTGCGACCTGTATGTATATTACAACGGACGCATTTGCCCGGTGCAGACCGTAGCCCGCGATGTGACCATCAAACTGTATGGCAAACCTACCTATCGCGGTTTTTCGGCCGAACAGGTGTTTTCGGGATGGATGCTTTTTCCGACCCAGTGGTACAAGGAGCCGCTGAAGAAGACCAAGAACCTGGCGCAGGAAAACGAGCAGAAGGCGATTCTGCAGATGATTGTGAACGGACAGTTCCTGAAGATCTATCCTTACAACGGACAATGGTATGGCATCGGTGACCATATCCCGTCGGAAATGGGGGAACAGAACTGGTTCTTTGTCCGGAAATCGATGGATTATGTGGCTGAACTGGCCATACAAAAAGACTACAAGCAGTTGAGTTACACGCTCGATAAAATACGGAAATACCAGTTAGAGAATGCCGAATCATTGCCTTCGCCAGTGGTAATGCGCGCAGAGAAGGTTTATAACAGCTATAACTTCACGCGTCCGTTGGCGATGCTGTTCGCAACCTTGGGCATTTTGCTGTTTATTGTTTATCTCCGGTATTGGCTGAAGGGAAAGGATGTGCCGAAACTCCTAAGAGTCGTTGTGACCTTCGTGCTGGTCGTTGTGGCTTTGTATCTGGCAGCATTCATCGGTTTGCGCTGGTTCGTTTCCGGACACCTGCCTCTCACCAACGGACACGAGACGATGCAGTTCCTTGCTCTTTTGGTGATGGTGCTGACATTGCTGTTGCAACGAAAGTTTGTGCTGATTATACCTTTCGGTTATCTGTTGGCCGGATTGACGCTGTTGGTTTCGATGATGGGACAGTCGAACCCGCAAATCACTCCGCTGATGCCTGTTTTGGCGTCGCCCCTGCTTTCGTCGCACGTTTGCATCATCATGCTGGCCTATTCGTTGTTGGCTTTCACGTTTCTAAACGGACTGACCGGTTTGTTCCTGAAGGACGGGAAAAAGGTGGGGCTGTTGTGCGACATTTCACACGCGATGCTGTTTCCGGCTCTTTTCTGTATGGCTGCCGGTATTTTTATCGGTGCTATTTGGGCGAACCTGAGTTGGGGACGCTATTGGGGTTGGGATCCCAAAGAGGTTTGGGCGCTGATTACGTTTTTGGTTTATTGTTTCGCCCTGCACGGACAAAGTCTTCCGTGGTTCCGCCATCCGAAGCACTTTCATCTCTTCATGGTGCTTGCCTTTCTGACCGTACTGATGACTTACTTCGGTGTGAATTTTATCTTAGGCGGTATGCACAGTTATGCCAACCAATAATCGAATCAGTCAGATTTAGTGAAATTTCGCACGTAAATTTTGATAATTGTGCAAATTTCACTATCTTTGTGCCGTCTTAGGCCAAAAAATCAATGCAGACAACACAATATCATTGGTCAGAAATCGGTGTTTGCGCCGAAGTGTCGTGTTTCGAATCGGAAGCGTCGCTGAATGAAGTGGTGGAGTATCATGTGATGCTCCATGTCTTGTCTGCTAAAGACCTGTTCGAAGCACAGTACGACCGTTTACGGAAGGCTGAAGCACTTTTATTTCAGGAACCGAAGTTGCAGGGAATGCAAGTGGTTTTGAAGCGGGTGTTTTTGAGTGATGCCGCCAATCAGGCTTCCTTTTTGCCCAATGAGGTATGTTTGTCTTGCATTCAGCAGCCTCCGCTTGACGGATCGAAAATCGCCGAGTGGCTTTATTTACAGAAGGGCAGTCAGGTGAGCCATCAAAAGGGTTGTGTTGTGGTGGATCATAACGGATACCGCCATCTTTTTCAAGGTCGGATGCTTTGCTCGTCCGGCGATTCCTATACACAGACAAAGACGTTATTAGCACAATATGGAACCACTCTCCAAGGGTTCAGTGCCACCTTGTCCGATCATTGTTTGCGCACGTGGTTCTTTGTGCGCGATGTGGACACCCAGTATGCCGGCTTGGTAAAAGCTCGTCGGGAATATTTTGCTGAACAAGGCTTAAACGCACATACCCATTTCATTGCATCGACCGGTATTGGCGGAGTGCCGGAAAGCGGAAATGCCATCGTCCAGATGGGAGCCTATGCCTTGATGGGGTTCGCTCCTGAACAGTTACGTTATTTGCAGGCTCTGTCGCACATGAGCCCGACCGCGCAATACGGTGTCACTTTCGAACGGGGTACGCTGGTTGAATATGGCGATAGGGCACAGATTTTTGTTTCGGGTACAGCATCTATCGATTCTCAGGGTCAGGTGATGCATGTGGGCGATATTGTCGGACAGACGAAACGTATGTGGGAGAATGTGGAATGTCTGCTGGCTGAAGGCAATGCCGGTTTGGAGGATATCGCGCAGATGATTGTCTATTTGCGCGATGGTGCTGATTACGCGGTTGTGAAGGAAATGTTCGAACGGAAATTCCCTGGCGTTCCGAAAGTAATCACTCTGGCTCCGATTTGCCGGCCTTCGTGGCTCATCGAAATGGAATGTATAGCGGTGGTTCATCGTGATAACTCAAAATACCGTAATTTCTGATGAAAAAGATACTGTCGTTGTCGGGCTTCTTGGTTGCCCTCTTTCTGTTGGTTGCCTGTTCGGAGGAACATCGTCGCGTCTCGAAAGGCGTCCCTTATATCTTGACTGGAACTTTGTGGCAGGATTCTGTGACGGTTGACAGTGTCGTTACGCTGATGGTCGATCGTCATGAAACTTGTTTTTCGGTGGTAGGTGATACGATTCCAGAGTTCGAGGAGATAGAACTGCCCGTTATGCAAGGACGCTTCTCCTACGAAGGACACGCACCCATCGATGCTGACGAGCTTTTCATCGCTGACCAGCACGGACATGTTGCACGTCTGTACGGAACATCTGGAGCATCGCTGACGGTTGAGGTGCTGTCAACGGGTAAGGTTGAGGTCTCTACTTCCGATTCTTCCGCTTTATGCAAAGCGCTTCTGCTGCGCGATTCCATCCCGTTCCTCGATTCGATGACGGTGCGTCGTGCATTGGGTAAACTGCCGGAATCAGCCAAGCCCGCCTGGCTGACCGATTGCATTGATCTGGAATTAGCACAGAAGTCACGGCCTTTACATAAGAATTTCCGCCTGCCTCGCACTACGGTAGCTTTGTCTGACACCACCTATGGCTTTTTGGATAGTCGTCCGGAGTCGCTGGTGCTCTTGTTTTGGGCGGCCTACGATTCTGCATCCGTCGATTCTTTGAAAGTGTTCCGCCAGATTGCCCGTGATTACGGTTTATATACCGATGCTAAAACTTTCGAGAAAGACAAGTCACCCACACGAAGTCAAAAAGCCCACCGTATCGAGTTGATGAGTGTTTGCCTCTATGCTGCAGACAGCGCCTCGTGGCAAGCAACGGTAAAGGATATTCCCGGCAAGCACGTATTGCTGCCTGGTGGATTCGCCCATCCTTTGGCTTCTGGCTGTCAGGTCAACCGGTTGCCCTTCCTTTTGATGGTCGATCGTTTCAGCAATTACCAGACACACAACCAATGGGGTGCCGATCTTTATCGCTTCCTCAATCGCACACCATTGAACAGTGATTTGAACAAACACCTTTCTGTGAGGTAATTGTTCACGAACTTTTAGCATAATAGACCATATTATCCTATCATTTTGCTTCTTTGAACCATGGTTGTTCGAACTATTTCTGCTGCCTTGCAAGGCATTGATGCTGCTACTGTATATTGTGAAACTGCTACGGCACCGGGGTGCCGCATTCTGTTGATCGGATTACCCGATGCTGCTGTAAAGGAAAGCCGCGATCGTATTGAAAGCGCATTGCGCGAGGTAGGGCTGAAGGTGCCGCGTCGTCAGATCACCATCAACTTAGCTCCCGCTGATGTGCGAAAAGAAGGATCCATGTACGATGTCCCCATCGCCATTGCCATACTGGCATCCGGCGAACTGTTATCAGCAAAGAAACTGGGTGACTATATGCTGTTGGGCGAGTTATCTTTGGACGGGCATGTGAAACCCGTGAAAGGCTGCTTGCCTTTCGCCATTCTGGCTCGCAAAATGGGCTTGAAAGGCATCATCGTACCCCGCGAAAATGCCAGTGAAGCCGCAGTGGTGAACAATCTGGAGGTGCTGATTGCCGACAATATTCTGCAAATCGTGAAATTCCTGAACAACGAGGCAGAACTGGAGCGACTGGATGTCGATACACGAGCCTTGTTTGCCAAAGCTGAGCAGCACTTTCCTGCCGATTTTGCAGATGTAAAAGGGCAAGAACTGGTGAAGCGTGCATTTGCCATTGCTGCATCTGGCGGACACAATATGCTTCTGGTGGGGCCGCCTGGCGCAGGAAAAAGCATGATGGCCAAGTGTCTGCCCAGCATTCTGCCTCCGCTTTCGCTCAGCGAGGCACTGGAAACCACGAAGATACACAGCGTAGCCGGATTGCGGTCACAGACGGGGCTTATCACCCAACGTCCGTTCCGAGCTCCACACCACACCATATCGTCGGTGGCACTGATCGGTGGTGGCACAAATCCAATCCCCGGCGAAGTATCGTTGGCGCATAACGGCGTTCTGTATCTTGACGAACTGCCGGAATTCCGACGCGAGGTGCTGGAGGTGCTTCGCCAGCCATTGGAGGACCGTCTGATTACCATAGCACGAGCCAAGAACACGGTTACCTATCCCTCAAGCCTGATGCTGGTGGCATCGATGAACCCGTGTCCGTGCGGCTATTACAATCATCCGACCAAACGGTGTACCTGCACGGAAACGCAAGTGCAGAAATATTTAGGCAGAATCTCCGGGCCTTTGCTCGATAGAATTGATCTGCAAATAGAAATTCTGCCTTTGTCTTTTGAGGAAGTAAGTCGGACGCATGTTGCCGAGAAGTCGGTGTCTATCCGCGAACGTGTCGTAAAAGCCCGCAAGATTCAGGAGGAGCGCTTTCAAGACATCCCAAATGTGCATTGTAACGCCCAGATGGGACCTGCAGAACTGCGCAAATACTGCCAGTTGGACGATCGGTCGCTAATGCTCCTGCAGAATGCGATGACCAAACTTGATTTGTCAGCTCGCGCCTACGATCGCATTCTCCGTGTTTCACGCACCATTGCCGATTATGAAGGGTCGGAAAACATCACTTCTGCCCACATTGCAGAAGCCATCGGTTATCGCAATTTGGACAAAAGCAGTTGGGGAACGTAAGAAAACGTATGTTTTTTAGCATTTACACAAGCATAAAATACCTCTCATCACGCAATAGTTATCTCTCCAACAGGTTGAACAATGCTTCAAGCGCTACCCCACTCTCTATCTCACAGACGAAGACAAGGAGAGATTGAGGCACCAGATTTAAGCATTTCCTGCAAGTTAGTTTTCCGAACCCTCATTGAAGCACCAAATTTGCTCCATAACTATGCAGCAATTTTTCCCTAACTGGGCAGCAAAATTTTCCTAATTGGGCAGCAAAAACGGAGAACTATCCGGTTGGGAGGTCTGACATTGTCAGACATGAGTTTATCTGCCACTTCTCCAAATATTTTTGAAAGTAAAAATAGCATTTCCATTCAGGGAAGAAAAAAATATTGCATATTTCGCTCAAAAAAATTGCATAAGTTTGGCACGTCTTAAATTTTCCTTAACTTTGCGCAGCGTTTAAGGCAATACATTATTATATTATTACGTCAATGCAAAACGAAAAGGCAGTATCGCTGATTCTTGATGACGGTCATGTATTTCATGGCTTCAGTTTCGGTTTCGAAAAGCCCGTCAACGGAGAGGTTGTTTTCAACACCGCTATGATGGGTTATCCCGAAAGTCTCACCGACCCCAGCTACAGTGGTCAGATTTTGGTTATGACGTTTCCGTTGGTTGGAAACTATGGTGTCCCGGCTGCATCTCACGATGCTAACGGGCTTTCTTCTTTTTATGAGTCGGAGAAGATTCATGCCCGAGCCATCGTGGTAAGCGATTACTCGAAGCAGTTCTGTCACTGGAACGGACAGAAATCGCTGGCCGACTGGCTGAAAGGCGAACAAATTGTAGGCATCGAGGGCATCGATACCCGCGAACTCACCAAAGTGCTGCGTGAGAAAGGCTCGATGAAGGGCAAAATCGTGTTCGACGGCGGTGAGGATATCGAGTTCGAGGATCCGAACCTGGTGAACCAGGTGGCAATTGTATCGACCCATGAAATCCGGAAGTACGGCAACGGAAGCAAGAAAGTCTGCCTGGTCGATATGGGCGTGAAGCAGAACATCATCCGCTGCCTGCTGCGCTACGACGTAGAGATCACGTTGGTTCCTTGGAATTACGACTTCAACCATATGGACACCGAGTTCGACGGTCTTTTCATTTCTAACGGTCCCGGCGATCCGAATCTTTGCGGCATCACCGTCGAGCACGTCAAGGAGTTCATGAAGACCGGCAAACCGATTTACGGCATCTGCATGGGTAATCAGATTCTGAGTCTGGCAGCCGGAGCCAAAGTCATCAAACTGAAGTACGGACACCGCGGGCACAACCAACCTGTTCGTCGCTACGAGAACGGACAACCCACTCCGCAATGCTTCATCACCAGTCAGAATCACGGATTTGCGGTCGATAACGATACGATTCCTGCTGATTGGGAGCCACTCTTCATCAATATGAACGACGGTTCGAACGAGGGCATCCGTCACAAGTCGATGCCTTGGTTCTCAGCTCAGTTCCATCCGGAGGCCTCTTCGGGTCCTACCGATACGGAGTTCATCTTCGAACAGTTCTTCTCGTTACTTTAATTCCACACAGATAGTTATGATCAACGATAAGATAAAGAAAGTGCTGCTCCTGGGTTCCGGAGCATTGAAGATCGGTGAAGCCGGCGAATTCGACTATTCCGGCAGTCAGGCGCTGAAAGCCCTGAAGGAAGAGGGCATCAACAGCGTGCTGATCAACCCGAACATCGCCACCGTGCAAACCAGCGAAGGCGTTGCCGACCGCGTCTATTTCCTGCCGGTCACTCCGTTCTTCGTCGAAAAAGTGATTGCCAAGGAACGTCCCGACGGCATTCTGCTGAGCTTTGGCGGACAAACAGCCTTGAACTGCGGCGTCGCACTCTATCAGAGCGGAGTGCTCGAAAAATATAATGTGCAGGTATTGGGCACACCCGTACAGGCCATCATGGACACCGAAGACCGCGAGCTGTTCGTCGAAAAACTCGACGAAATCAACGTAAACACCATCAAGAGTCACGCCTGCAATACGCTCGACGAAGCCAAGAAAGCGGCTGCCGACTTGGGCTATCCGATCATCATCCGTGCTGCATACGCTTTGGGCGGTTTGGGTTCCGGATTCTGCGACAACGAAGAGGAGCTCGAAGTGATCGGCAACAAGGCGCTAAGTTTCTCCCCTCAGATTCTGGTGGAAAAGAGCCTGAAGGGCTGGAAGGAAGTGGAGTATGAAGTGGTGCGCGACAAGTACGACAACTGCATCACCGTATGTAATATGGAGAACTTCGACCCGTTGGGCATCCACACGGGCGAAAGTATCGTGGTAGCTCCCTCGCAGACGCTTTCCAACCGCGACTATCACAAGCTTCGCGAACTTTCCATCAAGATCATCCGACATATCGGCATCGTGGGCGAGTGCAACGTACAGTATGCCTTCGACCCGAACTCCGAAGACTATCGCGTCATTGAGGTGAATGCACGTCTGTCGCGTTCTTCCGCACTGGCGTCGAAGGCTACCGGCTATCCGCTGGCGTTCGTGGCTGCCAAGTTAGGTTTGGGCTATGGTCTTTTCGAACTGAAGAATTCGGTCACTAAAACCACCTCTGCATTCTTCGAACCTGCCCTCGACTATATCGTCTGCAAGATTCCTCGCTGGGATTTGGGTAAGTTCCAGGGTGTTGATCGAGAACTGGGTTCTTCCATGAAGTCGGTAGGCGAGGTGATGGCAATCGGACGCACGTTCGAGGAAGCCATCCAGAAAGGCTTGCGTATGATCGGACAAGGCATGCACGGCTTCCTGGAGAACAAGATCCTGAAAGTGGCCGACATCGACAAAGCTTTGCGCGAACCGACCGACAAGCGTATCTTTGTAATCAGCAAGGCAATGAAAGCCGGCTATACGGTCGATCAGATTCACAATCTCACTAAAATCGACAAATGGTTCCTCTATAAGCTGCAGGGCATCGTCGATACCGACAACGAGCTCCAGCAATATTCGAATGTGGAGGACGTTCCCGCCCAACTGCTGTTGGAGGCCAAGCAGAAAGGTTTCTCCGACTTCCAGATCGGTCGCGCCCTCTTGAAGGACGAGATGAAGGATGTGGCTGAAACCGAAATCCTGCGGGTGCGTGCCCAGCGCAAGAAGTTGGGTATTCTCCCTGTGGTGAAGCAAATCGATACGCTGGCTGGCGAGTTCCCGGCTCAGACGAACTACCTGTATCTGACCTACAACGGCGTAGCGAACGACATCGACTTCCCGGAACCGAAAGCAGACGATATCCATACACAGGCGGTCATTGTGCTGGGATCGGGAGCCTATCGCATCGGTTCGTCGGTGGAGTTCGACTGGTGTTCGGTCAACGCCCTGACTACGGCTCGCAAACAGGGTTACCGCAGCGTCATGATCAACTATAACCCGGAAACTGTTTCGACCGACTACGATATGTGCGACCGGCTCTACTTCGACGAGCTGACCTTCGAACGCGTGATGGATATCATCGATCTGGAGCGTCCTCACGGCGTCATTCTCTCAGTGGGCGGACAAATTCCAAACAATCTGGCCATGCGTCTCGACGAACAGCACGTGCCGATTCTGGGCACACAGGCACAATATATCGACAATGCAGAAGACCGCCAGAAGTTCTCTTCGATGTGCGACCGCATCGGTGTGGTTCAGCCTGCCTGGAAGGAACTGACGAACATGGACGATGTGAACGACTTCATCAAGCAAGTCGGATTCCCGGTTCTGGTGCGTCCGTCGTATGTGCTTTCGGGTGCCGCCATGAATGTTTGTTCGAATCAGGACGAGCTGGTTCGCTTCCTGCAGATGGCTGCCAATGTAAGCCAGAAGCATCCGGTGGTGATCAGTCGCTTCATCGAAGGTGCCAAGGAAATCGAGATGGATGCCGTTGCCGACAAAGGCGAGATTGTGGCATACGCCATTTCCGAACACGTCGAGTATGCAGGTGTGCATTCGGGCGACGCCACCATTCAGTTCCCACCACAGAAACTGTACTACGAAACCATGCGCCGCATCAAGAAAGTGGCCAAGAAGATTGCTGCAGAGCTGCACATCTCCGGTCCTTTCAACATCCAGTTCATGGCTCGCGAAAACGACATCATGGTAATCGAATGTAACCTCCGCGCTTCGCGTTCGTTCCCGTTTGTCAGCAAGGTGCTAAAGCTGAACCTGATCGAACTGGCATCGAAGATCATGCTGGGCGTACCTTATGAGCGTCCCACCAAGACCGAGTTCGATCTCGACTATGTGGGCATCAAGGCTTCGCAGTTCTCGTTCAGCCGTCTGCAAAAGGCAGACCCTGTGCTGGGTGTCGATATGAGCTCTACGGGTGAGGTCGGATGTCTGGGCGACGATGTGAGTTGCGCCATTCTGAAGGCAATGCTTTCCGTCGGTTTGCGCATCCCGTCGAAGGACAAGGGCATTCTCATCAGTTCGGGTAATGCTAAGCAGAAGACGCAGTTGCTCTCGCCTTGTAAACTTTTGGCAGAAAACGGCTATAAGCTCTTCGCCACCGGAGGTTCCTACCGCTATCTGGTGGAGAACAACATCCCTTGCGAACACGTCTATTGGCCCTCGGAGGAAATGGAGCCGCAAGCGCTCGATCTGGTTCGCAACAAACAGGTCGATCTGGTCATCAACATTCCTAAGAATCTGACTTCGGGCGAGCTTTCGAACGGCTACAAGATACGTCGTGCAGCCATCGACTTCAATGTGCCGCTCCTCACCAACGACCGCCTGGCAACAGCGTTCATCAATGCCTTCTGCTCGATGGACATCAACGACATTGCCATCAAGGCGTGGGACGAATACAAGTAAGGCGTTTGCAAATCCTTTAATACCATGGTACAGATCAGATGTAAGAACAACGGTGTAACCAAAACGTTCAACGAAGGTGTATCTCTGCTGGAAGCCTACCAAGTGTTTTCAGCAGAGTTAAACCTGCCTTATCCTCCGGTTTCCGCACGCGTCAACAATTCTTCGCAAGGCTTGAAGTTCCGCGTCTGGCAGAACCGCGATGTGGAGTTCGTCGATGTGCGCGACAACTCGGGTATGCGTGTGTATGTCCGCTCGCTATGCTTTGTGCTCTATAAAGCCACGCAGGATGTTTTCCCTAATTCGCGCCTTTATATGGAGCACCCGATCTCGCGCGGCTATTTCTGCAATTTCAAGAAAGCAGACGGACAGCCAGCCAGCATCGAGGATGTTTCGAAAATCAAACAGCGCATGCAGGAGATCATCAATCAGGATATGCCTTTCCGTCGCACGGAAGCTCCGATTGAGGAAGCCTGCCGCATCTTCAAGGAACGCGGCTACAACGACAAGGTGCGTCTGCTAGAAACCAGCGGCTCGATCTATTGCGACTATTACACCTTAGGCGACACCATCGACTACTATTACGGGGCTTTGTTGCCTTCTGCCGGCTACCTGCAGGTGTTTGGCATCGAGAAGTATCAGGAGGGTATGCTGCTGCGCATTCCCGACCGAAAGGATCCGTCGAAGCTGGCACCCTTGGAAGCGCAGCCAAAGACCTTCGACGTGTTTGCTGAAAATGTGCGTTGGAATGTGATTATGGGCCTACAGAATGTAGGTGCCGTCAACCAGGCTTGCCAACGGGGTGAAGCCAGCAAACTGATTCAGGTGAGCGAGGCTTTGCAGGAAAAGAAAATCGTGCAGATTGCTGAGGAGATCAACGAGCGCTACCACAACCCGGAGAATCCGGTGCGATTGGTGCTGATCACGGGACCGTCCAGTTCCGGCAAGACCACATTCTGCAAACGTCTGTCCATTCAGCTGATGGCGTGCGGCTTGCGTCCGCTATCTTTCTCTACCGACGATTATTTCGTGAATCGCGAAGACACGCCCAAGTTTCCCGACGGACGCTACGACTTCGAGAACATCAAGGCAGTGGATAATGTAACGATGGAACGTGACCTGAAGGCCTTATTGGAGGGTAAGAAAGTGGAAGTACCGGAATATAATTTCACCACCGGTAAACGCGAATACAACGGCAAGCGTCTGCAACTGGGCGAAGGTCGCATCCTGCTCATCGAAGGCATTCACGCCCTCAACCCGATGCTGACTGCACAGATTGCGGATCGCTTCAAATATAAGGTTTATATCTCTACCCTGACTTCGATTTCCCTCGACGATCACAACTGGATTCCCACCCGCGACAACCGCCTGCTCCGCCGCATCATTCGCGACTATAACAAAGGGGCTTTCACAGCTCAGCAGACCATCGCGCAATGGCCATCGGTTTGCGAGGGCGAAGAGAAATGGATCTATCCGTATCAGGAGAATGCCGACGTGATGTTCAATTCAGCGCTGAACATCGAGTTCGCCGTACTCCGTCTGCATGCTGAACCTATCTTGGCTTCTGTCCCTAAGAATGCTCCGGAATACAGCGAGGCTCACCGCCTCCTGAAGTTCATCCACTATTTTGTTCCTGTTTCCGACAAGCAGATTCCACCCACTTCCATCATGCGCGAGTTCGTGGGAGGCTCTTCGTTCAAGTATTAACAGTTGAACTCTTACTCTTTGCCGTAGGAAAACGGGGTTCAATCCACGCCCCACGAGGAGAGCGACGGCGCGACAAGGCTGGAGATATGCTCACATAAAAGTTTCAATCCACGCCCCCACGAGGGGAGCGACCTTGTCTAAACCCTGATAATAAACTGGCTTTGGAGCGTTTCAATCCACGCCCCCACGAGGGGAGCGACCATTCGCAATGATGTTGGTGCTATTCGTCCAATGTTTCAATCCACGCCCCCACGAGGGGAGCGACACGCTTATCTGCCAGATAACTGGCTATCCAGCGGGTGTTTCAATCCACGCCCCCACGAGGGGAGCGACTTCATGGAATAGATATACCGAAATTATGAATCAAGTTTCAATCCACGCCCCCACGAGGGGAGCGACTAACTAATTGATTTTTAGATTAATACGCAGGATTGTTTCAATCCACGCCCCCACGAGGGGAGCGACTCACAACTCTTTGGGTATGTCCCTCTATACAGTGTTTCAATCCACGCCCCCACGAGGGGAGCGACTAGACCAACTCATGATTAACAGACATACAGACCTGTTTCAATCCACGCCCCCACGAGGGGAGCGACCGTGACTTTGTTACCGGTAATTTCCGTAACTTTGTTTCAATCCACGCCCCCACGAGGGGAGCGACATCAACTTAGGTCTCAGGATTGGCGTACAGACATTGTTTCAATCCACGCCCCCACGAGGGGAGCGACATTTGCACACCTTGCATTTCGACCTTTCCGGAACGTTTCAATCCACGCCCCCACGAGGGGAGCGACCCTGATAGTAGACTGGTTTTGGGGCGAGCCATGCGTTTCAATCCACGCCCCCACGAGGGGAGCGACAAACGGCGAAGACGTCAAGCCATTATACGTGGCGTTTCAATCCACGCCCCCACGAGGGGAGCGACTC
>JAFSKF010000023.1 GCA_017449065.1 Bacteroidales bacterium
CCCTTCTGCGGCAATGGGACAGGTACATTCTATAAGTGCAACGCGATGCCTCTGGTGATGGCCGACTTCTACAACCGCACGCTCAAGACACGCGGCGAGGTCAATACGTTCAGCATCGTAAAGTTTCGCCATCCCACCAATGGTACGGTAAACACCGCCGAGTTCGGTTGGCCGGATAGCATCAATACCGCTCAGGCTTGGATGCGTGAAGGACCCGTGGGAGACTGGTTCTATGCACCCGGGTTCGTTTACGATGCCGGTTCGGTCATCCGCTATATCATCGAGAGCATCAGCCGCGACGGATGTGCGGCATTAAATATCCCTATGAAACCGGATGGAAGCATCGAGCCTGCCTGCGAAAAGATGTTAGAAGAGGTCGGGCAATGGATGAATGTATGTGGCGAAGCGGTCTATGGCAGCAAGGCATGGACCACCTACGGAGAAGGACCGCTCGACAAGAACGGGCACATCCGCAAGCTGCCGGGTCATGCTTTGAAGCAACAGCACGCCGACTTTCCCTTCACCGCACAGGATCTGCGTTTCACCGTAGGCAAGAACGGCTCCCTCTATGCCTTCTGCATGAAATCGCCCGAGGCAGGCCAGAAGGTCACCATCCAATCGATGGGCAAGAACCGACTGAAAAAGATACGCCGCGTATCGCTTCTCGGCTACAACGGCAAACTCAAGTGGCGCCATACCAACGATGGCCTTGAGATAACGGCTCCCGCATCGTTACCTTTCCAGACCTCTGTTGTGTTCAAGATAGATTGATGTTTGTCGAACACCTCGTGAAGGTTCGGCGACCAGGTACTGCTTTTTTTTATTAAACACAAACAAAAAACGTTATAAAATATCGAAAAAGTTTTGTCACGTCTGCTTTGTTTTGTAACTTTGCGCCAAAAACTTATTCAATCACACTAAATCGAAAGCATTATGGAAGTCATACAAAGTTTCACCATCGATCACACTCATTTGAAGCCGGGTATCTATGTTTCGCGCGAAGACAAGGGGTTCACCACATTTGATCTGCGTATCACCGAACCGAATCAGGAACCTGCCGTTGCTCCTGCTGCCATGCATAGCCTGGAACACCTGATGGCTACCTGGTTCCGCAACAGCGAGGCAAAGGAAGATGTGGTCTATGTCGGCCCGATGGGATGCCTCACAGGCATGTATATCATCATGACGGGATCATATACGGTAGAAGATATGCGCCGACTAACTATCGAGTGCCTGCGTTGGATTCTCACCCAGACGGAAGTGCCCGCCACACAGCCAGAATCGTGCGGCAACTATCTGCTGCACGACCTCCCGATGTGCAAGTGGGAAAGTGCCCGCTATCTTGACCGTTTGGAGCACGACTTCCACTGTGAATATACCAAACTCCAAATCACGCTCGATGACGGAAAGGTCTTTGCAGATGCATAATTAATCCGACAATTCGCCGCTTTTTATAACTTTTATCCCCCATACTGTCATGTATCCAAATCGTATCTGCACTTTTTTACTGCTGCTCCTCATGTCGTTGCCGATAGCCAAGGCCCAATTGGGCTTCGGACAAGCCGAACTGTTTAACGATGGCTGGCTGTTCGACTTAGAGGGTGACTCCCTTTCCTGGCAAGCCGTTACGCTGCCGCACGACTGGAGTGTGTCATTCCAGCCCGATCCTCAACTTGCTTCGTGCATGGGATACTTCCCCGGCGGCATCGGACATTACAAAAAGACATTCTCCCTACCTTCCGACAACACATCCGGAACATATACCATCTATTTCGAAGGAATATACAACCGTTCGGAAGTATGGCTGAACGGGCACAAACTCGGCTACCGTCCGAACGGCTATGTGAGTTTTGCCTACGATATGACACCTTATTTAAATAAGGAGGGTGAGAATGTGCTGGAGGTGAACGTTGACCACAGTCGGCAAGCCGATTCGCGCTATTATACCGGTAGCGGCATCTATCGCAATGTGTGGCTGGTCAAAGCGCCGGAAACGCATCTGTCGCAATGGGGACTCACCTATCAGCTCGACACGCTGACCTCCCGGCAAGCCACCCTAAAGGTATCGGCTTCCACTTTGCCGATTCCCACCGACGGTTATTCCCTACAGGTGGCCTTGTCCGATTCAGTGGGCAAAGAGGTGGCAAGCCAGAAACGGAAACTCGTTCCGGGAACCGATACCACACAGGTCTTCACCCTCAGCGTCAAGCATCCGCAACTGTGGCGAACCGACCAACCTGCCCTGTATCGCCTGTCGGCCACGCTGCTGAAAGACGGCGTGCCCGTTGACAGCACATCGGTGAGAGCCGGCATCCGCACTTTGCGCTTCGACCCGAACCATGGTTTCTTCCTGAACGGCGAAAATATCAAGATGAAAGGCGTCTGCCTGCATCACGATGCCGGCGTGTTGGGCGCAGCTGTTCCCAAGGAGGTCTGGCGCTACCGGCTGCAACAGCTCCGTCAACTGGGGGTGAATGCCATACGCACCGGGCACAATCCGCAAAGTCCTGACTTCTACGATGTATGCGATGAACTGGGACTGATGGTCATGGACGAAGCCTTCGACGAATGGGAATATCCCAAACGCAAATGGTTAGAGGGCTGGAACGTGGGCAAACCGGCTTTCGAAGGGTCGTTCGAGTTTTTCGAAGCGTGGTCGGAACAGGATGTTTCCGATATGGTCCGGCGAGACCGTTCCCACCCTTGCATTGTGCTTTGGAGTATCGGCAACGAAGTGGATTACCCGAACGATCCGTATTCCCATCCCATTTTGGACGGCAGCAAAATCCAGCAACCGATGTATGGCGGGTATGATCCGACTCGACCGAATGCCGAACGTATCGGCGAAATCGGACAGCGCTTGGCAAGAGTGGTGCGCAGCATCGACCGGTCCCGTCCCGTTACGGGTGCGTTGGCCGGAGTGGTGATGAGCAACGAGACGAGCTATCCGTCTGCATTGGATGTAGTGGGTTATAATTATACCGAAGACCGCTACGATCAGGATCATCGCAAATTTCCCGAACGCATTATTTTCGGATCGGAAACAGGTGTCGGCTTCGAGCAGTGGAAAGCCTGTCGCGACCGCGATTTCATTTTCGGCCAGTTCCTGTGGACAGGCTTCGACTATCTGGGAGAATCGGGCAGATGGCCTTCTCGCGGTTTGGGTACAGGACTGATCGACTTTACGGGCACACCCAAATCGAGAGGATGGTTCAGGGCTGCACTTTGGAAAACAGAACCCTTCACGCGCATTAGCATCGAACCTATGAGGCGTCGCCGCGATCGGCAGGAACACAATGCCGAGCCTCGGATGCGAGTGGTGTGCTATACCAATGCCGCCCAGGCCCGACTCTATGTGAACGGGGATGTTTTTGGTGAGGTGAAGCCTTACGACGATCAGACAGGTTTTATTTCATGGGATCTCCCTGCTGGACGGGCAGAACTTCGGGCGGAGGGCCTCGATGCTTCGGGGAAGGTGGTTTCAAGCCATACCATCCCGGCTTTCGGCAGTTTTGCCAACGTCAGGATTACGTCGGATACCGATACTTTGAAACACAAAGGCGATGTTGCCATCGTGTGGCTTGAAGCCGTCGATGCCCAAGGGAATGTGCTCCCGACGTATCGGGAGCCCCATACCGTTCAAGTAGGCCCTCAACTGCGTCTGTTGGGGGTGGAAACCGGCAGTAACAGCGACATGCAGCATCCGCAAGCGCCTACCAAGAACTTTCACCAAGGACGCCTGCTTGTCTATGTTCAGGCGTTGGAAGATGGTACGAAAGTGGAAGTTAATACCGTATCCGGCTACAATCAATAGTTATTCCTCCAGAGTTACTACCTTGCCGGCGAAGAGGATGGCGCCGGTATTGTATTCGGTGATCAGGAAGGCGAACGGACGATCCAGGAAGAAATCGAGCGGAAGCGGATCGGAACCAACAGAAGTGGTGACATTCACGCCACCAATGGTGACAGCTGCAGCTTCGGTGCCTTTCTCCTCTACTTTGATATAGGTGAACTGCTTGACGAAATCGAGGTACAGCTGTTTGTCGGACATATTTGAGAAGTCGGCTAAGAATTGTTCGAACATCAAAGGCATACCCATCTGCCGCAAATCGTCGGTCAAAGTACGATTGTATTTCAGTTCGAAACGAGGCATACGCAAATTGACATTGTACTGGCCCTGATAACCTTCCTGCCTCAGACGCTGCCAGGCATCGCCATCGAGATTGGCCAGACAGGTATTGATATCCTTCCCCTCGTGAGGCAACAGGAGCCACATCGAATAGGCACCGTTGCCATAAGGGCGCTGAATGGCACCAAAATCGTCGTTGCGAAAATAGGCAGCCATCGAGCGGTCGGACATCATATCCACTTTCACCTTCGTGCCGGCTTGTGTCGTGAAGTTCTCCCGTTTGGTATGTGTAGCATCGAAAGGTTCCGTCCACGTTCCTTTGAAATAAAGGGCGTTGGCAAGAATCATTACGGCATCCGGCGAGAGTTCATCGATCACCTTGGGAATGCAGCCATGCGTATTGTCGTTGCACCATTGGTTGATATCATCGCAAACCGCTGTCGGATTATTGAAATCCATGTTCTTGATGCTTGCATCGAACCACTTGGTCATCTCTTCGTAGTAGGTTGGTTTAAACGGGAAATCCTGTTGCGCCCACAATCCGTTGGCCAATGCTAAAGTGGTAGTATTGTCGATGGAAGGCAGTTTGTCGAGCAACAAGCGGTTGTAGCTGTTCAGATCGGCAATTTCGAGTCCCTCGAAGCCCAGCGCCTGCATAATCTGCTCACGCGTTTCGGTGGCGGTACCGTTGGCAATCAGAGCGAGGAACATCTCGGCACTCAGCGGTGAAAGCACGACGTTCTTCGATACCTCCTGGGCATTTATGTGTTGGAAGAAACGGAAAGAAAAATCGAGCGTCTGCGCATTTACCTGCGTTTCTGCTTCGTTGAGTGTGAAATACTCCAATGGAATTGGCGTTTCGCCTGGTTCAACCGGGCAAGTAACAAACGGCTTCTCATCGTTATCGGAACAACCTGCCACCAGCAGCGTGCTCAAAACGGCACTGACCATCAAAATAAACTTTTTCATAACTTAGGGATTAAGATCATTAGCAATATTATTTACTAATGAAATGACGCATCTTGCAAAATACTGCATCATTCGACACGCAAAGTTACAACAATTGGCTGGATTTTGCAATTTTTTGCTCATAAATTTGCCTAATTAACCGGATATTCGTAAATTTGCGTCCGAAAATAATCAATCTGTCAAAACATTTTCCCTATGAAAAAACTCTTTTTTGCAGCTTTGGCTGCCGCAGCTTTAGTCAGCTGCACCAAGAACGACCCTAATGCCTATATGATTCAGGGCACTACCGATGCAGATGTGGCCGACGGCACTGTGGTGGCACTCACCGAAAACCGTCGCGGAGGAGGCGACACCATCGCTACGGCAACCGTTTCGAACAAAGCTTTCACCCTGCAGGGTGTGGTTGATAGCGTTCGCATGACCCAGTTGCATATCGGACGCACCGCCTACGAAGTCTTCCTCGAACCGGGCACAATCACCATATCGCAGGAAACCGGCACCGCTACCGGAACGCCGCTGAACGACGATTTCACTGCTTTCTCGACCGAAGCCAACCATCTGACAGAAATGCTCCACACACAGACCGAGCCGAATGTCGATAGCATCTATGAAGCCTTCGACCAGCTGGTGCGCAACATCAGCACCCAGCATTGCGGCGATGCTTTGGGCCTGATGGCATTCCAACAGATTGCCAACGAGTGCACTAAGGCTGAACTCGACAGCGTAATGAACCTGAGCAATCTCTATAAGAACGACCCAACGCTGCAGCGCTATGCAGCAGCCCTCACCCAACAGGAAGCTACGGCTGTCGGTCAGGCCTACATCGACTTTGCAGGCACCGACACTCAATCCGGCAAGGAAATCAAACTGTCGGATTACGTAGCCAAAGGCAAACCCGTACTGGTGGATTTCTGGGCTTCGTGGTGCGGTCCTTGCCGTCGTGAAATCACCGGCTATCTGTCGAAGTACGCTCCGAAATACAAGAACCAGGTAACCACCGTAGGCGTTGCCGTTTGGGAGAACAGTATCGACGATACGAAGAAGGCGATGGACGAACTGCCGATCTCGTGGCCGGTGATGTATGCCGGCGGACGCGGTGAAGATTCACCTGCCTCCACCTATGGCGTGCTGGGTATTCCCCACATCATGCTGATTGCCCCCGACGGCACCATTCTGAACCGCGATTTGCGCGGTGAAGCCATCGAAGAAGCCATCAAAGCCGCTTTGGCCCGAAAGTAATTATGAAAATCTGCTTTATTGTGGCCATGCAGGCCGAGGCCAAGCCTTTCATCGAACGGTTCGGGGTGAGCGAGGAAAAGGACTTCTTCGCTCCCCTGCCCTGCAAGCTCTATCGGGCGAACGTGAACGGCAGCGAACTCGACGTGGTGCTGAACGGACAGCAGCACGGATCGGATCTGGTGGGCTGTGAAGCGGCCTGTGTAGCTACAATGGCTGCCATCGAACGCCTCCACCCGGATCTGGTCATCAATTCCGGCACCTGCGGGGCATTCCAGAAGAACGGAGCCCGAATTGGCGAAGTGTATCTTTCGAACGCCGTTATGTTTCACGATCGCCGCGTGCCCGGCGACGATGCCTGGGGCACACAGGCTTTGGGCAACTATCCCGTTTATGAACGTGCCGAAGAAATTGCACACGCATTGGGCTATAAGACAGGCAAAGTGACAACAGGCTCCTCGCTCGACCTCCAACCGTGCGATGCTCAGATCATCGAAGAAAACAAGGGAGAGCTGAAAGATATGGAAGGAGCAGCCGTCGCTTTCGTCTGCTCACTCTACAAGATTCCGATCCTGCTCATCAAATCGGTCACAGACCTCTGCGACAACGGAGCCGAAACTTTCGAGGAATTCAGCAAGAATCTCGCAATGGCCAGTCAGGCAATTGCCGAAGCCGATGCCCGCGTCATTGATTATCTGTCAGGAAACTAAGGATATTGCCTAACTGCGACTCGGCAACCTCACGTCCCCAGTCGTAGCATCGTTGCAGTTTTTTCGGATGCTGCTCCATGCGTCCGATGTCGAGTTTCTGTGGGGGAGCCAGCAGCAAAACATGACCCAAACGAGCCTGCTCCTCCACGTAGTCGAGTTCGCTGTTATACATCGCCGGACGGTGTTTCAGCAACTCAATCAGAGAAGGATATTTCCGCAACAGACACCGATACAGGCCCGCCGCTTTGGCGGGCTTTTTCCGATAGCCCAAGGGCTGGGTCAGGATAACGATGTTTTTCCGGTATCCCAATTGCTGGATGAATTGTAATGGAATCGAATCGGACAAGCCGCCATCCATCAGTCGTTTGCCGTCAAGTTCCACAGGTTGCGCCACAATGGGCAGTGATGCCGATGCCCGCAGCCATTCAAGTTCCTGATAATCTATCTTCGTCATCTCGTGATAAACAGGCTCTCCGCTATCGATGTCAGTGCACACTACATAGAACTTCGTCGGCATCTTCCGATAGGTCTCCTTATCGAAGATGTCGATTTCCATGGGTAACGTGTGGTAGCAGAACTCGGCATTCGCATAGTTGCCCGTCTTGAGCAACGACCGGAAACTCATATACTCCGGATTGCCGATCATCTGCAGGTTGTAGCGCAACACGCGCCCGGGTTGCAGCGACTTGATATTGATGCCGAAGCAGGCGCCTGCCGACACACCGACAGAACAGGGGAAATTGATTCCGTGCTCCATCAGCACATCGATAACACCCGCGGTGAAAAGGCCGCGCATCCCGCCGCCTTCCATCACAAGTCCGACATGATGCTTGATTTCAGGAATTTGCATGTCAGTTCTGCAGATTGGTTTCATTCTTTTCGGATAACGATCAGACCTTGTGAATAACGTAGGAGACAACGCCCCAGATCTCGAACTGGTCATTGTCTGAGACAACAATAGGTTTGTAGTTCGGATTATGAGGAATCAGTCGAATGATCTTACGCTCGTAAACAGACATATCAAGTTCCTTCACCGTAAAATCTCCGTTCAACAAACATACTGCCGTGCAGCCATCATACGGATCGATGCTTCGGTCAATAACCAACAAATCTCCGGGATGGATGCCGGCTTCAATCATACTGTCGCCCACCACTTTGCTATAGAACGTGGCGGCAGGATGGCGAATCAGCTCTCTGTTCAGATCGATGGTCCGATCCATATAATCCTGCGCTGGAGAAGGGAATCCCGCCCGCACACCTCCATCAGCAAACGGAAGCGACTGGTGCGTTGAAAAATCGGGAGTTAAAAATATCAGTTCGTTACTCATATTCAAAACAAGATTGTGAACGCGCGCGTTCACAATCAAACTATCAATTCTTTAGTCTTAATTGTTTTTTACGCACGTCCGCGCTGCAAATTTACGGATTATTTCAAATATTGGCAAATAAAGGAGTCGGAAAATCAATACTCCACCCCGAAATCGGCAATAATGACAGCAACAACGCCATTCAGGTTCAGCATTTTTAGGTATTGCACGAGTTCCTAAAAACACGTAACTTTGCAGCACGAAACTTGAGACGGAATCTACTCTGTCATCAGGATTCGGAACATTCATTTATCTAAAAAATATAGATCATGAGCAGAATTGCAGTTATTTACGGTTCTACAACCGGAACGTGTGAAACCATCGCCGGCACCATTGCCGGCAAGTTAGGAACCAGTGACATATTCAGTGCTGCCGACTTGGACGATGCCAAGATTGCAGCATACGACGTGCTCGTTTTAGGCTCTTCCACCTGGGGAGACGGAGAATTGCAGGACGACTGGTTCGATGCCGTAGAGGTGCTGAAGAATGCCGACCTGAGCGGAAAGAAAGTGGCCCTGTTCGGTTGTGGTGACTCGGCTTCCTATCCCGACACTTTCTGTGGTGCCATTGGCGTCATATATCAAGCGGTCAAAAATGCTACGGTCATTGGTAAAGGTGTTCCTACCGATGGGTATTCGTTCAATGCTTCGGAAGCTGTAAATGATTGCCCTGGACGGCACTCCCACTAAATCGAAATTAGGAGCTAATGCCATTCTTGGCGTTTCGCTGGCTGTGGCCCAAGCAGCAGCAAAGGCTTTACACATGCCACTTTACCGCTACATTGGCGGTGCCAATGCCTTTGTTTTGCCGGTTCCGATGATGAACATCATCAATGGCGGCGCACACTCCGATGCTCCTATTGCGTTTCAGGAGTTTATGATCCGTCCGGTGGGTGCCACTTCGATTAAGGAAGCCGTGCGTATCGGCGCCGAAGTCTTCCATCATCTGGCCAAGTTACTGAAGAACCGCGGTCTATCGACGGCTGTGGGCGACGAAGGCGGTTTTGCCCCTGCACTCAACGGCATTGAAGACGCGCTGCAGATTATTGTCGATGCTATCAAAGCCGCCGGCTATGTACCGGGCAAAGATGTCAAGATCGCTATGGACTGTGCCGCTTCGGAGTTTGCTGTAATAGAGGACGGACAGTACTTCTACGATTACAAGCAGCTGAAAAACGGGAAGCAGAAGGATCCGAACGGCAAGAAACTCTCGGCTGCCGAACAGATCGATTTTCTGGAGCGCCTTATCGACACATACCCGATCGATTCGATCGAAGACGGTTTAGACGAGAATGACTGGGAGAACTGGGTAAAGCTGACAGAACGTGTCGGCAAGAAATGCCAGCTGGTCGGCGATGACCTTTTTGTCACCAACGTAAAATTCCTGCAGAAGGGTATTGCTATGGGTGCCGCTAATGCCATCCTCATCAAAGTAAACCAGATCGGCAGTTTGTCCGAAACACTCGATGCCATCGAGATGGCTCACCGTCACGGTTACACAACGGTCACTTCGCACCGGTCAGGCGAAACGGAAGACACAACCATCGCAGATATTGCGGTGGCAACCAATTCCGGTCAGATCAAGACGGGTTCGCTTTCCCGTACCGACCGTATGGCTAAGTACAACCAACTGATACGCATCGAGGAAGAACTCGGCAGTGTTGCCCGATACGGGTATCAGCGTATCCGCTAATCCGTTTCATCTCATTCAACAAAATATATTCAAATAAACCATTGTTAAATCAAAACAGGCAGCTTTGTGAAAAGCCGCCTGTTTTGATTATTTCGTTACGTCGTTACTTTTTCTTAACGAGATAGATAATGGTGGGAAGATGATCGCTGTAGCCGTTCAGCCAAGTGCCGCCGGCTGTGGTGCGTAAAGGAGAACCTTTGTAACGGCCTTCCTGCTGCAGCAGATAATCGCGTAAAAAGACTTCGCTCGACCGGTAAGAAAGAGTTTTGTAATTATCGCCATTACAGAAATTGCCGGAGATGATAATCTGATCGAACAAGTTCCAATCGCCTTTATACAAGAGAGTTCCCTGCCCTTTCTTATAAAGCATGTTAAACCAAGGATTGTAGAGATCGTGTTCCGACTTGACATCCGACAATTCCGACTTTGCTTTCAATTCGTTCACAACACTCCTATTTTTCGGATCATCGTTCAAGTCACCTTCGATGACAATCTTGATACCGGGATACATTTTCAATAACGCTTCCTTTAGGGCATACACCTGCCGGGCAGTGTTTTCGCGCGTAACACTTTCGGAAAAGCGACTGGGCCAGTGGTTGACGATAAAAGCCACGCGTTCGCCTGCCAGTTTACCGATTCCCACCAAAAAACCGCGTGTGATGTTAGTTGTATCACCATACAGCGGCAAAGGTTTGATCCGATTATTTCCATCAACATCGAATCCCACCGGCTTAGGACCTGTGAACTCGTTCGGATAAATGCACTGAACATAAAGGGAGTCTTCAAGCTGGAAGAAACGCGGATTATAAAGCAGTCCACAGTCAACGCCACGCCGGTCAGGGCTCTCGAAATGAAGAACGCGATAACCGCGACTGCACAATGCAGGTTCTCTGACCAAATCCTCCAGTACTTGGCGATTCTCCACCTCACTGACGCCCACCACTGCCAGACCGGCTTTTACCTTATCAGTACCCATCTCACTCAAGACGCGAGCCAGATTCTTCAACTTATTAGTATATTTCACCGTGTTCCACTTGTATGTACCCGAAGGCAGGAAGTCATAATCTCTCTTTCCTTCGGCATGGATGGTATCGAACAGGTTCTCCAGATTATAGAAGCCGATGGCATAGGCTGCTATCTTCGTTTCTTGTTTACCGGTCGTTTTCGTCTGTTTTTGCGACGAAACGGCATCACTGGCAGTAACAATTACAGTTCCAATCGATACGACTGTAAGAAACAGTGCTAAAAAGAATTTCTTCATCATGGTTTTTTCGTTTTCGTGTGGCAAAGGTAAAAAGTTTTCAAAAAATTACCAAGAAAATGTAATATAAAAATGAAAAAATTTTTTATTTCCACAAAAATCTATTAAATTTGCCCCCAGTTGTTTAAATATCCTTAAATTCAATGACAAATAATTTATTGCTCACATCCACCGTATGGATGATGTCCGCCCTACCGGTTTTGGCACAGCGGCAGACGGCGTTGCAGCCCGACACCCTATTGCAATCGGCCGCTCAGCAAACTGAAGCCTGGGGCATTGAGGAAGAGGACGATGCCAGCGACTTCACGTTCACCGAATCGCAACTGGATGAAGATCTGGATGCAGCTCAAGTGATTGCCAACGTCACCTCTTCTTCCAACGACCCTTACCGGTCGGAAGTCGGTTTTCTGTGGAGTGCCATGCGCTTCCGCCTGCGTGCCTTAGACAATATGTATGCCACCTCATACCTGAACGGCCTGCTGTTCAACGATCTGGAAATGGGACGCTTCAACTACAGCCTGGTGGGAGGCATGAACGATGCCACCCGAAACAAAGAGGGTGTAGATAACAGCGAATACAACACCTTCGGCATTGCCGGTCTGGGTGGAGGCGACAACACCAACCTGCGTGCCTCCAAGTTCCAGCAGGGACAGAAAATCACGGCTTCCCTGTGCAATCGCAACTACAAGTATCGCGGCGTGTATAGCTTCGGCACAGGCCTGATGACCAACGGATGGGCTTTCGGTGGCCTGATTGGCTACCGAGGTGCCAGCGAAGGCGTCATCGAAGGAACGTTCTATAACTCTTTATCATATCTGATCAGCGCCGAAAAACGCATCGGTGAAAACCATGCTTTGAGTCTGGTGACCTTTGGCGCCCCTACCGAACGTGCCCAACAGGGCGCTTCGACCGAAGAAGCCTATTGGCTTGCCAACTCGCACTATTACAACCCGAACTGGGGTTATCAGGACGGCAAGAAGCGCAATGCCCGCGTGGTGAACGACTATGAGCCGACAGCCATCCTTACGTGGGATTGGCACATTAACGATGCCAGCAATCTCACCACGAATGTGGGCTTCAAGTATGCCATGTACAGCAGCTCGGCCTTAGGTTTTGCAGGTGAAGCCTACGATCCTCGTCCTGATTATTATAAGAATTTGCCATCGAGCATATTCAATGTGTATGACGAATCGATCAATAACCAGAACTACCTGAACGAAAACATCTTCCTGGTAGATCAGTATAACGCTCTGCTTGACCGTTGGTCCACCAAAGCCGGACGACAAATTGATTGGGATCGGTTGTACTATATTAACCGACAGAACACAGCAGCCGGAGGCGGTGCCCTCTACTATCAGGAACGCCGCCATAACAACCAGCGCGTCTGGGCTTTGAGCAGCACTTACAATCGCCTTATCAATGCTCGCAACAAGATGTCGGCCGGCATTCAGTTGAACAGCACCAAGGGTATGCACTATACCACCATGGCCGATCTGTTAGGTGCCTCTTACTATACCGACATCGACAAGTTTGCAGCCGGCGACTATGGTTTGAACTCCATTCAGGCACAGAGTGACCTGCGCCACCCGAACCGCCGTATCAAAGAAGGCGACACTTTCGGTTACGATTATGAGACAGAAGTGCTATTCGGCCAGATCTGGGCACAATACCAATATACCATCGGCAGTTTTAATGCCAACCTGCAAGCCAATCTGGATGGCATCCGTATGCGTCGCAACGGTAAGATGCAAAATGGGCAAGGACAACTGCTGCAAGCCGACGGCACCTATTTCGACAACTCGTACGGCCATTCCGATTGGGCCGGTTTCCTGGGTGGCGGCGTGAAGGCTCAGGCACAATGGCGTCCGTGGGCTAATCAGACACTCACTTTAGCGGCCGGATGGGCACAAAAGGCACCGCTGGTACGCAATGCCTTCGTTGCCCCGCGCATCCAAAACAACTTTGTGAACAACCTGACGCTGGAAGACCATTTGAGTGCCGATGCCAGCTGGAAGTTCCGTTTCGGCAACGTAAGCGGCAAAGCCGGAGTCTATTTTATTGAAATGAAGAATCTGGTGGAACAGACCGCGTTCTTTAACGACGCTAACTCAGCCTTCACCTACCTGACCATGAGTAACGTAAGCAAGCGGCACTACGGAGCGGAACTGGCCCTCAAGTGGAATATAACCGACAAACTCAGTCTGCATGCCACAGGCACTTGGAATCAGGCGCTCTATACCAACAATCCGTACGCTCAGTTGAATACGCAAGGTATGAACGAGTCCGATAACTACAAGGTGAACCAATGGGTGAATCCCGTCACCGGAGAGAAAGAAAAACTGCTGGTGGCCGCCGACGGCATGCACGTAGGCAGCACTCCGCTCACTGCCCTGAACTTCGGTGCTGAATACAGCATCCGCAACTGGTTCTTCGAGGTGAACCTCAACTGGTACGATCGCGTGTATGTGGGCTTCAGCCAATACCGCCGTCTCACCAACATCATGGACAACTACACCAACAACGCCGTGAATGCGGAAGGAAGTCCGGTGTATAGTGTTACGAAGGCAGAGATTCGCGACAACGGCGCCGTGCTGTGGGACGAATCGACGGGCAAGGTGAAGAAGATTTACGGAGCCCAGCAGGAGAAATTCCATCCGGGCTTTATGCTCGATGCCTCGATCGGCAGATACATCCGTCTGCGTAACGGCAAGAGCATGAGCATCAACCTCTCTGCCCAGAACCTCACCAACAACACAAACCTGCGTACCGGCGGTTACGAACAGAACCGCGACGACAACTACTATAATTCGTATGGCACAGGAGACGGTTCACGAGGTCTGGCCAAGGCATACAAGTTCTCGCGCAACTCGAAGTACTATTATGCCAACTCGATCAACGCGTTCCTGAATGTTAATTTCAAATGGTAAGCAACATGAAGAAACTATTATATCTATTGGCTATCCCTGTTCTGCTGACTGCCTGCTACGACGATTGGGACGATGCAAACGTCAAGAACTTCTCCGAAGAAGAACTGCAGGCGCAGGACACATTCCCGACAGCTAACATCAGCATCAAGGAACTGAAGAAAAAATACTGTAATTCACGCGACGGTGCCACTTTCAGCCGCAACTCGTCGAACTGGGAGTTCCTCATCACCGACAGCCTGTACATTGAAGGTGTCATCTGCGCCAACGACGGACAGTTCGGCACCAACTACCAAAGCCTTTACCTGCGCAGCATCGACCCCTCTACGGGCGAAGATGCCTGTATTCAGATCGGCGTGAAGAACCCCTGCCTGTATCCGCTTTATCCGGTTGGTCAGCGTATCCGCCTGGATCTGCGCGGCCTCTACGTAGGCACCTACAGCCAAAGTCCGAAAATCGGTTATCCATACTTCACATCGAGCGGCAACCATAACCTGGGACCAATTCTGTTCGAAACTTTCCGGGAGCACGTCCAGCTGATCGGTTTGCCCGATACCAGCGTGCCGGAATGTCAGGATAACGACTACGTTCATTCCAATTTCCCGGTCTTCACACGTAACATCGACTACTATCCGACCATCGGAACCGTGAAAGGAATCTTCACCGAAGCCGACAGCGCCAAGCAAGCCATTCTGGCTCCCGACGACCTGGAAGACGCCGGCTATGGCGTGAACCGCAACTTCAAACTGGCCAGCGGCACGAATATGATTGTGCGCACTTCAACAGGCAATGAAGTCTCGAACATCGTCATGCCTCAGGGCGACACCGTCCAGCTTTCGGGTGTGCTGCTGTTCGACACCTACGATTCCAAATGGCAGATCATTCTGCGTGATACCGCCGATTTCAAGATTTTAAAATAAAAAAACGACATAGATTATGAAAAAGCTTCTATTTTCAGCTTTGGCTGCCAGCCTGTTTCTTGTGGCTTGCGAGGATGTTCCCGCTCCTTACGGCGTATATTACAGCGAGACTCCCGAAGGAGAAGAGACCGTAGAAACGCTACCTTACAGCGAAACGTTCGGCACATCGTTGGGAAGTTGGACCAACTGCCTGACTTCGGGTGCCGGTGCCTGGGCCATCAACTACAGTTGCGCAACGGCTTCCGGCTATAGCAACGGTTCGACCACCGCAGGCGAATACTTTCTGGTCTCCGCACCTATCTCTTTGGCAGATGCCGCCACCGCCCACGTTTCGTACGAATATATTCTGCGTTATGTGCGCAATCAGGCTTATCAGCAGTGCCTCATCACAAATGCGTGGACAGGCGATGCCGCCACTACTCCATGGACGGTGCTGACCCAGACGCACACTGAAGGCAAGAACTATACCGACTTCGAAAGCCACAACATCACCGTACCCGACAGCCTGATGGGCGACACCGTACGCGTCGCTTTCTATTATAAGTGCGAGACATCGGCTTCCACCTGGGAAGTCAAGAACTTCGCCATCGAAGCTACTGCTGGCACCGAGACTGCCGATGGCAGCAAGTTCAGCACCAGTGGAAGCACTCCTGCCGGTCCTAATATCGAAGGCGAACAGAAAGGCTCCGGCACTTTGGAGGATCCCTACAATACTGCCAAGGCACTGGCAATCATCACCTCCGGTCAGGCAAGCAGCAGCAAAGTGTATGTGATGGGACGCGTTTGTGCAAGTCCTGCTCCGAATATCGAGACCTCTTACGGCAATGCCACCTACTACATCAGCGCAGACGGCAGCACCACCGACCAACTGGAGATCTATCGTGGTTATAGTTTGGGCGGCAACAAGTTCACCTCTGCAACTGAAATCCAAGCAGGCGACAGCATCATCATCTACGGTCAGCTAGTTTACTACAACAATTCCGTAGCCGAAGTGACCACCGGCAGCAGTATCGTTTATCTGAACGGAAAGACCGCCGAGAGCGGTAACGGCGGAGGCACCAACGACGGCGATGCCATCACCTTCGACTTTGCCGAGAACGTATTCAACGTAACAACGACGAAGACAGAAAACGAGAGCGAATACACTTATGGTAACTACACTCTTACCTTGAAAGCAAGTTCTGGGAATAGTTACTACTACAACAGCTCAAGCAAATACCTTATTTTGGGCAAGCAAGGTGCTACCCTTACCCTTTCCGGCTTCACTTCATCGGTAGCCAAGATTGTCATTACAGGTCGTACGGGCGCTTCTGCAGCCGTGCAGCAGAACATCTTCTGCGATGACGTCGCAGTCAGCACAGCTACAACGGGTGCTACCGGCGAGAGCACTTACGTAATCGCCAACGATTACCGCAATGCGGGCACCTACACTCTGAAGGTCCTGAGCGCCCACAACACGCAGGTCACCAAGATCGAAGTGTATAGCGATGCCGAAGAAAGTGGCAATGGCGGTAACGACAATAAAGTCACCTACGACTTCGCCAGCGGTTTGCCGGAAGGATGGACCATTGAAAACAAGACCATCGACAGCAACCTGTCGTATGTATGGACCTACAGCAGCCAGTACAGCTGCATGGTGGCTACCGGCTACAAGAGCAACGCCCGCTACGACACCGAAAGCTGGCTGATCAGCCCTGCCGTCGAACTTGAATCGGGCACATTCAGCTTCAACGAAGCCGGTAATTACTTCACCACGACCGACAACTTCAACAAATACGCTACAGTGAAGATCTCGACCGACGACGGTGCCACCTGGGGCGATCTGTCGATCACCCGTGGTGCAACCGGCACGAACTTCACCTTTGCCGATGCCACCGCCACCTTGGGCGAATATGTGGACGAAAGCGTTCGCATCGCATTTGTTTACAAGTCGTCGGCCAATGAAAATCTTGCCGGCACTTGGGAAATCAAGAATGTAACGATCTACTAAACCTCGCGCGCATGAACAAATTTATATATATATCGCTGACAGTGCTCATGGCAGGCTCTCTGATGGCCTGTGATGACCTGTTCGACGATGATCAGTATGATTTCGGTGGCATCGTGCTCGGCACAGAAAGCCAGGGCACCTTGCTCGCCGGCGACAGCACCCTGATGGAGGTGCCTGCCCTGCAAGCCGGAGATCTGTACATCAAGCACAATATCGTGCTGGACGGAGACACCGTGATGAACTATTGTCTGGCCTACGACACCGTGAAATACCATTCACGCTGGGTGGCTTTCCGCTTCGACGAATCAAACCGGAAGAAAACCACAGGCCGCAACAACAGCTTCATGGATGACCCGGAACTTCCTTCCCGCCATTTCATCGGATCGTCCAGTTTCTACAGCGACGGCTACAACTACGATCGCGGACACCTCTGTGCCTCGAACGACCGGCTGGTCAGCACTGCCGCCAACATACAGACCTTCTACATGACGAATATGTCGCCGCAGCTCCCGAACTTCAATCAGGAGTATTGGGTAAACTACGAAACCTTCGTGCAGGATCTGGGTCGCGACGATACGTTCTCCGATACTTTGTATGTCGTGAAGGGCGGCACCATTGCCGACAACCAGATTAAAGAATATGTAAACCGCAGCAACGGCAAGAAGGTAGCCGTACCCGAATACTACTACATGGCATTGGTAAAATGTAAGAACAATGCCTACGAAGGGATCGCTTTCTGGATGGAGCATCGCTACTACGACACCGAAGCAGAGAATTCGAAAACCAAAGCTGAAAAGCTGAAGCATGCGGTAACCATCGACGAACTCGAAAAACTGACCGGCATCGATTTCTTTGCCAATCTGCCCGATGCCATCGAAACAGTGGTAGAAAGTTCCACAAACCCAGCGAACTGGAACCTGCAATAAGTCACGAATCGCACTTAATGCAATATTAAGATTCCAAAAAAGCAACTTTTAAGAACGTTTGCGAAAAAGTTTTTGCATTTTTTGACCAAAAAATTTGGAGGCAAAAGAAATAGTCCCTATCTTTGCACCCGCTAAAGTCAAACAAACGACAAATAGCGGCAAAAAGCTCCAATAGCTCAGTTGGTTAGAGCACATGACTGTTAATCATGGGGTCGTTGGTTCAAGCCCATCTTGGAGCGCAAGGCTTGGGAGTATTCCAGAGTGGCCAAATGGGGCAGACTGTAAATCTGCTGTCTACGACTTCGGTGGTTCGAATCCATCTGCTCCCACAAAGACTTCGGTCTTACGTTCTTTTAAGTAATGCGGAAATAGCTCAGTTGGTAGAGCACAACCTTGCCAAGGTTGGGGTCGCGAGTTCGAGTCTCGTTTTCCGCTCCAAAACAGATCTTTGACATATTGACAGATACCTGATTTGGTTACAAATCACAAAATACGTTGACTCC
>JAFSKF010000024.1 GCA_017449065.1 Bacteroidales bacterium
CAACGGCCAGACAGGCTACTACGACATCACGCTGACCGACGTGGGCAACGGCAAGTGGGGTGTATCCATCTTGCCCACCCCCGCGCAGATGGACGTGGTGCCCGACCAGACCTACACGGGCAGCGAGATTACCCCAGAACCGCTTGTGCTGGCTGGCTCGCTCAGCCTCACCAAAGGCACGGACTACGAATATTCCTACACGAATAATACCAACGTCGGCACGGCGACGGTAACCGTTACATTCAAGGGCAATTATGCATCGATAGGCAGCGTGAATAAGACGTTCACCATCACCAAGGCCACGCCTACCGTCACCGCTCCGACGCCTGTCCAAGACCTTGTCTATAGCGGCACGGCACAGGAACTCGTAACCGCAGGCACAACCGACTTCGGCACGCTCATCTACAGCACCGACGGCGAGAACTATTCCGCCGACATCCCCACGGCAACAGATGCCGGAACCTATACCGTATATTATAAGGTAGTGGGCAGCGACAACTGGAATGCGGTAGATGTGCAGACGGTTAGCGTGACCATCACAACCCGTACCTACACCGTCACCTTCGATGCCAATGGCGGCGAGGGCACGATGGAACCATTTCTATTGACCTGTGGCGGCGACTGGACTGCGCTGCCAGCGAACACATTCACCCGCTCGGGCTACGGCTTCAACGGATGGAACACCGAGGCCGACGGCAGCGGCACAGCCTATAGCGACGAAGACTTGGTGCGTAACCTGACTGACGAGGCCGACGGCAACGTCGTTCTCTATGCGCAGTGGGGCGAGGACATCGCCAGCTGCGAAATCAGGGGCACGCTGGAAGCCTATGACGACGGCTACGGCCCTTACAATCAGCTCGCGGCCAACGTGGAAGTATGGGACGGCGACACGCAGCTGACGCTCGACACGGACTACACAATTGAACTCGACCCCAACATTGACATCTACAGTTATGTTGTTGGCGAACAGTATCAAGCCACCGTCAAGGGTACAGGCGACTGGAGCGGCACGAAGGCCTTTACCTTCACCTTCGTTGCACTGCACCATACCGTCGTGTTCGTTGCCAACGGTGGCAGCGGCACGATGGCCAGCGGCACCGTGGCTAACGACGGCGGCAATGCGGGTAGATATACGCTACCCGTGTGCGGCTTCACCGCTCCAGACGGCAAGGTGTTCGACCACTGGGTGGTAGATTATGCGGGCATCGAAGAAAACCCGATAAAGCAACCCGGTGACTACTTCACTGCGCCGTATATATATAACGTGTCCGACGTGCAGACCATCACCGTGACGGCGTACTGGAGGGATGCCCTGATTCTGCTCAACGATGACAGCGCTCAGCCCGCAGGCAGCAAGAACGCCGACATCATCGCCGCCAACAACGGAAAGACCGACCAAACCGTCCAGCTCTCCGGCCGCACCCTCTACAAGGACGGCTCGTGGAACACGCTGTGCCTGCCGTTCGACCTCGTGCTCGACGGCTCTCCCCTCGACGGCGCAACTGCCAAGACGCTGACATCTGCCAGCCTCGCTGAAGGCACGCTGACGCTGAACTTCGGCGACGACGTGACGACACTCACAGCCGGCACACCTTATATTATTAAGTGGGAAAGCGGCGACAACATCGTGAACCCCGTGTTCACCGGTGTCACCATCGAGAAGTCCAACAACGACTTCACCAGCACCGACGGCAAGGTGACCTTCAAGGGCACCTACGAGAAACTCTCGTTCGCGTCGGACAACAGGGACATCCTCTTCATGGGAGCAACGAACACACTCTACTATCCGCAGACGGGTGCCAGCATCGGTGCACAAAGAACCTACTTCCAGGTGAACACGAACATCGAGCAAGGCGATGACGAGTACGACGTCCGCGCCTTCGTGCTGAACTTCGGCGAAGAAGAGACGGGAATATCGGACACCGTTTCCTCGGATCACACGGACAAGGCCGGCGCGTGGTATGACCTCAACGGTCGTCGCCTCAGCGGCAAGCCCGCCCGGAGAGGTGTGTACGTCAGCAACGGTAAGAAGGTAGTGATCAAATAAATGAATGTCGAATTAAATAATAGAAGCAATATGAACAAGAAAGCATACAACAAACCAGTCACCACGATGGTGGCCCTCCGCACAGAGCAGACCATCATGACGGTGAGCGACGTTCAGGGCAATGCCAACGTGACTTACGGTGGCGGCTACAGCGGTGAAGCCCGCTCCAGCCGCTCGCAGCTGTGGGGCGACAAGGAATAGGATTAAGCCAAAGGAAACGCCTCGGGGGGTGTCGGCATACTTCCTTAAGCCAAAGGAAACGCCTCGGGGGGTGTCGGCATACTTCCTTAAGCCAAAGGAAATGCTCCGGGGGGTGCCGGCACGCTTTCTGAAAAGCTATAAGGCCTTTCGAGGCCATAAGATAGAGATGTTTAACCAATCAAAAAAACTACTATGGACACAAAATTCTTGAGACCCAACAAGTCGGCGCTCACCAACGCGCAGTATTATTCGTTCATGACGGCCTTCGGCGAGCAGCTCACGGCAGCAGGCTTCGCAGCAGCAGCCATACGGTCGCGCCATACGGTACTGACCGAGCAGACGGCCCTCATTGACAAGTATCTGAAGATACAGCAGGGTTCGTACCTGAGCCAGGAAATCTACGACACCGACCATCGCGGCGACCTGGCCTACGGTGCCGCCCACGCCGTGGTGCTGGCGTGGCTGGGCCGCGAGTTCCAGCCTCAGGCCGAGGCAGCCGAAGCGCTCAACCGCGTGTTCCGCCTCTACCGGATCAACACATCGGCACAGTATGACGAACAGTGGGGACTGGTGGGCAACTTCCTGACCGACATCGAGAAGCCCGAGCTGCAGACCCACATCCAGACCCTCGGCATCGCACAGCCGCTGCAGGTGCTCCGCCAGTGCTACACCCAGATGAAGACCCTCATCCGCCAGCGCGACGACGAACAGAACGGCCGCGTGAAGGGTGCCCTGGCCCAGACGCGCAAGGACTGCGACCGCGCCTACAACGCCGTGCTCGACATCATCGAGGCAGCCGCACTGATGGCCGACGATCCCGCTCCCTACCACGAGTTCATCACGCGCTGGAACACTGCCCTCACCCGCTACATCCAGCAGATCATAGCCAAGAAGGGCGGCGCCTCGACAAGCGGCACCGGCGGCGGCAGCACTTCGCCGACCGACGTACCGGCAACGGGCGGCGACACCGACGGCGGCGATTCCGGCTCCGACGACGATGGTTCTGGCCACGACGGCGGCATCGTCCTATAGTCACTCTGATACAGAAATCCCCCGCACGGCAAGAGGCTGTGCGGGGGATTTCTGTATCGCCATGCGGATGATGGCACGCTATTGCGCATTCAGGCGGAGGATGCGGATGCCCTGACAGGTGGGAATGGCCTGGGCATAATCGGCCAGCGAGAAACGGCCGACGGTGACGCGGTGCTCCGAACTGGAGGCATGCAGCAGCTGGGGCTCGTTGTATTCGGGATCGGGCCACCAGATGAAGCCGCAATGGAAGACGTCGAGACCTTTCGTATTGCTGACAAACACCACGATGTCGCCTTCGTGCATGTACTTATACACCTTGTGGATCTGGCTCTTGGGGATGTACCAGGTGGACTGAGCGGACAGGCGCTCCTCCACCCGACGGATGGCACGCGTGAGGGAATCGCTGGCTGCCAGCTGCGGATACTGCGCGCGGTTGGAGGTCATGTAGTTGATGGTCTTCTTCTGCTTCTTGGCGCCCGGGATGGACGAAGTGACCTCGGTGAGGAGCCCCTGCGCCTCATTGTCGGCGATCCACTCGCTGAAGTAATGCTTGCGCGTGGCATAGTTGCCGCGCACGCCGTTGCGATAGCGCAAGGCAGTGACGAAACGCTTCATGATGGAATCGGTCGGATCGGTGGGCGTATAGACACGACCCAGCATGGCGGCACTCATATACTCCACGAAAGTGGTGCAATCGACGCCATTGAACTTCATCACCAGCGGCTCCACGTAATCTTCGGGATTCTTGGGCAGCGGATTCGGTTCGAGCGTACCCGCCACGTAGGGTGTGCCTTCGCCCAGGCGCTCGTCGCAGAAAGCCAAGGCCAGGCTCTGGAGTTCGGCAGGCCGGAAATTGGCGTCCCACTTGTTGGACGGACGGCTCAGCACACGCCCGAACTTCAGCTGGTTGCTCTCCACGGGCTGCATCTTGCGCATCCACGGCACACGAGCGTCGAGGGCAGCACCGGGGCCGTAGTTCTTGATTTCGTAGTAGCGCGCGGTCTTCTCGCGGGCGGGGTCATTCCAGTTGTGCCAGCCCTTCGGATTGATGACCGCCGGAAGTTCGCACTCGCGGAAGACCACCGAGGCATAGTTGCGCCAGGGGCGTCCCAGCCATTCGCTGGTGACCGACGGATCGGCCGTCACCCTGCAGCGATAGAACACGTAGCCATAGGGATGATTGCCGGGCGTGGATGCCGCCGTCAGGTAGCCATTGCTGAGCGCATGCAGCTCGCATTCTTCGAACCAGCAGGTGGCGGGCCCGAAAATGAAATCGACCGTACCTTCGATGTAGCAGTTGTAATAGACCTGCCGGCTGTCGTCGTTGCCGGTGAAGAGAGTGTCCTGGAACCCCAGCAGGCGGCAATTGCGGAACACGGTGCGATCGCCCTCCACATGCACGGCAACCGCCTGCCCTACGCCGTTGTGATTGCTGCGGTCGTTGCTCCAGGTGCGGTTCCAATGGGTCATGGCATCGTTGCTGATGGTCATATTCTCGCACTCGAAGCCCAGACCATCGACACGGAGCGTGAAGGACTGGAACGTGCCGATCTTGCGGTGGTTCTTGTTGTTCATGCCTGCCTGAGCATTGCGCTCGTCCGACAGATTGAAAGCCGGCCAGCCCGACTTGGTGCGCATATTGGCATGATCGTGCCAAACCAGGATGGTGGAATCGCGATCCTCGCCGATCAGGGAGATATTCGTCTTGTAGGCCGGAACGATCACTTTCTCCTCATACACGCCTTTCTTCACCAGGATGCGCTGGCGACCTTCGGGCTTGTAATCGCGGATGGCATTGATGGCATCCTGGATGTTATCGAAGTCACCGCTACCGTCTTTAGCCACCACCAGATC
Source organism: Bacteroidales bacterium (assembly GCA_017449065.1). Lineage (GTDB taxonomy): Bacteria > Bacteroidota > Bacteroidia > Bacteroidales > UBA3663 > Liminaster. The sequence goes on from JAFSKF010000024.1 coordinate 5,135, forward strand.
ATAGTTTTGGGCATTCATCAATGAGACGGACAAAGCCATCATCAGAAATAGAAACAGTTTTTTCATAGAACAAATAAGGGTATTAAATTTTTCAATCATCTGCCAAAATAACGGGCCCCTGCGAACTGTCGCCGATGCGGGATGTGAGCCGGACCTCCGTGCACGTGTTGACCCACTGAGGCACATAGGTATGTTCGACGCGGATATAGTTTTCCGTAAAGCCGTGCATACGGCTCTTCCCTTCTTCGGGCTGCTCCCACAGCACACGCCGCACGGAGCCTGCCTGACTCTGATAGAAAGCAAGCAGCTTCTGTTCGGACAATGCAACCAGGCGGGAAGTCCGCTCATGACGCTCGGGGACAGGCACCACAGGCCTGATTTCGAGTGCCTTCGTCCCGTTGCGTTCGCTATAGGTGAAAGGATGCAACTGGCTGATGGGCAGGCTTTGCAGGAAACGGTAGCTCTTCTCGAAGAGGTCGGGCGTTTCGCCCCGCATACCGGCCATCACATCGACACCGATAAAGGCATCGGGCAACAACTGCTTCACCAATTCTATCTTCTGGCGGAACAAGGCGGTATCATAGCGGCGGCGCATTAACCGGAGCACCTCGTCGCTCCCCGCCTGCAACGGAATATGGAAATGTGGCGCAAAGCGACGGCTATCGCGGGCAATCCAATGCAGCAGTTCGTCGGTCAGCAGATTCGGCTCGATGCTGCCGATACGATAGCGCTCGACGCCCTCGATGTCGTCGAGCGCACGACAGAGATCGAAGAATGTCTCGCCGGTGGAGCGTCCGAAATCGCCGATGTTCACTCCGGTCAGCACAATCTCCTTGCCGCCCCGGTTCACCACGTCGCGAGCCTGCGCCACCAGATCGGCGATGTGCGGATTCCGGCTGCGGCCACGCGCCATCGGGATAGTACAATAGGTGCAAAAATAATCGCAGCCGTCCTGCACCTTCAGAAAATGACGGGTGCGGTCGTCTGCAGAACAGCTGGCATGAAAGGTCTGTATTTCCTGAAAGCGGGTGCGCACCACCTGAGCCTCCGCTTTCTTGGTCAGATCGCCCAAATAGGACATCAGGTTTTCGCCCTTAAACTCGCTGCCGACAATCAGGTCGATACCCCCGATCGAATCCGCCAGTTCCTTCGGTTCGATCTGTGCATAGCAGCCCGTAACCACCACGAAAGCCTTGGGGTTCTCACGAATCAGTTTGCGGATCTGCTGCCGACACTTCGCCGTCGCCTGTTCGGTCACCGCACAGGTATTGACAATCAGCAGATCGGCTTCGGCAGGATCGTTGGGCCTGATGCGACGGAAGCCCAGTTGCGCCAAACGGAACGCCAGCGTCGAACTTTCCGCGAAGTTCAACCGGCATCCCAACGTATAGTAAGCAACCGTCTTATTCTGATACATTCTTAACCAAAATTAGATGAGATTTTTTCAATTATCCGCACAAAGATAGCTTATTCCGCTGAAAAATGACTTTTTTTTGATAATTTTCATGCCGTTTTACCGATAATCCGCCAAAAAATCCGTAAATTTGCATCGAATAGGAAACAAAATTATGAGAAAAAAACAAGAACAGCCGGATTTCAACCAAGTGCTCCGCCACGCCGTCGATTGGGCGATGGGTGCAGGCAAACTGCAGCGCGAAAAATTCAGAAGCAGCCACCTGCAGATGGAAACCAAGTCGAACATTTCGGACGTGGTGACGGAGGTTGACAAGGCTTGCGAGGCCTACATTATCGGAAAGATTTCGGACTACTACCCCACGCACAGCATTCTGGGCGAAGAAACGGGCCAACACCAGCAAGACAGCGACTGGGAATGGGTGGTCGATCCGCTGGACGGAACGAACAACTATAGTCAGGGACTTCCCATCTTCTGTGTGAGCATCGGCGTGCGTTTCAAACACGAAACGGTGGTCGGCGTGGTTTATGTGCCCATTTTTGACGAACTCTTCAGCGCCGTGCGCGGACAAGGTGCAAGCTGGAACGGGCGCTTCATCCACGTGTCGCGCAAAACCAATATGAACGAATGCGTTTTGGGAACCGGATTCCCTTACGACAAAGGAACCAACCCGATTAACAACCTTGACAACCTGAACGCCATCCTGCCCGGCATCCGTGGCATTCGCCGCATGGGATCGGCTGCCTACGATCTCTGCTGCGTGGCTTGCGGCTTGCTGGACGGCTACTGGGAACTGGACCTGAAGCCCTGGGATGCCTGCGCCGGAGAACTGATTGTGCTGGAAGCCGGCGGCGTGGTGAAACCTTTCCGAAACGACCGGCACGTCTCCATCGTGGCAGGCAACAAGTCCATTGTGGATCAGATTTATCGGAAATTAAACAAAAACATATAATATACTGGTTTATGAAACACATTATCGCCATTTTCCTGTTGTGCCTGCTGGCAGTTCCTGCTTTTGCCGGCCAATACTCAAAGTACTACAAGGACACCCCTATCGAACTGAAACAGGTGAAGGAACCGTCGATTCCGAAAAGGAGCGTGAAGCTTACCGATTTCGGAGCCAAGGGAGACGGCATTTCCTTGTGCACCGATGCCTTCAGACAAGGCATTGAAGCGCTGTCGGCCAAAGGCGGCGGGCACCTGATTGTTCCGAACGGCGTCTGGCTGACCGGCCCCATCACGATGGCAAGCAATATTGACATTCATCTGGAAGAAAATGCGCTGGTGATCTTCTCGCCCGACAAATCGCTGTACGACGACAAAATCAACAACGGACGCTATGAACCCCTCATCGGCGGCGAGAAACTGCATGATATCAGTTTTACAGGTTCCGGCATCTTCGACGGCAACGGCAAGTACTGGCGTCCGGTGAAGCGAGGCAAAATGAGCGATGTGGAATGGAAGCAATACCGCAAACTGGGCGGCACCGTGACCGAAAAGGGCGACCTTTGGCTGCCTTACGACCTGAAAGCTGTAGGCAACCAGACGGAGAACGCCCAGAAAGAAGAAGGAATCCGAAATGACCTGGTGCGTCTGATCCGTTGCAAGAATGTCCTGTTCCAAGGCGTTACCTTCCAGAACGCTCCCCGTTTCCACGTTCATCCGATTGTCTGCGAGAACGTAATCATCGACGGGGTGCTGATCCGCTGCGAATGGAATGTACAGAACGGCGATGCCATCGATCTGGCTAATGTGAAGCGCGCCTTGGTGGTTAATACCGTAATCAATGCCGGCGATGACGGCATCTGTCTGAAGGGCGGCACCGGTGCCGTCGGCGTTAAACAGGGTCCATGCGAGGACATTCTGATTCAGGATTGCATCGTTTATCACGCTCACGGAGGATTCGTGCTGGGCAGCGACATTTCCGGCGGCATCCACAAGATTGTCTGCCGCAACCTGACTTTAAGCGGCACCGATGTAGGACTGCGCTTTAAGAGCGGGCTGGGACGTGGCGGAAAAACCAGCCAGATCTATTGCTACGACATCATGATGAACGACATCAAGAACGAAGCCGTCATCTTCGACTGCACCTATATCAACAAGTCGGTGGCGAGCCAGCTGACAGGACCGAAAAAGGAAACCAACCAGACGGCAACGGCAACAACGGACGACTACGCACCAGAATTCAACGACATTAAGATTTATAACGTCACCTGCCGGGAAAGCCAGGTGGGCATTCGCGGTAAAGGCCTGGAAGGCCGGAACTGCGTGCACGACATTGACATTCACGATTGCACATTCTTCTATATGGAGAAGGCTACCGATATCGATGCCAATAGCTCAATAAAAACATCAAACATCAATTATGCAACTTATTAAAAACCAGGAATTCAGAGGAGAAAGACCATTATATACCGCACACGATCTGCGGTTGGAAAACGTAACCATCCATTTGGGAGAATCGAGCATTAAGGAAAGCCGGAACATTGAAGCCGAGAACTGTACTTTCGAAGGAAAATATGTGCTTTGGGAATGCAGGGGCTTCCGGCTCAACAACTGTTACTTTGCGGAGAGTGCGAGAAGCAGTCTCTGGTATTCGGCAGGATGCCGCATGACGAACTGCAAGGTGGATGCACCTAAGATGTTCCGTCGCATGAAAGATATCTACGTCGAGAACACCCGCTTCCCAAACGGCGAGCAGTTCCTTTGGGATTGCAGCCAGATAGAACTGAAGAATGTGGAAATCGACCATTGCGACTATGTCTTCATGCACTCGTCGGACATCCGCATTTCGGATTACAAACAAAACGGGAACTACGGTTTCCAATACGCCAAAAACGTAGAAATCCATAATGCTATCATCAACTCGAAAGATGCTTTCTGGGAATCGGAGAACGTCACCATCTACGATTCGGAACTGAATGGAGAATATTTGGCGTGGTACGGGAAGAATATCCGACTGGTGCGCTGCCACCTGACCGGCGAGCAATTGCTTTGCTATGTAGATGGTCTGATTCTGGAAGACTGCACATTTGGCGAAGATGCCAACCTGAACTTCGAATACAGCACAGATGTCCAGGCAACCATCAAAGGCAATATTACCAGCATCAAAAACCCGACGAGCGGATCGATTGTCGTGGATGGGAAAATCGGAGAACTGATTATCGACGAAAACCAGAAACAACCTGCTACATGTACAATTTCGACCAAATAACGAATCGTCGGGGAACTAATTCCGTGAAGTGGGATGAGGCTCCCGACGAGGTGCTTCCTTTGTGGGTAGCCGATATGGATTTTCCGACGGCTCCTGCCGTACAGGAAGCGATCGTCCGTCGTGCCACACACGGATGTTTCGGCTATACACTGGTTCCGGAAACTTACTACCAAGCCATTCAGGACTGGTTCGCCACCCGCCACCAATGGAACATCGAACGGGAGGAGATCCTTTACACCATCGGCGTAATTCCCGCTATTGCCTCTACGCTGAAAGCGGTTTGCCAGACCGGCGATAACGTGGTTGTGCTGACCCCGGTATATAACTGTTTCTTCAATCTGATCCGCAACGCCGGCTGCCAAACCATCGAAGTGCCGCTGTCTGCGGCCAAGTGTCTGGCGTGCGGAGTTATCAGCTACGATATCGACTGGCAGGCTTTGGAAAATGCGTTGGCTCAGGAAAAAACCACTGTGCTGCTGTTCTGCAACCCACATAACCCGGCAGGACGTCTGTGGACAGAAAAAGAACTGGAGCGCGTGTGCGCCCTTTGCCATAGGCACGGAGTAACGCTGATCAGTGACGAAATCCACAATGAGCTGACGGCACCCGACACCCTATATACGCCATTGGGGCCCGTAGCCGCCCGTTTTAACCAGAAACAGACTGGCAAAGAGCTGCCGTTTGTCATCTGCACCTCCCCTTCCAAATCGTTCAACACCGCAGGATTGCAGAACGCCAATCTGATGGTACCCGATGCCGAGCTCAGACGTAAAATCGACCGGGCCATTAACTTGAACGAAGTGTGCGACGTGAATCCTTTCGGTGTGGAAGCCACGATTGCCGCCTACAACGAAGGTGGTGAATGGTTAGATGCCTTACGCGCATACATATTTAGTAATTACCGCTACGCCAAAGAACAGCTTCTGAACACCCTACCGGCTTTGAGAATCGCCGAACTGCAAGGCACCTACCTGATGTGGGTTGATTGCAGCCAGTTGAAGAAGATTCAAGGTAAATCCGTTGAACAGTTCTGCGAAGAACTGAAAGAAAAGGCGAAAGTATGGTTCTGTGCCGGTTCAATCTATGGGAAGTCTGGCGAAGGTTTTATCCGCATCAATCTGGCTTGTCCGAGAGCTACTTTATCCGAAGCCTTGAGCAGATTCATTCAATATGTCAAATAAAGACCAACTGCTTCAAAAAATCCGGGAAGGTTCCGAACTGACACGCGGAGAGCAAGTCCGGCTGGTAGGCTATTTGAGCGTGCCCGCCATGCTTTCGCAAATCAGCACCATCATCATGGAATATATCGATGCTTCGATGGTGGGAAGTCTGGGTGCCCATGCTTCGGCATCCATCGGCCTGGTAAGCACTTCCACATGGCTGTTCGGCGGATTGTGTCATTCAGTAGCCGTTGGTTTTTATGTGCAGGTTGCTCATCAGGTGGGCGCCAACCGCTTCGGAGAAGCCAGACATATCCTGCGTCAGTCGCTGTTTTGTGCTTTAGGCTTCGCCGTTTTACTGGCATGTATCGGGGTCGGCATCGCTCCTTTCCTACCCGAGTGGTTAGGCGGAGCCGAAGACATCCGGCACGATGCCTCTCTCTATTTTGGCATCTTCGCCGCCATGATGCCGTTTATCATGCTGATGGCATTGTCGGCAGGTATGTTAAGGAGCACGGGAAACATCAAGGTGCCGAGCATCCTGAATGTGGCGGCATGTGTGTTGGATGTGATCTTCAACTATATCTTTATTTTCCGGCTGCACATAGGCGTATTGGGCGCTGCTGTCGGCACAGCTTTGGCCTATAGTGTCTGCTCTATTTACCTGCTCTATTATCTGATATTTAAGAGTAAGGTATTGAAACTTTCGCAAGACTCCAGCACCTACAAGCCCCAATTCCGTATCCTGCGGAAATGGTGGCATATTTCGTGGCCGATGAGTCTGGAGCATTTCGTGATGTGTGGAGCCCAAATCGCATCGACAGTCATCATCGCTCCTTTGGGAACCATTGCCATCGCTGCGAATGCTTTTGGTATTATTGTCGAGAGTCTGTGCTATATGCCAGGACACGGTGTGGCTGATGCAGCAACCACATTAGTCGGCCAAAGCCTGGGTGCAGAACGTCCTCCTTTGGCCAGAAGCTTTGCTCGTATTACGGTCGGAACAGGCGTTGTCGTTATGTCGTTCATGGGAGTGCTGATGTATATCTTTGCACCGGAAGTAATGTCGTTTATGACTCCCGACGAAACGGTGCAGGCCCTTACGACACAGGTTTTGCGGATTGAAGCCTTTGCAGAACCGATGTATGCGGCTTCGTTGGTCTGCTATGGCGTTTTTGTCGGCGCAGGCGACACCTTGATTCCCTGCGGCATGAATCTGGGTTCCATCTGGATTGTCCGCATCTCACTTGCCCTACTCTTTACGAAAGTGCTGGGACTTGGTTTGGTCGGCTATTGGATGGCTATGGCATTAGAACTCCTGTTCAGAGGAGCCATCTTCCTCTATCGACTGCATGGAAGCAGCTGGCAGAAAAAAATGGTGTAGGGAAATTAAAAGTTTTGGAAGGAAGCTTCTCACCCCTGCTTGTTGATATGTTTCAATTTCATCGGATCCAGAATATGGATGCGACGGCCATCTACTTGGACAACACCTTCATCGACGAAACTTGCCAAAGTACGGATGGCGTTGCTGGTGGTCATATTCGACAGCGATGCCAAATCTTCGCGTGAGAGCTGAATACCTAAGGTCGAGCCATCCTGCTCGTAGCCGTATTTATCGATAAGGAAGATCAGGCTGTCTGCCAGACGGGCACGGATATGCTTCTGGGTCAGATCGACCGTCCGCTGGTCGGAGGCTCCCAAATCGATAGAAAGATCACGAACGAAATACATTGCCAAAGCCGGGTTCACATTGCAGATACGGTCGATCAAGTTCATTGGAATGCACGCAAGCACGGAAGGCTCGATGGCGATGGCTTCGGTGGTGTGCTCCTGACGGGCAAAATAGCTGCGGTATCCGAAAATATCACCTGGCTGGAAAAGACGGACAATCTGGTTACGTTCGCCAATGCCTTGCTTCTCTAACTTCGCGCTACCTCGTACCATACAGTAAAGATAAACCGACTCCTCCTGAAGGCGATAGATATAGTCATTCTTATCGCAGTTCAAGATAATTACATCGGCCAATACAGCACGTTGTTGAGGCTCTGTCAGAAGAGTCCAGACGGCTTTTAACCATTTCGTCAATTCCACTTCGTTCATGTTTATCATTTCTTTTATTATATTCTCTTACCAAACAAAGGCCAAACCTACGGTTACGGTTTCTTTCATCTGCACCTTGTGATCGACAGAGTCGTCGAATCTCGGATAGATGTAGAACTTCGAAGTACAGTAATGACCTAATTTGACATTAAACGTATTCTCAAATTCAACTTGCACGCTGTGATAACTCGTGAAGTAGTAGGCTCGGCTGCTCCAGCTGACGGAGTTCGAAATCGCCCATTCCAGTTTGCTGGTTACGGTGGCACCGAACTGGTTCAACGAACGTTTTCCCGCCTCGATGCCGTATGATGTCACCGGCACACGATCGTCGTGAACATACTTCAGATTATAAGAAAGCGGAGCCAAGAGCAACGAGTAGGTATATTTCTTGTTGTTGGTCAGCTTCAGATCCATACCGATACTCACGTTGCATTCGACCGGCGAAAGGAATGTACTCTTTACTTTCTTGCTATTCGCATTAAAATATTCGAAGAGCGGCGTCTTCATGTAGGCGGATGTACTGTAATACCAGTTCTTCCAAGCCTTGTAACCATAACTTACATCAATACGGAAAGAATTGTCGTTGACCCTCATCGGATGTACCGTATCGGCCTTCGTGTAGTAGCCTGATAAACGGAGTTCAATCGCAATATCGAGAGAGGTGACCTTGCTTTCATCGTAGCGGCTCAGAACCAGTTTGTCGTAAGTCGAGAGCGTCATATTGTTATCACCGCCCTTATACCAATTGTCGCTCAAAGCCGTCTGGCTGATCTGTAGATCGGTTGTTCCTTTCCGATGCCACTTGTCGGCATGGAAGGTAATCTGTTCGATATTCAAACCAGCATCATCGAGCTGCAATCCCAACCCGGTTTCCACCTGTTCATCAGCTTGAACCCTTTGCCGCTGGATGCGACGTCGCTCAAAAGGCAAATCCAACTGATCATTTCGGAACATTGCTACCCGATTCAGATGGTGGGAAGAATAATTGTGTACGGCTCTGTGCAGCATGGCGCCATAAGACAGCTGCCGCTTATACGGGTTCGCGAACGTCAGACAAGCCGGCAACGCTTCCTTCCGTTCCTGACGTTTCAACACATCGGCAATCGTCATCGACTCGGGCTTCGGAATCCTACCGTCCATAATAATTGGCAGACGCAAATCGTTCTGAGCATACGAAAGTGTCGGATCGGCCGGCAGCGAATCCAGCCTTTGGGACAAGGCGCTCCGATTCAGGCTGTCGAGTTCTGCAACCATCAGCGCTTCTTCTGATGAAGGCTGGAATGGGGAATAATGCTGCCAGCTACGCAGCAACGATTGTTCAGACATCTTCCACCCCGAGCTGTCGGGAATTGCCTCCAAGGTCTCCAGCTCCCGCAAAACGCCTTCATTCTCCCACTCCAAGGAATCGGGATTCATCTCCAGGGAATCGAGACTCATCTGCAGGGACGAATCCGGCTCTTCCACAAGAATTTCCTTTTGAACCAGGCTGTCCGATAGAGTAACATCCACTTCCTGAGCCCGCATCGAGATCAGAAAGCACGACAATACCAAAGAAAGCAACAACCTATAGTTCATATTAAAATTAAGACCACCCTTGAAGAAAGAGCTTGCTCAAAGAACGGAGCTTTACAATACTACCGACGCTGGAGTACGGCGGCAGTTATAATTCGATGACATGATTTGTCCGTAGGCTCCGGCACTACGCAATGCGAAAATATCGCCGCGATGGGTCTCCGGCAACTGTTCGTCTGTGCCGAATACATCCGAACTCTCGCAAATAGGACCCACCACATCGTAGGTTTCGACAGAGCCTTCCGCTGCTGTCAGATTCTGAATCTTATGATGCGCCTGATAGAGCGCCGGGCGAATCAGATCACTCATGCCGGCATCCAGAATAACGAATTTCTTCCGTAAACCTTCCTTCACGTAAAGCACACGGGTAATCAGACTTCCGCACTGGCAAACCACCGACCGTCCGAGTTCAAAATGCAGTTCCTGCCCCGGACGCAGTTTCAGGAGCTTCGCGTAATTGGCAAAGAACGCCGCAAAATCAGGAATCGGGTTTTCATCCGGATTATCGTAGTCGCACCCAAGACCGCCACCCACGTTGATGGATTCCAGACGAATGCCGCGTGTTTCGACCATATTCTGCAAATCGTTGATCCGGCTGCAGAGGATAGAGAACGGTTCCAAATCGAGCAACTGACTGCCGATGTGGAAGTGCAAGCCCGTCACCTTGATATTTCGCAACGTAAGCGCCAAATCGAGCACATCCGGCAATACGCTCATCGAAATGCCGAACTTGTTTTCATCCAAACCGGTGGTAATATATTTGTGCGTATGCGGATCCACATTCGGATTGACGCGAATCGCCACACGGGCAATCTTATCCTTGGCAGCCGCCAACTGATTAATTACCTCCAATTCCGGTATCGACTCGACATTGAAACAGGCAATTCCCGCTTCGAGCGCCTGATTAATCTCCCAATCGGCCTTACCGACACCGGCAAAAACAATCTTCGAAGCCGGGAAACCGGCCTTCAGACATACATCGACTTCGCCGCCACTGACACAATCACACCCCAAACCGCTCTGATTGATCAGATTCAGGATGATTGGATCGACATTGGCCTTCACAGCATAGTGCACCTTGAAGCCGGGATACTTACCAGCCTCACGCTTGATGGTGTCCAACGTCTCAGACAGGAGCGCTTTATCGTAATAGTAAAATGGAGTTTGTATCTCCTTGAACTTCTCTATGGGAAATGTCATGAGTAAGTGTTACCTGTTAGAAGTTACTATTAATAATTATTACAGAATGAACAGGAAAGGTAACATTAGAACAAGTGCTTGCTCAGACTCTGCAAAGCCTTGATCTTATCCTCTTTCTTCACCAGCATGGAGATATTATAGTTCGAACCGCCATATGAAATCATGCGGACAGGCACATCCGACATAGCTTCGATGACCTTGCTTTCGAAGCCCAGATTGTCCCACTTCATATCGCCCACAACAGCAATAATCACCATATCGGTATCTATCTGAACGGTTCCGAACTTCTTCAGTTCCGTAACGATCTCATCTAACTTCTTGGCATTGTCGATGGTCAACGAAACACCCACTTCACTGGTTGTCACCAGATCGACAGAAGTTTTGTAACGGTCGAACACCTCAAACACTTGGCTCATGAACCCGTAAGCCAACAGCATACGACTTGACTTGATGCGGATGGAAGTGATACCGTCCTTGGCGGCAACTGCCTTAATCTTGCCTTCTTCAGTCGAGTTGCTGATCATCGTACCAGGAGCCGAAGGATCCATTGTATTCAACAGGCGAACCGGAATATTGTACATACGAGCCGGCGTAATGCAGGTCGGATGCAGAATCTTGGCGCCGAAATAAGCCAACTCGGCAGCCTCGTCGAAGTTCAGGTTACGCACAGGTTTGGTCCCCTCCACAAAGCGCGGATCGTTGTTGTGCATACCGTCGATATCTGTCCAGATCTGAATCTCCTCTGCACGGATGGCAGCGCCGATGATAGATGCACTATAATCAGAGCCGCCTCGCTGCAAGTTGTCGATCTCGCCGTAAGCATTGCGGCAGATGAAGCCCTGTGTAACATAAATCAGCTGATCCGGATAGGCCGCCATCTGCTCTTTCAGATGCTCCTCAATATACTTAAAGTCAGGCTCTGCGTTCTTATCGATGCGCATATATTCCAAGGCTGGCAGGAAAGCCACCTTCACACCCTGCTCCTGCAAATACAGGTTCATCAGGTTCGTGCTCATCAGCTCACCCTGAGCCACGATGCAGCGTTCCTCGAAAATCGTGAACGGATGGTTAGCGAACGAACGGATATAATCATAAATGCCACGAATCACCTCGCGTGCCTTCAGCTTGGTTTCTTCCTTGGCATACAGTTCATTGATAATCTCAGCATACTTCGATTCCATCCGATTGATCACATCGGCTGCACCGACAGCATTCTGCAGACGGTAATAACCAGAAATTTCGAGCAGGGAATTGGTAGTACCGGACATAGCCGACAGAACAACCACCTTCGACTTGCCATCTTCGACAATCAGGTTTGCAACATTTTTGATACGCTGAACAGAACCAACGGACGTACCACCAAATTTTAATACTTTCATTTTATCTTAGTTTTTAATACCTTTTAATCACACCTTGAATAAATCAATTCAATGCGCAAAAGTAACTTAAATATTTCAATTCGCCAAACTTTTTTGTCAAAAAATATGTTTTTTAGCATATTTTCGGACTTATTCGAGCATATCGTCACTTGGATTAACCAAGTATAGTGTTTGCGTAGCACGTGTAAAAGCGGTGTACATCCAGCGGTAGAAGTCGATGCCGAGGTGTTCCGGATTGATGTACCCTACATCCAAATAAACGTCGCTCCATTGTCCGCCCTGACTTTTGTGACAGGTTACACAATAAGCATATTTGACTTGCAAAGCATTGAAATACGGGTTCTCTTTGATGGCTTTATAGAGGTCTCTCTGATTCCTGATTTCCGGATAATCCTGCGCGATATTGACAAAGAGTTCCTGCATACGGCTTTGCGGCAAACTTGGACCCTCGGCGGTCAAAGTGTCGAGCAGCAGGGTCACTTCTGTCTCGATATCGTAGTCAGGCAACCGGATTTCGGCATCGGCGAAACGGAAGCCGTATATTTCCCGTTCATTGCGAACACGTTGCACTTCCACGATGTCTCCGTTGGCGATAAACGGAAGCTGATCGAAGTCGCGCCCCCAATAGTAGTTGTTACGAACCACCAACAACCTATCGCCCGCCGACAATTCTTCTTCTCGTCCCAGAATCCGGTTGCGCACGCCTGCATTAAACTGATTGGCTCGCGCGTTGGAACGAGTGATAATAATCGTATCGTCGAGGCCTGCCCTACTGTACGAACTTTCCAGACATTCCAAAAACTCATAACTGTCAATACGGCACACATCCTTAAATTGCTTGTATCTGATGCGAGGCAAAGCATCCACCTGTCCGGCGCCCAGCTGGCGACGCAATTCGGTGGCATTGGCCAAGATGCCGGAATCGAGCTGCTGACGGGCAACTTCGGTCAGCTGGGCTTCGACTACCTGCAAACCGTAGGCTCCCAATTGGCTGACATCGAGTGCCGGACTTCTAACCTGTCCGACCGGCGGCAACTGGGCATCGTCGCCCACCAGCAACAGACGGCAACCGTCAGCGCTATAAACGAATTCAATCAGGTCGTCCAACAGATTACCCGTCCCGAAAGGAGAACCTTCATTGAGGGTGGAAATCATTGAGGCCTCATCGCAGATAAACAAAGTGCCCGGCTGACGGTTTTCCAAAAGTTGGAAACCTTCCATTTCGACGTGAAACCGCTGCTGCCTGTAGATACTTTTATGGATAGTATAGGCAGGCTTATCGGACATCATCGAAAAGACCTTGGCCGCACGACCGGTCGGCGCCATCAGGAAGGTTTTCATCTTCAGTTCTCCCATCACCTTCACCAATGCGCCAATCAGTGAGGTTTTGCCGGTTCCGGCGTACCCCCTCAGCAGAAAAATCCGCTCCCTTCCCGGATTGGCAAGAATGAATTCTGACAGCAGCAATAGCGTCTTTTGCTGTCCTTTATTGGCAATAAAAGGCAGTTTTTGAGCTATTTTATTTGCAAAATCGTCAAATATCGACATATTTTTAAAAATTTTCGGCACAAAGATAAACATTTTCCGAAAAAGTAAGTATATTTGCACTCAGAAAAATCTAAAAAAACATAAATCAAAAGTCAAAATCATGAAAATGGTATTAAACCTCATCCTCGTTGCAGCCGCAGTTCTGCTTGGTTGGATGTGCTATGAGAGTATTCAGATTCCAGTTCAGTTTAAGGCTGATGTTGCCAAACGCGACGAAGTTGTAATTCAGCGTTTGAAAGACATCCGTACTTTGCAGGAAGCACACCGCGACCTCTATCAGCAGTATTGCGGCAGCTGGGCAGAACTGATTAATTTTGCGAAAACCGACAGCGTGAAGATCTGCCAGAAGATCGGTACCCTTACTGACGAGCAATTGGCCGATGGTCTGAACGAGAAGAAGGCATGGGAATATCTTTGCAATCCAAAAAAGTATTCTAAAGAGATTGCCAAATACAATCTGAGCAAGGAAACCTTCAGCCGCGATACCGTCAAGGTGAACGTGCTTGACAATGACTCTTCCCTGATGAACCGCAAGGTTTGGGAGTGGATCGACAGAATTCATATTGTTCCTTTCACTGAGAATGATACTTTCGAACTCCAACTGGGCTCTGTCACCACTGCTTCCGGATACGAGATGAGCCTCTTCGAAGCTCGCGTTCCTTTCGCCGTATATCTGAAAGGTCTGAACGAGGGCGAGCTGGCTAACAAGATCCAGGAACGCAAGGATATGGAGAAATACGAAGGCTTGAAGGTTGGTGATGCCGAGCAGGCTAACAACAATGCCGGTAACTGGGAATAATCCAAACATCTTCATGACAACCAACGACGTCAAACAGATATCCATCCGGCTCCAACCGGATGGATTTTCTTATGCCGACAAGTTCTATCCGGTGATGCCGGGCGCTGATTTCAACCAGCGAATGGAAGATGCGATCTGGAATACCCGACTGACAGAACTGGATGCCGAAATCCGCTGTTCAGTCGAAACCACCCGTTTCTCCCTCTCTCCAGCCGACATAGACGAAAGCGTTGCCCTGAAAATGTATCATCTGAGTTTGCCGGAAGCTGAAGGGGAAGAAACCGTTCTTTCGCAAACCGACGCTTCACATGGTATCCGCATTCATTTCGGCATCGACAGCCGACTCTACCACTTCCTGATGCGCAATGTGGAAAACATCGCATTTACACATCCGCTGATGCGTTTGCAGCAACAATGGAGCGATCGCACGGAAGTTACGGAAGACTGTATGGTGGCGGAAGCCGAAACCAATGCACTGAACCTGCTGGTTTACGAAAACGGGAAACTGCAAATGGCCAACCGGTTCGATGTAACTGGCACCAACAACCAAACGTATCATATCATGAACTGCTGGACGCTCTTCAACCTCGACATTCTCGACAACAAACTGTATCTGCAAACTTCTTCCGACGAACTCAGGAAGAGCTTAAGCCAATACCTCAAGCAATGCGTATCATAAGCGGGCAATACGGCGGACGGCGGTTTGAGGCACCTCGCAACCTGCAAGCAAGACCAACCACCGACATAGCCAAAGAAGGTCTGTTCAACATCTTGCAGAACCGGATGGATTTTGAGGATATCCAAGCCCTCGACCTTTTTGGAGGCACAGGCAGTATTAGCTTTGAACTGCTGAGTCGAGGTGCCCAAAAGGTCACTTGTGTCGAAATGGGGCGTCAACAACAACAGTTCATCCTAAAGGTGGCGAACGAACTTCATATCGGACACGAACTGAACTTGGTGCGAGGCGATGTCTTCCGCTACCTGAAATCGCAAACGACGGTGGCTCCTGCCGACGGACTTTTCGATTTCATTTTCGCCGATCCTCCCTATGCCCTACCGGAACTCGGTCAACTGCCAGAACTGTTCTTGGACGGCCATCTGCTCAAAGCAGACGGATGGTTCATTCTCGAACACGGAAAAGATCACGATTTCTCGACGAAAAAAGGATTTCTGGAGCTGCGCACTTACGGTGCCGTCCACTTCTCTTTTTTCCGCCTCAGTTAGGAAAAAAATTTTCCCTAACTGGAGAAAAAAGTTTTTCCTAACTGGGGAGTAAATTTTCTCCCTAAAACAACCTCTTCTCGCGCACGTACATTTATATAATATTATGAAAAAATTTTTCTTGCTTTTCGCTATCTCAATAGCCTTGCTGACAAGCTGCTCTAAAGATGCCGCTAAGTCGTATATTCCCGAAGCTACCGGCGCCCCTTACGATTTATATATTGTGATGCCGGAAGCACTCAAAGAGACCCCCTTGAACGACTCCATTCACGCCGTTTTCGAGCATCCGATGGAATGCACGCCCAATGGCGATGAGTATTTCTATGTCAGCACCATCCTGCCGGAGCATTTCATCCGCAGCATCCGCACCTTGGGCAATCTGGTGATTGTCGATATCAATCCAGAAAACGGTTCGGATCCGCATGTTACGATGGAACGCGACAAGTACGCACGCGATCAGGTCGTTGTAAAGATGTACGGACCTGACGCCCAAACGCTCGCCGACTACATCATGACGATACAGGAAGGTTTGCGCAACGTATTCGTCAAAGCAGAAATCAAACGCGCAATGAAGAAACTGGAATCGGAACACGCCCTTGAACAGGGCGATCGTCTGTTGAAACTTCAAAATGTTTCGCTCCTGATTCCTTACGCCATCCGCAAATCGGGAAAAGGGGCTTCCGACGACTCGTTCTTCTGGGTTACCGACGACTATATCGACAAGCAGAGCCATATCGTTGTTTATAGCGTTCCCTACACCGACGCCAACATTTTCAGCCTTGAAGGTGCGGTTGCCGTTCGCGACTCCGTGATGAAAGCAAACATTGAAGGCGGCATCGACGGTAGCTATATGACCACCAACAAGCGCATCATCCTACCCGAATACAAAGCCTTGAATGTGGGCGGCAAGTATGTGGGCGAACTGCGTGGCATGTGGAGAATGGAGAACGGTCTGATGGCAGGTCCTTTTGTCTGCCACATGCGACTTGACGAACTGAACAAACGTGTGGTGTTTGCCGAAGGTTTCTGCTATGCGCCCAACGACGGCAAACGTCGCATGATACGCAATCTGGAGGCATCGCTCTACACCCTCAAACTGCCTTCCGACAATATGGTGAGTGACATCGAAATCACCCTTGAATGATCTCAAACCGACAAGAAAAGATTTATCTATGAAAATACTTCGCGTGGGATTTACCCACGGTGACATAAACGGAATCGGTTTGGAACTGATTGCCAAAGTGCTGTCGGCTCCCGAGATGCAGGAACTCTGCACACCTGTTATTTTCAGCGATGCGAACTGTTTCCAAACCACCCTCAGCACGCTGAATCTGGAAACGCCGATTCAGGTGGAAACCATCAGCAATCCTGCCGATGCCAAAGACGGCAGAATCAATCTCGTCAACGTCTGCAAACCTTCCCCCGCTATCGAATGGGGAAAGCAGACAGAAGCCGCTTTGCAAGCCGAAGCCAGTTCGTTGAATGCCGCTCTTAATGCTTTTAAAAACGGAAGCATAGACCTCTTGATTACGGCACCTGGCAAACTGAACAATGACTTGGACAGCCATTCGATGAGCGACTTCATCCGACAGGCGCTCAATACCGACAAAGAGGGTTTCGACTGGATTGTGAACAACCGGCTACGAACTTTACAGCTGCATAGCATCAAGTCTTCCACCGACTTGGGCGAAGATTTTGCCAAAGAATCGTTCAGAAACGATATTACCAATCTCTATCACCAACTTCGTCAGGACGTGAGCGAAATCCGTCCGCGAATGGCGGTTCTTTCGGGAAACTCCAAACTCGCAAACGACATTCACGAACTGCAGGAACAGGGAATCACAGTTTTCGGACCTTTCGAGGCTCAAGCATTCATCGAAGCCGGCAACCATATGCACTACGATGCCGTTTTGTTCTTAGAGGAAGAAGAGGCGCGTCATCAACTGATTTCGAAACTCGATGCTACTCAGACATACGGCTATGTATCAGGATTGCCGTTAGTGCTTTCCAATCCGATGACAGGCATCTCCTACCCGATAGCCGGTCAGGACAAAGCCGACGAAACTGCATTCCGAACCGCCCTCTATGCGGCCATCGACACCTACCGCAATCGCGAAAACTATGCAATCGCCACCCATCGGCCTTTAGAAAAGCAATGGGTTCCTAAGGGTCGCGACGATTATAAGTTAGACCTTACCAAGGAAGAATAAGTTCTTCTTTGGCTACTAATTTTTCCTTATAACACCAGCATATATGCCAAGTTTCATCATTGAAGGACAACGAAAGCTTAGCGGCTCTATCACACCACAAGGAGCCAAGAACGAAGCGCTGGAAGTTATCAGCGCCACTTTACTGACCAATCAGACCGTCACCATCAGCAATGTGCCGGAAATTCTGGATGTCATGAACCTCATCGATCTCATGCAATGCATGGGCGTGGAAGTCAAACATCCGGAAAAAGGTACGTTCTCCTTCAAAGCTGAAAAATTGGACGAAGAATATATGCTCAGCGCCGATTTCCAGAAAAAATCGGCCTCTCTGCGCGGGTCGGTCATGATGCTGGGACCGCTTATCACCCGCTTCGGACACGCCCAATTGCCTCAACCCGGAGGTGACAAGATCGGCCGCCGCCGCTTGGACACGCACTTTATCGGCTTGCAGCGACTGGGTGCTTCGTTCACCTACGATGGCGACCGCCACATTTATGAGGCCATCGCTCCTGCCAACGGTCTGCAAGGCTGCTACATGTTGCTCGATGAGGCATCGGTAACCGGTACCGCCAACATCATTATGGCCGCAGTCTTGGCAAAGGGAGAAACAGTCATTTACAATGCCGCCTGCGAACCCTATATCCAGCAATTGTGCCAGATGCTGGTGCGCATGGGAGCCCGTATCGACGGTATCTGTTCGAACCTGTTGCGCATTCAGGGAGTGGAATCTTTGGGCGGCACCGAACACCAATTGTTGCCCGACATGATCGAAGTCGGCAGTTTCATCGGTATGGCTGCAATGACGGGCAGCGACATCACCATCAAGAATGTCTCCATTCCTGATTTAGGCATCATCCCGGATGCTTTCCGCCGGCTCGGCATCGTGGTGGAACAAGAGGGTGATGACTTGCACGTCCCTGCTCAGGAGCATTATACCATCGATTCGTTTATTGACGGCTCCATCATGACCATTTCCGATGCCCCTTGGCCAGGTCTGACACCCGACCTGATCAGTGTGCTGTTAGTAACCGCCACACAAGCCAAAGGTTCGGTGCTCATTCATCAGAAAATGTTCGAAAGCCGACTTTTTTTCGTCGATAAACTGATCAACATGGGAGCTCAGATTATCTTGTGCGATCCGCATCGCGCAACGGTAATCGGTCTCGACAACCAGTTCAAGCTGAAGCGTGCCAAACTCACTTCACCAGACATTCGTGCCGGTATTGCATTGCTGATTGCTGCCATGAGTGCCGAAGGTACCAGCGAGATCGACAATATCGGACAAATTGATCGGGGATACGAAAATATTGACGGACGCCTGAATGCCTTAGGCGCCAAAATCACTCGCGTCGATGATTAAGCAAGAACAACTGATAGAAATCGGTACCATCCAGAAGGTACATGGCTTAAAGGGCGAAATGAATGTTTCGGTCAGCAACAGCGTTTTCGACGACGTGCAGCGTTGTCCCTATTTGGTTTGCGAGGTGGATGGCATCTTCGTTCCTTTCTTTATCGAGAGCTATCGTTGGAAGGGAAATGCTTCGATATTACTCAAACTGGAAGATGTCGATACCATTGCCCAAGCAGAAATGTTTTGCGGACAGCCGCTTTACTTCGACCGCCGCTGCTTTTCGAAGAAAGAGGAAAAGGAATACGAAACCGTTGAAGAAGAGGAAGCCGGCCTGATCGGCTATATGGTAGAGGATGTGAATACAGGCATCTTGGGGCCGATCACCGATATTGACGACCAAACGGCGAATGTACTCTTTATGGTCGATTACCAAGGACAGGAACTGTTACTTCCGGCAGCCGAAGAACTGATTGTCGGCATCGACGACGAAAAACGGATTATCACTATGAATTTGCCAACCGGACTCGTTAATCCGGCGGAAGCTGAGAGCGAAGATGAGCCGTTTCTGAAAATTTAACACTTAAAAGTTTGGAAGTTTCGTAAGAAAACCATAACTTTGCACTCGGAATTTTGAGTCATATAACGTAAGCCCGGTCTGCTTGATCCACTCGGTGGCCGGTATCTATACGGGGGTACAGGAGGGTCCTGTATCTGCACTACAAGTATAGAATGCGAGCGATTATGTGGCTTTTTTGTATCCCACCTACTCCACAAAAATAAATGTTTCACTTATAAATATATTGAACTATGCCAAAGACAGAAAAAGAGTACTCTGTACCCGAAAAGCTTGCCAATCTCTACAAGCTGCAGCTCCTGGTGAGCGAAATCGACCGTATCAAGAACCTGCGAGGTGAGCTTCCTCAGGAAGTTTCGGAGATGGAAGCCGAATTGGAAGGACTTAACACACGTATTGCAAATTATCAGGCCAGCATCAGCGAGGCCGAACAGAAAATCAATGCGATGCAAGGCAAGATTGCTGAAGCAGAAGCCCTCATCAATCAGTACACCGAACAACAGAACGATGTGCAGAACAACAAGCAGTACGAGTTCCTTACCAAGGAAATCGAATACGAAAGCCTGGAAATCGAATTAAGCAATAAGCGTATTCGTGAAAATCTTGAAGCCATCGATAATTTGAAGCAGCGTATTGCCGGCACGAATGCTGAGATTGAAGAACGCCAAGGTGATCTTGACGTTAAGCGCGGCGAACTGGATGAAATCATCGCCGAAACCCGTAGTGAAGAGGAAACCCTTCGCGAAAAGGCCAAAAAGATTGAGAACACCATTGAGCCTCGTCTCCTTTCAACCTTCAAGCGCATTCACAAGAAGACCCATAATGGTTTGGCCATCGTTCCGATTGAGCGTGAAGCTTGTGGCGGTTGCTACAACAAAATCACCCCTCAGCGTCAGATCGATGTGAAGATGCGCAAGAAAATCATCGTTTGCGAATATTGCGGTCGTATCCTCATCGACGAGGAATTGGCTAACGAGAACGAAATGCGTCGTCGCCGTAAGGGCATTCTGGCCAACGTATAATCGGTATGCCTCCCGTTCAAAACAATACAAACCGACGAGCACCGAGACAGCCCCAAGCTGTCCCGGCGCCTGTCGATGGTAAACTTCAACCTCAGGCGCCCAAGATTGAGGAGGCGGTATTAGGTGCCCTGATGCTCGAGAAAGATGCCTACTCGCAGGTGAGCGAACTGCTGAAACCTGAAACATTCTACGAGTTCAATCACCAGCTGATCTATACGGCGATTCAGGAACTGGCTCTCAAGCAGAATCCGATCGATATTCTGACCGTCACCAACCAGCTGGCATCCGACGGTGTACTCGAACAAGTGGGTGGTGCCTATTATATTTCTACCCTCACCGAAAACGTCGGTTCTGCTGCTCACGTCGAATATCACGCCAAGATTATCGCTCAGAAATACTTGGCAAGGCAACTCATCAAGTATGCCGGCGAAATATCTGCCGGTGCCTTCGATGAGACTACCGACATCGAGCAACTGATGCAGAAAGCGGAGGGCGACCTTTTCCAGCTTTCCCAGCACAACATCAAGAAAGACACCCAGCAGATTGATCCACTTATCACCGAAGCACTTGAAAAAATCGAAGCTGCGTCGAATCGTGCGGAAGGCCTATCCGGACTTCCAACAGGCTTCACAGAACTGGATAATATGACGTCCGGTTGGCAGAACACCGACCTGATTATCATCGCAGCCCGTCCTGCAATGGGCAAAACGGCATTCGCTCTTTCGATGGTCAAGAACATGGCGGTGAACTATGGCATTCATGTCGGTATGTTCAGTCTCGAAATGAGCAATTTGCAGTTGGTGAACCGTTTGTTGCAAAACACTTGCGAGATTACCGGCGACAAAGTGAAAAGCGGCCGTCTGACCACCGAAGAGTGGACCCAACTGACCACTCGCATCAAGGATTTGCAGGGTGCCCCGATTTTTGTTGATGATACCCCTTCCCTCTCCGTTTTCGAGTTACGCACCAAAGCCCGACGCCTCGTGAAGGAGCATGGTGTTCAGATTATCATGATCGACTACCTCCAGCTGATGAATGCCTCGGGTATGCAGTTCGGCAGCCGCGAACAGGAAGTTTCGAACATTTCGCGTTCGCTAAAAGGATTGGCCAAGGAGTTGAATATCCCAATCATTGCTCTTTCTCAGCTGAATCGTGGTGTCGAGAACCGCCAAGGTGGCGCACAACGTCCGCAATTGTCCGACCTCCGTGAATCTGGAGCCATCGAACAGGATGCAGATATGGTTTGCTTCATACACCGTCCGGAGTATTACAAAATCTATGAGGATGAGAAAGGCAACGACTTGCGCGGATTGGCAGAAATCATTATTGCAAAACATCGTAACGGAGCGGTGGGCGACGTCCGACTTCAGTTCCGCGGCGAGTTTGTCCGCTTCCAGAACTTGGATGAAGACACCAGCATACGTTCCACATTAACGCAATATCCGCAAGCCGGACAGACGTTAGGTTCCCGCATGAATGTGTCGGATAATGTGCCGGCAGCCAGTCAAGATCCTTTAGCCGGTGGCAGCATGAGCGGGGACGCCCCTTTCTGATTGAACAACCCTTTTATCTGTGATAAGTTACTCATGAGATATCAGAAATATTTTGTTTCATTCGCTTGTTTTTGTTGTGCTTCGGTTTTCTCGCTTTTTGCCCAAGAAGTCGAAGCCCCGAACTATCAACTGATACGCATGGTCACAACAAACAGCAAGAGTCCAAGTTTCTACCCCAAATTAATGGAGCGGTATGTTAAGAGCGATTCCACGCTTACCCTCGAAGACTATCGGAACCTGTATTATGGTTTTTCTTTGCGGGAAGATTTTGTTCCCTATCAAATGGAAAAGGAGCAGCTTTTTGAAATCCGCCAGAAACTGGCCACAAGTGGAGGTGACCCCAAACTATGTCCGGAGGCCATCCGGATTGCCCAAACGATGCTTGACGACAATCCTTTCGACATCCCTGCCTTAGCAGTTATGTCGGTTTCCTATTTACAATTGGGCGATACGGTCAACTATCGGCTTTGGTCCATCAAACAACAAGGATTACTTGATGCAATCAGCTCTTCGGGAGATGGAGAAACCCCGGAATCGGCCATACACGTCATCAGCGTGGAGCACGAATATGAGGTGCTAAGCAGAATGGGATTGGAAGCGATCAAAGACTCTACAATCAACAACAAAATTGAATATCTTCAAGTCAAAGAAAACACAGAAAATTTACATGGATTGTATTTCAATTTCGAAGCTGCAGCAAGCGTATATCGGAAGAAATACGAATAATATTTGAATATTTCATTTGAGTTCGTTTTTCAAGAACTGAGTGGTAGGAGTATTGAACTGTTTGCAGATTTGTTCTGGTGTGCCAAAGGCAACAATCTTGCCGCCTTCCTTGCCGCCTTCCGGTCCCATATCAATCAGGTAATCACAGCCTTTGATGACATCCATATTATGTTCAATTATAATTATGGTATTGCCACGATCGACCAATTGGTTCAGCACCGACATTAGGACTCGGATATCCTCAAAATGCAGACCAGTGGTTGGTTCGTCAAGAATATAGAGCGTCTTTCCCGTTTGCTTCTTACTCAGTTCGGATGCTAACTTCACGCGTTGAGACTCTCCGCCAGACAAAGTGGTAGATGGCTGCCCTAACTTGATATAGCCTAAACCGACCTGCTGCAAAACCTTAATCTTGTTCAAGATAGTAGGAATATTCTCGAAAAATTCACAAGCCTGGTTGATGGTCATATCGAGCACATCGGCTATCGACTTACCCTTAAACCGAACCTCCAAAGTTTCGCGATTATAACGCTTCCCGTGACAAACCTCGCAAGGAACCATCACATCCGGCAGGAAATTCATAACAATCGTTTTATAACCATTGCCTGAACAAGCTTCGCAACGTCCTCCTCCTACATTAAAAGAGAACCGTCCTGGCTTGTAGCCCCGAATCTGGGCTTCAGGCATAGATACAAAAAGATTACGGATATCGCTAAACACACCTGTATAAGTAGCCGGATTACTGCGTGGGGTACGACCGAGCGGAGACTGATCGACATTAATTACTTTGTCGATATTCTCCAATCCTTCAATACTTTGATAAGGTAGCGGTGACTGTAGCGAGCGATAGAAATGCTGGCTCAAAATGGGTTGCAAAGTACCCTGAATCAGACTTGATTTACCCGATCCGGAAACACCTGTAATACCAATCAAGCACCCCAACGGGAACTTCACGTCCACCTGCTTCAGGTTGTGCCCGATAGCCCCGTGAATGGTCAAGAACAAACCGTTGCCTTTGCGCCGGTCGGCAGGAATCTCCACCTTACGGGTCCCGTTCAAATAATCGGCTGTCAGCGTATGCTGTTTCAGCATCTCTGCCGGAGTGCCTTGAAACACCACTTGCCCGCCCTTGCGTCCAGCCGCAGGACCGATATCCACCACATAGTCGGCAGCCATCATCATATCGCGATCGTGTTCCACCACAATCACGGTATTGCCAATATCGCACAGTTTCTTGAGCGAACGTATCAGCAACTCATTGTCACGCTGGTGCAAACCGATGGAAGGCTCATCGAGAATATAGAGCACATTTACCAATTGGCTTCCAATTTGTGTAGCCAATCGTATGCGTTGGGATTCGCCGCCAGACAACGTCATTGTAGCACGATTGAGCGAAAGATATCCTAAGCCCACATCGAGCAGGAATTGCAGACGCGTGCGCATTTCCTTCAGGATTTCGCCTGCCACACTCATCTGTCGTTCGCTGAGATGCTGAGGCAGTTCGGTGAGCCATTGCTGCAAATCGACCAGCGTCAGATTGCTTACTTCCGCAATATTCTTACCGGCAAGCAGATAGTGCAAGGCCTCCTGATTAAGACGCTGACCATGACAGACAGGGCATTCCATTTCCGTGCTGAACGATTCTGCCCAACGACGTTCTTTGGCCGAAGCCTCATCGCTAATCGAATCGCGAATATATTTCACCAATCCCTCGTAGGGAAGCGTCATTTGCGAAGTTCCCATGCGATCGTCCGTCACCCGATAAACCATTCCTGTACCATACAACACGGCATCAACAGCCTCGTCGGGCAATTCGGCAATAGGCATATCGAGATTGCAGCCATAGATTTCAAGCAAAGCCTCTATTTGCATAAAGATCATGCTGCTCTTCTGCTTTCCAAGAGGCAGAATACCGCCTTTCGCAATGCTCACTTCCGGATCGGGAATAATCTTATTCCGATCCACTTCGGTCACCCGACCTAAACCATGACAATGCGGACAGGCTCCCATGGGCGAGTTGAACGAGAAGTCGTGCGGTGCCGGATCTTTATAGGCGATTCCCGTCACCGGATCCATCAGGTTACGACTGTAATGGCGCACGGAATCGGAATCTCCATCCTTATCCATCACCATCATCATACCGTCACCCATTTTCATTGTAAGGCGCACACTATCGCGCAACCGTTGTTCATCGATGCCGGAAACCTGCATTTTATCGACCACCAGTTCGATGCTATGGTTCTTATATCGATCAAGCTGCAAACCGACCAGCAACTCACGAAGTTCTCCGTCAACACGCACCCATAGGTAGCCTTTTTTACGCATCTGTTCGAACAATTCGCGATAATGACCTTTTCGGTTGCGCACCAACGGAGCCAGAAGGAACACTTTGTGCCCATCGTAATTCTTCAGCAACAGATCGATAATCTGATCCTCGCTGAAACGCACCATTTTCTCGCCGCTCTGGTAGCTGAAAGCCTCTCCCGCGCGTGCATATAATAATCGGAGGAAATCATAAATCTCGGTTGTGGTTCCCACCGTGCTGCGCGGATTATGATTTACCGTCTTCTGCTCAATGCTGATAACCGGCGACAATCCGCTGATTTTATCGACATCAGGACGTTCCATATTGCCCAGAAAATTGCGGGCATAGCTGGAAAACGTTTCAATATAACGACGCTGGCCTTCGGCATAAATTGTGTCGAAAGCCAACGAAGACTTACCACTTCCCGACAGGCCCGTTATCACGGTTAGGCTGTATGCCGGAATCGTTACGTCAATATTTTTCAGATTATGAACTCTGGCTCCTAAAACTTCAATAGACATTGTATTACTTTGCTTTCCAACCAACTGCGGCAGCACCCAATACGGCAGCTTCACTCAATTTAAGAGACGAAGGAATCAGTGCAATCTTACCTTTCCAGATAGGAAGCAGGTTCTCCTCCATCGAACGTCTGACAGGATCGAACAAGAGGTCTCCGGCTTGAGCCAAACCTCCAAAAAGAATAATAGCTTCGGGTGCCGAGAAGCAAACGAAGTCGGCCAATGCCTCACCCAAAATCTGTCCTGTATATTCAAAAATCTCCTTCGAAAGTGCATCGCCCTGCATAGCGGCATCATACACATCTTTAGATGTAATTACATTCGGGTCGAGATTACGGAGCAGGCTCTCGTCAGGTCGCGTATTCAGGAACTCGACCGCTGTACGCGCCAAGCCCGATGCAGAACAATAAGTTTCCAGGCAACCGCATCGGCCACAACCGCATTTTCGCCCGTCCTTATATACTCTTACATGCCCCAGTTCTCCGGCAAAGCCATCACAACCATACACCAACTCGCCGTTCACCACAATGCCCGAACCCAAGCCGGTGCCTAAGGTAATCATGATGAAATCACGCATTCCTCGCGCAGCTCCATAGGTCATTTCCCCAATTGCGGCTGCATTAGCATCGTTGGTGACTGCAACCGGCACTTTCAGAATCGAAGAAAGTTTTTCGCCCAAAGGTAGCACTCCCTTCCAAGGCAGGTTCGCTGCATTCTCTATGTTTCCCGTATAGAAATTTGCATTCGGCGCACCAATGCCGATTCCGGCTATCATCTGTGGTCCGCCGACTTCGCCCATTACACGTCGGCACGCTTTTTCGATTGCTTGAATAAAGTCTTCAAAATCCCGACATTCATTCGTCTTGAATGAGGCTGTAGCAGAAATATTGCCACGAGCATCAACAACGGCCACTTCCGTATTGGTTCCGCCCATATCGACACCAATAACAAATGGTTTGCATTGTGACATTGTATTAGAAAATTAAAAGTTATTTATAATATAAATGTGGGAGTACACATCCATCGGTGCAAAGATAACCTGTTTTTTGTCAAAAAGCAAGAGTTTCTTCCAAATTAGCAAAATTTTAACGAAGTTTCAGCACCTGTCCGGTCTTAACCGTAGCGGATTCCAATTTATTTCGCTTCATCAGACTCTTTACAGTAACCCCATAACGCTGTGAGATAGCCTGCAAAGATTCGCCAGATGTTACCACATGCGTCGGATGTGCCTTTGCCGCGCGGCTCTTCTTGGGTTGCAAGTAAATCACCTCGCCTTCCTTCAACTGGTATTTACGAGGCAAGTCGTTCCAACTGCGTAGTTTACGGCGAGTGACCTTAAATTCTTTAGCGATAATCGAGAGATCGTCGTTTTTATCGGCTCGTACATACTTCAATCCGCGCCGTTTGGCAGTCGAATACAATTTGTGGTGAGATTCGATGCCGCTTGCCTTTCCTTTACGCACGACATCGTAAGCATCGAGATTATAGCGCTCAATAATGTTGATGAGCTGTTCCGGATATTTCGGATTGGTAGCATAGCCGCATTTGCGCAGCCCTTTTGCCCATGCTTCATAATCGCGTATATCGAGTTTGAACAGCGGCGCATAGCGGGTGTTGTTGCGCAAAAACTTCGAATGATATTCATAGCCATCCATTACCGACTTGAACTTGCAAAAAGGCTCGTTTCGCGAATCGTCGTCGCATTTTACGGTCGGACCGTTCCATCCGTGATAAGCCTTGATGCCGAAATGGTTGTTGGCCTTCACTGCCAGATAACTTGATCCGTAAGCCGATTCATACATACCCTGCGCCAAGGTGATGCTGGCAGGAATGCCATATAACTTCATCTGGCGCTGTGCTTCAGCAGCATATAGTTTGCAATATTGTTCTGCCGAAAGTCGCGGCCCTTGCGGAGGACAGTTGCCTTTTGCGCTCAATGAGCTGAAAACCGACATCAGGCACGTCAAAAACAGCAATATGCGTCCCATTTTGTGAAATAATGGATTAAAAACTTGGTCATTTCGAAGAATTCGCATAACTTTGCAGAAAAATTTTATTGTCATGAAAACTTTGAATATCGGTGCAAAGATACAAATTTGCAGCCACATGGAACTCACAACCGACCAAAAAAATGTAGTTGAAGCCGCAAAATCTGCCACTTTCCGGTCTTATGCCCCATTTTCTCATTACAATGTAGGCGCTGCTGTGCTGCTCGACAACGGAGAAATCATCAGTGGAAGCAATCAGGAGAATGCCGCATTTCCCTCAGGTCTGTGTGCAGAACGCACCGCTTTGTTCTACGCCGGCTCCCAATATCCGGATGTACCTATCCGAAAATTAGCTATTATCGCCCGCCAAAACGGAGATATTACCAAAAACATCTGTTCCCCTTGCGGAGCCTGCCGCCAAGTGATTTGCGAAAGTGAGTTCAGAGCCGGAAAGCCTATCGAAATATTGCTGTGTTCCGATACGGAAGTATATATTTTTGAAGGCATTAGCGGATTGCTTCCTTTCAACTTCACGTCCGACAACATGAAACAAACCGCCGACAACCCTGTGTAAACAAGATGCCAGCGGCTTTTTCTGGTTTTCACTTCTACAAGTGGATAGGGCCACACCCCATGCACGAGGTGGTACCGAGGGCTGTCAGGAAGGCAGTGAGCGCGGCTACTATCACCTTCACCACGAGCTCAACAATCTTTTGCTTATCTTTCATAGGAAAAGTTTTAGAAACTAATTACTAATTACAAATTACTAATTACTTTAATTTCACACAGAAATCACGGAAAGTTTCGCATAACGAACACGGATTCAGCGGATTTTCTTTATTGCGAAAACTGCGAAAATAACGAAATACGCGAAAACTACAGACGTTTCGACAGCTTGCAATCAGGATATACCCATTTTCGCGATTTTTCGCTCTTTCGCATTTTTTTCGCAATGTAAATATTTCACACAGAATCACGGAAAGTTTTTTTGCAACAAACAAGAATTCAATGGATTAGCACTGATTTTCATTTCTGTGATTTCTGTGTGCCATTAATTACAGAATCACTCCGCCGTTATCGTCGCCACCGTCAGAACTGCCGCCGCTGTCGGACGAACCGCTGCCGCCGGTGTTCTCCGAACCTCCCGTATTCTCCGAGTTGCCGGTGTGCTCGTTGTCCTCCACGATGCCCTCGTCGGTCGAATTGACGCGCTTCACCTCGTTGCCGTTGCGGTCGTAGCAGGAGATCTGAACGGCAGTCTTGGCCAGTTCCTCCTTCAGTTCGCTATTGGGCGTGAAGATGATGCGGCG
>JAFSKF010000025.1 GCA_017449065.1 Bacteroidales bacterium
ATTTATAATTTATAAAGTATCATGTACTTTATTATCGGATATAGAAGAAAGAACTTGTTGTCAACAGCCCTGCTGCTGACGGCAGGCCTTTTCGTATCCTCTTGTCACGACGAAATCTCCAATCCCGACACCCAGGCGGAAATCCGCGTCGAAACCGACCTTTGGCACATAATGCCCGGTTCGCGTGCCGCAACCGTCGATAATGCCGCAGACCTGCAAGGCTGCGACCTCAGAATCGATGCCTACATGAACGGCACAACCACCTCGATCATCGAAAACGCCAAGCTCGTCTATGATACGGACGCCTGGCGCTTCGACGACGGCAGCGGCAACACCGTGCACTATTACTGGCCCATCGAAGGCTCCGTCTATGCGGGCAATACCGTCTCGTCGCTCGACTTTGTGGGTTATTGCCCCAATGCTACGCCTGCCTACGTCTCTTCGCTCACCTATGCCGCAGGCGGTTCCCTTTCCTTCGTCTGCGACCTCAGCAGCTATATGACCTCTGCCGCCCAGTCAGGCCTCACCGAGTTCCTCTGGGCATACACCGGCAACCAGACGAAAGACACCAACTCCGGCACCGTCAACCTCACCTTCCGCCACCCCTTCGCCCGAGTGAAGTTCGTCATCACGGCAGAGAGCGGCACAAACGTCAAGATCAACAGCATCGGCATAGCCGGCTTGAAAACCAGCGGCACATGCTCCTACGACGGCAGCACGACAACATGGGACAGCTACGGAGGCAACACGGCGATGAGCCTCACGCAGGAACTGGAAATCGGCGGAACCACCGAGACGGATCCTTTCCTCGTCATCCCCAACGACTACGGCACGAAGACCCTTACCGTCAACGCCACGTGGGACGACTGGAGCGATGTGACGACAGATGTCTCGGCCAGCGTCAACTTCAACTGGGCGGCCGGCTACAGCTATACATACAACCTCACCCTCACGAAGTATGCCCTGAAGGTGGATACGGAAAAATTTACGGAACAATGGTGACGGATGGTTCAAGGGTTCAAGGTTCAAAGGTTCAAGGTTAAAGACGTAAGATGAAACGCATAAAACGATATATAACTCTGATTGTTACCTTGCTTCTGCTTGGCAGCATGGTGAGCGAAGCGTGGGCATACAAGGTGACCTACCATGTGCTGACGCTTCCCATCGATGCCTCGTCGGCAGAAATGGTGTCGGCTGTTGACGGCAAGCGACTGGAGGCCATCAGGGTCGTTGTCGATAATGCCGCCACCATCGAGCTGCCCGCCCACTTCAAGAGTCCATTAGCCACGGACTTCCAATACTGGGCCGCTGATCAGGTGGGAGCGAGTGCCGCAACCGAATTATACTCAGGGTCAAGCCGAGTGAAGGAAGTCATCTACACCTTGGATACTTCCACGGCTACAGAAACGACAGAGGGAACCTCTGTAGATAGCAACTGCGACATCTATGTCACCTACGACTACAACTCGTCGAACACGATAGCCGACCTCAGCGGCTCGACGACGTATGTCATCGGAGCCACCTATGGTTTCCTGGCTCTGAACCGAGGCCGCAACAACCGCCCGGCAGTAGTGCCGAGGGCCAAGGTGACGGAGGACTGCCTGACGAGCGAAGACTTTGTGAAGATCGACAATCCCGGCAGCGGCATCACCACCTACTGGAACAGCGGCGACAATAAGAATGCGAGAGCAGACGTGGAGTCGCAGTTCTTTTTCCAGTTCAAGCTGGAGGGCAGCGACCCCTACAACATCGCTATCCGAACGGCTTACAACAGGGACATCACCTACATAGAGAAGAATGAGGGTACGAACAATTTTGTGTATAAGTGGTACAAGGAGAGCCGATTGTTCGCTTCGGGCAGCAATAACGGCTTCCTCGCCAGCGATATCAACAAAAAATATACTACCGCATGGGTTTCCGGAAGTGCCAACCCTACCGACCCGGATTCAGAATCCTCGGCCGGTTACTTTCACGGCACGAATGCACCTATCTGGAGCTCCTTCGCCCTGCTGAACAACACCACCAGTACGGGCTATGTGTTCATGGGCAGCCGCACGTACAACACCAACGGCACTTTCAACGCCACTACAGGGTCGAACAACAGCTATAACTACAACTACCTGAAGCTCGACAACAATAACCTGACCATCAACAAGGTGTCTCCGGCTGATGCCACGAAGAAATACTCTGTGGATGCAACGTTCTATGAAATCAGGGATGTCCGCTTCAACGTGAAGACGCCTTTTGGCCACACGGTGTCGGCATCGGTCAAGATGAGTGACTACAAGATTCTGAACGACGACATCTCCATCGGCGACATCCCCACGTCGCTGGAGCGCAAATACTGTACGTTCACGAAATTCTACAAGGACGCGGCGCTCACCCAGGAGATTACCAAGTACTCCCAGATGACGGGTACCGATGTCTATGTGGGCTACGAGGTGCAGAACACGCCTTTCGAGGCTATCGCTTCAGACGCCAGCTACACCACCGCCACCTGGTATGAACTGACCGACGCAGGAAGCACGCAGGAATATGGCAGAAAGATAAAGAACAATTCCGGCACCTACAAGAACAACGGTGCCAGCGGAGTGTATGACAAGGAGAGCGAGTTCGCCTTCATAGGCGACCCCTACGAACTGAAGGTGCTTTATCGCGAAGGCTCCGAAGATGCAGTCGCAAACACCTATGTCACCCTGAGCACCTACAACACTTGGGACATCCCTGCCGACGATGAGGAAGAAGGTTTCCTGCTGCGAAAGTATGGTGACACAGGATATTGGAACTGGAACACGGGACAGCCGACAGGAGCTGTCACCTATGGGACGAACCTCGCACAAGCTGCGGGCAAAGAAGCACAGACGATTACGTTCACCGTCAGCGGCCTGAATGGCAGCAAGTATTTCAAGGTGACAACGGGCGGAACGGATGTGGCACAAATCGTTTCCGTCACCCCGACCGTTGGTTCTGTAGAGGCAGAAACAGGATCATCGGCTACCGTCTCCGTGCGGTTGGCGGAAAACGCTGGAGCCAGCAACAAGACGATGACTGTCACCATACAGGAATATAGCGATGCCGACGGCGAAACGGCATCGGGCACGGCTTCGGTCATCACCATCACACAGGGCATAGCAACGTCGTCCTTTGCCGGCAACACCGTAGAGTACAGCACTTCGGCCTCTACCCGAGTAAAAGTATTGGAACTCCCCAAGAAAACCTTCACCTACAAGATTGTAGATAAGTCAGGACGCATCGCCGTGACGGCAACGGCCAGTCAGACCATTTTCTCGAAGCTTTCGCTTGCCAGCGTACCAAGCATTATCGTCAGCCCGTTCATCATCGATGAGACCATTACGTTCTATTCGTCGTTTGACAGCGGCAGCGGTGCCGGCACGGGAACCAGCCGCACCCACTTGTCAACGGTGATTACCGAAACCCCCAATGCCGATGCTCCCATCTACGTGAAATACACGACCACCCATTTGCCCAACAAGCCCTTCAAACTGAGCGAGGACCAGACGATTTTCGTCCGGTTGAACGGGCAGTATATTTATTATGAAGGTGGCTCTGTCAAGAGTTCGTCCGGTTCTGAGGAAGATGATAAATACAGGTGGAAACTGAGAGGCCAAGACCCCTACGCTATGCTCCTTGACAACCTCGGGGCAAGAACCGCTCTCAGCGCAACAGGCAGCGAGTCGGTCGCGGTGCCTACCGACGATGACGGTACAACAGCTTCTCAGTCAAGACAGGTAGGCGCCTGGGTGAAACTGGCGGCAGCTGTGGGTAATGACGTTGCCCTTACTTTTGATAAGGTCAGAGCTAACGCCCAGCCGTTTATCGCCAAGAGCAGCGCCCGAGCCGGTGTCTATGAGGTGATGGTGGCCACGGGCGACGGCGTGGATGCCTCCGATACCTATTATAATATAGGACGCCCTGAAGCGAATACGGTGAAGATTTATAGCAACGTGACCTATCAGGCGGGTGACGACGAAGAGATCAAGTTCCGATTGGAAGAGAATCAAGGCTTCGTCTATCACCTGATAGACAAGGCCAAGCATGAACTGCTGAGGGTGGAAAACAAGAGTCCTGAGCTGGTGTTGCCGGCAGAGTATCAGAGTCCGCTGGTGGGTGCTGCGAACTACAGCTATTATGCCCCGGACAACATCACCATCTCCGGCACCACATATACACCCACAGACCCCGCTATCAAACTGAGCAGCCTGAGTGGGCTGGATGCCACATATAGCAAAACAAGCGGGGACTATAATTCGGCATGGACTGCTGCTGATGAGACACATAAGTTGACGGCAGTGAATGAAACAGATGTGGACGCGCAGGCAAAGAAACTGGCGGCTACGGGTGACTACTATTACAGAATCGGAGAGACTTCCACCTACTATCACGTCAATGTCACCAAATCCTGTTATCACGACATCTACGTGACCTACGTGAAGAACGACCTCGTGACGTTCAACAGCACCGGCAGCCCCTATATGCTGAGGTTCCTCAATCCATACGCCGCTGGTTATTATTTGGAAGACGGTAAAGACAAACTGACCTCAGAACAGATTCAGGCCGTCTATCCCTACTGTAATGGCGACGGCAACCTGAACATCTATGGCACTGAAATGAACGAGGAGCAGATGAACGGCGGTGCCAACACCCGTCCGCGCTGGATATGGTACTTCGACTGCCCAACAGGCTATGCCGACGACCCCTACCACGTGACGATACGCTCCAGAAGCACGATATCCTATAACGGTGTCAGCAATAATACCTATCTGAAAACCTACGCCGTACACTTCAA
This sequence comes from Bacteroidales bacterium, assembly GCA_017449065.1. GTDB lineage: Bacteria > Bacteroidota > Bacteroidia > Bacteroidales > UBA3663 > Liminaster. The sequence continues at coordinate 4,808 of JAFSKF010000025.1, forward strand.
TCAGGATGCTGATCCCGCCACTAAACATATTGTAACGGGAGGCAGCCTGCCCGGCATCGCCTCTGAAGAGCCTACGGAATATATGATACTGGGTGCCGAAGGCAACTACCGGCTGATGACAACCGAATCGATTGATGACGGCATTACCAACGAGCGCCGCAGCGTCACCTCGCTCGAACAGTACTGGAAGACGTACAACATGATCCGACTGGATGTGCTCGGTCTGGCGAAAGCTACAGAAAATGGTTTTAGCGACGATCCCGCGACTTTCGTGGTGCCTGACGACCCCTTCACGGCTTATAACAAAGACCATGACCCCGATCTTACTTACCGGGAGTATCTTTACCAGGTGAAAAACTGGCATAGCTACGATGCCTATGCCAATGCTACCCGCTGGAACGGCTTCAACGACGTCGAAGGCAAATCTGGCTTGGAGAAGAAGAAGGTGGAACAGCTGGAACACTGGTTCCAGACCTTCGACATGGGCAACGGTGCCTTCGACATCGAGGATGCCAACATCCCGCCCGTACTGGTGCTGCTCGACCGCCACGGCTGGGAGATTATGCGCAAGCCCCTGCCTACCACCACCTATCCCTACGGCGACGAGCTGGATGCCCTGCGGGCCTACGACAGTCCGATGGTGAAGGAATACCACTTCTTCAACAATGCCACCAAGGCCAGCGGTTGCCATAAGTACTCGCTCCGAATCCAGAACAATGCGTTGAGAGACGCCATCAAGGACGGCGGTACAGAATACACCTCCACGTCGCTTGCCGCATTGCCCCCGATAACCGCATCGGGAGTAAAGGACGGCAACGGATTCATTCAGGATTTCTATGTCACGTACACCGTGAAGGAGGAGTATGAGAAGAGCTATGATTACTCTTTCACAGACAACGGTGACGGTACGTTTACCGAAACGGGAACACCCTCAAAATTCCTGGTGCTGCAAAACGACCGATTCCTGAAGAAGGAGAACGACCGAGAGAAAAACCGTTACTATTTCAGTAAGCCTATCTGGGAGCATACCAATCCTACGGGTGGTAATGTGTACGACCTGATTCTCAGTCCCCAGAATAATACGGTCGCTATCCTGGATGGTTCAGGGAACATCTCCAATGACAACTTCTGGTACATTGGTCCCAATCTGGACATCGACAAGGAGATGGGCTTCAAGTGGACGCTGGCTGGAACAACCGAATACGACACCAAGAAGACCTACGCCAACACGTCGAAGGTGGACTATATGCAAACCACAGGCTTCGACCCTTACAACCTGCAGATAAAGAATGCAGGAACTAACAAATATATAACAACCCATATCACATCTGCCGCATTGGTGGGTGGTGCGATGGTGGGCAGCTACAATCACGATGCAGATACAGATACAACAAATGTAACACTTAAGGAAGGTTTCAGTTTTGGCGACGTAGATCCGAATGTGAGTACGGGAAGCGAGGGTCATGATCACACCAACTTGAAGATCAGCAACCAGACCTTTATGGCGGTGTCGGATGCCAACGGCAACATGCAACTGATGCCGCGCTTCGACCATACTCTGCGTGTCAACACAGAAAAGACTTCTCCTTACCAGACCTCGCTGCAAGAGCCTAAGCTCAATGCACAGACTGCCAGCGTGGACGACAACAACTCGATGAACGCACAGACCACTTTCCTGATACGTCCGCAGATTGTTGAATATCTCATCATCGACAATCAAGGACGCGAGGCGCTGCGCTACAAGCGGGCAGGTGAATACTACCCCGCCATCACCGAGCACTTCAAGAGTCCGCTGGCTACCAACTTCAGGTTCTATAAGACGTTGACAGACAGCAATAATGACGGGGTGTATGAAATGGAGACGCTTGCCGATGAGATTACCGGGTCGTTTGCCGAGGCTGGACTTGACGACGACAATGACATCGTCTATGTGCGCTACGATTACAACGAGAACTACGACGTTGACGGCGAGAACATTTTGCAAGGCAAGTGGTTCACCATTAAACTGAACGATCTGGATGTGCAGGCCAACGGAACAGTCAATACCTCCGACGGTACGGGTGTGTCGCTCTTTGCTGATGCCATTTCTCCTGCTTCTCCCACCAAGCCCGCAACCATTGATGAAAACGACAAGACCTGGCAATGGAAGTTCCTAAGAGCACCTTCCGATCCGTCGTCGGCATACTACGAGGCTCCCGACCCGTATGCCATAGAACTGTATAACCGCTATGCCAACTATTCTGCTACTTCGGCAGAACCCAATCCCATGAGTGTGCCCATCAAGGTAAACGGCAAGGATCGCTTCAGCTTGCTATCGCACCCCGACGGCGGCTATGCGCTGGCAGTGAACGGATTGGGGACGTACAACTACTCCTTCCTAAACGGAGCCGCAATGACTACCAGCGTGGCAGCTACGACAACAGCGGAAAACCGACAGAAGATAACTGTTGCAGATGAAGCCGCATATACCTCAGCCAAGGCAGCATTGTCTGTGGATGGAGAGTATTACTATAAGTATGGTAATGGCGATGAACCACGGACATATAGTTACAGGAAAGTAACAAGAGCGAATGGCGATACTGATGCAGGGGTGGCTTGCTCTGACGATGATTGGACCAATGGTGACCAGTACAATTTCACTGTTAAAACAAACGCCCTCAGCCCTGGCGCAAAACTCCTTATCAACGACGACGTGACACACAACTATACGTATCGGGTCATCACCAATGGGAACAAACTTGCTGCCAGCGCAACGCAGACAGGCGAGGAGGCTTCAGTTCGCAACAACGCGCCTTACCTGCCTGCTGAAATTCAGACACCCCTGCTGAATGACGAGACGGACTATCTGTATTACGGCAGTGCCACCATTGATGACAACTCGACTCCGGCTGACCTGAGCGATGATACATATACTATGGTTACGGCCACCAAACTCTTCACCCTGTATGGTCTTTACGAAGACTTGGTATATGTGCGTTATAATGCCTATAATGCAGAGACAACGCCCTATTTTGTGCCGAATGTAAAAGCGGTTGACGGAAGTGGCAAGGTGGCGCGGGGCTCGGGGTCGAACGATGTGGCGATGAGCATCAGCGGGGACTTACCCTATAACATCATCTGGGAGAACGACAACATGATGGTGTCTTCAGACAATGATGCCATCTCTGACGGAGGAAACCATGCTTTGGCCGGAACCACACCCTACGTCTGGTATTTCACAGGCGAAGATCCGTATGCCCTTAAGATAAAACACATGGGCGGAAAATACGCTGACGGAAGCACAACGCTGGTCACAGAAGCAAGTGCTAAGGACTTCATGCTGCTGAAGAAAACGGGCTACGACTATGGCATACTGGCTGAGACAGGCAATCAGAACACCAAACTCAGCGGATATGGTGGCGCGACAACCACAGGAGACCCCACGAAGTTCATCATCTTCGGTCTGTCGGTGCATAAGTTGTACTATCATCTGATTATAGCAAAGAGCTGTCCGAATCAGACAGCCGACCCTCTTCGAACGGATCAGTATGTGGATATCCCATATATGGAGACGGAAAGCGGCACACTGACTACCAAGAGAATATACGGCACCACCCAGCGCGACCTGACATCGGTAAATGCTGGCGAGGGCACGCACTATGCCGGAGAGAAATATCAGTTGGGCGAAACCATAAACTGGTATGATGCAGAAGCGAAAAGTGTTATAGGCCACACCTACAGCTACGATGCCGGTACGGTAAGTATTGGCGACGCGCTGGAAGTGCCCAGCGTATTCTATCGTGCCAACTGTACGTTCGACCACTATATTGAAGGCATTTACAGTACTGATGGATCTGCTGCGGATGCTACATTGAACGCCAAGTACAAGGGACTGAAACAGGAGATCTTGATGGCAGATGCAGATCTTATCGGCAAGACGGTGGTGGTGAATATCGTCTATCAGTTCGATAAGAGTGTGGCTACGAATACTGGACTTGGATTCGTGACGAGCACGGATCAGAACCTGTGGTACACGCTGGAGGCCTTAAATGCTGGAACGCCCTATCTGGCACGCTATACCAATAGTCAAGGTCTGAAGATGGTGGCCGGACGTGAGACACGCTATACCAACGACTACCTCTTCACACCTGTAGGCGATGTGTATGGCTTCAAGATGTTCAACCGTTATTTCCTGAAGAATAGTAATCCGTCAGGCGATGACTACACCAAGATGATGACGACTTCCTCTTTGGCAGCTGATGCAGAGGTGGCGATAGGTACACCTGCCAACGGATATGAAGTCTATGAACTGACAGCAGGTGATAACCCTGGCTATTTCCGTATGCACCCCGTAGCCAATAATAGCGGAACGCAGTACTATGTCAATATGGTGGGAAATGACTTGAAGCTGGGCACTACGCCTTCAGAGTGGATGTGGGGACTGGATGTAGGCATGTTGCAGCCCTACTTCATGTCGGCAGGCAATGTGGGTGGCCTCACCAAGACACCGAAGGCAGGTAGGGAGAAGTCCGGCGAGACGCTCTATGAGGAGGCACTGGAAACCGGTAAAGTCACCGCCCTGCAGGCTGTGGTGTACGACGATGACAATATCGTCGATTTCACTGACGGCTACTACCGGCTGCACTCGCAACCCGGCATCCCTGGCATCAGTCCTGTACGCTACGCCAGCGGTTATCTGCATGATACAGAGCGGACGGCTGTCAGCGGTGGTATCCCCATGCACTTCTACAGCAAGGTGGGGGTAACCGGAACATTCGCCGGAGAAACCTATCCGCTGACGTCGGGCTTCACGGTGACCAATGCCACCCGAGGTGATATTCCAGTTCCCGCCACGGAGGCTGACCCGTCAACGATATTCCATGCAGTCAGTGGAAGTGCAATTGCCAACCGAACCCTCACCAACGTTACCTTGAGCACGCAGGGACTGAACATCAAAGAAAACAAGATGGGTACTGCCACAGGCACCACTTTCCGACTTATCGACATCGGTGGAGGCGTGGTGATCCTGTTTGAGCCTTCATCAAGCAACTACTTCAATTTTACCCAGACAGGCAATATCTACGACCTGAAATACTCGACTGCCACAGCTGACCGACTGGACGACGTGAAATGGTGCATGGAGCCAGCCGCCAGCCAGGGTCTGAAGGTGACGATGAACGACGGTGGCGACGACCATTATTACGCCACGTTCTATGCGCCTTTTGATGTGTTGCTGCCAAGCGATGACGGTGACAAGAAATATGATGCATATATCAGCACCGAATGGGGCACCACGTGCATCTACCCGAAGAAGGTGCCTGCCGTTGGAGAAACCTACGCAGAGGGTAAGTTCGTACCTGCGGGTACGCCCGTCATCCTGCGCACAACCGACACCAGTGGCAGCATCACACTCACCCTGCCCAACAACTCACCTGCACCGTCGCCTTTGTCTTGCGTCTTCTCGGGTGAATACTTGGAAAAGATGCTCGCTGCCGATGCATCGAACGATGTCTATACTTTCGGACTGCCGTTTACCAGCACGGTGACTATCGACCGCGCTGACGGCAGCATCACGGCACCATTGCTCACGCAGGACAACACACATATAGGCTTCTACATCAATGCCACACCCAATAAGGAGGCCAATTCATTGGAATCCTTGTGGACTCGCAACAATCGCTACGTGCTGCACAACAAAGTGTACTACCGTTCTTCAGGAGAATCTCCTGCTCCTCAAACCCGTTCCATCGACTTCGTTCCGGTTGATTTCGGAGATGAGGAACCTGAGATTGAAGAAAATGCGGAGGAGAATGATTTGCGGTATGCCGGCATTTACGATTTGCAGGGACGCAAGGTTGCGGAGTTGCAAAATAGCGACGCTCCGTTTAAGCATTTGGCGCCGGGTATGTACATCGTGAACGGAAAGAAGGTCCTGATCCGATAAAGTACAAAAAAACACAGCGGAAGCGATTTCCTGAGTTCAGGAGTTGCTTCCGACTGCGTCGGGAGGACCAAAGCTGCGCGAGAAATGAAATCTGCTGCGTCGGCACGACTTCCGCAAGATTTGTAACGCTTCCCCGAGAGTCGGCGGCACCAAAGCTGCGCGAGAAATGAAATCTGCTGCGTCGGTACGACTTCCGCAAGATTTGTAACGCTTCCCCGAGAGTCGGCGGCACCAAAGCTGCGCGAGAAATCAAATCCGCTGTGTCGGCGCACGGAAATATTTTCTATTGCGAAAAAATGCGAAAATACGAAAAGGTGCAAAAATAATTTTTAAATGGCACATAGAAACACGCACAGAAAATTTTCGCGTATTTCGCTCTTTCGCATTCTTTTCGCAATAGAAATATAGATTTCCGTGTGAGATTATATTACTCAGTCGAAGAGGGCCTTAGATGCATTCACGCCACCGGCGTCGCTGTAGCGTACCCAGCTGTTGCCTTTCTTGTCGGTAACATAGAGGGCAGAATTGGTGAGGTAATCGGAAGTGCCGATGAAGATTTCGCCGTTCTTCGGGTTCACCGAGAAGAGATAGAGGCTGATGCCGGAGAGCATCGTGCTGATGCTGTCGTTGGCAAAAACAGGATCCTTGCTCACTTCTTTTTTGCCTAAATCATACTTGAAGAACGAAGTCTGGTAGGTATAGGCAGTATAGTTGGGCATACAGTTGGCAAAGTACACATAGTTGCCATCGGCAGAGAGCGTCATGTGCGAAGCTTCGGCAACGGTGGAAACTGCAAACTGGCTCTTCACATCGATGCTCGAAATCGTGCTGACGGCAGAAGAATAGTCGGCAGTATAGGCGGTGGTCTTCACCAGAATAGTGCCCTTGCCGGTAGCCATCAGCGAAGTCGGGTTGTAAGGAACTTCGATTTCCTGGACCGTTTCGAACGATTTGAGGTTGATGACGCTGACGGTATTTCCGCCGCCCCAACCCGAGTTGGCTGCCAACAGATAGTCGCCTTCGATGGCAAGTCCTTCGGTATAGGCTCCGGTTTTAGCCTCTGCAACCACCGAAAGATCGGCGAGAGAAAGTTTCAGCACCTTGCTTTCGTAGGTCGAAACATACAGATATTTGCCGTCCGAAGCCAGATAACGGGGCTGGTTGACGACTTGGCGGGCCTGCTCCTTGTAGGTATCGTCATCGATCTTGACAACGGAGTTCGAACCGTTGACGGCAATGTAATAAGAGTCACCGACTTCCAGGATGTCGTTGCCGGTATCGCCCAAGTACTTGCCGTTGGCCTGATAATAGACATCGGCAGAGATGACGCCCTTATGGAACTCTGAAAGATCGGAATTGTTCTGTCCGTAGCTGCCTTCATACAAAATGACCGCCTCCGATTTGGGCTGGAAGTCACCATTTTGGATTTTCACATCGTTGTCATCGTCCTCGCAGGCGGTGAACAGGCAAGCAAAGATGCTTGCAAAAAGAATGATTTTCTTCATTGTTTTGAGGTTTTAATAAATTGTTGATAGATGTTTATAGGGTATTGTCCTTTAATCTCCACTTTACTACTCTTTTACTCCATTTTACTACTCTTTTACTCCATTTTACTGCTCTTTTACTCCACTTTTACTACTCTTTTACTCCACTTTTACTACTCTTTTACTCCACTTTTACTACTCTTTTACTCCACTTTTACTACTCTTTTACTCCACTTTTACTACTCTTAAAAAAAATATTTGCATGTAATCCGGTACTGCCTTCCCGGCATCGGGTAATACTGGATGACGGCATACTGTTCGTCCGTCAGGTTCTGAAGGGTGCCTTGCAGTTCGAAGTTCGCCCATCGGCGGGAAAGCGTCAGGCTGTGTTCGCAGAACGGCTCTAACCGGTAGCGGAACGTGTTCATGGTCGAACTGTAACGTTCATCCATCCATTGCATCGTATAACCCACATCTGCCCATCGGGTATGAACCGTCACCGCCCCATTGGCAGTCTGTTTCGGCATGTAGGGAAGTTGCTTCCGGTAGGTGTTCGGGTTTGTGGGGTCGTCGAGGTTCCGTGCATCCTGCCATTGGTAATTCGCCGACAGTTCGATGGGACAGGAGGAGCCGACAGAAACATGCATCGATAATTCCACACCCCGGCTTTCCGCTTTGCCCAGATTACCCACCTTCCAGGCAAATGCTGTAGGGAAGGCAATCAGCTTGTCATCCACCCGGTAGCGATAGGCATCGGCGGTAACCGACAGCTGCACACCTTCGAACCAGACGCCATAAGTGATGCCCAGGTTATGCTCGCGCGCCTGTTCCGGCTTCAGGTTGTGACTGCCATAAATGTAATAATACATCTCGTTGAACGTAGGCAGACGGAAAGCCTTGCGCGACATCCAGCGCAGGTGTACGCTCTGGCGGGAGTTGCCCCAGACCTGCAGGTTTGCCGAAAGGGTGGGCGACCAGGCCTGACGCTTGTTGTCCTTTTCCCGGTTGAGGGTATAGAGCAACGCACCCTGTAGCGTATGCTTCCGATAGGTGGCATCGGCACGGAGCACCCCGAAATGCGTGGTGCGCTGCACACTGCGAGCCGTCCGCAGGTTGCTGTGCAAGGCGGCATGAAGCACATCATAGAGCGCACTTACGCGGGTGCGTACCGGTCCGGTAGAGAACATTCCCATGCCGCCTCCAGAAGCATAGTATTCGTTCTGCCGGTAGTTGTAGATATGCTGGGCACTTGCCACATCGTTTTCCAGCTGGTTACCATCGTTATAATGCGTCATCGCATGATTGTATTTGGCACGGGCCACGAGTTTCCAATGGGTTCCTATGGGATGCAGATACTGCGCTTGCAGCAGTCCGTTCGCTTCGCGCATGTGCTCGTGTGAACTATAATTATACAATATGATGCTGCCGGGCAGACGCCGGTCGTTGAAATACCCGGCTCCTTTTACTTGCCAATACCGGGAGCGATAGTTCAGTTCGGCATTCAGGTCGTCCACCCGATCGTTGTTCCGGTTGCCCTTCACCCAAGTATCGCCGTTCTTGATTCGGAAAGGATAGTCGCCGTCGGTGTGGCGGTAGTTCGCGTTCGCCGAGAGACCTTCCGTCAGTTCATAGCAGGAAGAGACGTTGAGTGTATTCCACGAACCATAGGAAACCTGTGCCTGGTTGCAGTTGCGCGACGATAGGGAAAGCAGTCCGCTGTAACTTTCGACAGCCGCCGGAGTCAGCACATCCTGGGTGGCGCCGATACCTATTCTGACCTCGCTGAGATGCTGACTGCCGAAGCGGGCGACATCAATTTGTCCGGCTTGTGCATTGCTGACCGGAATACCGTCGTAGAGCACCCCCGTATGCGTTGCTCCTAAGTTCCGAATGGAGACGCACTTCATGCCGCCCAGTCCGCCATAGTCCTTGACGGAAACTCCGTTCATGAGTTTCAGCGCTTCACTCACATCGGTGATGCCCAGCTTCTGCATGGCTTCGGCTTGCAGGCTTTGCACGGGAGTCGTGCTGGTGATATGCGGGCGCACAACTGCCGGCGAAGCCTCAACGGAGGTCTCGGACAGAATCTGGGTAGATACAATACTGTCGGCCGCTACGCTCAGAGAAAGCGCAGCAAACACAAGTAACTGCATAATGCGGAATTGTGTTAACTAATAAACGCTGTCTGCTCTCTGTGCATCGCAGAGACTTTGTCGCAGACATTGTGCAGCAGGTCTTCCGGCTAAGGCGACACTGGTGGCGATTCGCGGCCTTCCCATCCGTTAACATAGATAGTGGTACGTGTGCGAAGCCTGTCGCTTACGGCTGCGGGACAGCTCCAGATTCCTACTGGATTCCCTTTTGAGCAAGCTTGGTTAGGGCTTGCACTACACAATTAAAGATTGGCAACGATAAAAATACCCTTGCCGAGGCTCCATACTGCAATGATGAACATAATGACAGCAATAGAGCGGTTGATGAGCATAAGCGTACGCAGCTTGAAATGGTTGCGCACCTTATTGATAATCCAAGTGATGAGCAACCACCAGCAGATGGCGCCGGCAGCAATGCTCAGAAAGAAAAGCAGATAAACGCCCCAACGCTCATCGCCCGCCACAAAAATAAAACTGGCACGCGAGAAGAGCATCAGGTAAAAGAAAACAATGGCAGGATTGCTGACGGTGAGTCCGAATCCGGAGAAAAAGAACTTCAGGACGCTCCATCCGGGCACCTTGCTGACGGCTCGTACTTCCGCGGCCGACAACTTGCTTCCTTTGCTGCTTTCCTTGCTGTTGATAGCAGAAGCCGGATTGCTCCGCCACAGATAGACACCGTAGCCGCCAATCAGGATGCCGGCTGCAAACAAAAGGAGCGTCTGGTTGTCTTCAATCCAACCCACGACGAGGCTGACGGCAAAGGTTGAGAGAATGGCATAAAACAGATCGCTGAGCACGGCTCCCAAGCCGGTGAACAATCCGGGCAACCAGCCTTTGTTCAGGGTGCGCTGAATGACGAGAATCCCCGTCGGACCCATCGGTGCCGACACCAGTATTCCGAACATCAGTCCCCAAAGCAGGGTGAATAAAGCTGTCGCAAACAGTTGCTCCATTGTCGTTTTTAGGTTACTTTTATGCCTTTATCGCATTAAATATGGGCAAAGATATAAAGAATTTTCCGATTTTGTGCATATATTTGAAAAAAAAATATTATTTTTGCCGCGTAAATAAGGATAATACCCTTTTTTGCCTGCGAAAATTGACATTTTAATTAAATAGATTCTTCAAAAATGGTTTTTTTCTTCAAACAGCCATCTGAAACAGTTCTCGCTGTGGCCGTCGATCATCCGTTCGATGCCGAAGAGACTCAACGTCTGTGTTGGCTCTTCAGTGGCGCCACGCTTTTAGATACCGACTCTTTGAAAGGTTGGTACGTAGGTCCCCGTCGTGAAATGATTACTCCTTGGAGTACCAATGCTGTCGAGATTACCCAAAACATGGGACTTGGCGGCATTGCCCGTATTGAGGAGTACTTCCCGGTGAAGGGCCCGGATGCCACCTTCGACCCTATGTTGCAGCGTTTGTACGAGGGTGTCGGCCAAGATTGCTTCACCATTAACAAACAGCCCGATCCGATTGTCTATATTGAGAATCTGGAGGAATATAACAAGCAGGAAGGACTGGCGCTATCGCCTGAAGAAATCAACTATCTGAACGAGGTGTCCAAGCGCGTGGGTCGTCCGCTGACCGACAGCGAAGTGTTCGGCTTCAGTCAGGTAAACTCGGAGCACTGCCGTCATAAGATCTTCGGCGGTACGTTCATCATCGATGGAGAAGAGAAGCCTTCCAGCCTTTTCAATCTGATCAAACTGACTTCGAAAGAACATCCGGGTGCCTTGGTGAGTGCCTATAAGGACAATGTGGCTTTCAACCGCGGTCCGGTTATCGAGCAGTTCGCGCCAGCCGATCCTACCACCGCCTCGGAGTTTGAGGTGAAGGATTTCGAATCGGTGATTTCGCTGAAGGCCGAAACCCATAACTTCCCGACCACCGTAGAACCGTTCAACGGTGCAGCTACAGGTACGGGCGGTGAGATTCGCGACCGTATGGGTGGCGGTAAGGCTTCGATGCCGATTGCCGGTACAGCGGTTTATATCACCAGCTATCCGCGCAACGATGAGAAGAAGACCTGGGAGAACGGTATGCCGGAGCGTCCCTGGTTGTATCAGACACCGGAGCAGGTGCTGATCAAAGCCTCGAACGGAGCTTCCGATTTCGGAAACAAGTTCGGACAGCCGCTCATCTGCGGTTCTTTGCTAACCTATGAGTTCCAGAGCGACGAGAATGTGCCGAATGCTCCGAAATACGGCTTCGACAAGGTGATTATGCTGGCCGGCGGTGTGGGTTACGGCAAGTTGCGCGATGCCTTGAAGGGAGAACCCGAACCCGGAGAGAAAGTGATTCTGATTGGCGGCGATAACTACCGCATCGGTATGGGCGGTGGTGCCGTATCGTCGGTAAATACCGGAAAATATGCCAGCGGTATCGAGCTGAACGCCGTGCAGCGTGCAAATCCGGAGATGCAGAAACGCGCCTACAACGTGGTGCGTGCCTTGGGAGAAAGCGACAACAACCCGATTGTCTCGATTCACGATCACGGTGCCGGCGGCCATATCAACTGCCTGTCGGAACTGATTGATGCTACCGGTGGCAAGATTTGGATGGACAAACTGCCGATCGGCGACCCGACCTTGAGTGCCAAGGAAATTGCCGGCAACGAGAGTCAGGAACGTATGGGCTTCCTGGTGAAGGACGAGGCCATTGAGTATTGTCGCAAGATTGCAGAGCGTGAGCGTTCTCCGTTCTATGTGATCGGTGAGGCAACGAACGATATGCGTTTCTGCTTTGAGGAAGCCGATGGCACCAAACCGATCGATTTGAGTCTGGCAGATATGTTCGGACATGCTCCGAAAACCTATATGCGCGACAATACGGTGGAGCACAAGTATCAGCCTGTTTCTGCCGATGTAAAGGATATGCAGAAATACATCCGCAACGTGCTGCGTCTGGAATCGGTGGCTTGTAAGGATTGGTTGACCAATAAGGTCGATCGCTCGGTGACAGGCAAGGTGGCCCGTCAGCAATGTCAGGGCGTCGTGCAGCTGCCGCTCAGCGACTGCGGTGTTGTGGCGCTCGATTATCGCGGTAAGGCCGGTATTGCCACTTCTATCGGACATGCTCCGGCTGTGGCTTTGGCCGATGCTCCTGCGGGTTCGGTTATGGCGATCGCCGAAGCACTCACCAATCTGGTGTTTGCGCCGATCAAGGACGGTATTCAGGGCGTATCGCTCAGTGCCAACTGGATGTGGCCATGCCGCAATGCTGGTGAGGATGCTCGTCTGTATAGCGCCGTTGAAGCCGCTTCCGACTTTGCCATCGCTCTGAATCTGAATATCCCGACGGGCAAGGATTCGCTCTCGATGACACAGCAGTATAACCAGCCGGATGGTACCAGCGAGAAGGTAATCAGCCCGGGTACCGTCATTATCAGTGGTGGGGCAGAGGTCACCGATGTCCGCAAGGTGGTAAGTCCAGTGGTGCAGCTCGATCACAGCACCGCCCTCTATTATGTGGATTTCTCATTCTGCGAGCATCGCTTGGGCGGCTCGGCTTTGGCACAGACCGAAAACAAGGTCGGTGATAGCGTTCCGACCGTAGCTAATCCGGAGTATTTCGCCGATGCATTCGATGCCGTGCAGGATGCCATCAAGTCCGGCTTGATTCTGGCCGGTCACGATATTTCCGCAGGCGGTATGCTCACCACCTTGCTTGAGATGTGTTTCGCCAATACGGAAGGCGGCTTGCGTATCAACCTCACGGAACTGGCAGAAGACGATATCGTCAAGATTCTGTTTGCCGAGAATCCGGGTGTCATCTTGCAGGTGAAGGATACCAAGGCGTTCGAGAAACTGATGAATAAGGCAGGTGTGGCAGTTGCCAAGATCGGCTTCCCTTGTCAGGAACGCACCGTACATATTCGGAAAGGCAACTACGAAGAAGACTTCGATGTCGATGCCCTGCGCGATGTATGGTATGAGTCTTCGTACCTCCTTGACCGCAAGCAGAGCGGCGAAGTGAAGGCGAAAGAGCGTTTCGAAAATTATAAGAAACAGCCTTTGTACTACCTTTGGCCAAAGAACTTCACCGGTAAGTTCGGCCAGTATGGCATCGATCCGAACCGTCGCACCAAGACAGGCGTCAAGGCCGCTATCATTCGCGAAAAGGGTGTGAACTCCGAGCGTGAGATGGCTTATTCGATGTATCTGGCAGGTTTCGATGTGAAGGATGTGCATATCACCGACCTGATTTCCGGACGTGAGGATCTGTCGGACGTGAACCTGATTGTGTTCTGTGGTGGTTTCTCTAATTCCGATGTGCTCGGTTCCGCTAAGGGTTGGGCTGCCGGCTTCCTCTACAATGAGAAGGCGCGTAAGGCTTTGCAGAACTTCTATGCCCGTCCCGACACTTTGTCGTTGGGTATCTGCAACGGTTGTCAGCTGATGATTGAGTTGGGTCTGGTAGGTTCGAACCTGGATGCCAAGCAACCGGATTTGCTGGCTGCCGCACAGAACCCGGAGCGTGTACACATGCTGCATAACGACAGCCACAAGTTCGAGTCGAATTTCGTGAATGTCCGCATTCCGAAGAACAATAGCGTGATGCTCGGATCGCTGAGTGGCGCACGTATCGGCATCTGGACCGCTCACGGAGAAGGTAAGTTCGGTTTGCCGGCCGGCAAGACTCCCGACGACTACTGCGTGGTTGCCAAATACGGTTATACCGCTTATCCTGCCAACCCGAACGGTTCGCCGGAAGGCCTGGCTGGTATCTGTTCGGCAGACGGACGCCATCTGGCAATGATGCCACACCCTGAGCGTGCCATGTTCCCCTGGCAGTGCGGTTATTACCCTCAGGATCATGCGCAGGACGATGTGACACCTTGGATTGAGATTTTTGTGAATGCCAAGAAGTGGGTGGAGAAAAACAGGAAGTAACGGTTGTGCTTCCTGAAAGCAATCCGCTTTCCTTTCTTGACAAACCTCAATCTCTTAAATACTATGCTTATGAAAACCGTTTTTATGAAACTCAAATACATGTTCTCTGTGCTGGCTTTATGGGTCGGCATAGGGAACTTGGTATATGCACAGTCAGAACTCGACCTGATGAAACAGCAGTTTGAGCAGGAGGCTGCCGATGAAGTGAATGCCTTCGAGGCGTTCAGCGATTCGGCGCGTCAGGCGTATTTCGACTATGTGAGACAACAGCAGCAGGATTACGAAGTCTTCACCGACGAAGTGAAGGATATTTGGGGCGGCGACTCCATCATCGACAACACCCGGACGAAGTGGGTGGAATACGGTAACGACTATCGCAGCCGTAGCGTGGTGGATTTCGAGAATGGTACCATCGAGGTGGAAGTGGCTGTTGATGAAGATGCTTCGGAGGAAGAGGTGCAGCAGCAGCTCTCCGATGCCGTAGCCCGGTTGCTGGATAGCAAGGGCAGCACGAACCCGAACCATTCTTCAGTCGATTTTACGCAACCGGTCAGCCAGCAGCCGATTTTGCAGGGACTGGTGGATTTGAGCCCGTATAACTTCAACGGCGAGATCGACTGGAAGAGTCCGTTGAAGCAAGAGGACGAAATGACAGAACGTCAGATCCGGCGTCGCACTCCGGCGCAGGCTCAGTCGCGCACCGAAAAACTGAATGTCCGTCAAGGTGGTGCGGCTCCCGTACCCCCTCAGCCGCGTTCCGGAAAAACGATGGCAGAGAAAGTGAGGGACGGAGAGACGAATCCGCAAAGCACCTTGGCCGATAAGATTGCCGCCGACAGAGCTGCTTCGGAAAAATCCCTTGCCGAGAAAGCCCAGGCGGATGCCGCTGCCAAAGCCGCTGCAGAAGCCAAGCTGATAACCAAGGAGGAGGCTGCCCAAAGCATCGTGCAGACGGCGAAGAAAACGTCATCGAAGGTGGAGGGCAAGGACGGTAAGACGCGCAAGACGGCTACCGTCAAGATGGCGTTGGCCACCGAAAGCCTGTCGAAACGTGCCGAACAGTTCCGAGAACTGGTGCAGGAGTTCAGTAAGAAGTTCCAGATTGAGGAACCGCTCATTTACGCCATCATGGAGCAGGAATCGAGCTTCAATCCGGAAGCCAAGAGCTGGGTGCCCGCTTACGGTCTTATGCAGTTGGTGCCAAAGTCGGGCGGAGCCGATGCCTATCGCTACGTTTATAAGAAAGAGTATGCACCGAGCAGCAGTTATCTGTATGTGCCCCGCAATAATGTGGAATTGGGAACCGCCTATTTGCGCGTGCTGATGAACCAGTTCGCCAAGGTGACAGACGATAACTGTCGCCGCTTGTGCGTCATTGCCAGCTACAACACTGGCGCCGGCAATGTGAGCCGTGCGTTTATAGGTTCGACCAAGCTTTCGAAGGCCTTCGGTAAGATCAACGAACTGAACTACGACCAATTGTACAATTATCTGACCCACAATCTGAACACCGATGAAGCACGCAACTATGTGAGCGGTGTTTCCAGACGTCGGGAAAAATATGTCAAACGCTAATTAGTAGAAATCTATGTATTGTCCGGAATGTGGAACCAAAATTGATGACGATTGCCGATTCTGCCCGGAATGCGGCACGCAGATCATAGACGATGAGGAGGAAGTGGCTGTTCAGGCCACCGCCTCGGACGAGGGTAATCAGAACGAATCCGCTGAACCTCAGGCCGCGCCGCATGAGGAAGAGATGCCCGATGCCGTTTGCTGGGGTCTGATTCTGACGAATGTGAAACTGCTGGCTCAGAAGTTCAATGTGTCGGAGCAACAACTCAAGGCCTTGTTCGAGCAGTTCATTCACTATAAGCGAACCATCGGCATCAGTTATCAGCTGATAGATGCCAGTAACTATACGTATCACAAGCACGGTCTTTTCAGCAAGCCGAAGACGGTGAGTCTGACGTCCGCCCATTCGTGGGCTGATTACGCCGACCTCCTGTTGGATACGCATAA
This sequence comes from Bacteroidales bacterium, assembly GCA_017449065.1. Classification (GTDB taxonomy): domain Bacteria; phylum Bacteroidota; class Bacteroidia; order Bacteroidales; family UBA3663; genus Liminaster. The sequence goes on from JAFSKF010000025.1 coordinate 21,288, forward strand.
CTATGAGGTGTCGAAGAAACTGCCCGAATCCCAGTACCTATTTATTATAGGTTCGGAAGACATCGTGCCGATGCCGGTCATCAAGACCTATTTGAGCAAGGAGGTAGAAAAAGACCGTACCATCGATACCGATCTGCCTTATGCCTATCCGTATGGGTCCGAGATGATCGAAAAGCTCGAATCGCTCGACATCTACCGCTACGAAGCCCTGTTCTTTGTGGGCCGCTTGCCATTGGCGCTCGATGCCACAGCCGACGATCTGGTTTCCTACCTGAACCGGGACATCGCCAATCAGGAAGGTATCCCGGTGGATGAGATGTATGCCCATTGCGATATGAACTGGAAGAACACAACGGCTCATGAGGTCAAGGTGATCCGTGAGCAGCATCTGTTCCCGGTGTGGAAGATCCAGTTCCCGCAGAATTCATACTACAACGATCTCTTCCTTTCTCCGCCGTTGCGCTTCGATGCCGACAAGCAGGAACTGCTCACCCAACGATATTTCAATATCGATGCCAACTTGTTCCTGTTTAACTTGCACGGGTGTCCGACGGCGCATGTCGGTCATTACAGCGCCAGCTATCCCAACCACCGAGATTGGGTGGATGCCGTACATCCGAAGTTCGTGCAGCAATGCAAGTACCCGAACATCATGGTGAGCCAGGCCTGCTATGGCGGACGTTTCATCGGCGAACAGAAAGATACCAGTATGGTCATGTCGGCGTTGAGCAACCAGACTTTGGCGTTTGTGGCATCATCCCGTTCGGCATGGGGAAGTGTGGATAGTCAGAACAGCACACCCGATACGGCTCCGATGGCATTCAGCGACGTATTGGCCAGCTACTTCCTGCAGCAGGTGCTGATGGGCTTGAGTGTCGGAATGGCATTCTTCAATACCCGCAGCTATGTGTTCCAATACCGAGGCGACGGCAATCCGCAGGATGCTGTAACGATCGCCGAGTTCAACCTGTTCGGCGATCCGACGCTGTTTGGAAATACAGACGTGGATGTGGAACAGCCATCCCAAGGAAAGGCACAACCCTCCGGAAGCAAAGCTTACAAACCTTCAGGCAAGGGTGTGAAAGCAGCGCCAGTTGCCGCCTTCAAGGGTGCTAATAAGGCTCCGTTGGCAAGTCTGAACCAGCCGTTAGGGGTGAAGACCGAAGTGCTGCAAAGCAAGTCGGCAGGAGGTCAGCAAAGTTTGCTCGATCAGGTGCGCAGCCAGGTGGATGCCAATCTGATTGCCATCTGTAAGACGATGGGCCAGCACTTGTATGCACAATATGGCATTGAAGCTCGCGAACCCAGTTGCGTGATGCGTGATACCTATCCTGACGGACACCGTGAAATCAAGGCTATGTACGACGATATGATGGTAGCGGCCGACGAACACGGCAAGGTACTCCAAGTATCGGCGCTGAAATAGCCCCGGCATTTATGAATCACTTATGCATTTACTTAACTATTAAATACTGAACTATGGAAAATTGTCCAAGATGTGGTGCTCCATTGAAGCCCAACGCCAAGTTTTGTACCAAGTGTGGTTTGAAACTTACTGAACAGCAAGCGCCGGATAGTCAAAATAATCCGACTACTCAGAGTACTCCGATTACTCAGAATACTCCGAGTGCTCCGACCGAAGATGTCGCTGTTACCGATACTCAGCGTATATATTGGAATATCCAGCCCGGACAGGTGGCACGTGTCATCAGTCAGGCAGAACTCGAGAAATACAGTAAAGTCAGGGGCGTGATGATTACCGAAGGCACAACGGCTTATATCCGTGCCAACGGCATGACCGTCGCTTCCATTAGCGGTGGTATCTACGATCTCGTTGACGTGGATCACAAGCCGGTTCAGGAGGCAATCCAGAATGCCACAGAAAGTGTGAGCAATGCAGCTTCCGGTGCCTGGAACTTTGTAATGAACCTCTTCCGCAAGAAAAGCGAAGGCGCCTCGAAGGCTGAGCCTACAGAGCTGGAACGCCGCCAGAAAGAGCAAGACAGTCTGCGACAGCTGGCACGCGGCGGAGCCTCGTTCGAAATCATTATTCTGGTCGATAAGGGCTTCCCGCTGTTGGTAGGAGCCAAGCAGGCTCAACTGGACGACTACAAGACGTTCAAGCCGATGGAGATTCAGACGCTTCACCTGAAGATGAAAATGGGTCTGAACGCCTATTTCCGCATCACGCAGCCTGAGGTCTTCATCCGTCATTTCCTGACATCGACTAAGGTGCTGAATACGGCACAGATCCTCGACGAGATCTGCGATCCGATCCGCGTTGCCCTGCAAGAGGCACTGGCTGACAAGGAATGGGAGGGCACTCAGATTCCTGATGCTTTGCGTCGTTCGCTGAAGGATGTGCTGAACCAGCTCGATCTGTTCGGTCTGAGCATTCTTCGCATTGTGGAGATTTCGAGCAGCAACGAGGATCTGGAGCGTTTCAACCAGTTGAGCCGCGAAATGTATCTTTCGGAAAAAGAACTCGATTACCTGCGTCGCACCAACGATTTCAAGAACCGCCTGGCAGATGTTTCCAATGCCCAGCGTCTGACGGAAGCCCGTACGCAGGCAGAACTCGACAAGCAACTCGATGAAATCAACCGGGACAATTTGTTGCGTGCCGACGAAATGGAGGCCTTGAAGGCACAACTGACCACCAATGCCCAGCAGCGTGAGCAGGCTTTGCGTATGATGCGACTCAAGGATGATGAGGAATATGAGCGCATTCGCACGCAAGGACAGCTGGATCGTCAGCGTGCCGTTGCCGAACAGCAGTTGGAACTGGAGCGCAAGAAGCAGGAACTGGAATTGGAGCGTTTGCGTCGCGAGGAGGAACTCAAGGCTCAGAAGCGCAAGCAGCAGTTCGAGATGTTCCAGCAGATGACCGCTGCCCAGCATCAGCACGAAGAGGAGCTGGAGCGTATGCGTACACAGAACAATGCCGAACACGAGCGAGAGAAGGCAGAACGCGAGAAAGAGTTTGCCGAGCGTATGCGTGAGCAGCAGCAGACTTCCAACGATCAGATGTTCCAGTTGTTGCAGACCATGATTCAAAGCAACGGAACAGCTCCTGCCGCTCCCAACAAAAATCCGAACGGAAATAACAGTCAACAATAATTGTTTCACTGAAATTATTACACATTATTATATATATGGAAAGAGTAAAGATTTGTCCTGAGTGTGGCGAACCCATCGGACCTAATGAGAATATCTGTTCTGTATGCCAGTACGAACTGACCCCCGAAGAGCAGGGCTTGGAGCCAGCTGCTCCGGAACCGGCTGCGGCAGGCAAACCGGAAGTTCCGGCTTTCGAAACTCCGGAAGTTCCGGAGATGCCCGATCTGAATCCGTTCGATGCCGTCCCGAACAAACCCGGCAAGGGAGGCGGATCGGCCAATGGCGGTGAAACCACCATTATGAGCACGGGTGCCGTCGATAACAGCAGCCATGTGTCGAACAGCGATTCGCACAATACGAGTGTGGTTGATAATAGCCAGACCTCGAATACGGTGAACAACACCAGCAACAGCGTGACACACAATCAGACAACGAATGTGTTTATCATAGGAGGCGGCGATGCTCCCGTTCCATCTGGAATCGATCCACAGACAGCTGCCGCGATCGCACAAGCACAGCAAACCAAAAAACCGCAGAAACCAAGTCAGCCACAAGAGGCTCCGGCTGAAGGCGCTAAAGGTGTCGGCTCCATCGCGGGCGGACCGGCCTTCCAGCCAGCCGTTGCTAAAAAGAATAGTGGCGGCGGTCTGGGTACAGGTCTGATTGCAGGTATCATCGCAGGAATCGTGGTGATTGCCGGTCTGGTTTATGTATTCTCAGGCAATGGCGGCGAAACGCCCGCACCGGCACCGGTTCAGGAAATAGTAGAACAACCGGCAGCGGCTCCCGTACAGCAGCCTGCGGCCCAGCCTGTCCCGCAACCGGCAGCTCAGCCAGTTGCCCAGCCTACTGCTGCACCTGTTGCCACCCAGCCGGCTCCGGTTCCAGAGCCTGTCAAAGACGAAGACTTCGACTTGGGTATGAAGGCTTTCGATGAGAATGACGGTTTGACTGCATTGAAGTACTTTGAGGCTTCGTATGCCAAAGGCAACCCGCAAGCCAAGCGGATGCTCTATACTATTTATAAGAATGGTTGCGGCTCGGTTGCCAAGAACGAGTTGAAAGCGGAAGATTACGAATAATCAAAAATTTACATGGATATGAAAAGACTTTTTTTAATGCTTTCGGCTTTATGCACAACAGCAACACTTCTGATGGCGGCCGATCTCCCAGTGATGTATGTCGAGTATTTCCCGATTGCCAGCGAGAGTTATCAGCCTTTTGTGGAAGAAGTGCGTAATTCCGTGATTGCAGGTATCGATAAAACCCAGCGATTCACGCTGGTGGATGTGGCTTCGCAGCAGTCTTTGCAGATTGAGGAAAGCCGCCGTTCCAGCCTTGCCAATATGCCAGATTCCTTGTCGCGTAACGGTCTGATGAAACAGTTGGGTGCCCACTACATTCTGACCGGTTACCTGCATACATTGGCGTGCGAGGAGTCAAAGTTTGCGGATGATGTGGTCGGATATATGGCAACCTTGTCACTCTCTTTGAAGATTGTCGATACCAGCAACGGAACAACCGTTAAGACGCAAGATATTAAATTTCTGGGTGAACATGGAGGATTCGGTAAAACGGCCGACGATGCAGTTACGAATCTGATGCAGCATCTGAAGAAAGCGATGGTTCCGTTTATCTATACAGGCTTCCCTGTTGAGGGCATCGTGGCAGATACCGATTATCAGCTTAAGAAAGATGAGATGACTTTCTGCTATGTCACCATGGGTAAACAACACGGCATGTACAATGGTCTGAAGTTGAAGGCTTACGGATGCAAACTTATTGCTGGTGAGAAGATGTTTTCCGATAAGGCAACATTGACGGTCGTAGAGGTCAGCGATCGCTTGTGCCGTTGCCGTGTTGAATCGGGAGGTCATTTCCTGGCCAGCGAAATCAAGGTCTATAAGAAACAGGCGGCTTTGGATCCGAACAATGCTCAGCCGATTGTCGTCCGTCCTAATTCGAAGGAGTATGTCCCCGACAATTCGAAAGCGATGAACAAGGCACGTGTCGGAGCCGGAGGCCGTGCCGTATGGAGCATTCTGAAGGAAGCTTCCGAGAGTACGACTACGAAGTAAAAAACATTAATCTTTTTTACGTATGAAACAGAACAGTACAATTATGCGATATTTCCTGACCGCTCTGCTTGCCGTTTTTTCGGTAGGCACAGTGGCTTATGCTGAGAATTATCTGCAGTTGGTTACATTGACTAACACGCAGGGTGCTGCAGCTACTTTCGAGACCAAGGGAATACATGCCGATAAGAAGCAAGTGGCAGGCAATGCCACCCGTTCGGTGTTCTATACCTTATTCTATATGGGTGTGGATGGCGTGAACAACGGACGTCCGCTGGTGGTGAACGACAAGAAGATGTTCACCGATCAGTTTGTGGCCGATAACAGCGATTACTGCAACTATTATGTTGTTGAATGTAAGGAAAAAGCAGCTCCTAAGAAGGAAAGCGGTAAGTATCGCGGTACTTATTCCGTCCAGATCAATCTGAAGAAACTGCTTACCGATTTGGAGAAGAACGGCATTTACCAGACGCCCGATATGACCACCAATGTGGCGACAGAAGATGTTCGTTCAGCAGACAATGTGGTTACACCCACTGTGATTGTGGTGCCTTACAAGAAGGAGGGCGAATCGTATAGCGCTATTCTGCAGTCGGATGCAGACCGTCGCATCGCAGTGGCACGAGTGCAAGACGGCTTCGAATCGCGAAACATCACTACCGTCGATCTGGAGGCCAAGATGGCTGCCGTGCAGCGCCGCAATGCCTATGAACAGAACAGTGGTGCGGCCGACAGTAACGACAAGCAGTTGCTTTTGTCTTCCGGTGCCGATGTATATGTGACGGTCGATATCAATAAGGAGCACTCGACGGCCGGTTGGCGCGTATCGCTTAACATGAAGGCCTACGAGACAGCCTCCGGTAGCGTATTAGCTTCGAAGGTGGCTACACCGCTCCGGTATTATCAGACACAAGCCACTGATGCCCTCTGCAATTATGCTATTTCCGATGCCTTGCAGCCGTTCCTCGATGACATCTGCAAGAACTTCCGTCCGGCAGGTGGCACACGTGTCGTCTTGCAGTTCGCGATTGCCGGAAGTTCAGCTGCCACGATGAACGATCCGATGGGCAAGAACAATTACTCGCTCAGCAACATCGTACGCCAGTGGGTACGGAAGAACAGCTATCAGGGCAAGTACCACTTGCAGGGTGTGATGGACGAGAGCATGATTTTCGATTATGTGACCATTCCTCCGAAAGATGAGGACGGTTTGCGGATGGATGCCGCTCAATATGCGTTCCTGTTGGAGCAGTATTTGAAGGAAACCGAAGGCATCAGCTGTAGCAGTCGTGTGGATGGCAACAATATCTTGTTTACGATCTATTAAAACTTCTGTATTATGAAACGTATATTTGCAATAATCAGTTCGCTGGTGGCTGTCATGACGATGTCAGCCCAGCCTGCTTGGGTGAATCAGCACCCGGTTAGCGATACAGAATATATGGGTGTGGGATTCGCTTCTCTTTCCGAATCCGATTATGTTCAGAAGGCGACCAGTAATGCCTTGGCGGATATTGCCAGCCAGATTGCCATCAAGGTCGATGCTTCTTCGTTCATGCATACAGTCGATGTGGATGGCAAGAGCCGTGAACTTTTCGAAGAGAAAGTGCAGAACTCGATGGCTGCCTATCTGGAAGGACAGGAGATGAAAGACAGTTATCAGGACGGGGGTAAGTATTATGTGCTTTACAGCCTCAATAAGAAAACCTATCAGAAGAATCTGGAGTCGCACCGGCAGAAGGCGATAGCTGAGGGCTGGAATTATTACGAACGCGGTATGTCGAGCATGGAGGTGAACGATCTGGTGAATGCCGTATCTTTGTTTGCCAAAGGACTGGAAGCCGTAGAACCTTGGCTGTTTACCGATCTGACCAAACGAGTGAACGGCAAGACTATTAGCGTACCTGCAGAACTGTATGATGCTTATTTGAACGTCTTTGCCGGTATGGCGATTACCACCAATGTGGCACAGTTGGAGGGCGAGGCTTACAAAGCCATTCCACAAACCATCGCTGCCTGTCTTTCCCGCGAAGGCATCGTGGTGGCGAATGTGCCGTTGGAGGCTCGTTTCGTGGTGGGTGATGGAAGCGTTTCTCCTGCTTTGAATACCGATTTTAACGGTACAGCAGAATTCCATGTACTCAATATCACCAGCAAAGCAGCCGTGCAGGAACTGCGCATTACGTTGTCCGACAAGTTCCTCTCGGCCTTGCCGGAGGCTTATCGTCAGATTGTCAAGAAGCAGTCGTGGCCGGAAGCCAAGGTCAGCATTACGTTGAAGGACAATACAGGTTCGTTGGCTTATTTCCATGTGGGCAAGGATAAGTTGAACAGTTGCCAGCGTCAGGTGCACACCCTGTTGGCAAACAACAATTTCACCTTTACCGACGATGCTAACGCGGCACAGATCTTTGTCGATTACGAAACGACGCTTGAGATTGGCGGTACCGTAGCCGGAGAGTTGTACGACATGAATGAATGCTATGCTTCGCTCATTCTGAAGATCTACAACAACCAGACCCAGCAGCTGCTCATGGAATATACCGTCGATCGTCTGCGTATTTTGGCGCCGATCAAGAATTCCGCCGATCAGACCAAGATACAGGCAGCCCGAGAAGTGATGAAACGCGTGAACCGCGAACTTCCCGGCAAACTGCGTTCCCTCAACCTGAATTGACAAGTTTGAAATATCAGAAAATAATCCATTAACTTAAAATATTACGATTATGAAAAAGATTTTGTTCGTATTGTTGGCACTCGCTATCGTTGTTCCTTGCGAAGCCCGTAAGAAAAAGAAAGTGGAAGAGAAACCGGCTATCGAGACTTTCGAGATGCCTTGTTCAGAATATAGGAGTGAGAATGGCGCTATCCGTGCCTGGGCGGTAGGCCGCAGCGATAACGAGAGTACCGCTCGTAAGAAAGCCCAGAGCCAGGCATCGCTGGATCTGGCAGCACAGTTGCAGAAAACTATTTCCGCTACCATCGAGGATTACACCTCGGCCTTGGGTGCCGGTCAGGATGCTTCGTCCAAGCAGTTCCTGCAGGAGAAGAGCACGATTCTGGTTCAGAAGACCATCAACGGGGCTGTCGTTATTTGCGACAAGTGGAACAAGGATGCAGCCACAGGTCAGTATAGCAACTATATTGTCATGGAACTGAAAGGCGAGAACTACCTGAATTCCTTGTACGAAGAAATGAAGGGACAGAACGCCAAGGTTGATCAGGATCTGCTCACCAAACTTTTCCTACAGAATATCGGTATCGATAAGCAGTAATGTTTAAAATCAAGCTGAACAAGGCCTCGTCGCAGGTCGATATGCTGAACGGCCCGCTAACCGGCAAGATGCTGAAATATGCAATGACCATTGCTATTAGCGGTGCCTTACAGCAGCTATTCAACTCTGCCGATGTCGCGGTGGTGGGACAGTTTGCGGGTTCGAACGCCTTGGCTGCCGTGGGTACAAACGGTTCGCTCATCAACCTGATGATTAATCTGTTTGTCGGACTCAGCATCGGTACCAATGTCGTGGTGGCTACCCTTACAGGTGAGGGTAACCGCGATGGAATCCGGAAAGCGGTTCATACCTCTTTGTCCATAGCTATTGTCAGCGGTATCTTTTTGGCGATTATGGGCTGGGCATTGGCCCGACCCATTTTGTCGCGATTAAGTACACCGCCGGAAATTCTCGACGATGCGGTTCTCTATCTGAGAATCTATTTTCTGGGCATGCCGTTTGTCATGCTTTTCAATTTCGCGGCAGCAATCCTCCGCAGTCAGGGCGATACGCGTCGTCCGCTTATGGCGCTGATTGTTTCCGGGCTGGTGAATGTCGTGCTGAATCTCGTGTTCGTGGCAGGATTGGGCATGACTGTCGATGGTGTTGCTATCGCCACCGTCATATCGAACGGTATCTCTTCGATGATTCTGCTTACTTTCCTGCGTCATGAGGTAGGGCCGCTCAAGGTCGATATTCGTCGTCTGTGCATCGATCCGCAGATGATGGAGCGCATCGGACAGATCGGTATTCCCGCAGGTTTGCAGGGATGTGTGTTCTCGCTGTCCAATGTCCTGATTCAGGATTCCATCAATGCGTTGGGTGCGGCTACGATTGCGGCTTGTACGGCTGCCTTGAACTTCGAGTATTACACGTATTTCGTGGCAAATTCCTTCAGCCAGACAGCAACCACCTTTATCGGACAAAACTACGGAGCCGGAAACTTCGGACGTTGCCGTAGTATCGCACGTCGCTGCATCTGGTTAGGTGCTCTTTGCACCGGCATATTGAGCGCGGTGTTCTGCCTGTTCGCTTCTCCGTTAGTGAGCATCTTCACTACCTCTGCCGTAGTGGCAGGCCTGGCGGTAATGCGAATGTACATTATCACTTCGACGGAGTTTCTGAATGCGATTGTCGAAGCACTTACCGGCATATTGCGGGGCTTCGGTTATTCGTTGGTGCCGACGATGGTAAGCATCTTGGGAATTTGCGGCTTGCGCCTGTTCTGGCTGTATGCCGTTTATCCGTCGTGGAATACCTTCGAGAGCCTGATGGCTGTTTATCCAATCAGCTGGATTGTGACTTCAGTCGTCATGGGTATCGCTTATACGGAGGTGCTGCGCACGCTGAAACGGAAGCGTGGATATAATATTACCAGTCGGCGGGAGATGTTGAAAAGGGTGGCAGGAGCAATGCACTTGCACCGTATTCACATCCATCGCATCTGAAAAATTGGTGTTTTTCACGCGGTCTTGTTGCTTGCGTTGAACAAAAAACAGAAAAAATTTGTGTGTTTCGAAAAATATTCCTAACTTTGCCGCGCAATTTCAGTTTTGCTGGCATTGCTCTGAAGTCGTTGCCCGTGAGGGTAGTTACTTTGGTGATTTAGGTTATTAGAGTTAAATTAGTTTAAAAGAGCTATTATTGGTTAAGGACGAAAAATCCGAAATCAGTTTTTAAGCATTACTGTGAAGCTGGTGCTTAAAAGTTTAATACCTGTCAGTTTTCCGGCAGGTATTTTTATGCATCAACGCGGATATTTTATAAAATTTTAGTTAAAAAGAACTTTTTTTTTGTGAAAAAAGAAAGTTTTTGAATAAAAAATTTGGTGGTATTCAGAAATTGTGTAACTTTGCACCGAAAACCCAAACACATGATCTTATGCGATACCTGCTTTTAGCACTTTCAATATTGTCAACTTTGGCGGTTGCCCGCACGCGAAATGCGACTATGAGTCATTCTAACGCATTCGTTTCAGCCGATAGCGCCGAGATTGCAGAAAACCGTCAGCAAGGAGATATGTTGTTGTTATATCAACGCAATACCGGCGGTTGGCCCAAGAATATCGATATGGAAAAACCGCTCGATGATGACGAGCGGGAACAGGTGCTTGCCGATAAGACGAAAGAAGACGATTCTACCATCGATAATAATGCTACCACCTGGCAGATGCAGCTTTTGGCCAAGGTCTATCAGAAGACAGGTGATCAGCGCTACAAGGACGGTTTCAACCGTGGATTGAACTTCTTGCTCGAAGGTCAGTATCCCAGTGGCGGATGGCCGCAGGTGTGGCCGAAGGGAAAGGGATACCAGAAGAGTATCACGTATAACGACGATGCGATGGTGAATGTGTTGGTGCTTCTGCGTGGCGTTTCGATGAGCATCGGCCTGTTTGGCGGCGACCTGGTGGATGACGAGATGCGTAGCAGGTGTGACAGCGCTTATCAGAAGGGTATAGAATGTGTGCTTGAGACTCAGATTATTGTGAACGGCAAGCCGACCATCTGGAGTCAGCAATATGATAACGAGACGTTGCTGCCGACTTTCGCCCGTTCTTATGAGTTGCCCGCTTTCTGTCCGCGTGAAAGTGCCCGTATCGTCCAAGTGCTGATGGAGATGAATAATCCTGACGATCGCGTCAAGGCTGCCGTTCATGGGGCAGTTGAATGGATGGAATCGCACAAGATTGAAGGCTATCGCTATATCAAGGCCAGCAAGGATCGTACCCGTCATGCCGAACTTGTTCCGGATCCGGAAGCCGAACCGATTTGGGCACGCTATTATGATCTGCAGACTGAGAAACCGTTCGTGTGCGACCGTGACGGTATTCCGCATGCGAATCTCGAAGATATCGGTCAGGAACGCCGTGACGGTTATTTGTGGTACGACATGCGTCCGAAACGTCTTCTGAAGCAATACAACAACTGGAAAGCCAAATACGAACCGGATGTTAAATAAATAGGAGATAGTCCGGAATCCAATAGCCGAATAAAAAATAAAACGCCGACTTCTGAAAGCCGGCGTTTACCCTATGTTATTATCGGTGATAATAGAGGGGAAATATCAGAGCAATTTATGCTTCGCTGATAGCCTCGTTAGGACAGGTAGCTTCGCAAGCACCACAATCGATGCAAGCATCAGCGTTGATGGTATAAACATCACCTTCAGAGATAGCCTCTACTGGGCATTCACCAATACAAGAACCGCAAGCAACACACTTGTCGGCAGCAATTACACGTGCCATAGTTGAAATAGTTGTTTTAAGAATGTTAATAAATAGTACTACTTATCAGGTACTGTCCGATTACACGTAATCACAGTCCTTTTGTTTTTTAATGGCACAAAGATAGGTCGTTTTTGCGTATAATGCAAGTAATTTTATGAAAAACTCATTTTTTCGGATGATTTTTGGCGATTTTTTTTATTTTTTTAGTAAATTTGCCCTTGAAATTATAATTAAACATACCTAAAAATGATTAGTTTTGTAATATCCCTGGCAGTTCTTATACTCGGATACTTTGTTTACGGACGTTTCGTCAGCGGCGTTTTTGGTCCTGACCCGAATCGTCCGACTCCTTGTTACACCAAGCAGGACGGTGTGGATTATATTCCTATGCCTACTTGGAAAGTCTATATGATCCAGTTCCTGAATATCGCGGGTGTAGGACCGATTTTCGGCGCTATCATGGGTGCCCAGTTCGGTACGGCCAGCTATCTTTGGATTGTGTTGGGAACTATTTTTGCAGGTGCCACTCACGACTATCTGTCGGCAATGATCTCTTTGCGTCAGGATGGTGCTTCTTTGCCTGAAATCATCGGTGCATATTTGGGCAAGCGTGTGCGAGTGCTGATGTCGGTATTTACTGTGCTCCTGATGATTCTGGTGGGAGCGGTATTCACCTCTTCGCCAGCCAATATTCTGGGTGCGATGACTGCCGATTGGTTTTCTGCCGATTTGCAGTGGCTGAACTCTTACCTGTGGATTGCTATCATATTCATTTATTATATTGTCGCAACGCTTTGTCCCGTTGATAAGATTATCGGCAAGATTTATCCGTTCTTTGCCTTCTGTCTTATCTTTATGGCCGTAGGCATCATGGCCTATATTCTGGTGGCTCAGCCGCAGCTCGACGAGTGGTGGGATGCGGGCAAGTTCCGCAACGATAACTGGATGGAACAGGCAAATCTGGCCTATTTGTTCCCGATGATGTTCATTTCCATTGCTTGTGGCGCGATTTCCGGCTTTCATGCCACACAGAGCCCGCTGATGGCCCGTTGTATGAAAAATGAGAAGATGGGTCTTCCGTGCTTTTATGGTGCGATGGTGACCGAAGGCATAGTGGCTTTGGTATGGGCTGCGGCTGCCAATTATTTCTTCAACGAGCACGGTCTGGTGAACGAACTGACCGGCAAAGGATATGACGGAGGAACCGTTGCCACGATGATTTCCAAGAACTGGTTGGGTATGTTCGGCGGTATTCTGGCGCTGATTGGTGTAGCTGTAGCTCCGATTTCTTCGGGCGATACGGCCTTGCGTAGCGGACGTCTGATTGTTGCAGACTTCCTCCATCTGGAGCAGAAGAGCATGAGCAAGCGGTTGCTGATTTCTGTTCCGATGTTTGTCATCACGGCTGCCATTCTGGTTTGGTCGATGACCGATAAGAACGGGTTCGGTATGTTGTGGCGCTACTTCGGTTGGTGCAATCAGTTGCTATCGGTATTCACTTTATGGGCCATCACAGTTTATTTGATTCGCAATAAGAAAGGCTGGTGGTTCCTGGTGACGATGTTCCCGGCTATGTTTATGACTTGTGTCTGCACCACCTTTATTCTGGTGCTCGATAAAGGAGGCTTCGGCGTACCTTACAACTGGGGCTTGTGCGTAGGCATCCTATTGGCATTGATCTTCGCTGGGATGGCCATCCGTCATCACGCCCGGCAGACAAAATAATTTTCCCCGTGGACCTGCAATATCTTCCCGGTGTAGGCCCCAAAAGGGCAGAACTCCTCAAGGCCGAGATTCATGTTTCGACCGTTGAGGAGTTGCTCTCCTATTATCCTTATCGCTATGTCGATAAGTCGAAGATCTATCAGATTCGCGACATTCACGGAGATATGCCCTACATTCTGCTGAAGGGTCAGTTCACGATGTTCGAGGAGCAGGGATTCGGAAAACGGGGACAGCGTTACAAAGGGTTGTTTACCGACGGAACCGGTGTGGTGGAATGCATCTGGTTTCAGGGATTGCGCTATGTGAAGGACAGCGTGATGCGTGGGCGAGAGTATCTTCTTTTCGGACAGCCCAAACTGAACGATTACTCACATAATTTCACGATTGCCCATCCGGAACTGGAAAGCACCGAGAAAACCGGAGTGGATGTTATGCAAAGCCTGATGGGTATGTATAACACCACCGAGAAGATGAAGAAGATGTTCCTCAACAGTAAGGCCATTTCCAAACTCATTCTTTCGTTCTTCCAGCAGCATATCCAGCCTTTCCCTGAAACACTTCCTGCCTATATCGTCGAACAGATGCACCTGATGAACTATAATCAGGCCATTCGTCAGATACATTTTCCTGCCAATCCGGATAATCTCCGTAAGGCTCAGGAACGTCTGAAGTTCGAAGAGCTTTTCTATCTGGAACTTTATCTGGTGCGGCAGTTCAGGTTGCGTCAGCAAGCGAATGCCGGATTCGTTTTCAGCCGTATCGGAGAATACTTCAATAACTTCTATTTCCATTATTTGCCGTTCGAGCTGACCAATGCCCAGAAGCGCGTCATCAAAGAGATTCGTGCAGATTTAGGAAGCGGCAAGCAGATGAACCGATTGCTGCAAGGGGATGTGGGTAGCGGCAAAACGATGGTGGCGACTCTGACTATGCTCATCGCGCTCGATAATGGTTTTCAGGCGTGCTTGATGGCTCCTACGGAGATTCTGGCGAATCAGCATTTCGACAATATTTCGGAACTTCTGGCTGGCATCGGCGTGAGAGTGGAATTGCTGACGGGTAGTACCAAGAAGAAAAAACGGGAGGAGATTCATGCCGGTTTGCGCGATGGTAGTGTGCAGATTCTGATTGGCACGCACGCTCTGATCGAACCGGATGTGAAATTCAATAATCTGGGGCTGGTGGTCATCGACGAACAGCACCGCTTCGGTGTGGAGCAGCGCAGCAAGCTCTGGATGAAGAACTCCCGGGCACCGCATGTGCTGGTGATGACGGCTACCCCGATTCCGCGCACCCTCGCTATGACGGTTTACGGTGATCTCGACGTGAGTGTCATCGACGAGCTTCCTCCAGGCAGAAAACCGATTCAAACCATACACAGGTGGGATCAGCAACGGGAAGGTCTGATTAAGAGTATGCGTCAGCAGTTAGCGCAGGGTCGTCAGATTTACGTGGTTTATCCCCTCATTGAAGAGAATGAGAAGCTGAAGTATCACGATGTTGAGCAAGGTTTCGAAAACATGCAGGCGGCTTTCGGTCCTGAGTATCATGTGGTGATGGTGCATGGCCGCATGAAGCCGAAGGATAAGGATGCTGCCATGCAGCGGTTTGTTTCGGGTGAAGCGCAGATTATGGTAGCTACTACGGTAATCGAAGTGGGAGTGAATGTCCCGAATGCATCGGTAATGGTGATCGAGAGTGCTGAACGTTTCGGCCTGAGCCAGTTGCACCAGTTGCGTGGACGAGTCGGACGAGGAGCCGATCAGTCCTACTGTGTGTTGGTGACGGGTTATAATCTGTCGTCCGATACCCGTAAGCGTATTGAAATCATGTGCGACACCACCGATGGATTCGAGATTGCCGAAGCCGATCTCCAATTGCGCGGTCCCGGTGATTTGGAGGGCACCCAACAGTCGGGTCTCGCCTTCGATCTGCATATCGCCTCATTGGCCCGCGACGGCCAGCTTCTTCAGTTCGCCCGCGACATTGCCAAGGAAGTCATCGAGAAGGACCCGATGCTTGAGGCGCCACAAAACAACATTCTTCGCAACCGCCTTCAGGATTTGTTCTCCCATCGTCTCGATTGGAGCCGTATCAGTTAATGTGATAAATAAGTACAAAAAACGCAACCTGTATTCAGGCTGCGTTTTTTACTTAGGTGACTTGATTATCTTATTCAGCAACCTCCTCTGAAGGGGTGGCGTCTTCAAGCTTCTTTGGCAGCAGGGTGTAGAAAGCAACACCGGTGGCCAGATAGATGATGATTTCGCTGAGCACAACGCCTACGCAGCAGCAAAGGAGACCGGCAAAAATCATGAGCAGGAAAACAAGCAGCAGGAGACATAGGGTCAGGGCATCGTCCTTGGTCATATTCCAGCTGGCAGAGATTGCATCGCCGATGCCGGCTTCTTCGTGCTCAAGGATAAAGAGCGAGGCGAACTGCAGGCGGGCCAGCAGGTAGATGCCGGGAAGAATGCAAAAAACCAAACCGATCATGAAGATTATGGAGACGATGAAGTTAACGACCACATACTTGACATAGGTGTTGACCGGCAATTTCCAAGCGTTGATGGTAAATTCGCCATGACCCTGCACAGCATTGAGCACAAGGCGGTACAGACCGGCCATGAGGATAATCTCGATCAGATTCGAAATGAATGAACCTGGGCCGCTGGCGGCAAGTATGCTGTTATAGTAGGACATGATTTCGGCAGGATCGGCCTTGCCTGAACTCATTTTTTCGATCATGGGCTGAATATCGCCCACCGATGGACCGAACATGCTGGCGATAATCTGCTTGACGACCCAGATGATTAGCAAGGCTGCCAAGATGGAAATCCAGTTTTTCTTTGTCAGCTCCCAAGCCTGGCTCAGGACTTCTGAAATGGAAATTTTGTTCATTTGTTTGAATGTTTAGAAAGTTAGAAATGCTTAAATATAGTTATATGTAATCAGATTTCGGATAACACCCCACAGGAGCAGTATGCCCATGACGGTG
This sequence comes from Bacteroidales bacterium, assembly GCA_017449065.1. Classification (GTDB taxonomy): domain Bacteria; phylum Bacteroidota; class Bacteroidia; order Bacteroidales; family UBA3663; genus Liminaster. The sequence continues at coordinate 37,707 of JAFSKF010000025.1, forward strand.
AAGATCACTTTGTTGGAATAGCAGAAACGAACCCAACTGCGGCTCTGCAGAGGGCGATAGGCTTCGCCGATGACCAACACCAGAAAATAGGGGATGAGGCACCAGACAACGGGGTTGTAATTCCACCAAGCCACGATATCCCCATGTGCGAGAGCCAGGAGTCCTCGCTGAATGCCACAGAACGGACACTGCAAATGGGTGAATGTATATAATGGACAAGGTAGCATGGGAGGGAAAATAGATAATAGTTATTAGTTAATAGTTATTAGTTATTCAGGAAACCTTTTCAGCACTTCGCACACAATGAAGTTACTGCCTCCCACAAAGATCGTATCGGTTGTTCGGGCTGCTTGTCGGGCAGCATCGAAAGCTGTGTCGATGGACGGGTAGGTGTTGCCCGTGAGTCCGAAAGGCTGAGCCATTGTCGCCAGTTCGGATGCCGGTAAAGCACGTGGCGTAGGGGCGTTGCAGAAATAATAGGTGGCGGAAATCGGCAGCGTTTTCAGCACAGAAGCAATGTCTTTGTCGCTCACCATACCAAAGACGATGTGCAGTTGGCTGCCGCTTTCGGCGATGTGTCGTAGCTGCGGACCTAAATACTGGAAACAGCCTTCGTTGTGTCCGGTATCGGCAATGATGCAAGGATTCTTCTGCTGCAATATTTCCCAACGTCCGCGAAGATGGGTATTCTTGAGCACCTTGCGGAAGCCGTTGTGCAGATGTGTTTCGGAAATGCAGAAGCCCCGTTCCCTTAGCAAGTGTACACACGTCAGAACGGAATTGGCATTGTGCGGCTGGCAATCGCCCATGAGCGGCGATTTGAGCGTGCCGTCGCTCAGCGTGTCGTACTCCAGATGATCTGTCTGGTTCCGCACCCAAATGACCTGATGCTTCTCGTTGGCAAAGAAGAGGGGGGTCTGCATACGTTCTGCCTTGCTGGTGAACGTGAAGTGCACGCGTTCATCGGAGCATTCACCAATCACGCATGGAATCCCCTTCTTCATGATGCCCGCCTTTTCTGCAGCAATCTGTGGCAGTGTATCGCCCAGAAACTGCATGTGGTCGAACGAGATATTGGTAATCAGGCAAAGTTCTGGAGTGATGATGTTCGTGCTGTCGAGGCGTCCGCCAAGTCCTACCTCAATTACCGCCACATCCACCTGCTGATCGGCAAAGTAGCAGAAAGCCATCATCGTAGCGAGTTCGAAAAAAGAAGGGAGCTGCGGGGCGAGCAACGGATATTTGTCGGTCACCCAATCCACCACATACTGATGGCTGATAGGCGTTCCGTTTATGCGGATGCGTTCATCGTAATCGAGCAGGTGTGGAGAGGTGAAAAGGCCGACTTTGTAGCCTGCTTCCTGCAGAATGCTTGCCAACGTGTGGCTGCAACTGCCTTTGCCGTTGGTGCCTGCCACATGGATGCTGCGGAAGCGGCGGTGCGGATGGCCCAGCAACTGATCCATTGTTTCGCAACGTTCCAGGCCGGGTTTGTAGGCATGTGCTCCTTGGGTTTCAAAAACCGGGAGCTTACTATACAGAAATTCAAGCGTTTCTTGATAGTTCATGACTTATTTGAGAGGAATAATCTTCACCGATGAGTTCAAACCGCAAGGAACGGTTCCCCACCACGCATACGAATTGTATTTCGGATCTTTGTGATAGCCGGGCAGTACGGCAATGTTCGTATCTTTGAAGATGCGCCATTCTTTGCCCTGTCGGTCCATTTCGGCGATGTAGTTGGCGCATAGGCCAGTCACTTCCACGCGGATGGTATTCTTGCCTGCTTTCAGGTATTGACCGATATTCATGCGGAACGGAACCGAGAATACAATGCCTGCATCCTGACCGTTCACATACACGTGTGCCGATTCGCGCACATCGCCCAAGTCGAGCAGATAGTCGGTATATGCTCCGGAATTGAACTGTTTCTTGTCGATTTTGAAAGTTGTGGTATAGGCCACTGTCCCTTTGGCATTCTTGAGGACATCGATTTGTGTCCAAGCCTCAACACCTGTCAGCTTGTAGTTTTTCTTTGCGGTTGTGGCAACACCTTCCAACTGCGATATGTCGAGTTTCCATGTGTTTGGGGTAAGGTCGATGATAGCTTGGTTGTCCGGTTCGCGATACTTCCAGTCCTTCAGTTCTGCATGCTGCCGACGGAGGTCGCTTTCTGTCAGTTTTTGGTATGTTTGCAGGATGCAACTCTCACCGCTGGCCAGTTGCAGACGCACATAACTGCGTCCGTTCTGCCGGCGCACAGGTACGATGCCGTACTTGCCGGTCAGTGCATCAAACAGTATGGCTGATTGGGCATTGACCGCCAGTTCCACTTCCGCATCTACATCTTTGCCCTGCAACGACGAGATGAAATAATGGTGACCGGTAGGATTACTGCGGCGGATGCACTTCAAGCCCTGTTCGCTCTTCATGGTTTCCACTTGCACCTGTTTCAGTTGGCGCAGTCCTTCCCGATAGTTCGGAGCTTGTAGCACAGATGCCGGCAGGGAGGCTGCTACTTCTTTGAGTTGTTGCATACGGTTGTCGCGATCGGACAAGCCGGGCACTTGGGTAGGCACACCGCCCACAAAGAGAACGGTGGCACCTTGTCGGGCCAGATCGGCAATGTGTTGCAAGGTTTCAGGCTTCATGAAGTGCACGCCTGGCAGCACCAAAGCCTTATAGCAGGTGCCGCCTTCCGTAACGATGCATTTGTCGGGGCCGACGGTACATTTCTGCAGCATACGGTCCGACATATAGTCCATGTCGTAGCCGGCATTGTAGATGGTATTGACCGCCTCCACAAAACGGGGTGCTTTCTCCTGCATGCCGTGAATGGCGAACATCAGCAGGCGTCCCGGGTTTTCAAACCAGGCGTCATACACCGGCATATACACCAGCAGGTCGTTGTCCGGCTGTCCGTATTGCATAAAACTCTGCACGCGAGTCATGTATTGGAAGAAAGCCGGAGCATCGCGCCAAATGGTGTTGACGGGGGACATCTCCATCGAGGCATAGAACAGATGACCCGGCCATTCGGCTTCTGCCGGAGAGTAGGTGGTGCCGTGGAAGTAACAGTGGTTCACACCACCGATCTGCATCAGATCGAAATCCGGCTTGCATTGGCTCAGCGAAGTGCGGAAGTGCTCTGTCAGCCAGGTGAAGGTCTCACTCGAAGTGATCGGCTTACCCGTTACGTGGGCAGCCGATGATGCATATTTCAGCATCGAGAGATCGGAATCGTTGTGACGCCACATCGAGTCGGTTCGCAAACCTTTAATCTTGAAGTCGCTCAAGCCGAAACTCTCGATTTCCGGAATATCGACCGCAGCGTAAACATCCAGCAGATCGGCAGGAGAACCGTGAGCCTGATTGCGGACGGTGCTTCCCAGACTGTGAGCCCACTGAGCCCAGGTTTTAGTGAACACTTCGAGCAGCAGGTCCGACATCGTTTCGCGATAGTCTTGGGTGAGCAATCCGTGAATAGAATCGTTTGCGAGCAGGAACTGTGGCAGATAATCCTGCAGTTTGTAGCCTCGTCGGGCTTCAAACTCTTCCAGCATGGCAGGGGTCCAGTCGGCACCATACACCTCATACGAATCGTTGAAGAAGGAATTAGGAACGGGTGTGCCGTTGTCCTTGAATGCCTTAGTGAAGCGTTCGAAGTAATGGTTCACGGCTTTTGGATTCAGATGATCCATCACCAGTCCAACGCCGCCGGGTGCAGCGCGTTTCACTGCCTGACGGGTATGGCTGTTATAGAGGGCGATATGCAACGTGTCACCGAACGACCACGAACCCAACAGTTGAGGTTGGTCCTTCAGTTCCTTGTCTGTGAACTTCGGTTCCGTTTCGCCTGTCTTCCAGACATGATACACCAGTTTCGAAGCGGCCTCATCCATCGATACCTCCGGTCCTCCGAAAGGCCATCCGGTGCCGGTATTCATATCCACCAGCATGCCCAAACGTTTGCCTTCGGCCTCTGTATGTCCTAACATACGCATCCAGCGGGGGGAGAGGAAATCAATCTCCTTGCCCTCGTTTCCTTTCACACCGTAGATAGGGGTAATCTCTACGGCACCGATGCCGGCTTTGGCATAGAGTTCCAGATTACGGGTCAGATTGGTACTATCGACTTCCGATCCCATCCACCACCAGCGGGTGCCGGGCTTAGCTTCCGGGTTCACAACGGGCCAGGAGGTGGATTGTGCAAAACTTACTGCCGATACCGACAAAAAAACTGCGAGAACGATGTATGTTGCCTTCTTCATGTTTGGAAGAGATGTTTCAGGTTATAATTGCGAAACTGGAAAATTATTTCTGCGCGTTCAGTTTCTTACTGCCACCGCCTTGTTCGCCGGGCGAAAGCTGATACACTTCGGCACCGCACAGCAGGAAGCATCCGATGCCGAAGTCATCGAAGTCCGGAATCTTGTCATACAGGGTCGGTTGTGATTCTTTTGGCTCCTTACCGGTTCCCTGTTGGAAGCCCAGCATGCCGTCATCCTGATGCACAGCGTGAGTCACCATTGCATTCCAGGCCTTGGCAATAACCGGCATGTATTCGTCGGCCTTCACATAACCGTGCCGTACAGCCCAAGCCATTCCATACACAAACATCGATGTGCCGGTGACCTCCATGCCACCGAAATCGTCCGGATCATCCAAAGAGCAGTTCCAAGTGCCGTCTTCACGCACTCGTCCTTTCAGGCTCTTCAGCATAGCAAGCAGATCTTTCTTATATTGTTTGTAATAGGGGTGGGAGGCAGGCAGTTCGTCCATCACACGGCACAAAGCTGCAACCACCCAACCGTTACCGCGGCTCCAATAGCATTGTTTGCCCTGTGGGGTCTGATAGGGTGGATTGAAATCCATGTCGCGCCACCAGAGTCCGTCTTTGGCATTCCACAGACCGCCATCGAAAGTATCGCGCGTGTACATATACATTTTATGTGCCTTGTCCCAATAGGCCGGATTGCCGGTCGTCTTGCCCAACTTGGCAAAGACAGGCATACCCATCTGGATGGCGTCAATCCACCACCAGTCGGAATTATCGGGTGTGTTGAGGTACATGTTGCAGTTGGCTATGGTGTTAGTCAGCTTGAAAGATTCCGGAGCCAATCGGTACATATCGATGTAGATCTGTTCGCAGCAGTAGTCGTCGGCATCGCGGGTAGTAGCACCGTTACGGGCCGTCCATTTGTGGAAATCACACCACTGGTAGGTGTAGTCGTAGTACTGCTGTTTGGGGCTGATACCATAAAGGGCCATCAGTCCTTCATAATAAACAGCACGCGTCCACAAGCTTGACGGGCGGTATTTGCCTTTACCGAACGATTTGACAGTCGGATCAGGGTGACGCCTCACAAACCAGTCGTTCACCTTCTCCATCTGTTGTAGGATTTCAGCCCTTGAGGGCAATTCGGCCTGTTGCGCCGTCATGGGGGCGATGCAACAGGCTGAAAGTGCTAATGTAGCCAGAAGTTTTTTCATAATTTTTTAGAAAGCCGATTAGAAAAGCTTGGCAGGATAAAGGCCCGTGTCGTGCAGTTCCTTGAACTTGGCAACTACAGCCGGGCGATCGGTAGCGTAGGTCACACCGAACCACTTGGATGGGGTGTCAAGCACCTTGCAGGTGGCTTTGCCCGAGTTGATGAGCTTGTCGATCACCAATGGAATGAAGAACTCTGACTTCAATTCCTGACCGTGCTCCTTCAGGAACTCTACGAAATATTCCTCAGAATACTGGAAGTAATCGGGAGTAAGAGCCCACATATTCATGCTGACAGGAGTGTTCTCGGCCAACTCTTCCTTGCCTTCCGGTTCGATGAATCGGATCTTACCGTCCTCCTCACGAATAATCTTAGTGCGCTCAGTCACCTTGGTAAGATAGCCTTCTGCGTTGGTTTCGCACACGCCGCGAGCTACGGTACCGCCTTCAGAAAGGGTGTTGCAAACACGATAGCCCACCATAGCATAATTGCCCTTGGTGCCTTCGATGCTGGTCAGGTAGTCGGCCAGAACCTTAAACGACTCACGTCCGTAGTAGTCATCGGCATTGATAACGGCAAAAGGTTCTTTAATGACATCCTTGCCCATCAGTACGGCATGATTGGTGCCCCAAGGTTTCTCACGGCCTTCTGGAACGGTGAAGCCGGCAGGAAGGCTGTTCAGATCCTGGAAGCAAAGTTCCACAGGGATGCGGCCCTCGTATTTCGAAACAATCTTATCGCGGAAATCCTGCTCGAAAACTCGACGGATTACAAAAACCACTTTACCAAAACCGGCCTGAATGGCATCATAAATTGAATAGTCCATAATGGTTTCGCCGTTTGGTCCCAGACCATCCAGCTGTTTCAAACCACCATAACGGCTGCCCATACCGGCAGCAAGAACAAACAGAGTAGGTTTCATTTTGTTTATTTTTAGAAGTTAACGGTTTGTATTGTTGTCAAAATATAATTTCACCTGCGAAAGTACGCCTTTTTTGCGAAAAAAACAACAAAAAGAACCTAAAATTAAGAAAAATCGACAAAAAATCGCTTTTTTTTGTTAAAAAATAAACGTCGTATTGTAAAATTGTGCTATATTTGCACCGTCAAATCAAAAATATCCGACATAACCTTTTAATACAACAACTGCCTATTGAACATTTCTACGCTTTAACCAAAACTAAAGTATAGATGAAAAACCTATCGGATGAGAGCTTGGTTGCTCTCTACATTGAAGGTAAGAACGAAGCGTTCGATGAGCTGTTGTTCCGTTATAAAAAGAACGTGTATGCGTATTTTTATAGCGTGGTACAAAACAAGGAGGTGGCAGAGGATATGTTCCAAGACACTTTCATCAAGCTTATTGTATATCTCAAGGAGGGCCGCTATCAGGAAAATGGTCGCTTCGTTGGCTTTCTGTTCCGCATATGTCATAACATCATCATCGACTATTACCGTCAGCAACAGGCACAGCAGACTTCCCTTGCTTGCGATATTGACTATGATTTGTTCGGTCGCAGGAATCTGGATGGCGATGATATGAATGGCAGCATCGAGGAAGCAATGAGCTATCATGACGTTCTGGGTGATGTGCGTCACATTCTCAAGTTCCTGCCCGACAATCAGCGGCAGATCATCTATCTGCGTTTCTACAAAAATCTTCCTTTCAAGGAAATCGCCGATATGCTGGGCATCAGCATCAATACGGCTTTGGGACGTGTTCGCTACGCCCTTTCAAATATGCGTAAATTAGCTGAAGAGCACAATATCTCGTTGGCAATGTAAGTGTTTTCTCTCAATATTTCTCATTAGCTCCATCCAAGCGGAAAACGATGCGGAAGGTGCCGCTACCGGATGCAGTGGCAGGATAGGGCGGAGGTGTAGTGGAAACGTTGGGTGTCCAGGATGTGGACGAAATGCGGAAATGCCCGATTTCAGAAGTGTGTTCAACATGGGCGCCAATGCAGGCGCAGACATCGTAGTCGCCTACACGAACCAGCCTGAGCGTCTCGGAGGCGTCTTCCGGAAGTTTGGCAAGTGAAACTTCTGCGGGGATATTGTCTCGCGTAACAAATTCGAGGGTGACCGGCAAATCGGCAGCAATCACTTCGTTGACACGCCGTTCAATTTCCTCTACCTGTTCATCCGTAGGACAGAAGGGAAGTTCGTAGTTCAGTTTCGATTTCTTCCGTTCGACGTGGGCATTGCGCGAGCGTTCGCAACCGAACATCCGGATCATGGTTTGGTTCAAGATATGTTCAGCGGTGTGAGCCGGCTGATATTCGTTTTTGTTATGTTCGTTCAGAATGGGTTCTGTCATGATAGGGTTGTGCTGTTAAAATCACTTGACCAGAATCTTTTTCCCATCAATAATATAAATGCCTTTGGGCAGTTCTTTCAGGTTCTTGCCGACCACCTGTCCGCAAATATTATAGATCGGTTGGTTGTTGCGGGAAGCATCTTGCAGAATATGAGCCAAAGCCGTATCGTTAGCACGTAGTTCCTTGAGCGTATAGAGCGCTTTCAGGGCACGATGGTTGTTGCTGTTCCAAAGTCCGCGGTTGAGCCAACTGTCAATCACAATCGTATTGGCGTTCCATGAAGCACCACCATTGCCGTTCTCTTCCGGGAACCACCAATAGAGACCCGTCGTGTTGTTGTGCTTCAGCAGTTCAGCAACCAAATCGTTGGCAAAAGCCAGCTGTCCGGTTTCTGTTGCGGCCCAGGTCGATGCGAAGTTATAGGTGGCATCGCTGGCATAATACTGATAGAAGTAAGCGGTTTCGACAATCTGCACTTCTTTGTTGGGGAATTGTTTTTCCAGATTCGATAACGTGGTGCTGAGATACGAAAGGGCATTGTGGTAGAAAGGATAATAGCTCAACCCGATGATATCGTAATCGACGTCGCTGATGTAGTTGTAGAAGTTGACGGTCTGAGTCGAAACACCCGAGCGTTCGGTGTGAATCACAATCTTGCAATCGGGGCAAACATCGCGCACAGCCTTGCAGCCACTGTTCAGCAACTGGCTCAGACGGCTCCATTGGGTGCTGTATGAGGTTTTGGCTTGAGCAGGGAAGACCTTGTCACCGTTGCTGCGCCAAAGCATGCCATAGGAAATCTCATTGCCTACCTGTACGAAGTCAGGTTCTGCACCGAAGGCTTTCAGTTCTGTGAGGCATCGCTTGGTATATTGGTACATAGAATCCGCCAATGCCTCGTTGCTGGTATTGGTTTTCCATGTGGAGGGAATATCCTGATAGGAGGGATCTGCCCAACAGTCGGAATAATGGAAATCGACCATCAGTTTCATGCCTGCATCCTTGATGCGTTTTCCCAGTTTCTTTACATAGGCAAGATCTTGCACCACACCGGTTTTCGCACCTGAGGTGCGTTCTGTGGGCGTAACGAACAGACGTACGCGAGCTGCGTTCCATCCGCATTCATCGTGCAAATAGGTAATCACGTCACCGATGGTCTTGCCATCAGCATCGTAGTAGGGAGTATTATAGCCTTCGTAACTTGGAAGCAGGGAAATATCGCCGCCCACCCAATGCTGTCTGGTTTCTGCATGAAGTGCGATGATGGTGAATGAATAGAGAAATAGAATCGGGAGTATAAGCTTTTTCATAGGCTTCCAAATAATGAAGTGATTATGGGCGACCGACCCACATTACCATGAACCGGTCGCCTGGATGATTTGTTTGTGTTGCAATCAGTTTTTGTTGGCTACTGCGGCTTGCTCGATAGCCAGACCGGCTTCATAGTTCTTGATGTACTTGTTGAAGCCGTCGATGTCCTCTTGGGTCGGGGCAATCTCAACACCGGTGTTGCCTGCAAAGACAACATCTTCCAGGTAGTCTGCCAGATTAAGACCCTTGCTGTTGTTGACCATATAACCTGCCAAGAGCGCAATACCCCAGGCACCGCCTTCACCGGCAGTCTCCATCACAGAAATCGGAGAACCGAGAGCGGCTGCCAGTACACGCTGTCCGACACCCTTGGTCTTGAACAATCCGCCATGACCCGTGATGCGATCCACTTTGATCTTCTCCTCTTTGAAGAGCACATCATTGCCTAACTTCAAAACGGCAACGGTCGCATACAGATTGGCACGGAAGAAATTGGCCAGATTGAACTTGTCGTTGGCTGAACGAACCACCAGTGGACGTCCTTCTGCCAAGCCGGTAACAGGCTCGCCGGAAATGTAGTTATACGACAGAATACCACCGCAATCGGGATCTCCGCTCATCGCATGATTGTAGAGCTTTCCATAGATCTCGTTCATATCGACTGGTACACCCAGAAGTTCCTGATATTCCTTGAAGAGCTTCACCCAGGCATTGATGTCGGAAGTACAGTTGTTGCAATGCACCATAGCCACCGGACTTCCGTCTGGTGTAGTTACCATATCGATCATCTCCGAAGGCTTCGAGAGTTCTTTTTCGAGCACAATCATAGAGAAGGAAGAGGTTCCGGCAGATACATTACCCGTGCGCTGCTTGACAGCGTTCGTGGCAGTCATACCGGTGCCGGCATCGCCTTCAGGAGGACAAACCGGACAGCCGGGCTTCAAGTGTCCGGTAACATCCAGACGTTGTGCGCCGTGTTCAGTCAGATAGCCGGCATTTTCGCCAGCCACCAGACACTTTGGCAGAATGTCTTCAATCTTCCAAGGATAGCCCTTTGGTGCGATGAGGTCGTTAAACTTCTTCACCATGGTGGCATCGTAGTTCTTGGTCTTCGAGTCGATAGGCAACATGCCTGATGCGTCACCGATGCCAAGCACTTTCTCGCCGGTGAGACGCCAGTGGATGTAACCTGCCAACGTGGTGAGATAGGTGATGTCCTTAACGTGCGGCTGATCTTCGAGGATGCACTGATAGAGGTGCGAAATGCTCCAGCGCAACGGGATGTTGAAATTGAAGAGTTTGGAAAGTTCAGCGGCAGCAGGTCCCGTATTGGTATTGCGCCAGGTGCGGAAAGGCACCAGGATCTTTTCATTCTCTGAAGGTAGGGTGCGCTGGGTAGCGATGCCGTTAGGTCCGAAAGCCATATAACCGTGCATCATGGCGCTGATACCGATGGAAGCCAATACTTCGATTTCGCAGTCATATTGTTCCTTCACGTTCTTACGAAGGTTGGCGTAGCAATCCTCCAAACCGTACCAGATGGCTTCTGTACTATAGGTCCACAGACCGTCAACGAGCTGGTTCTCCCATTCGTGACTGCCCTGTGCAATCGGTTTATTCTCCTGATCGATAAGCACGGCCTTGATTCGGGTCGATCCGAACTCGATACCCAGAATCGCTTTGCCGGCTTCGATGGTTTGTTTTGCTGTCATAGTCATAATTATTAAGGGGCGAAAAAGGGGAGTAGAAGGGAAGGTGTGTCCTTAGCTACTATACTTCCCTTTTACGCCCCTTCATTGTCTTTAAATATTAAAGAAGTGCCTTGTTGAGCAAATAGTAAACTTCGTTGGTACGGAGTTCCTTCTTAGCACTCTCCATTGTGGTGTTCTTATCGATATGGAAGTACTCGATGTTCAACATCTCGGCATAATCCTCCCAGTATTCAGGAGTGATGTCGTACGACATGATTGAGTGGTGGGTACCACCAGCCAGAATCCAGGCACCGGCGCCTACTTCGAAGTTTGGCTCCGGAATCCAGAGTGCATTGGCAACTGGCAGCTTAGGCAACTTCTTAGGCTGGATGCACTTCACATCGTTTACGATCAGACGGAAGCGGTTGCCCATATCAACTACGGTAGCCGTTACGCCGTTGCCGACCTTTGAGTTGAATACCAGACGGGCAGTCTGCTGCTTGCGCACACCGATGCCCAAGTGATGAACTTCCAGACGGACAGGTTCGTTCTCGACTGCGATGAGCGGACAAACTTCGAGCATGTGGCTCTGGAGGATAGCGCTGTTCTCGCCGTCGAAGTTGAGGGTATAGTCCTCCAGGAACGAGCAACCGGTTGGCAGACCCTGAGTCATGTACCATACGGTACGATAGAGGGCAGCAGACTTCCAGTCGCCTTCAGCACCGAAGCCATAGCCTTCAGCCATCAGGCGCTGCGATGCCAGACCAGGAATCTGATCGAAGCCTACAAAGCCTTCGCTGTCCGGATCATCCCAAGAACCGAGGTCATCGAAGTTGGTGGTGAAGCCCTTGGCACCCTTGGCCTTCAGGATGGCACGCAGAGCCAACTCAGCTTTAGCGGCATTCCAGATCTTCTTTTCACCGATTTCGTTGCCAGCCTCACATGGAACAACGGTATAGGTCTTCTTGTACTCAGCAACCAGTGCATCCACTTCGCTGTCGGTAACCTTCTTCCAGTAGTTCATCAGTTCGCTGACGGTGCAGTAGTCAACGTGATAGCCCAAAACCTGCTCAGCAGCTACCTTGTCGCCGTCGGTCACAGCCACATTGTTCATCTGATCGCCAAAGCGGAGGATCAGCATGTCCTTAGCATCTGCAACAGCTGCAGCAACGCGAGCCCAAACAGCGATGTGCTCCTGAACCTTAGTGTCCTTCCAATAGCCGGCAACAATCTTATGAGGCTTGCGCAAACGAGCCAGGATATGTCCGAATTCGCGGTCGCCATGAGCACTCTGGTTGAGGTTCATGAAGTCCATATCCATCGTATCCCACGGAATCTGCTCGTTGTACTGGGTATGGAAGTGGAGAAGAGGCTTGTTCAACTGCTGCAAGCCGTGAATCCACATTTTGGCAGGCGAGAAGGTGTGCATCCAAGTGATGATACCGACACACTTCTCGTCGTTGTTGGCAGCCTTCATGAGGGCAGCCACTTCCTTATCGCTGTTTGCAGTTCCTTTATATACAACCTTAATAGGGATGATGCCCGACTGGTTCAGTCCGTCCACCATTTCCTTCGAATGTCCGTCAACGATCTTTACGGTTTCGCCACCATAAAGCAACTGTGCTCCGGTAATCCACCAAAGCTCGAGGTTTTCAAATGCTTTAATCATTTCTCTAAATTTTTAGGTAATTAATAGGTTATTTCTCTATTTTCCGAAGATAAAGTTTAACATGATAGCTCCAACTTCCGAAATCGTACCAGCCACTGCTCCATTCTTCGCCGGGTTTCAGCGATTTCTCGAAGTCATAGCCGTTGTGAATCCGAAGATGGATTGCTTCATCGTCGGTACGAAGAAATATGACTCTCACCGAACCGTATCCTCCGTAGTTGTTCGACCAACGAGGATGTCCATCGCCGGACATTAAAGTACTAACGGGACAGGTATTCTCTGTCGTGCCACCCATTTCGCGCTCGGTAACTTCGCATTCTTTCGAGCTGGAATCTTCCAAGACCAGTTCGTATTCGTTCCAGTTTATAGCCATATTCCTTGAATGTTTTTAGTGTTTTTGTCCCTTTTGTCCGTAATAGGCATTCGGACCATGTTTGCGCATATAATGCTTCTCGACAAGCAGTGGGTTCATCGTCGTGTTCGGATTCACACTGAATGAAACGAACGCCATCTTGGCACACTGTTCCATCACCTTGGCATTATAAACAGCGTTGGCAGGAGAAGTGCCCCATGAGAAAGGTCCGTGGTTCTTGACGAGAACCGCTGGAGTGTGGTCTGGGTTGATGCCCAGTTGCTGGAATTTGTTTACAATCACTACGCCTGTTTCGTGTTCATACTCCGGCATCTGCTCCTTGGTCATATCGTCCGTACAAGGAATATCCTTGTAGAAATAGTCAGCATGGGTCGTTCCGATGTTCGGGATTGCACATCCTGCCTGAGCGAATGCTGTGGCATAAGTGGAGTGGGTGTGAACCACGCCTTTGATGTTTGGGAATGCACGATAGAGCACCAAATGGGTAGGAGTATCACTCGACGGATTGAGGTTGCCTTCAACCACCTTGCCGGTTTGCAGATCAACCACCACCATGTCTTCAACTTTCATTACGTCGTAGTCAACGCCCGAAGGCTTGATCACAACGAGTCCTTTTTCGCGATCGATGCCTGAAACATTGCCCCAGGTGTAAATAACCAGTCCTTGTTTGACAAGTTCGATATTGGCGTCGAACACTTGTTTTTTCAGTTCTTCTAACATATTAAATAAAGGTTGTTAAGGGGAGTAATTACGATTAATTAATAGTTAATAGTTAATTGGTTCTCGGTTATTCAACCCATAAGTCCCATTCAGCCCATTAACCCCATAAACCCCATTACTCCCCATCAAATTTACCAGAAGTAAATGTAGAATGCTACAGTGAAACCGAGGATAATAACCGTGTGGATGATATCCCAGTAGTTCCAGGAAGCACGAGTGGCAGCCTTCTGTTCTTCGGTTGCAGTACCAAATACCAGACCCTGAATCTTTGCCGGATCGGGAGCCTTGGTGAAGAGGCTGACGATGATAACAACCAAGCAGCAGACTACAAGCATGCAGCCGCAGAAGTAGAGCCAGTTGAAATCGTAGAAGACAGTCTTGAACCAGCTGTCAGCAGCATCGGTCACATTGCTATAGTAAACCTTGGCACCCAGACGGGTCAGACCGATAATCAGACCTGAGAGCAAGCCCCACATACCGCCCTTGGCAGAAGCACGCTTCCAGCAGATACCCAAAAGGAAGGCAGAAGCGATACCAGGAGCCAGGACAGACTGAACGTCCTGCAAATAGGTATAGAGCACATCACCAACAGAGCGCATTACAGGAATCCAGAGAATACCCAGAACCACGATCACAACGGTAGCCACCTGACCGATGGTCACCAGTTTCTTCTCGCTGGTATTTGGCCACATACGCTTGTGGAAGTCGATGGTGTAGAGCATAGCGGAACTGTTGAAGAGCGATGCCAGTGAAGACATCAAGGCAGCCAGAATACCGCAGACTACAATACCCTTCACACCGGCAGGAAGCAACTTGGCAACCAAAGTCGGGAAGGCAGCATCAGCATTATAATTACCGTTGGCCAGGAATGGAAGGTAACCCTCGCCACCTGCAGCCAGACTCTTCTGGTGCATGGCAAATGCAATCATGCCAGGAATGAGGAACAGGAACACAGGCAGCAACTTCAGGTAAGCACCGAAGATGGTACCGCGACGAGCCTCTTTCTCGTTCTTGCCTGAAAGAACGCGCTGAACGATGAACTGGTCGGTACACCAATACCAGAAACCGATAACAGCAGAACCCACCAAGGCACCGAGCCAAGGATACTGAGGATCGCTGTTGTCGCGCATCAGGTGGATCATGGTGCCCTGTGCGCCCTCATAGTTAGGCTTCACATCGCACAATGCCATCATCTGGTCCCAACCACCCAGTTCCTTCAAACCGAGTACGAGGATAATCAGAGAACCCAACAAAAGGATAGGAGTCTGGAGCACAGAGGTGTAAAGAACCGACTTCATGCCACCGAAGATGGTATAGATAGCGGTAATAACCACCAAACCGATAGCTGCAATCCAGAAGAAGTCGATGCCCCACAAAGACTCGATACCGAATACCTGCTGGAATACCAGACCGCCTGCATAAACCGTAACGGCTACCTTGGTCATCACGTAGCTGATGAGTGAGATAGCGGTAAGAATGGAACGGCTGGTGCTGTTGAAACGACGCTCCAGGAACTCAGGCATGGTATAAACCATCGAACGGGTATAGAACGGAACGAATACCCAGCCTAAGATAAGAATCATCCATCCCTGAATCTCCCAATGTGCCATAGCCATACCGGAAGATGCGCCTGAACCGGCCAGACCGATAAGGTGTTCACTACCGATGTTGGAAGCGAAAATAGATGCACCGATTGCAATCCAGGTTGCGTCCTTGCCTCCCAGGAAGTAGTCGGCCGAATTGTTGTTCTTCTGCATGGTCACCCATACTACGATGCCCACCAAGGCAGCGCAGAAAATACCAATGACCAACCAATCTAAAAATGCCATAATATAGATTTGATTTGAGTTAGATAAAAATTATATTTTAAAAGGTATGCAAGGTTAATCGATCTTGATGTCCTTGTTTACATTCTTGCAGCCGCTGATGCTGTAGTAGAGAATGTAAACCAACATGGCAATGATGAGCCAGTAAGAACCCAGATAACCGGTATAAGGACGTACCAGGTTGTCCTGGATGAATGGCATGATACCACCACCGACTACCATCATCATAAACAGACCGGAAGCTTTGGCAGTGTATTTGCCCAGACCTTCGGTAGAAAGGTTGAAGATACCGCCCCACATGATAGAGGTGCAGATACCGGTCAGGAAGATAAATACGCAAGAGAGCGGTACATCGCCATCGAAGATATTGACGGTGATGTCGCCGGTGAAGATTGCCAACAGAAGCAACAGGATAGCCAGCGAAGAAACGCAAATCATCTGTACGCGGGTGGAAACGAATGCGGAAATAGCCGTTGATGCGATACGTCCTACCAGCATCAGAGCCCAGTAGATGGCAGCCATAGAACCGGCAACGGCAGCAGCGCCTTCAAAAGGCAGACGGCTGATCCACATATTCATCTCTCCCGGAACACCGATCTCGATGCCGACATAGAAGAAAATGGCGATAACGCCCAGCAGGCAGTGACGGAAGGCAATAGGAGAGGTCTCGTAGGTGCATTCGTTCAGGTTGCCCTGTGGCTCTTCAATCTTGATGAAAGAAATGATAACCAAGGCAGCCGCGAAGATGCACATACCGGTAATTACCAGCGGGGCAACCTCTGCCATCGAGGTCTCTTTGGTGAGAGTACCGATGAGGAAACCGACCAGCATCGGGGTGAGTGTGCCGGTGAGCGAGTTGATGGAACCGCCAGCCTGAACCAGCTGATTACCGGTGTTGCCACCGCCACCCAAAAGGTTGAGCATCGGATTAACCACGGTGTTGAGCATACATACGCAGAAACCGCAGATCAAAGCACCCAACAGGTAGATAAAGAGGTTCAGTGCGCACATCTGACCCTGAATTTCGACCACAGGAACATCAGCACCCACTTTGCTTGAGAGGAGCTGTACGCCTAATCCGACTACGCCCACGCCCAAAGCGATGAGCGCTGTTTTCTTATAGCCAAACTTGATCAGCATATTGCCGGCAGGAATGCCCATAAAGAGATATGCTGTGAAGTTCATCAGGTTACCGGCCATACCGGCCCACTCGTAGGTGAAGCCCCAGATGTTGCCAAAAGGAGCAGCCATATTGGTAACGAAGCTGATCATACCGAAAATGAAGAACATGGTAATGATCGCCACCCAATTGCGTTTTTGTTGTGCCATTTTGTTTTTGACTTATTGTTAAGGTTTGATTATTTGTCTAACTTTTCGCTATCGGTGTGGAACTCGAATACGGTAATGGTCTGATAGGGTTCTTCCGGACGCAGGGTGGTTGAGGGCCACTCTGGTTTGTTCGGAGAGTCAGGATAGCGCTGTGTTTCGAGGCAGATGCCAGTGCGTTTCTGGTATTTGATGCCTTTTTTGCCTACTGCAGAGCCGTCAAGGAAGTTGCCGGTATAGCACTGGATGCCAGGCTGGTCGCTCTTCACAGCCAGGACGATGCCACTCTGCGGGTTGTAAAGAATAGCGTGCAGAGGAAGGTCTTCTGCCTGTGGCTGTGGTGCGATAATCCAGTTGTGGTCGTAGCCGCCTGCCATCTTCAGATTGATATCATCTGCTTCAATCTCCTGGCCTACCGTCTTGTGAACAGTCAGGAAATCGAAAACAGAACCTGGCTCAATGGCTGCGATTTCACCCGTAGGAATCAAGGCGTCGTTGGTAGGAGTCATCTGGGTCGATACGATGCAGAGGGTATCGTTCAATACGGTCTGTGTCGGATCGCCTGAAAGGTTGAAATAACTGTGGTTGGTCATGTTAATCACGGTAGGAGCGTCGGTAGTTGCTTCATAAATCATGACGATTGCGTTTTCATCGGTCAGCGAGTAGGTGCAGCTTGCGTTCACGGTGCCGGGGAAGCCATTGTCGCCGTCTGGGCTGACGATACTTACTTTGAGGGTTGCACTGTCGATCTGCTCAGCATCATACACCTGATATTGCCATCCGGTAGGTCCGCCATGCAGGCAGTTTGCGCCGTCATTCTGGGTGAGCTGGTACTCTTTGCCGTCGAGGGTGAACTTTCCGCCATCGATACGGTTGGCAAAGCGTCCGATGCAGGCACCGAAATCAGAAGGAGTCTTGCCGTCTAAGTTCGCATACGACTGCACATTGTCGAAGCCCAGCACAACGTCACGCAGGTTGCCCTCCCGATCGGGAGCCATGATGCTGACAATACGTCCGCCCAGGTTGGTGATGCACACCTCCATGCCATTGGCATTCTTCAGGGTGTAGAGTGCGGTTTGCTTGCCGTTAATCTCGGCATTGAACTTTTGCGGGTCAAGACCCGACTTCGTGAGCTCCGGCTGTTTGGATTGACAGCTGAAGAGCATCGGAGTAGCCACCAGGGCGAGACCGATAAACTTTGAAATCGTCTTCATGTTGTTGTTTAAGTTTGTATTTTTGTGTTTATTCAGATTTCGGAAAGAAAGCGGTTTTTATACCCGATTTCACGGGCAAAGGTATATTTTTTTTTGTAAATGTGAGCAAAAATCGGAAAAAAAATGTTTTTTTCTCAACTTTTTCCCGTTTGTGGCAATGAAAAACACCCCTACATGGCAATACAGCGCAAAACACGACAAAATTTAGGTAAAATTCTCTGCTTTTTGAAAAATTTTTTGGCTAATTCTGCAAGAATATGTATTTTTGCGTGACTAAAAGATTAATACTATGTTCGATTTTCTATTCAAGAAACGCGATTTGCTTCCTCTTCCCTATAAACGTGAGTTGCATTGCCATATTATCCCTGGAGTGGACGACGGTTCCCGTCAGATGTCCGATTCCCTGGACTATATGCTGTCGTTGCAGCGACATGGTGTGGAACGGGTTATCTTTACTCCTCACCATACTTCACCCCGCTATATGAATACTCCTGAGATCATCCAGCCTTTGTTCGATAAACTCAAGGAGGAATGCCAGCATAAAGGGTTGACCATCCTGCCCGAAAACTACAGTTTCGAATACCGTGTCGATGAGACTTTTCTGGAGATGATGCAGAAGGGAAAGTGCGGAGAACCGACCTGTGCACTTCGTCCGCTCTATGGCAAATATATTCTGATTGAAGGCAGTTTCTCGCATCCGATTCCTGCTTTCGACGAGGTCATCGATCGCCTCTTGTCCGATGGCTGGTATCTGATTCTTGCCCATCCCGAGCGTTATCTGTACTATGCAGGATCGAAAGGACGCTTCTATCATCATCTGCAAGAGCGTCAGGTTGAGTTCCAGTGCAACATTCTGTCGTTTGCAGGCTATTACGGTGAGGTTTCGAAAAAGATGGCCTACTGGATGTTGGAACAGGGTTATGTGAATTTCCTGGGTTCTGACTTGCACACCTATCATCACACTTACATGCTCGACGATTTCCTTCGCTCGAAGGATTATGCTTCCATTTACGATTCGTTGTGCGACAGTATCAGTAACGATCAGCTTTAACGGGCATAATTTATTAAAATTGTGAAATATCTGAATCTTATTCTGACTGTGGCTGGTCTGGCCACGGCTTTTGGGTTATCGGCAGCTGAAAAACTGTCGATAAAATCTTTACGCGCGGGCGAGTATGCACAGCGAAGCGCCAGTGTCTATCGATCTACAGCTGACGGTCTGCATTACACCGCTATTTCGTCCGACGGACGCAGCATTGTCAAGTATCAGTACAAAGATGGCAAGGCGGTCGATACGTTGCTTTGCCTCGATCATGTGAAGAATCCCGACAAACTCGATTTAAGCCAGATTCGGTTGCAGGGATATGAACTCAGTCAGGATGAAGAACGCCTGCTGGTCTATGCCAATCGCGAGATGGTTTATCGCCGCTCGTTCAAGGCGGATTACTTTTATTCTGTTATTTCAGCCGGAGGTGTGCGTCGCAACAATATCAAACGGCTGACTGAAGGAAAGGTACAGGCTGCCACGTTGGCTCCCGACGGACGTATGGTGGCTTTCATGCGCGACAATAACCTTTTCCTGACCAAAATCATGAGTGCTTCGATCGAGAAGACCGAACGACAGATTACCGATGACGGTGAATGGAACAAGGTGATCAACGGTGTGCCCGATTGGGTCTATGAAGAGGAGTTCAGCATGAATCAGGCATTGACGTGGAGTTCCGACTCGAAATATCTTTGCTACCTGAAGTTCGACGAAAGCCAGGTGAAGGAATACGCTTTGCCAATGTATAAGGGTGAAGCACCAGCCTATCCGGAATACGAACTTTATCCGGGTGCCTACAGCTACAAATACCCGGTGGCAGGAGAGGAGAACAGCAAGGTGACTGCCTGGAGCTACGATGTTTATAATCGGAAGAACCTCCAGTTGCAAGTGCCTGTCGATGACGACGGCTACATGATGCGTATCGCCTTTACCACCGATCCGACCAAAGTGGCAGTCATGACCATGAACCGCCACCAGTCGGAGTTCAATATGTATTTTGTTCATCCTGCATCGGGCAAGAGCCAGCTGATTATTCGCGATACCAACGGCCAGTATGTGTCGGAGAGCAACATGGATATGATCCAGTTCTTCGATGACGGCTTTACGTTTGTGAGCGAGAAGTCCGGCTTCCGTCATTTGTACTACTACAGCATGATCGGTACCTTGCAGCGCCAGATCACCAAGGGCAATTTCGATGTGACCGATGTCTATGGCTACGACCCGAAGACCCGCACAGCCTATGTGCAGACAGCCTATGTGGGTGAAGGAGCTCTGTTGCCAACGGAACTGACGCGCGGCATCTATAAGATTGATGCAAAAGGGCAGATGATTCCGTTGTTCAATGGCGGCAAAGACGGAGCCGGTTGCCGGGGGACGCATTCCGCAGCTTTCAGCAAGGGATTTGTCTATATGCAGCATTTCTACAGCGATGCGGAAACGCCTATGCGGGTTACGCTCGAACAGACCCGCGACCTGAAGCTGGTCAAGGTGATGGAAGACAACCACACTTTGCGGGATTCCAAATTCGTCGAGGGAATGTCGAAGCGCGAGTTCTTCCAGTTCACCACCGCCAACGGCGATGTGCTGAACGGCTACATGACCTTGCCCTATCATTTCGATCCGAACAAGAAATATCCGGTGCTGATGGAGCAGTATGGCGGACCGGGCAGCCAGCAGGTGCTCGATCGCTGGAAGTTCGATTGGGAACAGTTCCTGAATCAGGAAGGATACGTGGTGGCTTGTGTCGATGGACGTGGAACCGGAGCGCGAGGTGCAGCCTGGGAGCGGCAGACGTATTGCTGCTTAGGGGTTCGTGAAAGTGAGGACCAGCTGGAAGCCGGACGCTATATGGCGAAGTTGCCCTATGTGGATGCTTCGCGTATGGCCATTTGGGGCTGGAGTTTCGGGGGCTACAATACGCTGATGACGCTCTGCGGTGGCAATAATGTCTATAAACTGGGTATGGCGGTGGCTCCCGTCACCGATTTCAAGTTCTACGATACGATCTATACGGAACGCTATATGCGTACACCGCAGGAGAATGCTGACGGATACCGGCAGTCGAGCGTTTTGGAACGCGCAACGAACCTGAAGGGTGACGTGTTGGTGATTTGCGGCACCTGCGACGATAACGTTCATCCGCAGAATACCTACGAACTGACCGAGCGTTGGGTGCAGGCTGATATTCCTTTCGATATGCACGTCTATACGAACCGTAATCATTTCATCCGAGGTGGCAACACTTCCAATTACATTTATTCCCAGTTGTTCCGTTATCTGCAAAAAAATCTGTAAAAAAATCTGTAAACGTATAATCAGATATGAAAAAGTTACTATTTCCCTTTGTAGCATTAATAATCGTTTTATCTTCCTGCGGGCAGCAGGAAAAGGCTCTGGTCGGACCTTCATTGGTGCGTCTGTGTGCCGTGCAGAGTGTGTCGGAGGCAGAACATGCTTCCTATCCGGGCAGAACCCGGGCTTCCCAGACTTCCAACGTTGCTTTCCGCGTGAGCGGCACTTTGGAGAAAGTGAATGTGAAGGAAGGTCAGGCAGTACGCGAAGGTCAGGTGCTGGCAGTGATCGATGATCGCGATTACCGTGTGCAGTTGTCTGCCGTCGAAGCAGAATATCAGCAGACGAAAGGCGATTGCGAACGCATCATCGGTTTGTATCAGGATGGTAGCACCACCGAGCAGAACTACGATAAGGCCCGCTATGGTTTGGAACAGATTACCGCCAAATATCAGCATGCCAAAGACCAGCTGGCAGATTGTCAGCTGAAAGCACCGTTCAACGGGTATGTGCAGAAAGTGATGCACGAGAGCCATGAGACGGTAGCTGCCGGCATGCCCGTGCTCACGATGTTCTGTAGCGAAGGTGTGGAGATTGCCATCAATCTGCCTGCTGCTGAATACCTGCGAGCCGCTGAGTTCGACAGCTACACGGCTTCGTTCGATGTGCTGCCGGGTGTGGTTTTTCCGCTGCGTTTGCTGAGCATTGCCCAGCGTGCCAATGCCAACCAGCTTTTCGAGGCACGTTTCCTCATCGATAGTCGGAGCGTGAATGCCGGCGATTTGAAGAAGATTACACCAGGCATGACCTCCATCGTCGATATCCGTTATAAAGAGAGCGGGGAGGTGCCCGTCATTGTGCCTGCCGGATCTGTTTTCCACGAGAACGGTCAGACTTTCGTGTTTGTCTATAAGTCAGCGGGCGACAATGTCGGTACGGTTCACAAGACACCAGTCTCCGTGCTTTCGCTCCGTTCGGATGGCGGCATGCTGGTTCGCCAGGGAGTGACCCAGGGTCAGCAGATTGTCGAGAGTGGTGTGCATTTCCTGACCGACGGGCAGACGGTTCGCCCGAATCCGACGCCCTCTAAGTCGAATGTCGGAGGTTTGCTGTAAAGTTTAACATTTAACATTAAACATTATTTTCATGGATTTTGGTAAATGGGCATTTTCCAACAGCGGTCTGGTGCACCTCTTTATTGTGGTGCTGATCATGGGCGGTCTGTATGCCTACTATGATATGTCCAAACTTGAGGACCCGGAACTGAAAGTACGTCAGGCTTTGGTGGTTGGCGTCTATCCGGGTGCTTCTGCGCATGAAGTGGAACTTGAACTGGTCGATCCTTTGGAGAAAGCCATACGTCAGACGCCCAACGTCAGCACGGTTCAGTCGTTCTGCTATGCGGATATGTGTCTGATGACGGTCGAACTGCTCAGCACGGTTCCGCCTGCTGAGTTGGAACAGCATTGGGATATTATGCGTCGCAAGGTGTTCGGTACCTCTTTGCCCGAAGGAGTCCGTACCGTGCAGGTGCGCGATGATTTCGGTGATGTTTTCGGTATGTTCTATGCGCTGACGGGCGATGGTCTGAGCGATAAGCAATTGTCCGACTATGCGGAGTTCATCAAGCGCGAGATTGCCAATCTGGACGGAGTATCGCGCGTAGATATATATGGTAAGCGCGAGGAGTGTATCAATGTCATTCTCCGGCAGGACAAGATGGCGAACCTTGGCGTCTCGCCTATCGAGGTGATACAGACCCTGAACGGACAGACGGAAACGGTCTATGGCGGTTACTTCGACAACGGAACCAATCGCGTGCGTCTCACAGTCGGGGATCGCTCCACTACGGTTGAGGATATTGCGAACCTGATCTTGCAGGGACATGAGCAGGATCAGCTCCGCTTGTCAGATATTACGGATGTTGTGCGCGAGTACGACGAGCCTCAGCGCAACACCATGCAATACGATGGTGAAAAGGCATTGGGAATCTCTATTTCTGCCGTATCGGGCACCGATATTACAAAGATTGGCAATGCCGTTGAAGCCCGGATGGCGCAACTGAAAAACCAGATGCCGGTAGGCGTGGAGGTGCACAAGGTCTTCTATCAGCCGGAACGTGTCACCGATGCTTTGGGCACCTTCCTGCTCAATCTGCTGGAATCGGTATTGCTGGTGGTGGCTGTGCTGATGATCTTCATGGGTCTGCGTTCGGGTGTGATTATCGGGTACAGCCTGATTATCATCGTTTGCGGTTCCGTATTGGTGCTCTATTTCATGGACGGAACCCTGCAGCGCGTGTC
The DNA here is from genome assembly GCA_017449065.1 of Bacteroidales bacterium. Lineage (GTDB taxonomy): Bacteria > Bacteroidota > Bacteroidia > Bacteroidales > UBA3663 > Liminaster. The sequence goes on from JAFSKF010000025.1 coordinate 61,290, forward strand.
GTTGGGTTCGTTCATCCTGGCCATGGGTATGCTGGTCGATAACGCCATCGTGATTGTGGATGGTGTGTTGGTCGATAAGAAAGCGGGACTTTCGCAGATGGAGGCACTCACTTCGACGGGCAGGCAGACTGCGATGCCTTTGCTGGGAGCCACACTGATTGCCATTCTGGCATTCCTGCCCATCTACCTGTCGCCCGACACAACCGGTCTCTATGTGCGCGACCTCTTCATCGTCATGTCGGTTTCGTTGCTGCTGTCCTGGCTGCTGGCATTGGTTCATGTACCGATGATGTGCCGGAATCTGCTTTTCGGACGTGTTGACGAGCATTCCGAGAAGGTGCACGAGAAACGCAATGCCCGCAAGAAATCCAGTCAGAAGGATGCTTCCTGGTTGGAGAACTGGGCACAGAACCAGCTCGATGCCTTGCTGAATCATCTGCTGAATCATCGGGTTCTGACGTTGTTGGGTCTTGTGGTGCTGCTGGCTGTGGCCGCTCTCTGCTACCGGTTTGTTCCGCAGGCTTTCTTCCCCGACATGGAGTACGACCAGCTGTATATGGAATATAAGTTGCCTGAAGGCTCGAACTATACGCAGGTGCAGCAGGATCTGGCCCAGATTCAGGCCTATCTGAAGCAGCGTCCGGAAGTGACGCACATCGTCGAATCGACGGGCGGCACTCCTTCGCGCTATAATCTGGTCCGCAGCGTGGCTACTCCCTCGTTGGCTTACGGAGAACTGATTGTCAGCTTCGAGTCGCCCAAGGCGCTGGTCAAGAACATCGAAGAGATTCAGGCGGAGGTTTCTGCCATGTTCCCCGATGCCTACGTGAAATTCAAGCGCTACAATCTGATGTATAAGAAGTATCCGATCGAGGCTCAGTTCTCGGGTTCCGATCCTGCGGTGCTTCATGCTTTGTCCGATTCCTGTCGCGCCATCATGCAGCGTACGGGTGCGGTGCGTCTCATCACAACCGATTGGGATCCGAAGGTTCCGATTCTCAATATTCATTATAATCAGTCGAACGCCCGTCGTCTCGGTTATTCGCGCAAGGACGTCGGAACGTCCATGCTTTCTGTGGCGGGAGGCCTACCGGTAGGCCGCTTCTACGATGGCATCCATCTGGAGAAAGTCTATGTGAAAGTGGTGGATAAGGACGGACTTCCGGTCGAGGATATGTCGGAGGCTTCGGTGTTCGGAATGCTGCCAAACTTCGGTAGTGTGCTGAACAAAGAAACCCTGATGGGTGCCATTACCGGTCAGATTGAGCAGGACGAAATCATCCATCGGTTATTGAGTCCGTCACCCTTGCGACAGATGTGCGACAGCGTTTCGGTCGAGTGGGAGGATCCGATCGTGATTCGCTACAACGGACGTCGCGCCCAGCGTGTGCAATGTTCGCCTGTGGCAGGATTGGGCACCGAGGCAGCCCGTCAGGAAGTGGAGAAGGCGTTGCAAGTGCAGTTGCAGATTCCGGAAGGATACGAACTCACTTGGGTAGGCGAGAAGGCCGCTTCCGATCAGTCAATGAAGTATCTGTTTAAGAACTATCCGTTGGCTATCATCCTGATGATTGCCATTCTGGTCATGCTGTTCAAGGATTTCAAGGTGCCGGCATTGCTGTTCTGCTGCATCCCTCTTATCTTCATCGGAGTGATTCCTGCCATTCTCATTTCGGGCAAGACCTTTGGTTTTGTGGCGATTTGCGGTGTGCTCGGTCTGGTGGGCATGATGCTGAAGAATGGCATTGTGCTGATGGATGAGATCAAGTTGCAGATTGCAAGCGGCAAGGATAAGCGGCAGGCGCTGATCGATTCTTCCAAGTCGCGACTGCGTCCGGTCATGATGGCTTCTGCCACCACAATTCTGGGCATGATCCCGCTGTTGCCCGATGCGATGTTCGGGTCGATGGCGGCTGCTATCATGGGTGGATTGGTAATGGCAACGTTGGTTTGTCTGCTGATTATTCCGGTATTCTATGCCTTGTTCTATAAAATCAAGTGATTTAAGATGAAAAAGATATATTGGCTGTTTGCAGCGCTTCTGTGCTTCGGAATCGTCCAGGCGGAAACCTTGCCTCTGGACTCGTGCATTACGTTGGCGTTGCAGAACAATAAGACGCTTCAGTCGTCGCAGAAACTGGCAGAGAAATATAAATATGAGGTGAAGTCCTATCGTGCGAATTTCTTCCCGAACTTCAAACTGATGGCCAACGATGTCTGGAGCGATGCGGAAGGGACGATGAGTATTTCCGGCGGTTATCTGCCTACCTATAGTTTCAATGCTGCCACGGGATCGATGGTTCCGAATGTGCTGCTCGACGGTTCGGGCAATCCGGTCATGAACGGTTCGACCCCGGTCTTTACCAGTTATGCCTATTTCCCCGGTGCAGATATCGACTATAAGATGGGGAATATCTTCCAGGCGGGAATCAGCCTGGAACAGCCTATCTATATGGGCGGCAAGGTGGTGACGGCCTACAAGATGTCGAAGTTGGGCAAGGAGATGGCAGAATTGGGCGTTCAGTTGAGCCAGAGCGAAGTGATTGTGAAAGTGCAGGAAGCCTACGCCCTGCTGGTGTGCGCCAACGAGATGCACAAGGTGGCTGTGGCGTACGATTCCCTGTTGCAGTCATTGCTGACCGATGTCAGGAATGCTGAGAAACGGGGGCTGCGCAGTCGTAACGATGTATTGAAAGTACAGGTCAAAGTGAGCGAAGCGGCCTTGCAGGTTCGTCAGGCAGAGAACGGACAGCGTCTGGCTGCCATGAATTTGTGCCATTACATCGGTTTGCCGCTCACTTCCGCCATCGAGGTGGAAACCGAGAGCATTACGGCGAATCCGAACACTTTGGTCGATGAGAAGGCCAATGTGACCTCAAGGCCGGAATACAACGTGCTGGAACTGAAGTCCGAACTGGCTTCCCGACAGGTGAAGCTGGAACGCAGCGAATACTTGCCGCAAGTGGTTTTGGGTGCGCAATACAGCTATATTGACGGATTTGAGGTGTTGGACAAGAAACTCTTCAAGAAACCCAATTTCGGTGTGCTTCTTTCTGTCACGGTTCCTCTCTATCATGCCAACGAGGGCTTCAATAAGGTGAAAGCGGCTAAGTTGGAGGCGGAGCGTACCCAGTTGGAGCAGGATGACCTTATCGAGCAGATGAATCTGGAGCTGGCGCAGGCAGCCAATAATCTCGATGAAGCCTATCTGGAACTGGCGCTTTCCGAGCAGAGCATGAATCAGGCGGAAGAGAACCTGAAGAGTTCGCAAAGCAGCTTCAATCGGGGCATGGAATCGTTGAGCGACCTGATGGAGGCACACACCCTTTGGCAGCAGGCATACGCCAAACTCGCCAATGCTAAGACGAACCTCTTCGTTGCTGCTGCGAAGTATAAGAAAGCAAGCGGACAGTTATAATTTTTCCATATTTTAAAAACTGCACTCAGTTTAGTGCGAAAAAAGTGAAAAATCGCACTGAATTGAGTGCAGTTTTTGTCATTTGTGGGGTGCAATTTGGCAAATCTCTTCCAAATCTATTCCAATCTTTTGCTCTTGTTTGTAAGATTTTGTAGATGGGTATGATTTCCCGAAGGAGCCCGGAATGAGGTGTCAGACAGGTTTGCAGAACCGTTACAGGGTGTGAGATGGCAGCAAAATTTATTGGAATTTATGGAAATTTTATAAAAAAAGCACTTTTTCGAGACAAAAGTTTTGCGCTTAAAAAATAAATACCTAACTTTGCACTCGGAGTTTTGCATCCGATTCCGTCGCGGATAGGATACAGCGGGTCAGCGGATCCGGCTCCCTTTATCGGTAAAATTTGAGAAGCATTGTGCTTCGTCTTGTGAATTGAAATCTGGAAAATTTCACAAATACAAACAAGATGGACATGGTGACTCTCTCACGCTTGGCGTGGGATTGTTGTTTCACTGTATCTTTTTGTATAGGTCCTCCAGAACCCCAATTCAGAGATGTAGAACGAACTTCAGTTCCACGTCTTTTTTTGTGTGCCTGTACGAAGCCATCAGTTTTACCTTATTTCGAATATCCCTTTTTGAATATTTCGAGTGAATCCCTAATATTAATCAATTAATCTAACAAACCAAAAACAAAATGAAAAAACATTTACTAAAAACACTTCTTGTCGCAGCAGGGCTGTGCGCAGGGAGCATGAGTGCGTGGGCAGAGGGAACTCTGGCAGATGATGCAACCGCATTTACAAATGGTGGAACTTTAACGGCTGATACTTGGTATTGGATGGATGCAGGTGCTACAGAATACACGATTGCTGCAGGAACTGCACTTGCAAACATTGTTTACACCACAGATGGTACACATGCTACTGCTTCTGCTTCGACAGACGTAACCACAAATTTCAGTGCCACACAGACGCTAACACTCACTCGCTATTACTTCATGTCAACGTCTGAACAAACCTTGACATTCACTCCAACTGATTATGCAGGACTTACAATTGAAACGTATGATTTCGCAGCTGCAAATCCCAGCTCTTCAACAGGCTGTTCCAATGGTGGGGCAATTACGGTTGACGGCTCAGCTTTGCAAATCCTGAAAAACACAACTATGGACTTCAAGGATCGTTTTGCAGGAGGAACAAAGAGTGGTGGTGTCGGTTCTTGGTATGTATTAAGAAATAGTGGCGGGTTACAGGAAGGTTCAGGTAACGCCAGCAAGAATTTCGCAATCCTGAACCTTACGGCTGGTGACTATGTAACAATTAATTACAGCAACAATGGAGCTACTATAATATTTACTGGTGACAATAATATAACTGGCCTTGCTAATGAAACGCAAGTTATTTCTGGTAATACTTATAGAATTGCTACAACAGGAAGCCTGTTGATTAAAGGAGCAAGGAGTAGTTCAAATTACCCTACTTTTAAGTCTATTGTCATTGCCACATCTACTCCCGTGTTGGAAGCACCATCATTTGTTTTCAACAGCATGGTAGAGAATTCGGGACTCTACTACCCGAAAGTGACGTTGTCGTCAACTGACGACGGTGTAACCTATAATGCAACATTCAATAGTTCGTCTGTCGATGTCACAAGTGGCTATACTTTCACAGAGACAGGAACTTTGACTGTATACACGAGCAAAGCAGGAAGAACAAATTCAGCCAAGAGCACATATACAGTTTCTAATGGATGGATTTTGGCCAACTCTGTCAATGCCAATTCACTTGTAGGCACAGTTAATTATTCAGATGGAACAACTCTTGCAAACAATGCGAGTGTTGCAAATACCACATGGGTAATACCCGGATTAACTTTTGGCACTGGCTTTACCTATCGATATAGTAATAGCATCAGACAAGAGCAAGGCGACCGAGCATTGACTTGCACTGTCCTTAATGAGAATCGTATCGCTACCTATAAGCATTATAGTTATACTGCAAATGCCACAATTTATGACTATTTAACCTCATTAAACAATTCTGCCACATTTAAACGTAGTGGAACTAATAATGATAGTTTCTACCAATACGACCTCTATGTCAACCCCAGCGAGGAAGTAAGCGTAACTATCGGCGCAACAGGCTATTCTACTTTTTCCAGCCCTGTACCTCTTGACTTCTCTGGCGTAAGCGGTTTGACTGCATACGTTGCCAAGAGTGTTGCTGGCGGCAATGTCACTTTGTCTTCCGTGACTACAGCCCCGGCAAATACTGGCTTAGTTCTGGCTGGTGAAGCAGGTGAAACCTACAGCATTCCTGTAACCGCTTCTGCCGAGGCTCCTGCTTCTAATCTGTTGGTGGGCTGTATAGTCAATACGACAGTTGCCGCTGATTCCACATCGAAGTTTAACAACTATGTACTTGTGAACGAAGGTGGTACGGCCAAGTTCCAGAGTCTTGTAGAATATGGAGCAACGATTACTGGTGGAAAGGCGTTTTTAAAGAATGGTGCATATAGTGTAGGTGCACCAGTTCTCAAGATTGTCTTTGCAGACCAGGAAGAAACCGGCATTGAAACAGTACAAGTTTCAGAGCCAGAGGCTAATGGTTATTACAACCTCGCAGGACAGCGCGTAGCTAAGGCTACTAAGGGTCTCTACATCGTGAATGGTAAGAAAGTAATCATGAAATAAAAATAGGAGAATACAGTTATGAAAAAGACATATATCAGCCCTAAAACAGAAGTAGTAAGCGTAAACCTTCAGGGTATCATCGCCAACTCTACCAAAAATGTTGCGCTTGGTGGCGCCTATAACGGATCTGATGAAATCCAAGCCGGCAGCTATCGCAACTCCCTTTGGGGCGACGACGAATAATATAATTCAAGTTTCGCAAGTCCAAAGCAAAAATTTTGCAACCACGAGGAGGAAAATTTTGTTACTACGAGGAGAAACGCTAAATCGGGCCTCTAAGGGAGGTGTAAATTCGTTACCTCGAAACGCCGGTTTCGCGTTAACATGTTAACATGTTAACATTTTAACATCTTAACATTGAGATTGGTTTATGCGCCCTTCCAGGTCATGCTACGGAACTTGCGAAATTCAGTAATATAATATTTCAGGTTAGATCTGGGATATTATCGGAGTTCATCTCCGTATTAATTAATATTGGTTTGTCATCCCGGCCCGTGAGGGTCGGGATGATGTTGTTTTTGAAGCGCTGAAATTGCGATAGAATCTGCCGTACCTCCAGCACTTGCTCACATCTTTGGAATAGCAAGGTGTCTATTGCGAAAACAACGAAAAGGCGAAATATGCGAAAACATATCCGTTTAATCAGTACCATTCGCGATCGATTAAAATTTTCGCAGGTTTTCGATTTTTCGCATTTATTTCGCAATGAGAAATTAAATGACGGAAATATAAATCCTTTTAATCCGAGTTTGCTAAAATAAATTTTCCGTACTTTTAGTGTGAATTAATAAAATTGCGAAAATAATGCGAAAGAGCGAAAGTGTGCGAAAAATCAATAGACAATTATAAATTATTGCAACATTGAAGGCATAAAAATCGGTCAAATTACTCATATTTATTGTTATTTACTTGTTCCTATTAAAAAAAAAATGTAAATTTGCGGCGTGAATTATAAACATATACGCTTATGAGTACAGCTGCATTGAATAATCTTTGGACCTACATAAAGGGGTTGTCTCTCTCTTATAGTGACCGCCAGTGGCTGGCTGAACATTTGGTCGAGCCAGAAGAGATTGAGAGCGCACAGCAGAGGAAGAAAGATGAAGAACTTGTTCGCAAGCTTCGCTCTTTGCACTATGAGGGTGAGATGACGGCAGACGAGATGAAGAAGGCTTTACGCGAAAGTCATCATTTCGGGTTGCGCAAAATAAACTACAGACTTGGCGATGACTAATAGACAATACCTTCTGGACACAAATATCCTGATTGATTTTCTCAAAGAGGTTCCCTCTGTAGTTGAGAAGATATTGCAGGTTGGAACGCACCACTGCTGCATATCTGTTATTTCTCTCCATGAACTCTATTATGGAGCACAACTTGCCAAAGAAAAGAAAGAGGAATACTTTTCCCAGGAGCTGGAAAAGATTAATACTTTGCTTGATTATTTCGCGGTATTGAATCTTAACACCCATGGCAAGGAGTATGCACATATCAAATATGTGCTCAGGAAAAAGGGAAAACCTGTCGATGAGTTCGATATGCTCATTGCAGCTCACGCAGTCAGCGAAGGGCTTACGGTGGTGACTGATAACCTTAAACATTTTGAGAATATGCCAGACGTTAAGGTTGAGAATTGGATGGAACGATGACTCCATCCAGTTTTCATTTTGTCTCCACAAGTTTCTTCTTTGAAGATTCCGTGACGGTAATATTCTCTTTCTTAGAAACGTTTTAGTGTTTTCGCATGTTTCGCTATTTTGGCATTTTTTCGCAATAGAAATTAAATGGCACACAGAACTCACGGAACTCACGGAAATATAAATCCTTTGAATCCTTTTAATCCGTGTTCGCTAAAATAAATTTTCTGTGGAATAATAACATTGCGAAAAAATGCGAAAATAATGCGAAAATAGAGAAAATTGCGTCGTTTAAGCCTCCAACTCCTCAATATAATCTGAGATTTGTTCCTTCAATTGAGGCAAATCACAAGTAATAACTTCCCATACAACCCTGCTATCCACCTGATAATACTCATGCACAATGTAATGACGCATACCCGCAATCATTTTCCATGGAGTTTCGGGATGAGCTTCCTTGAAATCGTTAGTGAGCATATATGCAGCCTCTCCTATAATCTCAATGGCTTTGACAACTGCATAGTAGTGAAGTTTGTCTTTAGGCAAAGTATCCTTTTCAAAACCTTGCGTAAATTCCTCTACATCACAAATAGATCTCAAAATATGGACAAGCCGTTCTTTATCTCTAATGGATTCTCTCATATATCAATCGTCTGTCTTTATGGGCGGACTCCCGGGCAAAGGGCATAAGTGAACTTTCGGTAACAAGGTCCACGTTGCGACCGGTTATCTGACGCAAGTCTTCATACATTCCGAAGAACTTCAGCCCAATGGTCTGGGTTTCGTCTAATGCGACCATGAAGTCTATGTCGCTATCCGGTTTCTCTTCCCCACGGGAGAACGAACCGAAAACCCATACCTTAGTGACTGGCTGGGTGGCGAAATAGCGGTTTAGGCGTTCAATCATCTTTTTGTCCATAAGAAAAGATTCGTCTTTGTTCGCTGCAAATGTATGAAAAATATTTGAAAGCTGCAAAATATGAATAACAAAAAATGGTTTTGCCATCTGGTTTTTGGCAGATATATGCCAAAATAATGGTTTAATGATTACAATTCCCGCAATTTTAGCATGTTTCGCTATTTTGGCATTTTTTCGCAATAGAAATTAAATGGCACACAGAACTTACAGAACTCACGGAAAAATAAATCCTTTGAATCCTTTTAATCTGTGTTCGCTAAAATAACTTTTCCGTGAAATAATAAAATTGCGAAAATAATGCGAAAAAGCGAAAGTGTGCGAAAATGAATATATGGTTATTGCATGATACTTATTTGTTCATTTATTATCGATATTTGATACATTATAAATGTCCATAGTAGGAGGAAATATGGCAAAATGTTCATTTTTTTGCTCTAAAATTTGGTGGAATGAAATAATTTTCTCATCTTTGCCGCGGTCTATGGGCTCAAACTCATAGATTATTGTGCTTTTTTATTTATCAGCACATTACATATATTGCTCAATTCTCTGGTCGAACTACCACCTCGAAAGAGATCTTACGAGCAGAACCAATACGCATTGAAGCTGTGCTATCTGCGCAGACTTCATCCATACGCGTATTGAGGCTGTGGTAGGCCCGACCAGAGAATATGGACGGGTCTGCGCTTTTTTGTGCACTTACGCGTCTTCCCTACCTTTTGACCTACGGCTAATACACTATTTTTAAACCTTACACTAATTATTAACAAAACCCAAAATCAAAATGAAAAAAAGATTACTAACACTATTGACACTCGCACTTGGAGTTTGCACGGGGGCGTGGGCTCAAACCTACACCAACGAGGCATCAACAGTGACCTGGGCCTTTACAAGCCACACAGACTTAACTTCAACGAATGTACCTGCTGATGCTTTCCTTTCGACAAATTTCAGTGCCGGTACAAACTTGAGTTCTCCTACCACCTTCAGTACTTCTGGCTGTACAGCTGGTTGGGCAGCACAAACATTAGTTTATTACAAGCCTGTTGTCGAAGTAGCAAAGAATGCTGCTGACGCAGCAGAGAACATGTTGGAATGGACTATTACTCCAGCTACAGGCATAACTTTTACACCTGAAAGCGTTTCCTTAACAGCATGTACCGCCGGTGGAACAGGCGACCCTCAGATTACTATTTATGCTGTCTATTCTGATAACAGCACGGAAACTGTTCAGTCGCAGACAAAACCAAGAAGACCTGACAAAACAAATAATGGAGATGGACCGTCTGTCTTTTCTAAGACACTAACATCTGCCAAAGCAGGCAAATTCAAAGTCCGAGCTTACCTTGCTGGCCTAACCAACACAAGTAAAGGATTGGCTGTTACCAACATCGTCGTGACAGGTAACGTGTCAGGTACGCCTGTTGCAACGACCACCTATACCATCACTGCCGCTACTAATAATGCAAGTCTTGGAGGTGCCACAGGTACAGCAACAGTTGCAGAGAATGAAGAGGTAACGCTCACGGCAACCCCAACATCGGCTGGTTATTTTGTGAAATGGCAGAAGGATGATGCAGATTTCGACGGCAACACGGTTAATCCTCTCATAGTGACTGCTACTGCCGATGCTACCTACACAGCTATTTTTGGAGCACGGAAATCAATCACTTTCAATATTGCCAGCGAAAATAAGGGAACATCTGGTACGGGCTATACAACACAATACTCTAATGAAGAGAACAAATGGACTGCCCCACAAAACTATTATTACGCAAGCGAGGGCTATACGTTGACCGCATGGAATGACGGAGAGAACAATTATGTTCCTGGCACCGAGTACACGCTCGCTGGAAACATCACCATTGCGCCAGTGTTTACAGCGAATACCGTCACTGTAGGCGACTTCACAGCAGAGACGACAGTTTCTTGGCCTCTCTCCACTAATGGCGGAGCTCCGACACTATCCTCTGAGGGCAACACTCAGTACTACGTTCAGCGCGCTACCATTGCTGGCAATACTGTAGATATTCCTATCTTTGTAAACACGGAGAATAATTATGGTATATCTGGCAAGAAAGGTAAATTTGTAAGCAGTGCCGCAACTTGTCAGGTAAATGCGGGTACTGTGTTTAAGATTCCTGCCGTGAAGAATATGGTGGTGAAATATATTTTCAACCAAACGACAGACGTTGGTAATGTAGGGTTCACAGATGATACAAGTAATTTGGGGGGCGACGGCTCGGCACTAACTGCTCCGTCAATCATTTCAAGCGACAATAAGACCATCACTTACACATACACCGGTACAGCCGACTATCTGTATATGGTAGATAAGGCTGGCGGCAAGTATCCCACAGGTATTACCGTCACATATCCTCGTAAAACTGTCTCTGCCACCATTGGCGCTACAGGTTACACAACTTTTGCAAGCGCTTATCCTTTGAATCTGAATGAAATCAGAGGTGGTGAGGCTTATTATGCAGCTTCAGTGGGAGCAAGTACTGTTTCTTTGACCGAGGCAACTGGAGATGTTGCAACAGGAGAAGGTTTGATTCTTTATGGAACACCTAATGCCACCGTTACTATCCCAGTTGCAACAACAGGAGCAGTTATTGATGGTAATCTGTTAAAGGGTTGCACCGTTGAGACTTCGGGTATTTCCGGTTCAGATAAGTATGTTTTGGTAAACAACGACGGAACTGCTGAATTCCAAAGTTTGGCAACAAATAGTGCTACCATCCCAGCAGGTAAGGCTTATCTGGATGCAGGAACTTCAGAGGCAGGAGCCTTGAAGATTGTCTTCGCAGATCAGGAAACAACCGGCATTGAAACAGTACAAGTTTCAGAGCCAGAGGCTAATGGTTATTACAACCTCGCAGGACAGCGTGTGGCTAAGGCTACCAAGGGTCTCTACATTGTGAATGGTAAGAAAGTAATCATGAAATAAAAATAGGAGAATACAGTTATGAAAAAGACATATATCAGCCCAAAGGCAGAAGTCGTTAGTGTAAATCTTCAGGATATTATTGCAAGTAGTGTTAAACTCGGAGGTAATTACAACGGTAGCGATGAAATCCAAGCCGGCAGCTATCGTAACTCCCTTTGGGGCGACGACGAATAATATATTGTCTGGAGTTTTATCGAAGTTCATTCTTCGAGTTTAATAAAGAACATCATCCCGACCTTCACGGGCCGGGATGATGTTCTTTTTGTGCTCTTTCCTTCTCATCACTTATGCTTTAGCCAGCTCTTAGGCTGCTTACTGCCTTACTCCTGAGTATGCTTAGAAGGAGCCTGAAAGGAGCCTAAGAGCAGGCTAAAGGCTTTTGAAGAGCCTAAAATATGCCGGTTGCAAACCTGACTTTACATCATCCTTTATTTCTCTATTGCGAAAATAATGCGAAAAGGCGAAAGTGTGCGAAAATGAATATATGGTTATTGCATGATAAATATATGTCTGAATATTTTAAACACGAATTGCCACGAATGATCACGAATTACCACGAATGATCATAAATAATGTCAGTTTTCGCGTATTTCGCTATTTTCGCATTTTTCGCAATAGAAATTAAATGGCACACAGAACTCACAGAACTCACGGAAATATAAATCCTTTGAATCCTTTTAATCCGTGTTCGCTAAATTTTCGCAATAAGAAATTTCGTTTTAGCTAAACTGTAAATAGCAGATGTCATTTTTCAGAAAGCAGCAGAATAAGAGGGAAGAAAGAAAAAAAAGGAAAGAAGTGTTTGTAAAAAAAGGCGAAAAGTTGTAATTTTGCACCTGAAAAGGTGGCGAAAAGTTGTAAATCGTTCGCTGAAATAGTCGCAAAAAGTTGTTTTTATGCTTAGAAGGAAAGTACTGAATCCCGCTCAACTTCGAAGAATTTTTGTGGGCAAATGGCGTTTCTGATCAGGTTCTCGACTTACTGAAAAAATCCTTTCAAGATGAGACTGCTGTACCGGATTTCATCCATCAGCAAATGAGTCTGTACTATCGCCAGTTCCTTGCAGTCGGTGGCATGCCGGAGGCTGTACAGACATTCGTGAACAACCCGGATTTCCGGACTGTGGAGAAAGTTCACCGTTCCATTCTGACCACCTACCGTGCAGACATTAACCAGTATGCAGGGAAAGATCAGGTGCTGGTAAAGCGGGTTTTCGATGCCATACCCTCAGAATTAGCAAAAGAAGACAAGCGGTTTGTTCTGGCAGACCTGGAAAAAGGCGCTTCACGGCGCAAGTACGAAGACCCAACCCAATGGCTTATCGATGCGGGCATTGCTTATTACTCTTTCAACACATCAGCCTTTGAATTGCCTTTTGAGACAACGGAAAACCGTAAACTGTACAAGTTGTATTTGGTTGATACGGGGCTGCTGGGAAGCATCCTTCTCAAAGGCATCCAGTTTCAAGTGCTCAGCGGATACATCAGCGTCAATGAGGGAGCGCTTACTGAGAACTACGTTGCCTGTGCCTTGTCTGCCAACGGGTTCTCACTACACTATTACGATAAGAACAGCAAGCAGGAGCTGGACTTCATTATCGAAGAGCAGAACAAAATTTCCATCATTGAGGTGAAGTCAGGGGAGAAATACAAGAAACATGCCTCATTGGATGCAGCCATTAGAGACCATGCGGATAAGGTTTACCGCTCTATCGTATTGAGCCGGTATAATGTCAGTAAAAAGGACGACGTGCTATATCTTCCACTCTACATGACATTCCTCCTTTTCCCGTGATAAGCATCCGATATAATACCGGTATTTTAATAAATTGCATCATTTATTTGGATAATTCTGCAATTTTTGCTAACTTTGCGCCCAAATATTATAATTTTGTAAAAATGACAAGTGCAATTCAAAAAAGATTGAGCGATTCGAAGGCAGCGCGATGGACAGCGCTAGCAATCGTCTCAATTACGATGATGTTCGGTTATTTTTTCACCGATGTCATGTCTCCCTTGGAACCGCTTCTGACAGCAGCCAAAGGAACGGAGGACGGCCTGGGTTTAGGTTGGTCTTCCGGTGAGTACGGATGGTTCTCGGGTGCTTACGGCCTGATGAACGTGTATCTGTTCCTGCTGTTCTTGGGCGGCATTATTCTCGATAAGTTCGGTATCCGCTTCACGGGTGTCATGAGTACGAGCCTGATGTTTCTGGGTGCCGTCATCAAATGGTGGGCAGTCAGGACTGATTTCGGTGATGCGACCGTTTGGGTGCCTTTCGGAGGCGACGTGCTGGTGCAGGTGGCATACGCCGGTTTGGGCTTTGCTATTTATGGCGTGGGTTGCGAAATTGCCGGAATCACCGTATCGAAGGTGATTGTCAAGTGGTTTACGGGACGAGAGCTGGCTACCGCTATGGGATTGCAGGTGGCACTGGCGCGTATTGGTACTGCCGTCGCGTTGGCAGCATCGTTACCGATAGCCAAGGCTTTCGGTGGCGTGTCCGCTTCCGTGGGGCTGGGTGCAGCCTGCCTGTGCATTGGCCTGATTGCGTTCTTGGTTTACAATGTGATGGACAAGAAGGAGGATCAGGCGGTAGAGGCTGCGGCAGCAGAACCGGAAGAAGGGTTCAAGTTCTCCGACTTGAAACTGCTCTTCCTGAATCGGGGCTTCTGGTATGTGACATTGCTTTGCCTGATGTTCTATGCCGGTGTATTCCCGTTCCTGAAGTTCGCCACCAAACTGATGATCTTCAAGTATGGCGTCAACGACGAATTGGCGGGTCTGATTCCTGCCATGCTGCCTTTCGGAACCATCTTCCTGACTCCGTTCTTCGGGGGTGTGTATGATAAGTACGGCAAGGGAGCTACGCTGATGCTCATCGGTTCTTGTCTGTTGACTTTCGTGCATGTTGTGTTCGCCCTGCCGCTGAATCATTGGCTGCTGGCTATTGCCGTGATGGTGTTGTTGGGCATTGCTTTCGGTCTGGTTCCTTCCGCTATGTGGCCATCGGTTCCGAAAATTATCCCGATGAAGCTGTTGGGTACCGCCTACGCCCTGATTTTCTACATCCAGAATATCGGTCTTTCGATGGTGCCTATGTGGATCGGTGCCGTCAACGAGAAGAACACCGATGCCAACGGCTTTATCGACTATACCGAATCGATGACCATCTTTGCAGCCTTCGGTGTGCTGGCCATCATCATTTCATGGCTGCTGATTCGCGAAGACAAGCTCAAGGGCTATGGCCTGGAACAACCGAATGTAAAGAAATAAACAACTAACACATTTAAATATAAAAACAATGAGTCTGACGCTTTCAATCACTTGGATTGTTGTCTTGTTTGCCATTTGGCTGTATTTCCTCTATGTGTCGTACAAGGGACAGCCAAAGGGACTTTGGGTGCTGGCCGTCGCTAACACCGGCGAACGTTTCGGTTACTACACCATGCTGGCCGTTTTCGTATTGTTCTTGGGCGAAAACTTCGGTTTCAGCAACGATACTGCGAGCGAAATCTACACATGGTTCCTCATGTTGGTGTATTTCCTGCCTTTGTTTGGCGGTATTCTGGCTGATAAGTTCGGGTTCAATAAGATGGTGGTGGTAGGTATCATCATCATGTTCTTGGGCTATCTGCTGCTTTCGTTGCCGCTGGGTGGCGATAGCGTAGCCGTCACCGCCATGTTGGCTGCTTTGGCTCTGGTGAGTGCCGGCACCGGTTTGTTCAAGGGTAACTTGCAGGTAATGGTGGGCGATCTCTATAATGCTCCCGAATTTGCAGACAAGCGCGATTCCGGTTTCTCGCTTTTCTATATGGCCATCAACGTGGGTGCCCTGTTTGCCCCGACAGCCGCTATCGGTATAATGGATTGGGCGCAGAACTCGCTGGCTTATAGCAAGGCAGATGCCTATCACTTCGCTTTTGCCGTTGCCTGTGTTTCGGTGGTGTTCTCCATCATCGTCTATTTTGCAGGTATGAGCACGTTCCGCCACGTGATGAATGTGACTCGCAAGAAAGACAATACTGCGGCAGTCGAAGTGGCAGAGGAAGATCCGAAAGAAACCAAAGAGCGTATCATCTGCCTCGGTTTGGTGTATGCTGTTGTCGTCTTCTTCTGGATGGCATTCCACCAGAACGGTCTGACGCTTACCTGGTTTGCAGATGAGTTTACGGCACGCGAGTCCAGCGGATTCCTGGGCATGCTGTTCGATGTCAAGAATCTTTTGGCCGGTATCTTCGTGGTGTATGGCCTGTTCGGTATTTTCCAGAACAAGGGGCTGAGCCGCATCCTGGCAGGAGCCTTGATCCTGCTGGGCGCTTCCTATTTCATCCTAAATATTCCTGCTGATGGAACCGTCGTTCCGATCAGTGCTCCTATTTTCCAGCACTTCAATGCCTGCTTTGTGGTGATGTTGACTCCGGTTTCCATCGCATTGTTCGGTTGGCTGGCAAGCAAGGGCAAGGAACCGAAAGCTCCGTTCAAGATCGGTTTGGGTATGCTGGTGGCAGGTGCTGCCTATCTGATGCTTACCCTGGCTTGTCTGGATATGCCAACTCCCGATTATCCGAATCACGTCTATGACGCTTCGCCCAGCCTTCTGGTCAACACCTACCTGATTCTGACCTTTGCAGAGTTGCTGCTTTCACCGATCGGTATCAGCTTCGTAACGAAAGTATCCCCTGCCAAATATAAGGGTATGATGATGGGCGGCTGGTTTGTGGCTACGGCACTTGGCAACAAGCTTGTTACCGTTGCCGGACACATGTGGAGCCTGCCGTTGCCTATAGTTTGGGGTGTGCTGATGGGCATCTGTCTCTTGGCTGCCGCCTTCATTTTTGCCATTATCAAACGTCTCAATAAGGTTGCCTGATCTATGGAAGGAGTGATTCAGGTTTCCGACCGCTATTTCAAGAAATACCTCAGCCAGGACAAGATCTTGGCTGAGGTGGATCGTGTAGCCGCACAAATCAATGCGGATCTGGCGGGTACGGCACCGCTGTTTCTGTGCGTCTTGAACGGGGCCTTTGTTTTTGCCGCAGACCTGTTCCGTCGTATCCATATTCAGGATGCAGAGATTTCCTTTGTGCGCATGAAGTCGTATGACGGACTTGCCACCACCGGTACGGTTCGTGCTCTTTCGAGCATTCCGGAAAATGTGGCCGGTCGCACGGTGGTCGTGGTGGAAGATATTGTCGATTCGGGCTACACCCTTGAACGTATGGTGCGCTGGCTGAAAGAGCTGGGAGCCGTGGATGTACGCATTGCCGTGCTGCTCAATAAACCGAAAGCCCGCAAGGTCGAATCCCTCACCATCGATTATTGCTGCATGGAAATCCCCAACGACTTCATTGTCGGTTACGGTCTCGACTACAACGAAGTAGGCCGCAACCTGCCCGACATCTACGTGGTGACATAAACTATAAATCAAATGATACAGTCTATGACCGGATACGGCAAGTCTTCTGCCGTAATCAATAATAAAAGAATTACCGTCGAGGTGCGCTCGCTCAACAGCAAACAGCTGGATCTGAATATGCGGGTGGCTCCTCAATATCGGGAGCGTGAGATGGAGTTCCGCTCGATGATTCAGCAAGCTGCACAGCGAGGCAAAATCGATTTGACAATGACCGTCGAAAACTTGGGCGGGGCAACCGCAACAAGAATCGACTTCGATCTTGCCAAAACTTATTTAGGGCAGATCCTGGAGCTTCGGAAAGAATTGCATCTCAACAAAGAACAACCGGCTTCGTTGAGCGAAGAGGTGCAATTGTTGCAGACGGTGCTACGGATGCCGGAAGTCATTTCGCAGCAAAGCCAGGAGGCAAACGAAGAAGAGCTGACCGAGGTGACGCAAGTGGTGGCAGAGGCACTCGATAACTTTGTGGCTTTCCGTGTGCAGGAAGGTACTTCCCTCTACAAGGTCTTTACCGAGAAAATCGCGAATATCCGTTCGCTCTTGGAAAGCGTAGAGATCTACGAGAAAGAACGTACGGAGAAAATTCGTCAGAACATCATCGATAAACTGACGCAGCTTCCGGTCGATTACGACCGCAACCGACTGGAACAGGAAATGATTTACTACATCGAGAAGCTTGATGTGAACGAAGAGAAGCATCGGTTGGACAATCATCTGAAATATTTCGTCGAGACGATGGATGCTGAAATGGATGCAGGCGGAACCGGCAAAAAGTTAGGTTTCATTGCCCAAGAGATGGGTCGCGAGATCAATACGTTGGGCAGCAAGTCAAACCATGCAGAGATGCAGCGTATCGTGGTGAAGATGAAAGATGAGTTGGAACAGATTAAAGAACATGTCTTGAACGTTTTATAGGAAATTATGGCTAAAGGAAAACTGATGATTTTCAGCGCTCCGTCAGGCAGCGGCAAATCGACACTGGTGCAATATCTGATGCAGCAGAATCCGAATCTGGCATTCAGCGTTTCATGCACCAGTCGCGCACCGAGAGGTACGGAAAAACACGGTGTGGAATATTATTTTCTGACTCCCGAGGAGTTCCGCAAGCACATTGCACAGAACGATTTCCTCGAATATGAGGAAGTCTATCCCGATAAGTTCTATGGAACGTTGAAAAGCGAGGTGGAGCGGCTGAGTGAGGCCGGCAAGATTGTGCTTTTCGATGTGGACGTGAAAGGCGGTATCAATATCAAGAAGTTTTATGGAGACCGAGCCTTGAGTGTGTTTGTCCAGCCGCCTTCGGTCGAAGAACTGAGCCGCCGGTTGCACAGTCGGGGTACCGATACGGAAGAAGTGATTCAGACTCGTCTCGATAAGGCAGCCTACGAGCTCACTTTCGCCTCACAGTTCGACCGTATTGTGGTGAACGACAATCTGGATGAAGCCAAAGCGGAAGTGCTGAAACTGATGAACGATTTTTTGTCGGAATAACCATGAGAATCGGCATCTATTCGGGGTCGTTCAATCCTGTGCATCTCGGACATGTGGCTTTGTCCGACTTTCTGGTGCAGGAGGGGTTTGTCGATGAGGTGTGGCTCATCCGTTCGCCGCTCAATCCGCTCAAACAGGGGACTGAACTGATGAGCAATGAGGCTCGCCAACATATGCTGGAGCTGGCAATCGAGGGACATAAGGGCTTGCGTGTCTGTACCATCGAGGATGAGCTTCCCGTACCGAACTACACGATTGTCACCCTGCAGACCTTGCAGCAACGATATCCGCTGCACGAGTTTTACCTGATTATAGGTGCCGACAACTGGCTGATTTTTAATCGCTGGAAGGACTGGGATACCATCCTCCGCGATTTCCATCTGATAGTCTATCCTCGTCCCGGTTATCCGTTGTCGGCATTGGCGACAGATGAATTTCCGACGGTGCGCCTGGTTGATGCCCCCTTGCACGATATTTCTTCAACCGAGATCCGGGAGGCGCTGAAGAAAGGACTGGATATCTCTAATATGTGCGACCCCAAGGTCGTCGAATACCTACATAAATATGCTTCCTGCTAAAATTACCAAAGAGGAGTTTAATGCTTTGCCGGTGGTGGAGTTTACCGGTAATGTCATTGTGATCAATACCATTGAGCAAGCAGAAAGAGCCGTTCAGTCGATTCGTGATGCACACACGGTGATAGGATTCGACACGGAAACGCGTCCTTCGTTTGTGAAAGGACAGACCTACAAGGTTTGTCTGGTGCAGTTGTCGGCAGGGCGGACTGCCTATCTGTTCCGGTTGAACCTTATTCCCGGTTTCTGTACTCCTTTGAAGGCTTTGCTGGAAGATCCAGCAGTAATAAAAGTAGGTCTCTCCACCAAAGATGATTTCAACGGACTGCGCAAATGGGAGCCCGATTTTGCTCCCCGAGGATTTATCGATCTGCAGCACCTGGTGAAAGGTTACGGCATCGAAGAACTGAGTTTGGCCAAGATCTATGCCATTCTGTTCGGTAAGCGTATTTCAAAGCGTCAGCGTCTCACCAACTGGGAGGCTCAGAGTCTGACCGACCGCCAGTTGTCGTATGCAGCTTTCGATGCCGTATCGTGTGTGGAGATCTACAAAATGCTGATGCACATGGGCAATAACATTATTGAGCAGTAAATTATTTTATGCTGAAGTCTTCCGGTGTAACCAAGGAGAGAAGAACTTCAGTCCGACACGACGCCAGGGTAACATACGATGCTGACTATAGCGACGGGCAGGCATGTCGTAGATCAGAAACAGCGCGATGAGGAACAGTGTGGCATAGATGGCCCAGCCATAGCATTCGCGCACACCAATCAGCAACATTTGTGCAACAAACGCTTCCATGTATTCACCGAATTGGGCAGTCAGCAAAGAAATATGCTCTGCTGAATTGGTGAGGGTTGCTGCGTTGAGCCAAGGTGTGTAGCGGGCGAATGAATCAGCAACGGCATCACCAAACAACTCTCCATAGATGGCAGCACCTACGCATCCACCGAATGCCATGTGGATGATATTGAAAAGAGAAAGGCCCTGGAAGAATGTGTGGAAGTCCATCGAATAGTTCAGATGGACCATCAGCACGATACTCATCACCGTTGCGGCAAAACCGCGGCATACGAGAGGGAACCAAAGCTGGTTGAGTTCGACATTGGGATCGATGAGGAAATACATGCAGACCATATAGAAGAGCACCGAGAACGTGGCGACAAGACCGAGACGCGTGTGACTCCAGTTCCGGAGTTTGAGCCACCAATAGCAGAATCCGCAGCCCGAAAGACTGCCGGCAAGAACATACAGGTAGCGGTTGGCACCCCGGAGGTCACTCAAATGAGCGCATTCCTCGAAAAAGATTTCCTCCAGCACATTCTCAGCCGCCAATAGAGCTTCGAAGACCGTAATCAGTACCAGAATGGAAACTACATGCCGGAACTTGAACACTTTGCGACTGATATAGGCGTGCGGTTTAATAAGCATTCCATAGAGAATGAGACCGAACGTAATCAGGCTGGTACCTGTCAGCACCCAAGTTGTAGGATGGCTGTACCAGTCCATCCAGTCACCGTAACAAAGCAGATAGCAGATCTGAAGCAGAAAGGCAATCCAACTGATCATACCCACCCAATCGATGCCCCAGAGCGGTGTCTTCGGTATGAAGCGGAAATGACGTAGCATGATATGCATTGCCAGCAGGTTGAAGAACATCAGTCCTGCGATGGCGAAGTGAGTGAGTCTCCAATCGTCGAAACCGAAAGCAAACTGTACGCCTAACCAGCTGCTGACGTTGATGGAACCCATGATAAAGAGGTGCAGAATCGGGAAGAAGACCCGGAAATCGCGTGTGGGAGTCATCCATAGTTGTATGGAAGAAATACATTCGAATGTGCCTTGCAGCTTGCATACGCCTTCGATGAAACAAAGCGTCCAAAGGAGAGGCAGGCAGTTGGTGTAGGGAATCAGCAGATTGGTGACGATGATGCCCCACGCAGCGGCACGAAGCAGCGTGAAGTTGGTGAAACGGAACTTCATGCGAAACAGGATGGGGAAGTAGAGAGCCATGCCTGCCAGATTGCAGTAGAGGGCCATCAGCAGGTCTTCGCGCATCAGCTGCTCTTCACCGATCATGGCGTTGAGTGCGCCTAAATACCGGCCTCCACTGAGCTGAAAACTCAGCGCAAAGAACATATATATCCAAGGATGGATCTGACTGGGAACCCACGGTTTGAACGCAGGGACACGAAAAGAAGACATTGTGATAATTTAAAATTTCGTTATAACGTTCTGACGTTATTCCGGACTAATAATTAACTTCACACTCCACGTTGAAGCCGGCTTTCAGTTTGGAGAGATCTTCGACCGTATTGTTGCGGAAAGCAATGCGAACTGGGACACGCTGTTCGATTTTGACAAAGTTTCCGGTGGCGTTGTCGGTCGGGATAAGAGAAAAAGCAGAGCCGGTGGCATCGGAAATGCTTTCCACAACACCTTTGTAGGTCACACCGGGAACTGCATCTGCAGTAATGGTGACTTCGCTGCCTATCTGAATATTCGACAGTTGCGTCTCGCGATAATTGGCAATAATCCAAAGATCGCTGTTGTCAACAATCTCGACCATCGTCTGACCCGGGTTCACCAACTGTCCTTCATGAATATCCTTGGCACCCAATACGCCGTCAGCTGTGGCAACAATGACGGTGTAGCTCAGGTTGAGTTCTGCCAGTTCGAGTTGGGCTTCTGCCACACGCAGGCCTGCCTCGCTTTGCGATAGGCGGTGTCCCATTTCGGAAACGGCTAACGAGGTGCTCTGTTTGGCGCTGGTCACCTGTTCGTAGCGGGCTTTGGTGCTTTCGAACGCCGTCTTGACATTGTCGTACTGCTGGCGGGTTACGGCACCCTGAGCGAGGAGTTTCTCAAAACGGTCCAGTTCGCGTTTCGCATTCTCAAGTTGCACTTTCACTTCCGCAATAGTGGCTTCGTTCACCTTGATGTTGTTGCTGGTGGTGGCCATACCTGCAGAGGTGGCTTTGGTGGCAGCCTGGGCATTGGCGAGTCCTGCCTGAGCCTGAGCTACGGCAAGCTGGAACTCTGTGTCTTCGATGATGACAAGTGTGTCGCCTTTGTGTACAGGCTGGTATTCCTCGAATCGGATTTCTTTGATGAAACCCGCCACACGGGTATTCACCGGTGTGATGTGCTGGCGCACAGAGGCATTGTCGGTCCACTCGATATTACCGAGATGGACAAACCGGCTGCATACATAGCAGAGACCTGTAACAATGAGTAAGATGACAACGATGTCGTATATGAGTTTTGTTTTCTTGATAGTCATAGGGAAAGAATTTATAGTGTGTGTGTAATATATTTCAGTTTGTAATAATTATAAATGAGGTTGATCTGTGCATTCACCAAGCCCATGTCTGCGGACAGAAGAATGTTGGAAGCGTCGAGCATATCGGTGAGAAGAGCCAGATCGTTTTCGTAGCGGTTGCAGATGACGCTATAGTTCTCTTTGGCAAGCTCCACGCTCTTCTCTTGGGTGCGCACTTCGCTAAATGCCGTCATATAGTTCACATGACTGGCCTGCACTCCGTTTTCAACTCCTTCCTGTGCCAAGGCAACCGATTCGTTGGCTTTTTGCACTTCGATTTTGGCTTTCCGGACGCTATGGTTGTTCTTGTAGAGCGAAGACAGATTATACCGGATGCCAACTCCTATAAACCAGGCATTGGTGTTGGCATCCACTGGAATCAGATCATTGGTGTAAGGTCCGCCCAGATGGTCTTCTGCAATCAGAGCGATGTGCGGTACGTTCTGAGCCTTGGAGGCTTTCAGTTGCTGATCTGCTATATTAGCGGCAAGTTGCGCCTGGTGTAGTCCGATGTTGCTCTGTGTTGCCTGTTCCTGCCAATGCTGTTCGACGGAAGAGCCGGCATACAGACGCTGTCCTTCCGTTTTCAGTTGCATGGTGTCGGGAAGAATGACACTTCCTTCGGGCAGATGCAGGGTGGAAGCCAACTGATGGTTGATGATCGAAGCGGCATCCTTCAGTTGCGTCAGTTGAAGCTGCAGGTTCTCCAGTTGCAGCTCATAGCGTGTAATGTCGTTTTTCAGGACCGTACCCTGTTCGAACCGTGCATTCATATTATCGAGCACTTTCTGCGTAAGTTCGATGTTCCTGCTCACCACTTCCTGTAGGTTCAGCAGCTTGCAGAGGTCAAGGTAGTAGCCTGTGAGCAGGAAACGGATGTCCTGCTGGTTCTTCTGATAGTCGAGTGCAGCCATCTGTTCGCCCAGTTTTGCCATCCGGACGCCAGCTGATATGGCACCACCCGCATACAGCACCTGCGAAGCCTCGAAGGCGAAATTGTTGCCCCAATGGGGAGTGTCTTGTTTGCCAAGCGTGGCTTGTCCGACGTATGGTGCTATGGCATAATGTATTTCGGTGGTGCCATGAGTCGAGAATTTCCGGTCCATGAGCGTGGCATTACCGATATAGCTGCCGCTTAAACTCAGGTTGATGTCGGGGAGGAAGGCACTTTTGGCCTCTTTCACAGAGGCGCTTGCACTTTCTTGTGCAGTTTGATAGACTTTCATGCTTTGGCTGTTTTCGTCTGCCATGCGATAGATATCTTCCAGACTCATGACCTGTTGTCCGTATGTGCCGGAAGAAAGCGTTGCTATCGCTAAGGATACGAAAAGCATCCGTTTAAATTGATACATAATAATAGAATAATAAAACTTAAAAAAATATATACCTCAATACGAACAAGTATAACCCTATTGGTGTAACTGGAACTTCTTAAAAGGTGACAAAAAAGAACTTTGCATCCTTTTCGGTCGGATGCAAAGTTACGAAAAATGTGGCATTTTGCCAAATTATCAGGGCTTTTATAGCTGTCGTTTTTTTCAGATATCGAACAACGTTGCGTATTGGAAATGACAATTTGTCACGAATCTTATTCCCCTTTCATCGCCTTGATAGCTTCATATAAAGGCTTGGCTTCTTCCTGCGCTTCGGGAATCATCTTTTTGTAGTTTTTGAGGGCAATGTCGATGTAGAAATTCTTCTTTTCGGTATTACCGAGTGCCTGATAGAGATGTGCACCGATGTCTGCCAGATTGAACCAATTATAGGCATCGAATGAAGCGCTACTGTTCTCAACGCTCTTCTGCAATTCTTCCGATTTCAGAAAATACTTTTCGCATTGGGTGTAGTCTTCCAGATGCAGGTAGGCATCTGCCAGATTATTATAGACACCTTGCAGATAGATTCCGTTGGCATCCGGGTTCTGCCGGTATTCGGGTTCGAGAATCCAGGCATATTGCAGCTGGGCATCGATCAGGGCGTTCCAATCGGATTGCAGATAACAGATCTGGGAAAGATTCGTCAGACAATAGATATAGCTGGAACTCCTCGTTTCGTCTGGGATGCGGTTTTTATCTTCCGTATAGTGTTTGCGACTCATTTCCACACCTCTCAAGGCTTCTTTTCGGGCCTGAATCTGGTTGTCGGTATAGTAGAGTGCCAATCCGTAGCTGCTATACATAGAGGGCAGGATGTAACCGTAAACTTCGGGTTCCTCACGATACAATGCTTCAGCGGTCGGAATGGCCTCGTTCAGCGTTTCGATGATGCCCTGCGGATTGCCTAACCAGCGATAGCAGGTCACCAGATCGTTTTCTGCTTCGAGAATAGGTGCCGCCATGCGTTCCGGATGGGTCTGTGCGATCTCCTTCCGGATTGACAGCCCCTTTTGCAGTTGTTCGATTGCCTTTTCGAAATCCTGCATCTGTATGTATGCCTCGCTTAAATATATGTAGCCGTCTGCCTGATATTCCGGATGATCAGCACAACCTCGGATGTAGATGTTCAGGTAGGTCTCGCAATCTGCCAGATTACGTTGCCGGACAGCCTGCATGCCATAGGCAAAGACGACTTGCAGATTGGTGGTATCAGCATCTGCCACATTCTTGAGCAGGGTGTTGGCTTTGCGGATATTTTCGCGGCCGCCCGCCAGAAAATAGGTGTTGACCTGTCGGGTAATGGCTTGGTATATATTCTCGCGATTGCTCCGCTTTTTTGCCTCGATTTGTGCCAGCTTTGCCTGAGCCTCGTCAATTTTGGCGATTTCGAGGCACTCTTTCTCATATTGGGCCTGATAGTCGTTCGATTCGTATTCTCGAATGGCTTCATCGATCTTGCCTTCTTTCACCATCAGAATCAGTTTGGCCTGCTTGCCGGAGAGTTCCGACAAGTCGATGCGTGCAAACTGATCGACATAGTTGTCAAGGTCTTCGAGTTGTTGCTGATACTGGTTTTCCAGGTCAAGCAGTTTCTGCCGGTAGGTCTCTTCCAGCATCTGAGTGCGTTTGCGTTCTTCCTCCAGACGGGTTTGTTCTGCTTTATACTGGCGGGCATAACTGTCGCTTGCCACGCGGTTGTATTCATCTCGCAATGCCTTGAACCTGTCGCTTCTGCACAGCACCAAGGTAAAAGGCTGCTGCGGAGAGATGGTCCATTGGTCGGTGGCCTGACTGTTGAAAAGTTCGTATCCGGCTTTTTCGATGCGACGGATGGTCACTTTGTCACCGGCATGCAATGTGCGGAAGCGAAGGGAGGCTTGTCCGTTGGCATCCGAAATGACAGCACCGGCATTCATGACGGTGACGCCCACATCTGCCAAAGGCGTTTTTTTCGAACTCCCGTTATATTCTTTTACAATGACCGTCTGCTCCACCTGAGCAGAACCCGTTGTAATCGCGGCGATTCCCAGCAGAACCAAAAACAGTTTCTTCATTTCTTAATATTTTCCATCATCTGAATCACTTGCCGTAGGGTGTCGATCGCTTCAGCCTTGTTATTACGCACAGCGGTCAGGCTGTCCTGGGCATTGGATATTTGTCTGATTTCCTTCGATTGAGTAACGTATTGACCTAAAAGATCCATTTGTTCGTAGCGTGTAATGGCCTCGTCGATCTTACCTTCTTGCACCAGAGCGATGATCTGCCGCTCCTGGTCCGACAGTTCGGAGAGATCGAATCGGGCAAACTTCTCAACATACAGATCCAGATTCTCTAACTGCTGTTCGTACTCGTCCTGCACTTTCAGCAGTTCATCCTGATATTCCTTCTCTTTCAGCTTTCCGGCCTTGCGCTCTGCTGCCAGACGGGCTTTGTCTTTCTGTAGCTGGCGTCCGTAGCTTTCGCTGGCAATCTGGCTGTACTGGTCGCACAGTTGGCGGAATCTGTCACTCCGGCACAGTACCAGCAGGAAAGGAACGTTCGGGGCTACGGTCCATTGTTCCACCGCCTCTCGGTTGAACACTTCGTATCCGGCTTTCTCAATGCGGCGGATGACCACGGGATCTCCGGCTTTGTTGGTGCGGAAGTTGAGGGTCAGTACGCCTTGTGCATCGCTTAATGCGGCACCGGCATTGGCAACCGTCAGGCCTACGCCTTGAATAGGCGTTTTAGCCTCTTTGCCGTTGTATTCCAGAATCTGAACCTGTTGCGTGCTTTGAGCATAGGAGAGCGCGGACAACAGAAGTGCCAGAACCGGTATGATTATTCTTTTCATTGTCATTTTGTCTTATTTGCCGGATTTGTGCAGCAGGAAAACCACATCAGCATCCACGGTTTCTTCCGGACTCTCAAAGAGTTCGTAGCCATCCGCACGAACCTCAACATCTTTGTATTCGCGTTGGGCATCAATCGGGATATCGACAGAGAAACGGCCCTCAGTATCCGTCTCAGCCGTGAAGGCGCCATTGTCGATACTAAATACGGCACCGGCAATCGGGTCCTGCGTCTCGAAATCGAGTACGCGTCCGGCAAAGAAGCGGAAGGTGTCGTCGCGCTTGAGGTTGAGAGAAAGTTCGGTTTGCAGTCCGGAACCGATTTGCTGACGGGTAGAAATGCTGTCGTAGTAGGGAGCCTTGAACGATACTTCTACGCTACTCAGGCGACGGAACCCTGCCAGGCTTGAAAGCTGCAGGGTCGTGTCGAGCGAAGTGAGCTGATATTCGTTGCCGTTTACAGTCAGTACACCGCCCACACCGTCGGGGGTGGTTCCGAAAGGAAGGTGATGCAGCTGATCGTGCAGGGTCATGGACAGTTGAACAGGAAATGCCAACCAATAGAGCAGGAAGAGAGCCACAAGACTGCTCACGGTGCGCAAAGCAATACGACGACGGCGTTCGCGTTCGTGACGTTTCCAAAGCGTGTCGAACGAAACTCCCAGCATTCTGGAAACTACGCGGATGAACGCTTTCTCCTTACCGACTTCTTCGATGCTGACTCCTAACAGTTCTGTTTCCGGATGTTCGGATGTGTATTCCTTCAGATAGCGTGGAAAACATTCCAAGTTAGGGTCGTAGCAGTTTGGCTGACCATCGACGATCAGAGGAATGATGCAATCCAGACGGCCCCATTCGATGAACGACTGTACCTCTTTGCTTACCCATTCGGACTTGGCTGAATTGGGAGAGCAAAGCACGATGAGGAATTTGGAGGCAAGCAGATTGTCGCGCAACACGTTGCCCAGCACGCCCGTATTCAGGTCGGTCTGGTCGCGAAACACAGGACGGATGAAGCGACTGTCTTCAAACTCGTTGTGGATTTCAGTCGGAAGCTTATAGTGCTCCAGATTCTTTTGCAGCCATTTGGCCCACTTCACATCGTGGTGATTATAGCTGATGAACGCAAAATTTTTTCTTTCCATTGAATGGGATTTTCAAAGTTTATGTCAGTTTTTTATTTCCTATGTAATAAGTTCCGGTCAGAAGCAATAGCCTACATTCAGCATGAGACGAAATTCTCTTGTCCTATCGCTCCAATAACCGATGATGGAGATAGGTCCGGCCATACTGCTATAGCTGTAACCGGCCTGGCAGCCCCAAGAGAAGTTCGAATCGTCAACGATTGCTTTCAGGTTACTGCCCATGGAACAACCGTCGATGGCTCCTTTCAGATAATGACGTTTGCCCATGCGCTGCTGAAAACTCAAACCGGCAATTCCTATGGCATTTTGTTCCACGACGTCGAGCACGGATACACCTGCCATTTCCTGTTGCTGGGGTGCTTTCATGCCGTCCTTGAGTCCTCCGATCAGGTTGCGCAATGTGGCTGGCGGAGTATTGTGATCGTTGAAAATCGCTCTGCCGGAAGCATGAGGGATGAGGGTGAACCGGCTGTTTAAAGATAGGGCACTGGTCCACTTGACCTCAGCAATCGGGATCATGTTGTTTCCGTCGTACTGATACAGATTGTCGGATATGATCTGAAGGCTGGCATTGACGCGATGTCCTTCGGTCGGGAAATAGGAAGAGTTCATCGTGTTGAACTCCGACCGGACAAAATAGGAGAAATAGCGTTCTTTTGTATTCTCCTGAACGGGTAAAAGACTGGCGACCGAATGTCGGACCAGCACTTCCTTAAAATCGTTCCAATGGTAGGTGATGCCAAACGTGTAAAGCCACTTGTGCCAGGTTTGTCCGAAATAGAATCGGGTGATTTGCTCATTGCGGGTGATGTCGGTTATCCGCAGTCCCTTGTGGTGATACTGGTAGTCGCCATGCAGGAAAGAATAGCTTAACCCGAACATCCGGTTATTAGCAAGGTGACCCAAGGATACCGAACCTGCCATTCGTTGACCTAAACGTCCATAGACCATTGCATTGTATCGGTGAGCTTTTGACAGCACAAAGTTCACGGCCATGTGTGCAGACACATATTCGTCGTTATCAAAACGTACGCCCAGATTGGCAGAACTTGACAGATAATTGGAGCGGATGGTCTTGAAGAAGCTGTCATCCTTCGGTTTGCTTTCAGTGGAAGCATAATCCTCATTGCCGGATTGTTTCTTCAGCGCCTCCTGTCTCCACCGGTGTGCTTGGATATAGGCCGGTTCCTCTTTGCCGTATTTTGCTTCGATACGATTGCGCAAAGCTTCAATTTGTGGCAGCAACTGGCGTGCGCGACGTTCACCTCGTGTGAGCAGCGAATCAATTTCTTCTGCACCGAAACTGGCAGAACTGTATTCCGTCACGTCAATATCGATATAGACGTCGCTTCTTCGTATATTATCTTCATAAAGGTGCGATCCGCTGACATCAATCATGTGAGTCACCAGATCAAGCAGATTACTGTAGCGTTCTGCCTCGGGTATATTGCTTGTCAGGTCGATACCGATAATAATGTCAGCGCCCATGCGTTTGGCTACATCTACAGGGTAGTTATTAGTTACGAAACCATCCACGAAGAGCAAACTGTCCGTCTGTACAGGCGTAAACACACCGGGTATCGCCATTGAGGCACGCATCGCTTGTGCCAGATTGCCGCTATGGAATTCGTAGATGCGCCCTTTCATCACTTCCGTAGCATTGCAGGCAAAGGGGAGGGGCAACTGGTCGAAATCCACAGAGTCGGGAGCTGTTTCTGTCAGCCTCTGCAAGAGCTGCATGATATTCTTTCCCTGCAAGATACCGCTTTTGCCCGATGGGGAATTCCATTTTTCAGGGTCAAGCGCCACGCGCAGTTGGAATGTTTCGCTCAATTTTTTGGCTATAAGAAGGTTGTTGCCGTAGTCGGGGGTATCTAACAAAAGGCTGATCCAGTTGGTGTGACGAACCACACTGTCCATTTCTGCCGGCGAGTATCCCAAAGCATAAAGACCTCCTACAATCGATCCCATGGAATTGCCCACTACCATATCAATAGGAACGCCGGCTTCCTCAAGCACTTTGATGGCTCCGATATGCGCTAATCCCTTTGCTCCGCCTCCTGCCAATACAAGTGCCACTTTAGGACGATGCGTAGTAGCCGGAACTTCTGCGGAAGTTTCGGTTGCAAAAGTAGTGGTGCAAAAGAACAGAATGCAGGATAATAGGAATAGAACTTTTCTCATGGAATGAAAAATCAGTGTTGGCGGATGGTTTGCAGGAAGTTTTCTATTCTGTTGCAATATTCTTCCCAATGCTCATGAATGCTTTGGGCATGTGCAGATCCTGGAGTAATCCAAAGTTCCTTGTAACCTTCCTGCTTGGCTTCGTAGCATTGGTAAACCATCGAAGAGGGTACGAAATCGTCAGCTTCGCCGTGAATGAAAAGCATGGGCTTGGTGCATTTTGCCACTTGCCCGACTGCGGACGACTGCTTGAAACTCCAACCAAAACGACGTTGGCAAACCCAGTCGGCACAGTCGAGGATCGGATGGGCTGGAAGTCCGTAATCAACCTCTAACCGATAGGCAAGCTGATCCCAGGTGGAGGTATATCCGCAGTCTTCAATAAAGGCTTTCACGTAGTTGGGTGTGGGATCACCGGACAACATCATGGTGGTGGCAGCTCCCATCGACAAGCCGTGAATGATCTGTTCGCCTTGGGGCCAGAGATGGTGTGCCATTTCTATCCAATAAGGAATTTCGAGCCGGTCTAACCATCCCATACGGATGTGGTCACCTTCGCTCAGTCCGTGTCCGAAATGCTCCGGAACTATGACGTTGCGCTTCAGCACTTCGTAATGCAGGTAGTAATAACGCATCATGATCTCTGCATTGTCGGTATAGCCATGCAACACAATGCTCTGGTCTTGGATGCTGTCGCTGTCTGCATGGCACACGATGAGCCCGTGCAGACGGATGTTCTCGCTGTTGACAATGAACGTGTCGCGCAACAATCCGTTTTCCTCCAGTGAATCGTGCCACTGGCGGAGTTCCGGGTAGTGGTTATATACAAGTTCCTTGCACGCCTCGATGTCGCGTCCTTTGTTATTGGCAGGCTGAAGGGCGGTGTTGGTGAAGAAAAAGCCCACACCGATGCAGAAGGAGAGCGTCAGAATCAGAATGACAAGTACGATAGTAATACCTTTTTTCATCCTCTTATAATAAATAGGTAGTTCAACGCTGCAAATTTACTGATAATAATTGAATTTTGTACACTCCTTTTTACTTTTTCATCAATAAAAACGATAAAATAATTCAAAATCACCAAAATTTGTCAAAAAAATTACATGTTTTTTTGCATTTCGCTAAAAAAAGCGTAACTTTGCGCCGCGTTATGATTAATCAAAAGAATATTATTAGTATAAACTATTTACATCAATGAACAAGATTGTAAGTAAAAAGATGTTCTCCGAGAAGGTGGCTTGCCTGGAAGTGGAGGCTCCTCTCATTGCCCGCAGCCGCAAAGCCGGGCACTTCGTCATTGTGCGTTTGGACGAAAAAGGAGAACGCATTCCTTTGACCATTGCTGATGCTGATGTGGAGCGTGGAACCATCACATTGGTGGTTCAGGCAGTCGGTGCAAGTTCTGCTCGCATCAATGCCCTCGAACCTGGCGATTGTCTGGCAGATGTGGTAGGTCCATTGGGTCATGCCACCGACATTGAGAAGTTTGGTACCGTAGTTTGCTGCGGTGGTGGTGTCGGAGTTGCTCCATTGCTGCCTATCGTAAAGGCTATGCACGAGGCAGGCAATCGTGTGATTGTGGTTTTGGCTGCCCGTACCAAAGATCTGATTATCTTGGAGGATGAAATGCGAGCCAATTCCGATGAAGTGATTATCATGACCGACGATGGTTCCTACGGACAGAAGGGCGTGGTTACCCTGGGCGTTGAGCAGGTGATTCAGCGCGAACAGGTCGATAAGTGCGTCTGCATCGGTCCGACAATCATGATGAAATTTGTGAGCCTTCTCACGAAGAAATATAATGTGCCAACCGTAGTGAGTCTGAACACCATCATGGTGGATGGTACCGGTATGTGCGGTGCCTGCCGTGTGACAGTGGGCGGAAAGACCAAGTTCGTCTGCGTTGACGGACCTGAGTTCGATGCAGCAGAAGTGAACTTCGATGAGATGATGATGCGTATGCGAGCCTACAAAACAGAAGAAACTGAGGCTATGTCAGCATTGAATAAATAACTCTTTACGACAATAAGTATGACAAAAGAAGAAATACAGGCTCTGCGCAATGAGCCTTGGCGTGAAGAATTGCGCAAATCGATGAGTCCTAAGGATCGTGCTGCCATTGAGCGTGTGAAGATGCCTGAGTTGACCCCGGAATATCGTGTAACCACTTTCACCGAAGAGGTGCAGCAGGGTCTGACCCGTGAGCAGGCTGTGCTCGAAGCCAAACGCTGTCTCGATTGCGCTGATCCTTCGTGTATGAAGGGTTGCCCAGTGGGTATCAATATCCCTACATTCATCAAGCACATCGAGAAAGGGGAGATGGAGGAAGCCATTGCTACCATCAAACTTACCTCTTCGCTGCCGGCTGTCTGCGGTCGTGTTTGTCCGCAGGAGAAGCAGTGCGAAGGCAACTGTATCAAGCTCAAGATGAAACAGAAACCGGTAGCTATCGGTTATTTGGAGCGTTTTGCTGCTGACTTCGAACGCGAAAGCGGCAATGTGAAAGCTCCTCAGTGTGCTCCTAAGAACGGTAAGAAAGTCTGCGTTGTCGGTTCTGGTCCTTCGGGCTTGGCTTTTGCTGCTGATATGATCAAGTTGGGCTACGATGTGACTGTCTATGAGGCTTTGCATGAGATCGGTGGTGTGCTGAAGTATGGCATTCCGGAGTTCCGTCTGCCTAATACGGTGGTGGAAGCAGAGATCAATACCTTGCGTACGATGGGTGTTGATTTCGAGCCAGATGTGATTGTTGGTAAGACCGTAAGCTACGAGCAGCTGCATGAGATGGGCTTCGAGGGTATTTTCGTCGGTTCAGGTGCCGGTCTTCCGCGCTTCATGAATATCCCGGGTGAGAACCTCATCGGTGTGATGTCGTCTAACGAGTATCTGACCCGTATCAACCTGATGGGTGCCGGTCGCGGACAAGGTTTTGACACACCTGTGCTGATGGGACGTAACGTAGTGGTTTGCGGTGGCGGTAATACTGCTATGGATTCCGCTCGTACCGCCAAGCGTATGGGTGCAGAGACGGTGACATTGGTTTATCGTCGCGGTTTGGACGAACTTCCGGCACGTGCTGAAGAGGTTCATCACGCTATGGAGGAAGGCATCGACTTCCACGTGTTGCACAATCCTATCGAATATATTGGCGATGAAAACGGTCGCGTTAAGGAGGCAGTGCTCCAAGTGATGGAATTGGGTGAGCCTGATGCCTCAGGACGTCGCAGCCCGGTTCCGGTTGAGGGCAAGACAGAAACCATTCCTGCTGATTTGGTGATTGTGGCTATCGGTGTTTCACCGAACCCGATCATTCCTACCAACTTCAAGGGTCTTGAAATTTCCCGCAAGGGTACCATTGTGGTAGGCGAGGAGACTATGCAGTCGGATGTTAAGGACGTATTTGCCGGTGGCGATATTGTTCGCGGCGGTGCAACCGTTATCCTTGCTATGGGCGACGGACGTCGTGCTGCTGCCAATATGCACGAGTATTTGCAGAACAAGTAAAACAGAAAACTTTTTATAATCAAACACCCGCACTTTGGTTTTCCGAAGTGCGGGTGTTTAATGTTAGAAACAATCTTAATCGATAAACCGTTTGGTGAGATTGTGAAATTCTTCGATGCGGCGATCGCGGAGGAAAGGCCACCAACGGCGTACGTTTTCGCAACGTTTCATATCGATATCGACAAGCAGGAGTGTAGGTTCGGTTCCGGCTTCCGCCAGAAACTCACCTTGCGGTCCGGCGACAAACGAATGTCCCCAGAACTCGATACCTCTTGTCTGTCCGGAAGGGTCTGTTTCCCGCCCCGACCGATTGACGGCAATGACAGGAAGTCCGTTTGCAACGGCGTGTCCGCGCTGTACGGTTTGCCAGGCACCCAGCTGTCGCTGTTTTTCTTCCTCCGTGTCAGAACTTTCCCAACCGATGGCAGTAGGATAAATAAGTAATTCAGCGCCTTGTAATGCCATCAGACGGGCTCCTTCCGGATACCATTGGTCCCAACAAACCTGCACTCCCAGGCATCCCACAGAAGTTTGGATAGGGTGAAAGCCCAAATCGCCAGGTGTAAAGTAGAACTTCTCATAGTAGGCAGGGTCGTCGGGTATGTGCATCTTCCGGTACTTGCCGGCTATGGACCCGTCTTTCTCGAACACAACTGCCGTATTGTGGTATAAGCCCGGAGCACGACGCTCGAAGAGACTGCAAACCAACACCACTTTGCATTCGGATGCCAACGTTCCGAAAAACTCTGTAGAAGGACCGGGAATAGGTTCAGCCAGATCGAAATTGTTCGTGTCTTCCACTTGGCAGAAATAGAGCGAGTTGTGCAGTTCTTGCAAAACCACAAGTTCTGCACCCTGTCGGGCTGCTTCGCGAATGGAAGTTGCCAGATCCTGTTTATTTTGGGCTATGTCAGCAGTCTTTGCCTGTTGTATAAGTGCTACTTTCATGAATGCAAATATTTATATGATTTATTGCAGATTGATATTTTCGAAGAACAAAGTGGGAAAATAACCGTCGAAGGTGCGTTCCGTATCGCTGGCAATCTGGCAAAGGTTTTGCCATAACTGCAGCATATTGCCTGTAATGTTCATACCCGAAACGCCTTGGATGCGTTCGCCTTTCCGGAAAAGCTGACCTTCAATGCCATAAGAGAAATCGCCCGTTACTTCATTGCAGTTGCCGCCTAAGAAGCCTGTAATGAGAATCGTTTCCTCGTAATCGCTGAGAATCTCCTGACGTGTTCGGGAACCGGGTGCGATGCACAGCACATTCGAGCCGCTCAGTGTGGGCTGGGTCTTCATCTTTCGGGCGTAATAAGTGCTGAAGAAATAGGTCATGAGTCTGCCCTCCTGAATGAGTGGTGTGAACTGGGTACGGACACCTTCCAAGTCGTATAGGCAAGCACCAAAGGCTCCCTTACGCTGCGGTTCATCGGTGAGAGTCAGCAAAGAAGATGCTACCTGTTTATGCAGCCTGTCGGTCAAAAACGAGCGGTGCATATAAAGATTGTATCCGTTCATGGCATCGAGCATCGGATCGAGCAACTTCATGAGGCAAACCGGTTCGACAGCCAGATGATAGAATCCCGGCTTAACGCTGGTGGCTCCCAGACGCCAACGGGCGGCAAAGAGCGCTTTAGGACCCAAGCCAGGCAGCAAGGGGAGTAGTTCGTCGTAGCAGATGCCGGCTTCCACCCAACCGTCAGAGGGGCGGCTATCACCTTCATCGCGCAACGAAACCGATGTATAGGCGTAGGCATTACTGCAAAAACCGATGCCTTGAAAACCTTGCGAATCGGCAATATACTGCCAACCGCTGCGACTACCGAATTGTGTGGTCAGATGAATAATCCGGGAATCGGAGCCAAGCACAGGCTTTCCGATGGAAAGAGCCAGTTTTACAGGATCAATGTTCGGGTCATTCTCCTTAAAACTCTCTAAGGCAAGCGACTCTAAGCGGTTCTGCTCGAAGCTGCCAGCCTTGTAATATCGGGCAGGATCGGGCAGCGTCCGGTCCGGGTCTTGCGAAAGCAGGCGCGTGCAGGCGATGCCGTTCTGAATGAGAGAAGAAATCTCGCTTTTGTCCAGACGGTTGGTGCTGAAAGTACCGAATCGTCCATCGACAAACAGACGTAGCACCAGTCCGCAACCGCTGTTTTGCTGCAATGTCGATACCTCAGCATCCTCGCATTGCACATTCAGCATATCGATGCACGACAATTCAGCACGGGCAGCCTGCGCTCCCAGTCGTTTGGCCTCATCGACTGCCCAGTTGGCTATCTCTATTCGTTTCATCCTACAGTAAGTTTTTCGACCAGAACAGATGGCATACCACATGATACGGGACAGGACTGTCCCTCCTTTCCGCACGTCCATGTGGAAGGATCTACCACAAGGTTGTTGGCCACACCATGAATATCGGATAACGTGCGCGGACCGTTACCGATGATGTTAATGTCCTTAACGGGTTGCGTCAGATGGCCGTTTTCGATCAGGTATCCGCCTTTCACAAAAAACGAATAATCACCAGCCCCGATCTGCACTTGTCCGTTGCTGAAATCATCCACAAATATACCTTTCTTCACCGAAGCAATCAAGTCGGATTCCGTGCTGTGTCCGCTTAGCATATAGGTGTTGCGCATGCGAGGCACAGGCATGTGTCGGAAAGATTCCCTTCTGCCGTTTCCGGTGGGAGCCACACCAAAGTGCCGGGCAGAAATGCGGTCATGCAGGAAACTGGTCAATCTGCCTTCGGTAACAATAGCAGTGCATTGGGAAGGAACCCCTTCGTCATCCACATGTATGGTGCCGCGAAAATCGGGAAGTGTACCATCGTCCACCACCGTGATGTCCGGGTCGCAGATCTGCTTGTCGAGACTGTCGGTAAAGATCGATTCCCCACGACGGATGAAGTCTGCTTCGAACGCATGTCCGATAGCTTCATGCAATAAGATACCGCTGGCACCGGCACCCATCACTACCGGCATCTCACCACCTGTCGGTTGGATGGCAGTTAGAGCAAAATGGAGTTTCCGGACGCATTGCCCGACCAGTTCTTTTTGCAGCGACGATGTGAGCATATCTAAGGTGCGACGGAAAGAGCGACTGCATGAAGCACGTTCTGTCCGGCCCTCATGTGCAATCACGCTACCTACCGAAATATTCGTTATCGGTTGCTCTTCCTCATAGCAATCGCCCAGACTGTTGGCAATAGCAAAACGACGCACTTTATGAATAATAGATCCGCTGGTATTAACGATTCTGGAGTCAGCCTCCAAAAGCTGTTCGCGCAGTTCCTTCAGATATACAACCAGCTCCTCAATCTGCTGCTCGCTTGGCTGCAAATCAAGATCTCTATTCCGGTAAAATGTTTTTAGAGGAACGATGGGGTGGAAGTTGGCGACTTTTACGATAGGTTGGTCTCCCTGGCAGATACGTGCTGCTTGCCGGGCAGCGTTCATCAAGGCAGGCAGAGATACCTCTTCCGTATAGGCATAACCGGTCTTTTCACCCGAAACGACACGCACACCTGCTCCGAAGTCGATGTTCTGCGACGCTTTGTTGTCGTCCTCGTTCTGGAGGCTGACAGAAAGCGTTGAACTGTGTTCAAAGTAGATGTCTGCGTAGTCAGCTCCGTATTTCAGGCTTTCTGCGATAATTGCCTTAATCTCTCCTTCAGAGATCTTGAAGTGTTGCATAACTCGTCAATCTTTTTGAAATCAATTTCAATATCGCGAACCATCATGTCTTTGGCGATCTCTTTTTCTGCCTGACGCATCTTCAGTAGGGTCTGCCATTCACGCTTGAATAGATCAGTATAGTCATAGCGGAAATCGGTGCTACCCTGCACATCGATATCCTCCAAAAGCTGTCCGATGGAATAATCGCCTACCGGTCGCCCAGGGTCCCAGACGTGTTCCTCTTCTCGTCCTTCATTGTCGATGGTTTCGTCGATAATCTTCAGGTCGCGTAAATGCGAAATAATATTACCTGTCAGTTTGGAAGGCAGGTGCAGGGTGGTCGAAATATCCTCAGTATTGAATTTGCGTTTCGGGAATTGGCTATAGATCAGGCCGGCCACGACGACACACAGGAAATCGTAATAGCGACGGGAGATATTCTGCGTATCCTTCTCAAACTCGAAGTTTCGCATATTCTGGGCAGCAAACGAAAGCTCAGCACCATACAGGCAGATTACCCACGACATCTGCATCCACAAAAGCAGCAACGGCAGGGCGGCGAAAGAACCGTAGATGGCACTGTATTTCGAAACCCAGATCTGACCGTTGATGTAAAGGTTTTGGAAGAAGATAAATCCGATACCAGCAACGGCACCCGCAATCAGCGCATTGGTAAACTTTACTTTCGCATTGGGAATTACGATATAGACAAAAGTGAACACAATGATGATGAGCAGGTATGGGACCCATTTGAAGAGGAAGCGTAACGTTTCGGAAACCACTTCAATCGAGATATCGTTGAGCGCCGTGTGTGTGAAAATTTGCACACCGCAAACCAGAAAGATGAGTATCGGGATGATAATCATGATGCTCAGATAGTCGGTAACTTTGCGCACCGTGCTGCGTCCTTTTTTCTGCTGCCATATCTGGTTGAAGACGGCTTCCACATTGCCAATCAGGCTATAGATTACCCAAAGCAGCATCACGATACCGATGCCCATGATGATGCCGGTCTTCGAATGCTCCAAATAGCTGTCTGCAAACTTAAAGATGTAGGTGATCGTTTCGTTCTGTCCCGTTTCAGCCTGAGCCATCGTCTCTTGAAGCATATCCTGCACATTAAAGCCCTTGGCAATACCCAGAATCAGGGCGAAAATCGGTACGATTGCCAGAAGTGTGTAATAAGTAAGGGCAGATGCCTTTTCCATCATTCGGTCGCCAATGAAAAACCGCACCGAAAGAAATAGAGCCTTTACAATGCTGATGAGATAGCGAACAGTGCCGGAAACGTTTTCTGCGGTCATTCTCCAGACGTCGTAGGTCAGGAACCTGACGGCGATACGGAATAGGACAATGGGATTCTTGGTCATGATATTGAATGAGGTTTTCAGTTATTTCTCCATAGTTAGGGATGTCGTGCCTATCAGTTTGCCGTCTGCATAGACTTCGAAGACAAAGCGTCCCGGATCGAGCGTCTCGTTGCGGTTCCAATAGAGTGAGACGGGTTGTTCCTCACCCGTGTATTCGATGGTCTTCTTCATGGAATACTGGATTTGATCGCTGTCATATTGGAAGGTGCCCGACTTGGCATTAGTCAGCACGTCCTCGTTGGGTTTCAGGATGCGTACATACAGCTCTTTATCTCCGGTCTGTGCGGTTATGTTGGCACTGATATTGAAGCTCAGCTCGAACAGGGTCGTTGCCTTCAGCGAAGAAGTTTTCTTGCCACGTTTGTTTTGAGCCACAGCGTGCAGATTGTTTGCAGACAGGTGAGAGGCGATGTCGATCTTCTGGTTCAGTTCTTCGTTCTGCTGCTTTAGGTTCTCGTTGGCTGAGCTGATGCGGTTCATCTGGCGTCGCACCTCTTTGTTTTCAGCAGCCAAGGCTTCGTTCACCTGATTCAGGGAATCCACCTGAGCCACATAATAGCGGAGTACGCCACGTACGGAGGCCAATTCCTTTTCGAGGGCCACAATCTTACGCAGGTCTTCTGCCTTGGTCTGTTTGAGTTCTTCAGCCAGACGCTGCAACTTAATACGCTGGTCTTCGAGTTTTTGTTCGAGCGAGTCGTTGTTGACCGTCAGCTTGTAGCCTTCATACTGGATGGCCAATTGGGTGTATTCGTCTGCCAGTTGCTCTTTTTCCAGCGCGTATTGTTCCGTCAGAAAATCAATCGTGTCGGTTTTGTCGTATAAAGATACGGATAGCCAGGCAATAACACCTGCCAGAATGACACCGAGAACGCAAAAAGTGATAATAAGTTTTTTATTCATTGTACATCTTTATTAACCTTGTCCCAGATAATCAGAAACGACTATTATGGGGTGCAAAGGTACGAAAAAATTACTAAATGGCAGCAAAAAAACGACTAAATTTTGGTTTGAACGTAAATATTTATACTTTTTTTTGGAATTAAAGTGATTTCTGCATAACTTTGCTCCCTGAAATAAAAGAGAATTTATGAAAATCAAACATTCGATAATCATCATATCGGTCAACCTGCTGATTATGCTTTTGATTGTGTTGGGTGTAACCTTCCTGTGGCTGCCGGGCTGGCTCAACGACATTACCGGACACAACGAGAAGGCCATCGTGCCTGAAGTGGTAGGTAAGACCGTAGATGTTGCAACGGCAGAACTTGAGGCGGTAGGTTTGCGTCCGATGGTAATTGATACCATTTATGGAGACGGCTGCCAACCCGGAGAAGTGATCGAACAGTTGCCCGAAGGCAATTTGCCTGTGAAACCCAATCGTATTGTCTATCTCACCATCAATGCCTTCGATGTGCAGAAGGTGCTGTTCCCGGATGTAATCCAATGGTCAAGCCGTCAGGCTATTTCCCATTTGCGCGAGTTGAAACTCATTGCAGATTCGGTGAAATACGAACCCTATGAATTCGACGATCTGGTGCTTTCGGTCACCCATCTGGAAACCGGAGAAGAGATGAATATTGGTGAGTTGTATCCGATCCGCACCCATCTGGTGGTGCATGTGGGCAGCACGACTGCAGATCTTGAAGTGAAAAACGATTCGACGGAGAATTCTTTCTTCGAGTAAGTGACAGATATGGCAGAAACATCAGAATCCGAACTGTTTGAGCATTTCCGGTTTGTGGCTGATAAGGGACAGCACCCCATCCGTGTCGATAAGTTTTTGGTCGATCGCATCGTGGGCACTTCCCGGAACCGCATCCAACGTGCCGCTGACGGTGGGTTTATTCTGGTGAACGGAAAGCCGGAGAAGGTGAGCTGCAAGGTGAAGCCCGGCGATGTGGTGCAGGTGATGATGGACAGACCCCGCCATAGTACGGAAATTGTGCCGGAAGACATTCCGCTGGATATCGTTTATGAGGATGAAGACCTTTTGGTAGTCAACAAGCCTGCAGGAATGGTGGTGCATCCCGGGCATGGAAACTATACCGGAACCCTGGTGAATGCTTTGGCTTTCCATTTGGGCTATGTCCCATCGACTGCCGGCGACGATGCAGGTGCTGACGACGAGGAGGAAGAGAACTTCGATTTCCAGAAGCGCATGGGACTGGTGCATCGCATCGACAAGGAGACATCGGGGCTGCTGGTGATTGCCAAGAATGAAGATGCCGGCACTTCGTTGAGCCGTCAGTTCTTTCACAAAACCACCCGCCGGTTATACACGGCTCTGGTTTGGGGACACGTTGATGCAGACGAGGGAACCGTCGAAGGGAATATCGGGCGGAACCGGCGCGACAGGACCCTGATGGAGTTCTATCCTGCCGGCAGCGAGGAAGGCAAGCCTGCCGTAACGCATTATAAGGTGTTGCAGCGTTTGGGCTATGTCACTTTGGTGGAATGTCGTTTGGAGACGGGGCGTACTCACCAGATCCGAGTGCATATGAAGCATATTGGTCACACCTTGTTCAATGATAAGACGTATGGCGGCGATCACATCCTGAAAGGAACGACGTTTAACTTATATACGCAGTTCGTGAACCGGTGTTTTGAGGTTTGTCCGAGGCAGGCGCTGCACGCCAGGACATTAGGGTTCCGTCATCCGCGCACCGGCGAGGAGATGGACTTCGAAGCCCCGCTGCCGCCGGATATGCAGCAACTGGTAACAATGTGGAACGAATACATTTCGCAACGCTGATTTGAAAAAGAAGTAGTATCAACTTGAGATTTTTGTTTTATAGCTTTTAGCAGAGCAATGAAAAAGAGAATAGCCATAGTCGCTGGTGGCGATAGCAGCGAACACGTAGTCAGCCTTCGTAGTGCACAGGGCATTTGGAGTTTTCTGAATCATGACAAATACGAAACGTATATGATTGTGATGAAAGGGAAGGATTGGCACATGGTGGGTTACGACGGAAAGAATTATCAGAACGACGAAACCTGGCCCGTTGACCGGAATGATTTTACGGTAGTGAAGGACGGTTGCCGGATTACCTTCGACTTTGCCTATATCATCATTCACGGAACACCCGGCGAGAACGGTCTGTTGCAAGGATATTTCGACCTCATCGGTATGCCTTATTCCTGCTGCGGTGTTTTGACAGCCGCTCTTACTTGCAGCAAATATTTCTGCAACAAATACCTCAGTACAATGGGGATTCCCGTGGCAAAAAGCATCCTGCTCCACAAAGGCGAACAGGTGGAGACCGACAGGGTGGTGGCAGAACTCGGATTGCCGGTCTTCGTGAAACCCAATGCCGGTGGATCGAGTTATGCAACTACGAAAGTGAAGGAAGCCGGGCGTTTGCAGCAGGCCATCTACGATGCCATGCATGAGGCTACGGGAGAAGTGATTATCGAGAGTTTTATGCAGGGTACGGAAATCACTTGCGGCTGCTATATGTCGCGCCATGGTTTGCAGGCATTGCCTATCACGGAAGTTTGCCCGAAGACGGAATTTTTCGATGTGGATGCAAAGTATAACGGTGCCGTCGAGGAAATCACTCCAGCCCGTTTGTCGCCTGAAATGACAGCTCGCGTGCAGGCTCTCACCCAAAAGATTTACACCTACATCGGAGCCAAGGGTATTATCAGGGTTGATTATATCATT
This sequence comes from Bacteroidales bacterium, assembly GCA_017449065.1. Classification (GTDB taxonomy): domain Bacteria; phylum Bacteroidota; class Bacteroidia; order Bacteroidales; family UBA3663; genus Liminaster. The sequence continues at coordinate 103,472 of JAFSKF010000025.1, forward strand.
ATCGACAATGAACCCCATCTGTTGGAAGTAAATACCACGCCAGGCATGACGGCTACCTCTTTTATCCCGCAGGAAGTACGTGCTGCAGGCCTGAACATCCAGGATGTGATGGATGACGTTATCAATGCTTCGTTGAACGCAATATAAACCTAAACCCAAATAATTATGGAAAACAAGCATCCCGAATTCGAAGAGATTCGTTGTTTCTACGACGAAGACGTTCCTGAGAAGCTCTGGCCTTTGGTGGACCAACCGGCCATTGAGAAATTTGTGAAGGCTCTGATGCCTAACTTAGATATGGACCAGTTCCGAGCCCAGATCAAGTCGATGCACACCATTCGCGAATTCCAGTCGAAGGTTGTGGCTCAGTTTGTTTTGGCTTTGGCGAAAAAAACAACTGACTCGCTGGAACTGAGGGGTGTTGAAAACATTCAGCCAGGGCGTGCTGCCACCTATATCACAAACCATCGGGACATTGTGCTCGATTCCGCATTCCTCAACACGATGCTTAACCAGCATGGTCTGACAACGGCTGAGATTGCCATTGGCGACAACTTGTTTGCCTACGATTGGATCAAGGATCTGGTGCGACTCAACAAGTCGTTTATCGTATTGCGCAGCGTGCCTGTGCGTCAGATGCTGGAAGTTTCCAAGCGCCTTTCGTCCTATATCCACTACACCATCAACGAAAAGAAAAATCCGATCTGGATTGCTCAGCGAGAGGGCAGAAGCAAGGATTCGAGCGATGAGACTCAGGCTTCGGTGGTGAAGATGCTGGCAATGGGCGGAAGCAGCCGCGATATTATTCAGAACATCCGTCAGCTGAACGTGCAGCCCGTGGCATTGAGCTACGAATACGATCCGTGCGACTATCTGAAAGCTCAGGAGTTTCAGCTGAAGCGCGATAACCCGGAGTGGAAGAAGAGCAAAGAGGATGATGTGCTGAGTATGGCTACCGGTCTGCAGGGCTATAAGGGTCGCGTGGTGTTTACAATTACCCCCGAAATCAATCAGACGTTCGACCAGTATCCTTGGATTAACGACAGGAATGCTCAGGTGAATTGTGTCTGCCAGACCATCGATCGTGCCCTGCACTGCAATATGTACCTGTTCCCCATTAATTACATTGCATATAACCTGCGTTTCCAGACTTCCAAGTATGCTGATAAATACAACAAAGAAGAAGAGCAGAAGGTGCTTGCCTATCTGAATGCACAACTTGCCAAGGTGCAGATTCCTAATCGCGACGAGGCATTCTTGTGGGATTGTATGCTGACCATGTACAGTAACCCAGTGGTGAATTTTGAAAAACTGACGGAGCCGCAGAATGGCGAGGTGACTCCACTCACTTAATAACACATTAAATAGTATGATGGACGAAAAAATAGTTAACGAACTGATCGACGAACTGATTCAGTTGTCTTTCAAGGAAGATATCGGTGATGGCGACCACACCACATTGTCGTGCATTCCTGCAGATGCCATTGGCAAACAGAAACTACTGGTGAAGGAGGAAGGTATTCTGGCGGGTGTTGAAATTGCCAAGCGTGTGTTTGCAGCCTTCGACCCGGAACTGAAAATGGAAGTGTTTATCCAAGACGGTGCGCACGTCAAACCCGGCGACATTGCTTTTATTGTGACAGGTAAGGAACAGAGCCTTTTGCAGACGGAACGCCTGATGCTCAACATCATGCAGCGTATGTCGGGCATAGCCACGATGACTGCCAAATATGTGAAAGCCCTGGAAGGCACCAAGACACGTGTGCTCGACACCCGGAAGACGACACCCGGTATGCGCATCTTGGAGAAGATGGCGGTGCAGATTGGCGGTGGCTGCAATCATCGCATCGGGTTGTTCGATATGATTCTTCTGAAGGATAATCATGTGGATTTCGCGGGAGGTATTCACAATGCCATCCAGCGTGCCAAAGATTATTGTAAGGCAAAAGGCAAGAACCTGAAGATTGAAGTGGAGGTCCGGAACTTTAAGGAACTTGAAGAGGCATTGGCTGAAGGCGTGGATCGCATTATGTTCGATAATTTCACGCCTGCTGATACCCGCAAGGCTGTCGAGATGGTGGGTGGACGCTGTGAGACGGAGTCGAGTGGCGGCATCACTTTCGATACGATGCTTCCTTATGCTCAGGCGGGTGTCGATTTCATTTCTTTCGGTGCCCTGACTCATTCTGTGAAGGGCCTCGACCTGAGTTTCAAGGCTGTGAAGTAAGATCTCATAGGCTAAATAATTGCAAAAATCCCCTCCGGCGTCTCGTCGGGGGGGATCATTTTTTCACAAAGGGAGGTGTTAATTACATATATTTCTTGAGTTCGGTTTGCAGTTGCTTGGGGTCGAACTGAAGCAGTTTCATTTCCGCTGCCAAGGCGGGGAGTTTTTCTTCCAGGAACCGTTTGGTGCGCACTTCGCGGATAATCGTTTCTGCTTCGGGCGAAAGGAAATTGCCTTTGCCTCGTTTGCTGTAGATGATTCCCTGTTGCAAGAGGCGCTCGATGGTGCGCATCACGGTGTTCGGGTTCACCTCCAGCTGAACGGCAAGTTCCCGGACCGACGGAATCTGCTCATCCGGCTTTATTTCGCCTCGCAAGACCCGGTCGCAAAGCAGATCGTAAATCTGCAGGAAGATGGGTTGTGCATTTGTCTGAAATTCCATAGCGTGCAGTTATTTTGCCTGTTTCCGGGCGATTTGACGATAAAGGATTGCATAGAAACCGATGCCAAGCAACACGCCGGCATAGAAGTTGTAGCGAATGACTTGAAATATTGTAGCCATCGTATTATCCAAGGCAGGATGGTAATTGTCTCCATGTAAGTCCGGCACTATCATATAAGCGAACATGATAATTAGCGCTACAGTATAGGCAAAGGTCCAGAATACGTTAATACCAATGCTCTTAATCTGGCTGTTGGTACGGAAGCACATGCAGCAAATCAGGTAGAACCCTAAACTGCTAATGTAGTTCGGAATGGTATAGTAACGAACAGAATCGATTAATAATACCACTTCTTGTTGCATCAGAGGGTGGGCCAAATCATCCTCATGGCGATACAGCGATGGTATTTCCTGCAGAGTATAGCCCGGATCCATCAGCGCCAGTCCGTTTTGCATCCAGTCGAGGTGCGGATACAGGGCGTAGCCTATTCCCATAGTGATGTAGAACAGCACCAGATAGACGAGGGTATAGGCCAGGAAGCCAAACAGGTAGTCGGCCAAGAGCACCACGAACTTTTCGAGGTTCGAACCCGGTAGCGCCAGATAGGTGGTCGAGGTTTTCGGGTTGCAGAACTTATGGGTCAGCAGCGTGGTCACGGCAAAGACGATGGCATACAGGCCATAGGAAAAATAAGTATTGCTGGCGACGGCTACCGTTCCGGGGAAGGCGGTGAAGCTGTCGGGATGATAGTTAAGTATTCCTTTAAAAATAAAGAACAGGATAATAATAACAGCATAGAGGATGGCGATGATACCCAAGGTAAGGGCGAATGTGTTCTTGCCCAGCATCCAGTCGTAGCGCAAAAGGGCGCCCACGCGCTTCATATTGAAAGACGATTTCATTGTAGTCGGAGTTTTCTTATTCGTTACTATTGTTTTCAGTCACCTGGCAGAACACTTCTTTGATGTCTTCTGTGCCAAATCGCTCACCCAGTTCTTCGAGCGAAGAGGAGAGACGGATGCCGTCGTTCTCCATAATCACCACCCAGTCGATGAGCCCTTCCAGATCATCCACCTGATGCGTAGAGATGAGAATCGTCTTCTTTTCGTCGAAGGCTGAAGCCACCAGTTTGCGGAAAATGCGCTTCGAGGGGATGTCCATGCCGTTGGTCGGTTCGTCGAGGAACAGGTAAGGCGTGTTGCAGGCCAAAGAGAGCGAGATGAGCGCCTTCTTCTGTTGGCCAAGGGAAAGATGTGTGAGCTTCTGTGTGGCAGGGATGTCAAACTCTTCGATTGCCTTCTGGAATATCTCGTGGCTGAAAGTGGGGTACAGGGGGCTGATCACCTCCGACAGTTCCTGAATGGAAGTGTTCAGGATCGCTTCATTTTCGGGCACCAGGCGGATCTGCTCTTGGAATCCGGGTTCGCGCTTGCGAGGATCGAGACCGCCTACCGAATAATCGCCTTGGCCCAGCAGCGTGCCCGACAGCAATTTCAGAAAAGTGGATTTGCCCACTCCGTTCTTGCCAAAAAGACCGTAGATGTGTCCTGCGGGCAAGGAGAGGCTGATTTCTTTCAACACCGGCTGATGCTTGACATAGCCATACGTGAGATTGTTGGTTTGAATCATAGGTTTGTTAGAGTTAAATTAGTGAGTTATTATGGATGAAAACTCTCTCAGTTTCTAATTGTTCATATTAGTGTATTAGTTAAATAGAACACCGCAAAGGTATTGGGTTTATTTCATTCCACCAAGAAAAACTTCGAAAACTTTCATTTTTTTAACACTGTTTAACAAAAAGAGGCCACAAACGACCGTGTCAATCTAATTTTGTACAGAAAGAGGCAAATTTGCGGCATGGGCATCGCGCACTTTTTCTATGGCCTACTAACAAATTTCAGTAGGCCTACTGGCAAATAAACAGAAGAAAGAAGGTTTTAGGTGAAAAACAGATACACCAAAGAGCTGGGAAGTTCCGTTAATGTAGCGTTGTACAAACCAATGTTGGAATAGGTATTGCAGACAGCGATTCTTGGGCACTGGGATTGCAAATCGTACAAAAAAGGAGCCTTCCCGTCCGCATTTTTCACTTTTAAAGCCCAAAATGTGCTGTAATTCCTGAATTATTCGTATTTTTGCAAATCAATAACATGATCCGTATCGCCTCATAAAATGTCGGTATCGGGCTAACTATAAAAAAGATTATACGATGAAAAAAAGTCTATTGTTGATGCTGCTCTTATGCGGTGTGAGTGTGTTGCGAGTCGTGGCTGGCGATAAGCCATGGAGTCACGGAAACCTGCAGGTGTCCGACAACCAGCGTTATTTGCAGCATGCAGACGGAACGCCCTTCTTTTGGTTGGGCGAGACGGGCTGGCTGCTTCCCGAGAATCTGAACCGCGACGAGGCGGCCTACTATCTGTCGAAGTGCAGCCAGAACGGATATAATGTGGTGCAGGTGCAGACCATTAACGATGTGCCGGCCTATAATATCTATGGTCAGTCGTCGCACCCGAACGGATACGATTTCTCTGCCATCGACCAGCAGGGCTATGGCTATTGGCAGCACATGGACTACATCATCAAGACGGCAGAGAAGAACGGTATCTATATCGGTATGGTTTGCATTTGGGGCGGTTTGGTGAAGGGCGGTCTGATGTCGGTCGATGAGGCCAGGCAATACGGCACGTTCCTGGCTAACCGGTATAAGGATGCTCCCAACATCGTCTGGATTATCGGAGGTGATATTCAGGGCTATGTGAAGACGGAGGAGTGGGAGACGCTGGCTCGCACCATCCGCAGCATCGACAAGAACCACCTGATGACTTTCCATCCTCGCGGACGCACCTGTTCCGCCACGTGGTTCAACGATGCGGAATGGGAGGATTTCAATATGTTCCAGTCGGGACATCGCCGCTACGGACAAAGGAACGGCGACGGCGATTACACCATTGCTGAAGATACCGAGGAGGATAACTGGCGCTATGTGGAGACAGCGTTTGCGTTGAAGCACATCAAACCGATTCTGGACGGAGAACCTTCCTACGAGCGCATCCCGCAGGGTTTGCACGATTTCTCGCAGCCGCAGTGGACAGCTGCTGATTGCCGTCGTTATGCCTGGTGGTCGGTGCTGGCTGGCAGTTGCGGTCACACCTACGGCAACAATGCCCTGATGCAGTTCTACAAGCCGGGCACCATTGGCGCTTACGGTTGCACCACGCCTTGGTATGAGGCAATCCATGATCCCGGTTACCAACAGATGCACTTTGTGAAAGACCTGATGCTGAAACTTCCGTATTTCGACCGCGTGCCCGATCAGAGTGTGCTGGTGGGAACTTATGGTGAACGTTACGAACGTCCGGTGGCCAGTCGCGGCAAGGATTATATTGTGGCCTATTCTTATACGGGGGCTCCGCTCACCATCGATCTTACCAAGATTTCGGGTGCCAAGAAGCATGCCTGGTGGTACAGTCCTGTCGATGGCACCTTGACCGATCTGGGAGAGTTTAAGAGCAGCAAGTCGCAAACCTTCCAAACCGGCATGAGCTATGGTGCCGGTCGCGATAATGTCCTCGTTATCATCGATGCCGCCAAAGATTATCTGAAGGCGAGGTAAGAGGAATTAAAAAAATCTTATCGAAAAAACAGAAGGTGCGATTTTATCAGTTTCAATTGTACCTTTGCCCTTGTTATTCTGCTATTTTTAGGTATTGATATTGCATATATTATTTACAAATATGAAAAAAATATATTTTCTCTTCTTCTTTTTCTTTTTATATCTGAGTTATATAGAGGCACAAATTCCAAAGCGCGTTCTGTGGCTGGGAACATCTATTCCTGCTGGTTGTACCTATCCAAAGGTTGCGTGTGAACATATGCAGATGATATGTATTAATGAATCTGTGGGGGCTTCCTTTCTGACGTTATGGACAGAAGAAAGAGAATTCCAAGAACAGAGTTCTGGCCTCTCTCTTACGATGTCTCGGGAAGAAAAGGAGCAGGCTTTTAGGTCTTATGTAAATAGAGGTATAATCAGCGAAAGCACATTGGACTATTGGAAGAACACATCCTATGAGAGTCTTATTCTTCCTTATATAAAAAATGCAGACATAGTAGTTATTGATCATGGATACAATGATGATTATTCATTAGAGAAAATATATAATACAGGCAAAGAAAACATTGACTGGGATTCACAAGACAGAAAAGACTTTATAGGTGCATTCAATTATATATACAACTTAGTATTGGGAGAACAGCCTCATGCGCTTGTAATCATTGGCGGCTATTTCCAGAATCGTTGTACAACAGGCTATTTTAAGGTAACTATTCAGCGAATCATCCATAGCCGCTATCCACGCTTAGAACAAAGCATGAATGGCAGCATAAGGCGACTGGTTGTGTTTTTTGGTAGTCTCCACAATGGATAGGATGTCAAGAAAAGCATCAGCACCGGCATCA
>JAFSKF010000026.1 GCA_017449065.1 Bacteroidales bacterium
GCAGCTGATCAACTGCCCCTACTTCAACGTGAACCGCGTGGTGGTGCAGGTGGCAGCACAGATTGACTTCAAGGTCGATTCGTTTGTGGTGGTGATGTGTCTTTGGGGCGAAGCCAATATTAACGGCATCAAGGTGCGTCAGGGCGAAACACTGCTGGTGCCTGCATGCGAGAATGTGCTTTACATCTTCGGTAATGCCACCTTCCTGACAGCATATATTTAAAGGCGCCCCAAGAGGGGAATTTTGTGATGTTACGTCATACAGGTTTCTTCAAGTTATAAGCTCGTTTTCATCTTTTTTGGGCAAAAGCGTCCAATAATCTGCGTTTTTTGCAGATTTATTTGGTTATTTGACATTATTTTTGTAATTTTGCCGCATTCTAAATAAGGTAAAAATGAAGAAACTGATGTTTTTAACAGCAGCGCTGTCGATGTTGCTGACAGGTTGCTCTCAGAGTAAACAAGCCCAACAGGGCACAGTGGCAGAAGAACAGACACCGACGGTGTATCTGACTCGTGAGATTTCTCCAGAAGCTCTGGTGAAGATTTATAAGGCCCTGGGGGTAGAAGCCAAGGGACACGTAGCAGTTAAAATGAGTACCGGCGAAGGCTCGAACCTCAACTATCTGAAGCCCGAACTGGTGAAGAATCTGATAACGGAGGTGGACGGTACCATTGTGGAATGTAATACGGCCTATGGTAACGCCCCCCAAGACAAGCAGGACGAGCGCACCACGTCGGAAAACCACTGGAGGGTTATCGAGCGTCACGGCTTTACGCCAACGTTCAAGGTCGATATCATGGACGAGGAAGGCGATATGAAGATTCCCGTACAGGATACGACACACCTGAAGTACGACATTGTGGGTACTCACATGGCGAACTACGACTTCATGATTGCGTTGAATCACTTCAAGGGTCATCCTATGGGGGGCTACGGCGGAGCGCTGAAGAACCTTTCCATCGGCTGCGGATCACAGAATGGCAAGGCATATATCCACTCTGCAGGTAAGATGGAAGTGCTCGATATGTCGAAGCTTTGGACGCCAGAGTATATCGGCGATCAGGATGGCTTCCTGGAGTCGATGGCTGCCGCCGCACAGGCTGTGGTAGATTATTTTAATGGAAAGCAGGGTATCATCTATATCTCGGTGATGAACAATATGTCGATTGACTGCGATTGCGTGGATCATCCGGCACCTGTGAAGTTGGAGGACTATGGCATCTTGGCTTCGACTGACCCTGTGGCACTTGATCAGGCTTGCATCGATATCATCAACCAGCAGAAGGTAACAGCCACGAACGATCCTACCGACCTGCTGAGTCGCATCGACAAGCAACACGGCGTTCACACCATTGAGCACGCAGCCAAGATTGGTTTGGGTAACCGCAAATACACACTGGTAAGTATTGACAAGTAGTAATAATGAAGATTGGAGACAGCATACGCTTCCTCGACAGTGTGGGAGGAGGTAAGATAACACAAATAAACGGTGCGTATTGCCAGGTGGAGGATGAAGACGGGTTCGAGATGACGGTGCCCGTCAGCCAATGTGTGGTGGTGAGCGAGGAAGACGATGCCCGTCAGGCAGGTCATGCAACACCTCACACGGCACCGGCCAGCCAATCGGCCATGGAACGGATGCAACTGAAAAGCGAAGCTGAGAACTTAAAGGAAGAAAACGGCAAGCTGAAAGATCGCATTCACCAGTTGGAGGCTGAAAACGAGCGTCTGAAACTGGCTTTGCTCAAAGCACAATGGCCGGAGAATAAAGACAAAAAGCAGGGGAAGACAGACCCGAAAAAGTTGCCGCTGGAACTATTGGTGCAGCAGCGTCCTTATGAGGTGTTGCGAGGCGATGTTATCGAAGTGGACCTCCATATCGGGCAACTGGTCGAATCGACAGCGGGTATGGATAACGCTGCCATCTTGAAGCATCAGCTGGATGTGTTCAAACAAACGATGCAGAACTACAGGCATCGTAAAGGACAGAGGATTGTTTTTATTCATGGTAAAGGGGAGGGCGTTTTGCGCAAGGCTATCATCGATGAGCTCCGATTGCGCTATCCTACCTGTCTGTGGCAGGATGCCTCATTCCAGCAATACGGATTCGGTGCGACCCAAGTAACCATCCGAGGATGAGATAGGTCGCACCGTCTTTTCCCAGAATTTACGAAAAGAATAGCTTGCAACGGCAGATGGTGGCATTTCCCTTTTTGATTTCCACCTGATGCTCGTTGCTTTTGCTGTCGATATAAATGTCTAAGGTATCGCCAAAATAACTCTCGGTGACATAGGCGATTTCGAACCGGCGAAGAGGATGCTCGCGCAGGTAATCGAGCGAGAAAAGATCCATAACATGCTCAATATAACGGATGCTATTGACGTGTCCGTTGATGTCTATGTCGCTGTAGCGGGCAGTAAAATGTTCGGACGGCATCTGTGCCGAGACCTTGATGCGGCCGGGTTTCTCGATGGGACAAGGTTTTTCGGGATAGACATAATCGGACAGATGTCCTTCGTGCATACTCAGCAGGTCGATGGGCTTGCGGCTTTGCACACCGATCATCGCCCATACGGTGCGAGCATAGCCAATGGTATGGCCTTCTTGATTTCGGATCGCGAAGTTACGGTCTGTGAATAGCCGATAGACTGATTCCACCCAAGTGTCAATTTCGAAGGATTCGTATTGCTTTGGAAGTTCCTCGAACTCGATGGCCATGCGCGAAAGGACCCACGTGTGATCTTCCTCGTTCAAACGGGCCATACCGAAACCGCGTTCTGTGGCATGCTCGCCGGCACAGTTCAGCAGATGGTTGCCCAATACGTTGAGGGTGAGCTGACCCATGAAATCGGAATGGAAAGGTTCGCACACGAATCGGGTGGTGCTGACCTTGTGAAGTAGCGGATTCATAGTTTTGTCCAGATTAGTAGAGCTGAATATACTCGTAAGTGTTGCCAACCTCGTGCAGGTAATGCTCGAAAGCATCGTGCGAAATGACAACCGTACCGCGACAGTCGTTGGGATGGAAAGACAAGGTAGGTGCATTTTTGAGATTCTCGTCAAGGAACAGATGCACGTGATGCTCCGTGTCGTTAATCAGACCGAAAGGAGATACGCTACCGGGCTCCAGGCCCAAGTAGCGCATCATACGTTCGGGAGATGCAAACGAGAGTTTGCCGCAAGAGGGCAAACCTTGAGCTGTAAGCGAGGCTTTCAGTCTTTGCTCCAGGTCGTGAATCGCCAGATCATGTTCGCAATCGAAACACACCAGATAATGTTTGTTGCCTTTGTGGTTGCGAAAAAACAGATTCTTACAATGTACGGAACCGTCGTCTTTCCACCAGCGCTTGGCTTCCTCGATGGTTTTGCCTTCGGGGTGATTGTAGTTGGAGAAAGGAATCTGATGCTCCCGCAAATAGTTCAAGACCGTTTCTTCTCTTGTCATAGGAAAGAGGATTAGGCGAGGAGTTTCTTGACGATGGCGGAAATGGTGCCGCCTTCAGCCTGTCCTGCCATTTGTTTGGAAGCCAGTCCCATCACTTTGCCCATGTCCTTCATGCTCGAAGCTCCGGTTTGGGCAATGATCTCCTTGACAATCTTCTCAATCTCTTCGGCACTCAAGGCTTTCGGAAGGTAAGCCTCAATGACTGCTACCTGTGCCAGTTCGTTCTCTGCCAGATCCGGACGGTTCTGCTGAGTGTAGATGGCTGCTGACTCTTTGCCTTGCTTGGCCAGTTTCTGTAAGAGTTTTACAGCTGTGGCATCTTCCAAGGTGTCGTTGGCTCCGGGAGCGGTTTTGGCCTCCAAGAAAACTTTCTTGATGTTACGCAAAGTGTCGAGACGCACTTGGTCGCGAGCCTTCATGGCGTCTTTGATATCGGCTGAAATCTGATCGAATAACATAATGTTTTATTTAAGGGTTAATAAGAATAATTGAAAGGGAGTGAAAGGGGAGATTAAGGAGGAGGGACATTTGTTACAAGTCACCATGTTCGCTGAACGAATAGTATTTGCCATCGCTGATGATAAGGTGATCCACCAGTGTCACCTCCAAAATCTGCAGGGCGGCTTTAATCGCCTTTGTGATTTGCTGATCCTGACGGCTGGGGTCGGGTGTGCTGTGGGGATGATTGTGGCAGATTGCTACCGTAGTTGCCATGTATTCGATGGCTGGTCGGCAGATTTTCTTGATGTCGGCGCCAGAGAAATTGATTCCGCCTTCGCTGATGCGGCACTTGTAGAGCACCTTTCCGGTCCGGCTGCAATAAACCGCCCAAAGTTCTTCGTAATCGAGGTTTGACAAACGACTGTTGAAAAGTGCAAAGATCTGTTTGGGCGAGGTAATGCGGAAATTCTTCTCTGCTTCCTGTTCTATTTCCTGCTGATGGCGTCGTCCTAATTCCAAAGCGGCTTGGATGTGGCACATTTTAGCAGGACCGATGCCCTTCAGAAGGTTCTTCCGTTCCGCATCGGAACCTTGCAGCAAGGTGTGGCTCAAGGTTACGAGGCTGTTGTTGCAATGTTGCAGCAGGTCACGTGCCAGATCGACTGCCGTCTTCCCTTTCTGTCCGGTGTTAATAAGAATGGCCAATAGCTCGGCTTCCGTTAAGGAGGCGGCGCCATTGGCCAACATTTTCTCACGCGGGCGGTCATTTTCCGCCCATTCTGTGATAATCATTGATAGTATGAACGTCGATTACTTGGCACGTTCAACATAGCTGCCGTCGCGAGTATCAACCACGATAACATCGCCTTCTTTGCAGAACAGAGGAACCATTACGGTGCCGCCGGTTTCAACAGTAGCCTTGGTGAGGGTGTTGGTAGCGGTATTGCCCTTGGCGCCTGGTTCCATATAAGTGATTTTGAGTGTGGTCTTGACAGGCATTTCTGCAGTCAGGATGGTCTCGGTAGAAGCATCGGAAACCACTTCAACGATGTCGCCTTCCTTCATATACTCGCCACCGATAATGGAAGCTTTGGCGATATTTACCTGATCAAAAGTCTCCTGATTCATGAAAACGGCATCGTCGCCATCCATGTAAAGGAACTGATAAGGACGATGCTCAACACGAACGTCCTCCAATACTTCGCCGATGTTAAAGCGCTTTTCAACCACATAACCTGAAACAACGTCTTTCAGTTTGGTGCGCATGAATGTATTACCCTTACCTGGTTTAACGTGGAGAAATTCCACAACCACCTGAAGCTTGCCGTCTAAACGAATGACGGTGCCGTTCTTGATGTCCTGTGACTTAATTGCCATACGATTATTGTATTATATTTTTATAAAATGATAAATAGAATTGTCGATTTTGCTTGATAGCGGGGGCAAAGGTAGTGAAAAAACATCATAATGGCAAAAAAAAATAAAGTTTTTTGTAAAAAAATTTGGCGGTGTAAGGAAAAAACACTACTTTTGCACCCGCAATTAAGCAAAAAAAATAACAACTATATAAAAGTAAGAGCTATGAAGATGACATTCCAGCCTCACAACCATCGCCGCTTGCATAAGCATGGTTTCCGCGCTCGTATGGCCACAAAGAATGGTCGCCGTGTGCTCGCTGCTCGTCGTGCCAAGGGCCGTAAGAATCTGACCGTTGGTGACACTATGCGTTAATCCTTCGGGAAGCACAGGTGAAAACAACTGCTAGTTTTTGAGCAAATCGTTTTTAGGCAAAACGGATTTTTGACCGCCCTGGAGCTCTTCCTCGGTGGTCAATCGTCTTTTAAAAGAATAATGAAAACACGTATTCAAGCCCTTTTGAAGTCCCTGAATCAAGGAGTCTATGAAAAAGATACAGAAATCGGTCTGTCCCTTTTGGCCGCATTGTCAGGTCAGAGCATCCTGTTGCTGGGTCCTCCGGGTGTCGCCAAAAGTATGGTGGGCCGCCGGTTGAAGCATGCCTTTACGCACGCGCGTTCCTTTGAATATTTAATGTCGAGGTTTTCCACTCCCGACGAACTGTTTGGTCCCGTAAGTATCAGCAAACTGAAGACGTCAGACCGATACGAACGTTGTGTGGAGGGATATCTGCCAACAGCAGATGTGGTTTTCCTGGATGAAATCTGGAAAGCAGGACCAGCCATACAGAATACCTTGCTTACCGTCATCAACGAGAAGACTTACCTGAACGGACAGATTCCGTTAAAACTGCCGCTTAAGTTGCTGATTGGAGCTTCGAACGAACTTCCGACCGAGGGCGAAGGTCTGGAAGCCTTATGGGATCGTTTCATCATCCGATTGGTGAGTCAGCCCATTGAAAACGAGGAGAACTTCTACAAGATGCTTTCTTCGGAAACTGCTGCCACCGATTTGCCGGATACGCCATTGAAAGATGCATTGACGGACCAGGAATATACCGCTCTCCAGCAAGCCATCGATGCCATTACGTTGCCCAACGAGGTGCTGCAAGCCATTTCTGCCATCCGAAAGGCAGTGAAGGATGTGAAGATTGAGGGGCAGGACGTGCATCGTTCGTTGTATGTGAGCGATCGCCGCTGGAATCGTATCGCCCGCCTGTTGCGAACCTCGGCGCTGGTGCACGATCGGAAAGAAGTGAATCTGTCGGACTTACAGGTGGCTGTTCATTGTCTCTGGAACGAACCGGACGAACTGCCTGCTGTGAGTGCAATTGTCGCTGATGCCATTTTCGGTGCATATCGGCAACGGCTCGACCGTATGAGTCAGGCCATCGGTAATGCCATGAAACGGCGTCAGGTGCGTGAATCGGCAGAGATGGCACACAGCCGGGGGGATCACCGGGACGATGACTTGCTGGTCTATGATGGTATATATTTTGGTATCGATGAGCGAAATGTGTCTTCTTCATCCCATGCTGATATTCCTACCACATTTATCTTGGTAACCGATTTCCGTTCGATGCCGACGCATTCAGTCAATGAACCGGCGATAAGAGGTGTGATGTATCAGGATCCGAAACAGCCTCGCAGACGTATCATTCGCGCCTTTACCAATCCGGATAACGTGGGCGTCTATGATGCAGAACTGACCCGTGTGAACCTGTATCGCGACAGTCGGTCGCTCTACATCAACGGTGTGCGTTATGCGTTGCGTCGTGCCCTGCCCGGACAAAAGCTGGAGGTCGAGTCGGGCTGGGAGCCGAAATCTGAGTGGCCGGTTTCCGGATTGGAAGCCTACGAGGGCATGGTGGACGAACTGTATGTGGAAGCAATGACAATGCATAATTCCCTGAAAGGACACTTGTTCGCGTCCGCAGACGTTTCTTCGACCTTGGCAACCTACATGGAGTCGTTTCGCAAACAGATAGCACTTTTGCGGGCCGATGTGCGCAAACTTCTCTACGACGAATAACTGTATGTACTTGAAGTGGCCTGAGCATTTGGATCCTGTTACCGAATGTATCTGTAACGATATGGAGCAGAACTTTGCCGATGCCGTGGAGGGTCGGTTGGAGTTTATGCGGCAGCGAGGGGTAACCGATCCCTACGAGTTGGCGCAAATTCGTCAGGACTTCATCACGCAGCGTCTGCCCAACCAGCAGCTTTTGCTCGACAAGTATTTAGAGGCTGTGCCTGCCTATCTTGAAAAACATGAGTGCAGCGACGACGAATTCCAACAGGCCTGGGCGCTGATGGGCGGCATCTGGAATACGGTGGAGTTTGAACGTATTCGGAACATTGTGCGTATCCAATATAAATACCCGCAGGTGCTGGCGGTCGCTAAGGTGTTGGGTCGTGTGGCAGATAGCGAGGGTCCGGCGCGAGTGCCTTTAGGACATGGCGAGAGCCAGCGTGTGCACCACAGTTCTCCCAGCGATATCGACGGTGTGGGTGTAGGCAACGATCTGACATCCCTGTTGCCTTCAGAAATGGCACAAATGGCAGACGAGGAACTGGACGGACTTTTTGCCTATAAGTTTGCTACACAGCGTTTGCAGACGTTTAGTTACAAAAGCCGCATCATGCATCCAAACCACAAGATTCGTTTGCACCGGGCACGACCCAAGGGTCCGATGGTGGTGTGCTTGGATACGAGTGCTTCTATGCAAGGGGTGCCTGAAGAAATCGGACACAGTCTGGTGGTAAAACTCTTGCAATTAGCTATGCAGCAGGACAGGAATCTGTTGCTGGTTCCGTTTGCAGTGAATGCACGTCCGTTCGATGTTCGGAAAAACCGTTCGAAACTGCTCGACTTCTTCCGAAAACGGGCTGAGGGTGATACAGATGCTACGGCGATGCTCGAACTGATCATTCGCATCCTATGCGAGCAGCCTGAATATGGAGGTGCCGATGTGCTTTTGGTCAGCGACTTCCAGATTCCTATGGTATCAGCCAAATTGCAGAAAGACCTGATGCTGATGCGCGAGAACGGTACCCGTTTCTATGGTTTGCAAATTGGCGAAACTCGTCCGTCGCAGTGGCCGGATTATTTCGACAGGATCTTTCATCTGCCTTACGAATCGAGAATGAGACCGTGGTTTATACAGAAATAGCAGTTACCTATAATTAGGTATTTTTGCACTTTTTTTAGTTTTCAATGCCGGTTTTGCAATACAATTGCAGAAAAGAATCATTATCTTTGCAGTGTAAATACGGAATAAGGTATGACTTTACGAGATTTGAAGAGAGGTTGTTACGGACGTGTGGTTCGTGTGGGTGGAGAAGGAGCTTTGCGCCAGCATCTGATCGATATGGGTGTACTTCCAGAATCCATTGTCAAGGTGGTGAAGTATGCACCGATGGGCGATCCTGTTGAGATACTGATTCACGGATACGAACTGACACTTCGTCTGGCAGATGCCGGTCGCATAGAGGTAGAACCAGTTAGCAGGGAAGAGGCAGTCCGTTTGATAAAGATTGGCAAGGGTGCCAAAATGAAGGACAACTGGGAATTCGACCAGATACCGCACCCTGGCTTGGGAGAACCGCATATTCAGTCAGAAGAGATCCGGAAAGAGAATCCATTGCCCAAAAATACCATGCTCACTTTCGCTTTGGTGGGTAATCAGAACTGTGGAAAGACCACGCTGTTCAACCAACTTACGGGGGCTAACCAGCATGTGGGAAATTTTCCGGGTGTGACTGTCGATCGCAAGAGCGGACAGATTCTCAATCATCCCGGCACCGATGTGGTGGATTTGCCGGGCATCTACAGCCTGTCGCCTTATTCCAGCGAAGAGATTGTTTCACGAAACTTCATTCTGAACGAACATCCGCACGGCATCATCAATATTCTCGATGCAACGAATATTGAGCGAAACCTTTATCTGACGATGCAACTCATCGAATTGGGTGTGCCGATGGTTCTGGCCCTGAACATGATGGACGAGCTGGAGGGCAATGGCGGTTCGGTGCGAATCAATGAGATGGAGGCGTTGCTCGGTATTCCGGTAGTGGCCATTTCGGCAGCTAAGAACCAGGGTGTCGAGGAGTTGGTAGATCACGCATTGCATGTTGCGCATTTCCAGGAAGCTCCTAAGCGGCAGGATTTCTGTAGTCCAGACGATCATGGCGGAGCGGTGCATCGCTGTCTGCATGCTATTATGCATCTGATTGAAGATCATGCCCAGCGGGCCCGGCTGCCTTTGCGTTTTGCGGCCAGTAAGCTGATAGAGGGTGATGATCTGGTGCTCGATGCTTTGAAACTTGAGCAGAATGAGTATGAGATCGTGCAGCATATCATCAGGCAGATGGAGGAAGAACGCGGTCTTGATGCGTCCGCTGCTTTGGCCGATATGCGATTTACTTTCATCAACAGGTTGTGCAAGCAAACGGTAGTGAAGCCTCATTTAAGCAGAGAGCATGTCCGAAGTCTGGCAATTGATAAGGTGCTGACCGGCCAATATACGGCCATTCCGGCATTCCTTCTCATCATGGGCCTCATTTTCTGGCTCACGTTCGAAAGCGTTGGTATCTGGTTGCAGGATGGACTGGCTGCCTGTATTGATATGTTTACAGCATGGACAGATAATCTTCTGACCTCCTGGAATATCAATGCTGCGGTCCACTCGTTGGTGATTGACGGTGTTTTTGCCGGATGCGGGTCCGTATTGTCGTTTGTGCCGCTCATTCTCCTGCTGTTCTTCTTCCTGAGCATGCTTGAAGACAGCGGCTATATGGCGCGTATCGCTTTTGTAACCGACCATATTCTGCGCCGTATAGGTCTGTCGGGACGAAGCATTGTGCCGATGCTGATCGGTTTCGGTTGCTCAGTGCCGTCGGTGATGGCATCGCGAACACTGCCAAGTGAACGTGACCGCCGTCTGACGATTATGCTCACGCCCTTTATGAGTTGTTCTGCCAAAGTGGCTATTTATGCTTTTATTGCAGAACCTTTCTTCGGACATTATGCCTGGGTGGCCATGGTGGGACTTTATATCTTGGGCATACTGACCGGTGTGGCGGTGGCTCTGGTTGCCAAAAACTTTTTTCTGAAGGGCGAAGCGGCACCGTTTGTCATGGAGTTGCCTAACTACCGTATGCCAGGCTACAAGAATGTTTTGCATCTGTTGCGTGACAAGACAATGGATTTTGTCGAGCGGGCATTTACGGTGATTTTCCTGGCGACCATCGTCATCTGGTTCTTGCAGCATTTCAGCTTCCGCTTGCAGATGGTCGATCCTACCAGTAATGATTCCATATTGGCAAATATTGCCGGTCTGATTGCGCCGTTGTTCCAGCCTTTAGGCTTCGGTGATTGGCGTATCGTAACGGCCTTGGTGAGCGGATTCATGGCAAAGGAAAGTGTGGTGGCGACACTTGAAACCTTGTCGGCAGGAGAACCGATTACTTCGCTCATGTCAACGGGTGGTGCCATTTGTTTCCTGGTGTTCTGTCTGCTTTACACACCTTGCGTTGCAGCTATCGCCTCCATCCGTCGCGAACTGGGTAACCGCTATGCCATATTCGTTATTTTGCTGCAATGTGGTGTTGCATGGATTGTGTCTTTTCTGTTTAGTCTGTTGGTACCGATACTATGAATATTCAGAGCTTCCTGATACTGGCTGTCATTGTGGTAGTCTTTGTATTTACATTTCGCTACGTGGTCCGGAAGAACAAGAGGAATCCGGGTTGCGGCAGCTGTCATGGCTGCGATATGGGGCAACATTGCCGCGAAAGCCGCCACCATTAGCAAAAAAACAGGCCGGTATCTACAGTTTTTTCAGGTAAAATTTGGGAATAGTATAAATTTGCAGTACCTTTGCCACCGAAATCGTAAAGTTTTTTACTTAAATCTTATTTATAAATTTATGCGCACATTCTTGCATAGCCATCTGTGGATTTCTTTCCTGTTGATGTTCGGTTTTGGGGTGATTCAGCTCAGTGCCCAAAGTACCTCATCCAGCAGACGTTTCTCTTATCGCGACCTTTCGTCGGAGTTCATCCAGTCGGATGAGGCCCGCCGCATTGGCGATCAGATACTGCTTTATCAGCGTAATACCGGCGGTTGGCCCAAAAATATCGACATGAGTAGAGAATTGTCGGAAGATGAGCGAGAACAGGTTAAGAAGGACAAAACCAAAACAACCGACTCAACCATCGACAACGGAGCAACCACGCAGCAGATGTACTTCTTGGCTGGTTTGTACCAGACAACCCTTCAGCCGCGCTACAAGGAAGGATTCCTGCACGGATTGGATTATCTGTTGAGTGGGCAGTACGAAAACGGTGGATGGCCTCAGATCTGGCCCGGATCGCACGGGTATCATTTGCATATCACCTATAATGACAATGCGATCTATAACATTCTGAAACTTTTTCAGGCGGTGATAGACGAAGATTTTCCTTATGGCGGTGATTTGGTGGACGATGCAATGCGCGGTCGTCTGAAGAAATCGTTCGATTTGGCGATTGAATGCATTCTGGAATCACAGATCAAAGTGAATGGCAAGCCCACGGTCTGGTGTCAGCAGTATGATGAGAAAACCTTGTTGCCTGCTTCCGCCCGAGCTTTTGAGTTGCCATCTTATTGTTCGTCTGAGAGTGCTCCGTTGGTAAGACTGCTGATGTCTTTGCCGGATCCGGACAAGCGTGTCAAGGAGGCTGTTCATGCAGCTATGAAGTGGTTTGATACCTACAAACTGACTGGATTGCGCTACACCCGTTCGCAAAAGGGGAGCGGCGGGCAAGCTAATGCCCGTCTGTATGAAGACCCTGAAGCCCGTCCTATTTGGGCAAGATATTACGATTTGCAGTATTCTGAACCTTTTGTTTGCGACCGAGACGGCCTGCCCAGACGTCGGTTGGAACAGATCGGTACAGAGCGTCGTAACGGCTACAAGTGGTTCGATACGGCTCCGGCTTCTCTGTATGCACAATATAACGAATGGGCAGACAAGTACGACAAGAAGCACAAGCTGCGTATCAGCTTGGATACCCCAGGTGCCAATAAGACCGGGAAGATTGACCTGTATCGCAAGCCTGCGATAAAACTTTCCGACTTCGATGTGGTTGTCAAGGCAGGAGAGAGCATTCAGAAAGCGATTGAAAAGGCTCCGGATCAGCCTGAGAAACCGTTTAAGATTTTTGTGAAGAACGGTATCTACAACCAGAAGGTTATCATTGATAAGCCTAATATTGTGCTCGTCGGGGAAGATAAGGACAGTACCCGTATCTTCCTTGCTGAAACCTCCAAGACCATTCAGGTGCCGGAATATAGAGGCAAGAAGATTCCAATGGGAGTTATTGTCCTGATGGAAGAAGCTGACCATTGCTTGATCAGCAACCTGACGGTATATAATAACTACGGTACCACTGTCGAGCCAACCACCGCACATCAGATGGCAATCTTTGGCAGAGCCACCCATACGATTATATTAAATTGTAATGTTTGGTCGGACGGCAACGATGCGCTTGCCCTGTGGGCGCCCGAAGGAAACGGTATGTACTATCATGCAGATTTGGAACTGCGTAGCCCCGGTGTCGATTTCCTTTGTCCTCGCGGATGGTGTTATGTGACCCGTTCGAAGTTTATTGGTGATGGACGGGCTATGATTTGGCACGACGGACGTGGCGATATGTCGAAGAAACTGGTTATCAAAGATTCAGAATTTGATGCTAAGAATCCGACGATTTTGGGACGATATCATCACGATCATCAGGTTCTGATGCTGAATTGTCATCTGTCGCAGCGGATCATGGACACCAATATCCAATACGCCTATACGGATAAAGTGTTGGATCCTTGTCCTTGGGGCAATCGCGTCTATTTCTACAATTGCACACGTCAGGGCGGACACGGTAACTGGATGGACAACAATCTGGATCAGGCAGAAGGAAAGCCTTTCTACCATACAGTTACTGCCCAGTGGACCTTTAACAAGAAATGGGATCCGGAACAGGAGATTCGCGACTTGTGGTACGTAGTCGCCTACTGAATTCCATTCGGTTTGTAAAATATACCAAGCAAAATATAAATCGAAGCGGGAAATTTTCGACGATGTGGAAATTTTCCCGCTGTTTTTTTGTTTACTTCCAAAAATACAGCTATCTTTGCACTGTGTTTTTCATGGTATAAGATTTAAGGTTAAAAAAGATGTAACGGCTGTCGGGATGACAGTCGTTCATTGATTTAAACCGTTTCTGTGGCTTCTACAGCCGTTTCCTTCTTCATTTTGGGCAGATAAAAAGCAATGATTCCGAGTAACGGAAGCAAAGTACTTATTTTAAATATGTAGAAGATACTTGTCTGATCGGCCAACCAGCCAAAGAAACTGCTGCCCAGTCCCGCCAATCCGAAGGATAGTCCGTAAAACAAACCGGCGATAGTTCCGGTATGTTGCGGGGTGAGGTCGGTGGCATATACCAGAATCGCTGAAAATGCGGATGCCATAATTGTGCCAATGACAATCGTCAGCCCGATGGTCAGGGCGAACGAGTTGATATAGGGAAGGGCGATGGTGAATGGGGCGGCTCCCAGAATTGAGAACCAGATTACGTATTTTCGCCCGTATCTGTCACCAACAATACCGCCAACAATGGTGCCAATCACTTGAGAGAAAAGGAAGATGAACAAACAGATTTGAGCAACACGTACTGATACTTCAAACTTATCAATCAGATAGAACGTGAAGTAATTGGTCATGCTTGATGTGTAGAAGTTCTTCGAGAACATCAGCATGAATAGCACAAAGATGAAAAAGAGAATTTTCTTCCTACTGTATTGTTCGACAGTTGACCAGCGGCTGGTTGCTTTTTTGTGGGTTTCTTTCAGTTCCCTGACGAGCCACTTCCCAATAAAGCCTAACAGGATAGATAGAGAAATGGCGATGAGGGCCAGCCAGCGGAGTCCGCTCAAACCGTTCGGGATGATAATCAGCGCCGCCAATAGGGGGCCGCTTGAATAACCCGCATTTCCTCCCACTTGGAAAATGCTTTGCGCCAGTCCTTTCTGTCCGCCTGATGCGACTTGTGCCACTTGCGATGCCTGAGGATGGAAAATGGAGGAACCGCATCCCATCAGAATCACTGCCATCAGGATCATTGGGTAGTTCTGTGCCACCGATAGTGTCAGTATGCCGGTCAGGGTAAATATCATGCTCACCGACAGTTGCCACCAGTGGTGATGCTTATCTGCATAGAAACCCACCACAGGCTGAACGACAGAAGACGTGAATTGTAGCACAAGCGTGATGGCACCGATCTGGGCGAATGTCAGACCGAAGTCGGACTTCAGGCTTGGATAGATGGCGGGAATCATCGACTGCATGATGTCGTTCAGCAGATGGCAGAAACTGATGGCGAAAAGAATGGAAAAAGCAATGTCGGTTTTCTTTGTCATAGGCGGGAAAATTGTCAGACAGGGTTGAGTCGGAGTTGTTTTTTCGGGCGCAAAGTTACGATTTTATTTCTTTTTGTCCAAATTTCGGGGCGTTAAAATATTGGAGGTGGTTTAAAAGGTGGACCTCGGGAGATATCACATCTGCCGAGGTCCATATAATCCCTTTGTAAAATTTAAGTTCGCAAAGATAGGTATAATTGGGCAAATATCCAAATTTCTTCCTAATATTTTATGATTTTAGGGAATATTTTGGTGTTTTTTGTCCAATTTGTACTATATAGAGACCTTTTATGGATAGGAATATGCGTTTTAAACAATGAACGGCTGTCATCCCGACAGCCGAATCATCTTCTAACCTTAAATCTAATACCATGAAAAACACGATGCAAAGGTAGAGGATTTATTTGAGTAATGCAATAGATTGCACAAATATTTGAGAAAAATGGGGAAAAGAAGATGAGTTTTTTCAGAAAATGCATATTGAAGTTATCAAAAACGAGATTTTAAGAGACAAGGATTTAAAAAATGAACGACTGTCATCCCGACAGTCGAACATCTTCTAACCTTAAATCTTATACCATGAAAAACACGATGCAAAGATAGGGGTTATATCTAATATGTGCAAATTATACACGTAATTTTCAAGGAAATAAACAAAACTTTAATGTATTTTAATACATTTTGCATATCGGAGTTGACAAGTAAACGAGGCCTTTTCATTAAGCCAAATGAACAGAGCTAAACATTTTTGGACTATATCCTGCTTACTCGATATAGAGCGTTTTCTGTTTGGGATACTTCACCTGATAGCAAAGATGCAGCTCTTTGGCTTCTCCGGGTTGAAGTGTAAGCGTCCAAGTGACGATGCCGGTTTCTTTCTTCAGTTCTCCGCCGCTCAGGTTGGTGGCAGTAACTACGATGTCCGATTGGGCAGATACCGGAATCTGATCATACACTTTCAGGGTTACCGTTTCTTTTCTCGAATTCTTGATGTTGATCTGCCAGTCCTTGGTTTGTGTGAGCGTATTGCTCAGCACCTTCCGGCTGCTGTTGTTTTTTTGCAGCTTGCGTTCGATGTGGATACCGTTGTCGCGTCCCAACGAAACTTTCAGCGTGTCGCTTTGGATAGTCGGATCGATAGACGTCTTTCCCACAAAATTGTTTTCGAAGAAGATCGAGGCTTCGCCGTCCAGCAGGTTCAGGTCTGCCCAGTCGGTGGCATACGCCATCAGGAAAGCGTCCTTGTCCATCTTGGGCGAACTCTGGTAGGCATACGTAGCCGGAATCTCGAATTGTCCGATGGTGGTGGTCGTCTGGCGGTTGTCCGACGGGATGGTGAGCGGATGTTCGATGACGAACTCATAACCGAACTTAGCATCGCTGGTAGATACTTGCAGATCGAAACTATTCGCTTCCTCTATCTCAATGTCATCCTCAACAACGCCATCAGCCACCATCGCTCTGCTCAGGTTTACAGCTGCCGACTTATAGACCTTCCCGTAGCCACCTCTGTTCTGTACCTTAGGCTGGACATAATTCAGCCAATAAGGTTCGAGCACAGGAGCCGTGTTCGAGCGGTTCGGGTTTGCAGACGAAAGCGAGACCTTTACGTTCTTCCAGTCCTCGTTGGTTTGCTGTCGGATGTTTGCCTTGTAGGTCAGGTGCATCGGACTGCTGGTATTGTCTGCCCGAAGGTCGTAGGCGGGTTGCCAGGAAGCCCGGTGAACATAGTAGGCGAAAGAGAAACTGGCGCGGGTGGCGGCAGGAGCATCCACTTTCACGTCGAGCACTGCCATACGTTTCGGTTGGATGCTGTTGAGCGAATCGAGCGTTTTCTTGGTGCGTTTCTCAGCCTCCTGTGCAACGTCGATCTGGTCTTTCAGTTCCAGTTGTTTCTTGTTGATCGAAACCAGTTCATTATAATAATAGGTATTGAGTTGCTTGATGTTTTCGAGTGGGGTGACTGCGGTGCGGTTAGTGGTCGAAGCATTGGTCTTCACCATATCCAATTGAGCAGTCAGCGCAGCACTTTGCACCTTCAGTTCCTCCACTTTGCGTGTCGCCTGTTTCCACTGTTGGGTGGCGTTCTGTCGTTTCTGTGCCAGTTGGGCACTGTCCGACTGGATGTAATGGTGGCTCACACCGAGCACGGTCAGCGCGCCTTTCGCTTTCACCTGTACGCTGTTGATGTCAAAGTAGGGTGAAAAACCTTCGAACGATAATGTGCGTTCGCCACTTGCCACATTCAGGCTCATCGAACGCTCCACTTGGGCACCGTCAGAAAAGATCGTCACTTTGTCGAGATTGGGTATCTGTTTGTTCTGTGCTGATACAAACAGCGGAGAGGCCACCAGAACGGCCTCAAAAAGAAGTTTGAGTTTCATAAGCTGTAGGATTGCATGGCAATGGCTTGCCATTAGAACATATCTTTCTTTTTAAATATGAAGTAGCAGATCAGGACGATCACCAAAGTGGCCAGACCGATGATCGGGAAAGCGTAGTAGTACGATTCCCAGCCGTTGGGCACGTTCATACCGAAGAAGCCGGAGATAGCTGCCGGAATCATCAGAATGATGGTAATCGTGGTCAGTCGCTTCATGATGGCATTCAGGTTGTTGCTGATGATGCTCGAATAGGACGCACGCTGACGTTCCAACACCTCGCTGTAGATATTGGCGGTGGCGTAGGCCTGTTGCAGCTCGACCTCCACATCGTCCAGCAGGTCTTCGTCGTAAGGCAGGTGGCGCAGATGCTTCTTCAGGCGGACAAGCACCACCTCGTTGCCTCGGATAGACGTGATGAAATACACCAAAAACTTCTCGATGAGCATCATCTGCTGCAAGCGGTCGTTGTCCATCGATTCCTCCAAAGCCTCTTCTGCCGCCTTCATCTTGATGTTCATCTGCTTCAGGTACTTCAGATACCAGACCGAACTGCTCAGGAAGAGCGAAAGCATCAGGTCGTAGCGCTCGCGACCCTCAATCATCTTCCGGTTCGACCAGCGGATGAAATCGTTCACCATCTCATTATTATAATAGCAGATGGAAATGAAGATCTCGCCGTGCACCAGGATAGCCAACGGTACGGTGCTGTAGATCTGTTCTCCGTCGTTGTCTGTCTCTTTGTGGGGAATACGGATCAAGGTCATGAGCCAGCCGCCCTCGTTTTCCGTACGCGGACGTTCTTCCGTATCTTCCACGTCTTGGATAAAGTCCCAGGGTGCCTCAAAACGGCGCACCAGATCTTCCAGCTCTACCTGAGACGGAGCTGTGACCTGAATCCAGCAATCTGCCTGCCACTCGGGCAACTGCTTGAAACCGCCTTCACACTTCCAGTATTGAATCATGTTTTGCTCTTTTTGGAGGGGTTTTACGTCGTTTACTGCTTTTTCGCGGTGCGAAATTAATCTTTTTTTTCGAAATATAGTCTGTTTTATTGAAAAAATTCCTATTTTTGTGCAAAATTTCGTAGAAAATGGTTCATTTTACCCCCGAACTTAGTGCTTTTTTGCGCGAGCACGCCAACGATGATCCGACGCGCCTGCTGCTGTCTGCTGCGCGCTATCCGGATGTGGATATCCGTTGGGTGGCGACGCAACTGGAAGCACACCGGCAGGTTCGGACCAAGTTGCCCGAATGGTTTGCGATGGCTGACCGGCTGATTTTCGGTGGACGGGTGCCTGCAGAGCAATGCAGTTCCGAGCAGACGGCGCGTTACAAGCGGCAGCTGGTGGCGGGCTCTTCGTTTTGCGATCTGACCGGCGGCATGGGGGTGGATTTCTATTATATGTCGGAGGGACTGCCCAAGGCCATTTACATCGAACGTCAGCCGCACCTGTGCGAGGCAGCGCGTCATAATTTTGCGGTGTTGGGAAGAACGAATGCGGAAGTCCGGGAGGGCGATGCTTTCGAAATGGGCATACCTGAGACCGATACTATTTATCTGGATCCGGCGCGTCGCTCGTCCGATGGCGGAAGGGTGTACGATTTGGCGGATTGCGAACCGAATGTTGTGGAAAAACGCGAGGAACTGTTGCTGTATTGCCGGCGTCTCATTATTAAAATATCTCCTATGGCAGATTTGAGCCGGGTGATGCTGCAGCTGCCCGGCATCTGCGAACTGCATGTGGTAGCCGTCAAAAACGAATGCAAGGAGGTGCTGGTCGTAATCGATCGGGAACACACTCCCGCTACGCCCCTCATTCACTGTGCGGATTTTCGCACGACCGATGAGGTGCATTTCCAGTTTACCCTTCCCGAAGAGGCTGCGGCGCAGACTGTGCTTGCTCCGACTGTGCAACGTTATCTGTACGAGCCGGATGTCACGCTGCTGAAGGCGGGTGCATTCCGTTTGCTTTGTGCGCATTTCAGCGTGCAGAAACTCGATGCTAACAGTCATTTATATACTTCCGACGAACTTGTTGCCGGTTTCCCGGGCAGAATTTTCGAAATCGAAGAGAATATGAACTTTTCAAGTACGCTCGTCAAGGGTTTGAAGAAAACGATTCCTCAGGCTAATATCTCCACTCGCAATTTCCCGTTGACAGCTGACGAACTGCGCAGACGATCCGGGTTGAAGGATGGGGGAGAGACCTATCTTTTCGGTACGACCTTGCAGGGAGCCGGTGCTGTGCTGTTGCGTTGCCGCAAGTGTTTGGCATTGCTGCTCTGTCTGCTGTTGCTTGTGCCTGCTCCGTTGTCAGCAAAACGTAAGAAGAAGGTGCAGGTGCCATCGGTCGAACAGCTTCTGCAAGGCATCCAGTTGTCGTCGCCGGGTTTGTGGAATCAGGGCATGGAGTTCCTCTATCTGTCGGAAAACGTGAACGCTTCGCTGATGCCGGAATCTCCGCTTGCAGTTGCTGATACAGCCAATTACGCCAACACGCGTTGGACCTTCCAGGGCATCGTGAGCGAAGAGAACTGGATGGGACAGCAGACCATGCATCTGCGTTTCCGCAATCCCAACGGATATATCTACCGGTTTGCAACGGGCAAACTGATGAGCCAGTTGAACGATACCACCTATCATCCGGCTCTTCCGGGGATGTTGGCTATCGAACCAGTCCGGCAGTGTAACGAGCGGCTGCAAGGCAGCACCTTCTACCTGTTGCTGAACGATGACCGGATTCTGGTGCCCGATTCGGTCCGGTTGGAGAAGTTCGTTCCTGTGGTCATCGATTCTGTAACCGTCGGAACGGAGATGGCGCCACTTCGCGTGTGGTTCCGTCATCCGCAAGACAACGGCACCTATCATTCCTCGTTGCTCACTTCGTTGCCCGACAGTCGCGAGAACGCCACCTCTACGCCTATTCAGCGTTTTTTCGCTTCCACCGATCCCTATTTGAACTATCCTGATATCAAACCCGAAACATGGACGCTGATCCGTCGTAACCAGGTGCAGCAGGGTATGAGTCTCGAAGAGTGCCGGTTGGCGTTGGGTCGTCCGCAACGCTACGAACGATACCCATCGAAAGTCGGTTACGTGGAACGCTGGCATTATTCCGACCGGAAGGTGCTGGAGTTTGTGGACGGACGCCTGCTGAGGGTCGCAACTGAACGATAAAAATAAATACCCATGACACAGAAACAACGCTACGAAGCTATAATAAAGTATTTCGTGGAGCACAATCCGAATGCAGCTTCCGAACTCAACTACCATAATGCTTTCGAATTACTGGTGGCAGTCATCCTTTCAGCACAGTGTACCGACAAGCGGGTCAATATGGTGACCCCTGCGCTTCTGAAGGCGTTCCCGACGGCCCAGAAAATGGCGGAGCAGACTCCCGACGAGATTTACGAGTACGTTAAGAGTGTTTCCTATCCGAACAGCAAAGCACAGCATCTGGTCGATATGGCACGCAAACTGGTGTCCGATTATGGGGGAGAGGTGCCCGACGATTACGATGCGCTGCTCAGTCTGCCGGGTGTCGGACGCAAAACAGCCAATGTCATCTCAGCAGTGATCTACAACAAACCGACGATGGCAGTCGATACTCACGTCTTCCGCGTGTCGAACCGCATTGGGCTGACCAATCATTCCAAGACGCCACTGAGCACTGAAAAGACATTGACCAAAAACATTCCTGCTGATCTGATACCTGTGGCACATCATTGGCTCATCCTTCATGGACGTTACATCTGCACGGCACGCAATCCGAAATGCGGTGAATGTGGCATTTCAGCCTATTGTAAGAAGTATTCGGAGGATGCAAAATGATTCAAAGATTTGTGAATTCGTGTAGAAATTATCCGAAAATATGGAATGTTTCAATTTTACAGATTATTTGATACGTTTTTTTAGGCGGATAAATAAAATAATAACTATCTTTGCGATGTAAAAACTTCCACTTATGGCACAACTCATGCAATGGAACCGTTTGTTGTCAACGCTTCGTTTCGGACAGGAACAACTGCCCCAAAGCCAGCATGCACGCACGGAGTTCCAGCGCGACTACGACCGATTGATATTCTCCTCTTCTTTCCGACGCCTGCAGAATAAGACGCAGGTTTTCCCTTTGCCGGGCAGCATTTTTGTGCACAACCGTCTGACGCATAGTCTGGAGGTCAGTTGTGTGGGACGATCTCTGGCAAACAATGCCGCGGTTTTCCTGACTGAGAAATATGCGGGTGAGGAGTGGATCCATAAACTTCAGAGTCTCGACGATATCGTGGCTACCGCCTGTCTGGCTCACGATATGGGCAACCCGCCTTTCGGGCATAGCGGCGAAAGGGCGATCATCAGTTATTTCCGAGAGGGGAACGGACAGCGTCTGCGCGATAAGGTGACCGAACACCAGTGGTCCGATTTTACGCATTTCGATGGTAATGCCAATGCCTTCCGTTTGCTGAGCCACCAGTTTGTGGGTCGGAGGTCTGGCGGTTTTGCGCTTACCTATTCCACGTTGGCCTCGATTATCAAATATCCCTATTCTTCGCTCGAAGCCACCAAGAAGCCCAAGTTCGGTTTTTTCGAATCCGAGCAGGAGTCGTTCCAGAAGGTGGTCAACGAATTGGGTCTGTTGCCAATCGATGCTTCCGGCAAGAAGTTCTGCCGTCATCCGTTGGTCTATCTGGTCGAAGCGGCTGACGATATCTGCTATCAGATTATGGACATCGAGGATGCCAACCATTTGAAACTGCTTTCGAACGAGGAGACTCATGACTTGCTGCTCCGCTTCTTTGAGGGGGAGACCCGGGCGAAGATTGAGCGCGGACTTACGCACCTGGATGATAGCAACGAAAAAGTGGCGTATCTCCGCAGCCGCGTCATCGGAACCTTGGTCTATGAATGTTCGGAAGTGTTCAACCACCACGAAGAAGAAATTCTGACAGGCACCTTCCAAGGAGCGCTCATCGACCATATCAGTCCGATAACCGCTGGTGCCTATAGGCATTGCAGCGAGGTGGCGTTCAAGAAAATCTATCGTGCCAGCGATGTGGTCGAAATCGAATTGGCAGGTCACCAGATTATTTCCGTGCTGCTCGACAAACTGGTCGATGCTGTGCTTTATCCGGAGAAAGCCTATTCACAGCTGTTGCTCGACCGTGTGCCGCTCCAATACGATATGAGGGCAGCCTCCGAGGGCGATCGCATCATGGCAGTTCTCGATTATATCAGCGGAATGACCGATGTCTATGCGCTCGATCTGTATCGCAAGATCTACGGTATGAGTCTACCGTCGCTTTAAGCAAAGGACAATACATATTATAATTATAAACAATACGCAAATGAAACTTACAGACATTCTTTCCGGCAACTATAATGCTGCCGAATGGGAAGCAAAAGGTTACGAACTTCCTAAGTTCGATATTGCAGCGGTAGCCCGTAAGACGCACGAGGAACCGACTTGGGTGCATTTCGGTGCCGGCAACATCTTCCGTGCTTTTCCGGCTGCTATCCTCAACGAGGCGCTCAACAGCGGCAAATACGATCGCGGCGTGATCGTTGCAGAGAGTTTTGATTATGAGATTATCGACAAGGCCTATCGTCCTTACGGCAATCTGTCGTTGCTGGTCAGCTTGCAGTCAACGGGTACCATCGAGAAGAAGGTGATTGCTTCGGTGACCGAAAGTCTGAAGGCCGACTACCAGTTCGCTGACGATTGGAACCGCTTGGCAGAAATCTTCCGTAAGCCCAGTTTGCAGATGATCACTTTCACCATCACCGAGAAAGGCTACAGTGTGGCACCTGCTGATTTGGAACGCGGTTTGCAGCCTGTGCTGGCAATGGGTAAGGTGACGGCTCTGCTTTATGAGCGCTATAAGGCCGGACAGTATCCGCTCACAGTACAGAGCACCGACAACTGCTCGCACAATGGCGATAAGGTGAAAGCCGGTGTGCTGGCTTACGCTACCAAGTGGGCGGAGCAGGGTCTGGTTCCTGCCGGATTCCTGGCCTATGTGCAGGATGCTTCGAAGATCACCTATCCTTGGTCGATGATCGATAAGATCACTCCGCGTCCTCACGAGAAAGTGCAGGAACTGCTGGCTGCTGACGGTTTCGAAGACAACAATACCATTATTACTGACAAGAAGACCTTTACTGCTCCGTTCGTCAATGCAGAGGAGGTGCAGTATTTGGTTGTTGAGGACAACTACACCAACGGACGTCCGCCGCTCGAATTGGGAGGTGCGCTCTACACCACCCGCGAGACCGTCGATAAGGTTGAGACGATGAAGGTGACCACCTGTCTCAATCCGTTGCACACTGCGATGTCAATCTACGGATGTTTGCTCGATTATACGCTTATCTCAGCAGAAATGGCAGATTCCGATCTTCGTAGCTTCATCCAGAAGATCGGTTACATCGAGGCAATGCCAGTGGTGACCGATCCGGGTGTCCTGAATCCATACGAGTTTATCGGTACGGTCATCAACCGTCGTCTGCCAAATCCGTTTATGCCCGATGCTCCGCAACGCATCGCTACCGATACGTCGCAGAAACTGCCTATCCGTTTCGGTGAGACCATCAAGAAGTACATTGCACGTGGTTTGGATATGAGCAATCTGGTGCTGATTCCGTTGGCATTGGCAGGATACGCCCGTTATCTGAAAGGCATCGACGATAGCGGCAAGCCGTTCACACCTTCCACCGATCCGTTGCTCGAAGAATTGCAGGCGATTGTCGCTCCTTTGGAACTGGGTAAACCCGATCAGGATTTCAGTTGCCTGAAGCAGCTGTATAGTCGCAAGGATGTTTTCGGTCTGGATCTGTACGAGGCCGGTTTAGGCGAACGCATCGAGGGTATGGTGAAGGAACTGTATGCAGGTCCAGGTGCTGTCCGCAGCACCCTCCACAAGTACGTTATCGCCAGATAACGTACTCATTCCCCCATTAGCCCCATTAATCCCATTAACCCCATAAAAACAACTAACAATGGAAAGAACCTGGAGATGGTTTGGCAAGAAAGATAAAATCACTCTTGCACAATTGAGACAGATTGGCGTAGAGGGCATCGTAACCGCTTTGCACGATGTGCCTCTCGGACAAGTATGGACGCGCGAGAAGATTCGCGACCTGCGTGAGTATATTGAGAGTTACGGTATGCGCTGGAGCGTAGTAGAGAGCTTGCCGGTAGTCGAGACAATCAAGTATGGCGGTCCCGATCGCGACGAACAGATTGAAGTCTATAAGCAGTCGTTGCGCAACTTGGCTGCTGAGGGCATCCACTGCATCTGCTATAACTTTATGCCTGTGCTCGACTGGGCTCGCACCGATCTGTTCCACGATAATCCGAACGGAGCCACCAACCTTTACTTCAACTATGCCGAGTTCGCTTATTTCGATATTTATATCCTCAAGCGTCCCGGTGCTCGCGAGGAGTGGGAGAAGTTCCAGTTCCCCGAGGGTTGGGGCCAAGGCCGCAGTGTCATTGCCGAATGCGATGAACTGGCTAAGACCATGACACCGGAGAAGGATCATAAACTGGTTGAGAACATTGTCATTAAGACTCAGGGCTTCGTTTCAGGTAACTTCAGCGAGAACGATGAGGCTCCGGTGCAGAAGTTCCGCGAGTTCCTCGATCTCTACAAGGGCATCGACAAGGCCAAGCTTCGTGCCAATATGAAGTATTTCCTGGAGGCCATCATGCCTGTATGCGAGGAATGCAATATGAATATGTGTGTGCATCCTGACGATCCCCCGATTGAGATTCTCGGTCTGCCTCGCATCGTTCGTACCGAGGAGGATATTCAGTGGTTCCTCGACGCTGTGCCTAACAAGCACAACGGCTTGACGTTCTGTGCCGGTTCTCTTAGTGCCGGAGCCTATAACAATGTGGTTGACTTGGCCAAGAAGTTCGCATCGCGCACCCATTTCGTACACTTGCGTTCATGCCATATCTTCCCTAACGGCGACTTCACCGAGGCAAGTCACCTGGGCGGACGTGCCGATCTCATCGAATTGTGCCGCATTTTCGAGAAGGAGAACCCGAACTTGCCAATGCGTGTCGATCATGGTATGACCTTTACCGATCAGCCGGGCGGCATCATGGACGAATCAAGCCATGGACACAATGCCGGCTACACCTTGCTGGGTCGTATGTTCGCACTGGGCCAGGTACAGGGCATCCTCGCCACTGTCGATCGTGAATTGGGCATTCCTTACAAGCAGCCCGGTTTCTTCGATTGAGTTTTAATTGATACTTCCGTAAACAAAGAGGCTTTCCGGACCGGATTCGGGAAGCCTTTTCGTATTAATAATTGTCGCAATCTTGTCATAATTCTTGCAAGTTTCAAGAATTATTATGAACTTTGCCGCAAAATTAAAAACATAATCGTATGAAACCTTTTATAGAGAAACTTTTTGGCTTCGATTCCAAGAAGCACAATGTCCGCACAGAGGTGCTGGCGGGCATCACTACATTTCTTACCATGGCCTATGTGCTTGCCGTCAATCCCGCCATCTTTAGTGCCTTGCCGGAAATGCCTGGAGGAAGTGTATTCACAGCAACAGCCTTAGCTGCTATTATCGGTACGTTGGTCATGGCTCTTTATGCCAAGAAGCCCTTTGCCCTTGCCCCGGGAATGGGTCTGAATGCATTCTTTGTCTATACGGTATGTCTGGGAATGGGGTATAGTTGGCAGTTCGCTCTTACTGCCGTACTGATTGAAGGTATTATTTTCATCATTCTCACTGTCACCAAAGTGCGCAGTTGGTTGCTGTCTGCCATTCCCGGAACTTTGCAGAAGGCCATCGGAGCTGGTATCGGTCTGTTTATAGCCTTTATCGGAATGGAGAATGCCGGAATCATTGTGAACAACGATGCAACATTGGTCAGCCTTGGCAAAATCACAGAAGGAACCGCCCTTTTAGCGATGATAGGACTGTTCATAACGGCAGGTCTGGTGATGGCCAAAATACGTGGCGGGATTCTTTGGGGAATTCTTATCACAACTCTTATCGGTTTGTTTATCAAAAATCCGGCAACGGGCGAACCCATCACTCAGTTGAATGGTTTGGTGTCCGTGCCCCAAAGTATTGCTCCTATTTTCTGCAAGTTCGAATGGAGCCAGGTGTTCAGTTTAGACATGCTGGTTATTGTCTTTACATTCCTTTTTATCGATATGTTCGACACGATGGGCACCATTATTGGCGTTCATCAGGGGGCAGGATTAGCAGATCCCAATGCTCGTCGTGACGATATCCCGGATATGGAAAAGATGTTCATGGCCGACTCTGTGGCTACTGTCTTCGGTGCTTGCTTGGGTACTTCCACCACCACTACTTACGTAGAGAGTGCATCGGGCGTGGGTGAAGGCGGACGCACCGGACTTACGGCTTTTTCCACTGCTGTATGTTTCGCATTGGCGCTTTTCTTCAGTCCGCTGTTCCTTGCCATTCCTGGTGCTGCCACAGCTCCGGCTCTCATCATTGTGGGAGTAATGATGATGCCTGCCATAGCCCGTATCCATTGGGATGACTATTGCAAGGCCATTCCCGCTTTCCTGACCATCATTCTGATGCCTGTGGCCTATAGCATAAGCGATGGCATCCTCATCGGAGTCATCGCCTATGTGGCTTGTCATGCAGTGGCCGGCAAGTTTAAGGAGATTTCCGTCACCTTATGGATCCTGGCCGTGCTTTTTGTCTGCAAATACTGTTTTATTTGAGTTCCTTTTCCAACTGTCCGATTTCGTCGCGCAGTTCTTCGAGAATCATCAGGTCGTGATGTTCGAGGGCTTCGATGTAGCTAAGGACATCCTCTTGGTTGTATAGCACTTGCAGTCGGAGTTTGGGGTAGGAGGCAAGCGCCTTGATTATGCGGTTGTTGGAACTGTAAACCTTGTTGAGCATATGCTCATATTCCTTTAGGCAATCAGCATGCGACAAGTATTGTTGTACGATATCTGCCAGTTTCTCCTCCGCATTGGGCTGATTGGAAATTTTTTCTGCCTCATCAGTCATCTCCAAGCACGCCTGCCAATGTTGTTCAAGGTCTGCGGCAGAACCTGAAAGAGGACGGTCAGTATGCTCCGGGTTCTCAGAATCTTCTGAAGGCCCGGAGGTTTCTTTTTCCTCTGGTTCCTCTAAGAAAGTCGGGTCGTCGTATTCTTCAAAGCCACCGTCTTCCTCAAGTTCCATCTCATAATCTCTGTCCTCTTCATTTTCCTCCTCATCTTCGTATTTCTCAATATACCGAGGCAGATATTGGCTTTCGATAGCGGCTGCATGGTGGGTGAGGAAGCCGTTCCTATAGGCTCCGATAACGTAAGGCAAAGCTTCCTCTTCGTCCAGCATCAAAGCGTGGTAGCAACACTCGTAGGCAAATTCTTCGTCATAGCCTTCGGGAACATAATTGTCGTTCAGAATCATTTTGGCAAGAGCCATGTAGGAACTGTTGTTGCGAAGAACGGCTCCGCGAGCGTACCAAGACCAGGCTTCATCCCAGTCTTTTTCAAAGCCCATGGTGCCTTCATAATAGTAGTTGCCCATAAGGTTCGCAGCAAATCCATCGCCCATGTCGGACGCCAGTCGGAGATTGTCTTTCAATGAAGAAGTCACTTTTCCCTGATATTCTTCATCATACTGTTCATATTCCTCATTGGTGACCGACAATGCATCGTCAAGCAGGCCTGTCGAAGAACCCGCATCAAGGGCCTGCTTCAGAATGTCGTAGAACTTGTCCAGATCGGTGAAGTTGAAGTTCTCGTCTGTTGTGGCCGTGATTGCCCAATCCAGAAATGCTGAAGCGTCACCGTGTTCGGAAGCTGCCGCTTGGTAGCATGCTACAGCCTCTTCTTTGCGTCCAAGTTCTTCTGCCGCATTGCCTTTCAGGTGGTAATACAGACCATCAGGTCTTTCTCCCATCGCTTCTGTATCTGTGATAAAGCGGCTTACGTCGTCGTAGGCTTTTTGCGGATTCGCTTCGATACCGGAATTGCCATAAATCATATCACGCAAGCGCTGCTGGGCAGCCCATTCGCTGCCTTCGTCAAGCGCTCGTTTCAGATCTTCGTGGTAGCGACGGAGGTCTGCTTCTCCAAAATCTCCGTCCCGATAGCACATAGCCAGAACGATACGAGCATCAGGAACCCCGCCTTTGATGGCCAAAGAGTAGTATTCTTCTTTGATATCGTTCGACTTGGCTTCCGGTTGCAACGCATCGTGGTAACGGGCCCAGGCATATTGCATCCATGGGTTACCGTTTTCAGCCGCTTTGCGCAATTCAACCGTATAGTCGTCCAATAACGCCACAAAGTTCCGTTGGCGCAGGATGCGCTGAAAATACTGCTGCTGTTCTTTGCTGTAAGCTACGGTCGGAACCATTTGCCAGAAAGCTTTCATGGGTTCGTAGTCGCGAATCAATTTTTCGAGATTGGCATTCATACTGTATTCGGATTAAGGATATAGAATTATCACGTTGTGCTGCAAAGGTACGAAATTATACTGATTCGAACGAATAAATCGCCAAAAAAAGATAAAAACGCAAAATTCTTCTTTCATTTCTGGATATTTTTGTATCTTCGCGGAGAAAACTTATCAGGTTATGGCAGAGAAACAGCGCTACAAGATTCTATTTGTGTGTCATGGGAATATATGCAGAAGTCCTATGGCAGAGTTTATCATGAAAAAACTGGTGGCAGACGCAGGTCTGAGCCACCAGTTTGAAATTGCATCAGCTGCAACAAGTACGGAAGAAATCGGTAATCCCGTCTATCCGCCTGCCCGGCGTAAACTAGCAGAGCATGGCATTTCGTGCGAAGGAAAACGAGCCCGGCAGATGACGGATCAGGATTATGAGTATTACGATCTGCTGGTTGGCATGGACGAATGGAACGTTCGGAACATGGAGCGCATCCATGGCGGCGATATGGCAAGGAAGATACATCGGTTGCTCGAATATACCGATTCCCCGCGCGATGTGGCAGACCCTTGGTACACGGATGATTTCGATACCACTTGGCACGATTGCATGAAAGGCTGTCAGGCTTTACTTGACTATCTTATATCGGAAAACAAGGTCTGACGTTTTTTTCACTAACTTCCCGTTCAGGTAGAAACGGCGAGTGATGTCTTTCACTTTGCCGTTCGAACGGTAGTGGACTTTGCTCTCGCACGACAGCACATCCTCAGCTGAGTCGTTCCATATTACCGTGCATTCACCCAATCCGTCACCGGCAAATTCTCCGATACAGATGTAGTATCCTGATTCGTCGTGGCTTAGGAACGGTCGTTTGGGGATAGGCATATAGGCGCGGGTCGGTGCTGTCTCTGCCGTCTCATAGTAAAGCCATCCGATTGAGTCACCGTAGATGCTTAATGTGTCATCGCTCATATAGCCATGCATACACACCCGGACACTTTCCATATCGATGGCATACACCGAAGTTGTGTCGAGCAAATCGTGTCCGGCATCATCCGTCAGCGAAACTTGCATATAAACCGGTGCAAAATCATAGATGTAGTTGTGCCAGTCGTCGTCGCACGAGGAGAAAAGGATCAAGCTCCAGACGCACAGAGCCATCCATCCGATAGAAAAATACTTTGTTTTCATTTTTTTTGTTTTTTTGGTTTGTTTGAATTTCGCTTATTAAATGCACAAGTCGAAAAAAGGTTGCATGAAAACAAAGAAAAAATTATTCTCGAAACTTGCAGTTGTACTCTTATTTTTGAATACGCCTTACATATCTTCCATGGATAAGCCTCCTTTAGTGCTGCAATTCCCTAAGCTCGTTCATTTCGCGTACTCTATCATAGAATTTTATAGCCATAAATTTTACGGCTATAACATTTGGGTGCAAAAATAAGCAAAAATATCTAATACGACAAAGCTTTTGACGAAAAACTGCATTTTAGTCAAAGTCTTTGATTGGTTTGGTGTGAAAACTGCACTCTATCCGTTCATTTTACTTTCATGTCGGTGTAATGATACCACGAAGTTCCCAATAAGCAATGTCTCTGTTTCTCAAATTTAGATTCGCACCATTTTTGCCTATTACGACCAGTAAAGTCTTCAACCGTTTCAACTTAGCATCCTCTCGCTTTATGTTTGTGGGGGTTGAGGGAGTTGATGTTTTTTTACTTGTATGGTTGTATGGTGTTTCCTTTCTGCCTATGGTATTGCCCCGGCTACATAGCGGCCTGAAAGGCCAATAATCTCACTGCCCAGGGCATCGTCCTGGGTATAGATGTGACGGAGGTCGGATAAGGTGAATTTGGTCACTGTATTATCAGGTTATTATTGAAAACTCCAAATATTTCGACGAAAAAGTGAAAATCAAATTGGCAGATTTCACCAGCTTGTTTTTGTCCTTTTTCGAATATAGGCATCTTGGGTGCAGTCCTCTTCTTTCGTCTTAGTCTCGCTCTTCCTTCGCTCTTGTCTCGGAGTACCTTCACCCGTTGTCTGGTATTTCTTCGGTATCTATACGCTATTTGTCCGGTTCTGAGCGAACATATACCGAACAAGTACCGAACAAATACTGGGCAAGGATGCCGACAAAGAGCCGCCTATTCCTTGGGTACGCCTTGGGTAAACCTTGGCTACTTGCTGCTACACTGCTTTGCTTCAGACAGCCCTTAGCCTGCTCCTATACTGCTTGCTGCCTTACATGAGAGTCATGCTGCAAGGGCTTATTCAGTACACGTCACCTTCAGTTTTCGTATTTCACATGATGCAAAAGAATACAGATATCTCCGGTCTATACCAGATTATTTATTACTATATCTCCTTCACCTCTTTTGAGAATACATCGTAGAACACGATAGTCTGCTGAACCAACCAGTTGAGTGCTTCTTCCGTCTTATCCGGGTCTGTCAAATCTGAATCATAAGAAATACCGATGGTCTTATCTTTTGCCTTAGGATTGGTATCCCATTTTGGCTCACAACCAAGGGCGAGGTTAATCTTATTCTTTCTGCTCTCCAGTGCAGGATAGTATTTAGCTACTACGGGGTTCCTTAGGTATAGCCTCACACTCACAAAGTTTTTCTGGGTATTGCAGATATTGTTCACTAAAATGTTCGAACGTCCTATTCTCACATTATACCAGTTTTGCGCTCGTGGCGTCTGTAGGGTAGGAATTACTCCCGTTGATTCCAGTTTATTTCTGAACTTCTTCCAGAAGTCACGATAGAACTTATGCGGTTCTGCTACCCTATTTGTATCAAAACGGGCATCAGACTTGCGGGTTCCATCATAGATACGATATTCATTCAACTCACGTCCCTGCTCATCCTTCCATGTGTCCCAACCGTTTGAAGAACCACCCACACAGAAATCTGATGCATCACTTGGCGATTTGAAAACCACATCTTTCTTGACGATTCTTTTGCCTGCCTGCAATATGGTGTAGTCCTCCAGTTGCATGGCACGTTTCTTCTCAACTGCTGCCGTCAGATGCTTAGAATTTACTTCGCTGCCTTCCAATACGGTCAACGTCTGGTCTTTAATGTTGAACAATCCGTGGGCATTTGCATTTCTGGTCAGATGGCATTTTATAATATAGTTTGACTGAATAGGATTGGTCTGAGTAACAGTTTGTATCAATGTAACAGGAGTATGATTAACACCGTTTGTCGAAACGGTGAAGCGGAGCTGCGACAACATAGCCTTTATTTCATCCTCTGAGAAAGCATTGCCGTACTTATCCATTAGGTAGGGGCGCAAGCTTTCACTAATCTGTATCTGAGCATTTGCTATCAGGCTTTCTTTAATCTTATTCAGGCTTGCCTGTCGCTCCATTTCCTGTAATCGCTCATTGCAGAAGTTGTCTATATTTTCCTTCGAGAAGTTGTCTTTCGAAAACAGTCCCACAATGCGTGCACCTCGTTTCTCTTCCAGGTCTATGGCCAGTTTAAATACAGAAATGACTTGGTTGGTGTTAGGCTTATCGTAAAACACTTCTATGTGCTCACCAATATAGACACCCGTATTTAACTTCAGTTGGCGCATGTAAGACTCCAACTGATTGATGTCCTCTTTCTGTTGGATATGGTTCGGACGCTTTACCTCTATCACGAACTGATACTCATCATCGCGAGCTACAAGGATATCAGGCTCCATGCGGTTCCTATTGCCAATTCTTAGCGATTGCTTATGGATAATCTCGCCATTCCAGGGCTCCCAGCCCAACAGCATCAGTTGGTTTTCAATGTGACGATGGTAGGTATCTTCTTCTACGTCGTGCTTCTTGTCCTCAATAAGGGGATAAACGAATTTCTTCCAAATTTCTTGCATGTTATTTCGCCCCTTTCTTCCTGTTACATTCCTTACAAAGCATTTGGCAATTCTCGGCTGTTGTTACGCCGCCCTCTGCCCACGGCGTAATATGGTCGCCCTCCATTTCTTCCAACTCAAAGTGCTTGCCGCAATGGGCACAGATGCCTTGTTGCCGCTCATAGGCTTCACGCTTCTGCTTCTTGTCGAAAGTACGGAAAGAGAGGTCGCGCAGGTCGCCACTCAATACATAACTATAGATACCGGACTTTTTCATAATCTCGTCATCTTCCATCAAGTCGTGTATGCGCTTTTCCAGTTCTGCCGTGTCATAAATCTGTTCGTGGTAAGTGTCGTAGAGCAAGCCCCAATCTAAGCCTTTCATTTCCTTGCGATACTTGATGAAGGTGGAGCGTACCCAAGTCACGATAGCCGAGAAGTAAGCCCAAAGCTGGTTGGCATTTGCATCGTCCTTGTGCTTCGACATATATTCGCTAACCTCTTTGATGCCTTCACGCCTTGCAGCCCATTGGAAGATGGTGTGCAGA
>JAFSKF010000027.1 GCA_017449065.1 Bacteroidales bacterium
CTGGCCAGTGCTTTCTGGCAGAACCTGCTCACGCTGAGCGACAAGTTCAGCATGTCCTTAGGCGTGGCAGCCAACTACTTCCTGCTGTCGAAGGATTTTTCTGTCGAGCCGCGTGCCAGCATGAAGTGGCAGCCCTACGACGGCGGTAGCATCTCGCTGGGCTACGGCCTGCACTCGATGGTGGAGAAACTCGATGCCTACTTCTATCGCGACCCCGCCAGCGGACGGTTGGTGAACGAAGACCTCGGACTGACCAAGGCCCACCACCTGCAGGCGACCTACTCCCACAAGTTCAATGACAACCTCAACCTGCGTCTGAACCTCTTCTATCAGTACGGCTTCGACACGCCCGTGGGTACGAACGGCAGCACCTACTGCGTCGTCAACCGCTTCTTCGCCTACACCGACGAGCCGCTCACGAACAAGGGCAACACCCGCAACTACGGCGGCGACATCACGCTGGAGCACTACATGAGTCACGGCTTCTTCGGCCAGACAAACTTCTCGCTCTACAAGTCGGAATACCGGGGCGAGGACAAGGTGTGGCGCAACCAACTCTACGACCGCGGCTTTATGTTTAAGATTCTGGGCGGTAAGGAGTGGATGATAGGCAAGAACGTGCTTAATGTCAGCGCGAAGTACTCCATCCAGGGCGGCCTGCGCTATACGCCCATCGATGTAGACCAGATGCGGGCCAACGTTGCTGCGGGCATCATCGACGACACACCCATCTATAAGGACAACGAGGCTTTCTCGCAACGCTTCGACCCGACGAGCATTGTAGATATGACCGTCAGTTACAAGATCAACAAGCGCCGTGTGAGCCACACCATCGCCTTCGAGGGCCTGAACATCCTCGGCGCCAAGGCCCCTCAGTACCAGCGCTTCGACCTCGGCACCAACGATGTGCGTACCGACAAGGCCGGTATCTCTTTGCCTAACATCTTCTATCGTCTTGACTTCTAATTTAAGAACGTAAAAGAAAAAAAGAAAACGATGCAAATTAGGAAATAATGTTTGACAATTCGATGGGGTTTAAGAAAAAAAACTTATAAAATGCATAAATATTTAATATTATTTTGCCGAATCAAAAAATAATCATAACTTTGCGGCTCGAAAAAAATAGTAATACAGATTTATTATGTGGTTTTATAATTTGCTTTTTAACCCCGGTGTGGCACACAGCGTGATGCTGATTGCCTTCACCATTGCTCTGGGTCTGGCGCTCAGCCGCATCAAGATTGGCGGTGTTTCGCTGGGTGTCACCTGGATCCTTTTTGTCGGCATTGTGTTCAGTCATTTCGGACTGATCCTCGATCCTACCACTTCCCATTTCGTAAAGGAATTCGGTCTGATTCTGTTCATCTACAGCATCGGCCTGCAGGTAGGTCCTGGTTTCTTTGCATCGTTCCGCAAAGGCGGCATCACCCTCAACCTTTTGGCTACCGGGCTCGTCCTGTTAGGTGGTGTCATTGCTTATATTATTCATGTGGTTACCGGCGAGAGCCTCTATGCGATGATCGGAGTGCTCTATGGCGCTGTGACCAATACACCAGGTCTGGGTGCTGCTCAGCAGACCTACTCCGACATGCACAACGGCGAAGCCAACAGTATCTTTGCACAGGGCTATGCCGTTGCCTATCCGTTGGGCGTGGTCGGCATCATCCTGAGCATTGTGCTTATCCGCTACATCTTCAAGGTCAACTTCGGACAGGAACAGCGTTTGTATGAGCTCAACAACAAACGGGAGACTGCTATGCTGAACGCTGTGACGCTCGAAGTGACCAACGAAGCGGTTTGCGGACGCACCATCGACGAAATCCAGCAATTGGCCGGACGCGAACTGGTGGCAACCCGCTTGCAGCATCCTAATTCAGACGACATTCTGCTGGTGAAGCCCGATACCGTACTGCAGAAAGGCGACCGCATCTTCACCGTTGCCAAACCTGCCGACGTGGAAGTCTATACGGTGCTTTTGGGACGTAAACTGGAGAAATTCAATCAGGAACAGTGGGATCGCGAGAAGCACAACGAACTCGTTTCGACGCGTATTGTGGTGACCAATGCCAAGCTGCAGGGCCGGCGTTTGGGCGATTTGAACATCCGCGAGACCTTCCATGTAACGTTCACTCGTGTGCAGCGTGCCGGTGTCGAACTGATTGCAGCACCTTCTCTGATTCTCCAGTTGGGCGATCGCATCACCGTGGTCGGTTCAAAGGATCATGTGAGCAAAGTGGCTGAAATGCTGGGTAATGCCGTTTCTCGCCTTGACCACCCTCAGCTGTTCTCAGTCTTCCTGGGTATCACCTTAGGCGTGATTCTCGGCTCGCTTCCTATCTTCTTCCCAGGCATGCCTGTTCCGGTGAAGTTAGGTCTTGCCGGCGGACCGCTCATTGTTTCCATCCTCTTGAGCTACTACGGACCGAAGTTCCATCTCATTACCTACACCACCAACTCTGCCAAACTGCTGATGCGGGAAATCGGCATCGCGATGTTTATGGCAGCTGTCGGTTTGGGCGCCGGTATCGGCTTTGTCGATACGGTGATGAATGGCGGCTACTGGTGGGTTCTCTACGGATTTATCATCACGTTCCTCCCCTGTATGATTATCGGCATCATAGCTCGCGTGGTCTTCAAGCGCAGTTACTTTACGATTGCCGGTATGATTAGCGGTGCCACCACCGATCCGCCGGCTTTGGCCTATTCAAACAGCATTTGCGGCAACGATCAGGCATCGGTGGCCTACTCGACTGTCTATCCGCTTTCGATGTTCCTCCGTGTCATCTGCGCCCAGATCTTAGTCTTGATGGCATTGTAGAAGAAGATTACACAGATTGCTACACGCAGCCAAAATCTGAGAAATCTGTGCAATCCGTAGCGAAAAATTCAGAGACCTAAATACATATAATATTATGAAAAAATTGTTCCTTGCTATCGCATGTTTCTCTCTGATTGCCCTTCCGGCCATCGGAGGAACCCAAGACGGACAGACCGCTGCGACCCCTCAAGTGCAAAACGAAAGCGCACAGGCTAAAACCGCTGAAAAGATGCCTTCCTTCCCAGGAGGAGAGGGAGCCTTGATGAAGTTTATCAAGAAGAACCTGAAGTATCCGACCTATGCTGCCGAGAACGGCATCCAAGGACGCGTTTCCTTGGAGTTCATTGTCAAGAAAAACGGTTCAATCAAGAAGATCAAGGCAGTAAAGTCGCCGCACCCTACCCTCTCCAAAGAAGCCATCCGCGTAGTTAAAGCGATGCCAAAGTGGGAACCTGGCACGGTTGACGGCGAACCGGTTGATGTGAAGTTCGTGCTGCCGGTGACGTTCCGATTGCAGTAAAAGAAAATTTCAGATTGAAATAAAAACTCTAATCCCGATAAGCGCTTGTTTATCGGGATTTTTGTATCTCAAAACTGCCATATTTGTAATCCCAATCTACCAAAATTCCACAAAACTAAGAAAATTAGTTTGCAAAACACAAGTTCCAAACTAAAAAGTTTCGTTTAAACTAAAAAAGTTCGTTCCTTTGCAGCAGAAACCCATCAAATACCGAAACAATGAAACAAGAATTGACTGCCAAGGAAGAAGAAGCCATGAACATCTTCTGGGAGCACGGGCCACAGTTCGTCAAAGCCATGCTCGACTTCTATCAGGAACCGAAACCACACTTCAACACCCTATCGACGGTTGTGCGGACGCTTGAAGAAAAAGGCTATGTAGGGCATACAGTCGTTGGCGGCTCCTACCAGTATTTTGCCGTGGTAACGGCAGAACAATACCATAAAAAGACCCTTTCATCGGTTATCAGCCGCTATTTTC
The DNA here is from genome assembly GCA_017449065.1 of Bacteroidales bacterium. Lineage (GTDB taxonomy): Bacteria > Bacteroidota > Bacteroidia > Bacteroidales > UBA3663 > Liminaster. The sequence goes on from JAFSKF010000027.1 coordinate 3,819, forward strand.
GCGGATCCTACGTCAACGCCATCTCGGCACTTGTGAAAGAGGAAGACATCTCGATCGATGAACTGAAAAGCCTAATCGAACAAGTCGAGAAAGGGAATCCATCCAACTAACCAAACGAATATGGGAAGTTTTTTCGCCTACATATTGAAGACCGCACTTTGCCTCATCGCCTACTATTTGTTCTATAAGCTGCTGCTAAGCCGTGAAACCTTTCACCACTTCAACCGCATGACATTAGTAAGCCTGATGCTCCTCTCCTTCCTGCTCCCGATGTTCGGTTGGGCCGGAACGCTTATCGGCGGCAAAGATGCCCTATCCCTTCAAATCACATGGGAAGGACTGCGTGGACAAGTGCTTGAGGACGGTTCAGCCTCCTCATCGTTCAATCCGGCTCAAAGCATACTGGCGGTATTAATCCTTATATACATAGGAGGAACAGCATTTTTCCTACTTCGGACTTTGTGCGCCTACGCCAGTCTGATCCGCATTCTTTCCAAAGGACACTTCGAAACGTTGCCCGATGGCACGATGCTGCTCCTCTCCGACGATGAAACGGCTCCCTTCAGTTGGCTCCGATATGTGGTGGTAAACCGGAAAGACTATGCAGAAAACGGACGAGCCATTCTGATGCACGAACTCGGGCATATCCGTCACCGGCATACCCTCGATCTGCTACTCACCGAAATAGCCGTCATCCTGCAATGGTTCAATCCTGCCGTCTGGCTTATCCGGCGCGAACTGCAAGTCATCCACGAATACGAAGCCGATGAAGCCGTACTTGACGGAGGTGTTGACCCGAAATCCTATCAAATGTTACTCATAAAAAAGGCAGCTGGTAGCCGACTGCAATCAATTACCAACTGCCTGCACCAAAGTTCAATTAAAAAACGTATCACTATGATGCTAAAAAAGAAATCCAATCCGTGGGCACGCGCCAAACTGTTGTTTGCTGTGCCGGTGGCTGCCGTCAGCGTAGCCGTGTTTGCAACCCCTGAAGCCTCGGCTCTTACTACCGAGATTTCCGACTGCAAAGTTAGTATTATTTTTTCAGATGTCCAAAAAGACGGGCAATTTTCTGCCGATGAAGGCAAAATTGTACATTATGAAGCCACAATGAAACCCGCCGAAGATGACAGTCCGGTGTTTACAGTTGTTGAGCAGCAACCGGAATTTCCTGGCGGCGAAGTAGCCCTATGGGAATTCATGAAGAACAGTTTGCACTATCCGGAGGACGCCCTCAAGACTGGAACTGAAGGGCGTGTGATCATCTCCTTCATCGTCGAGAAAGACGGTTCCATTTCTTCGCCCGTCATTGAAAAATCGCCTCATGAATCGCTCTCCAAAGAGGCTATCCGGATCATCAACTCCATGCCTAAATGGAAACCTGGCATGCAACGCGGGCAAGTGGTGCGAGTCAAGTATGTCTTGCCCATCTCCTTCCGACTGAATTAAGAGAATGCCAAGTAGTCCAAAACTCAAGTACTCCGAACTTTCGGAGTACTTTTTTTCTTTTCTCGGGGAAGTTTATGTTTTTACCCAGGGAAAGTTTATGTTTCCGGGCGTGGCACATATGTTTCAGGCGCAGAGACAGAAAATCTATCTAAGCAGCAGAAAAAATTCTTCGAGGAAAGAGAAACAAAAGTCCTTCGATAGAGCAGAACATTTTTCATTATCAATTCAGCATTGCAAATGCCAAAATATTCTGCTAAAAATATAAAAGGAAAATAGATTTTGCAAAAATATTCATCAAGAAAACAAAAAAAGCTTTACCTTTGCCTCTGCATTTAAATATCTCAAATATTTATTATTCAATTCAAACTACAATGAAAAAGATTCTGTTATTCTTGTGTATGGCCGTTTTTGGCCTGAACATCGGTTTGGCACAAAGCCAGAACAACGATGAAACCGTAATCTACGTCAAAGTTCCGAAGAAATTCAAGATCAAACATCAGATTGAAGTCGTCAACGCTTCACCCTTCTGGATTGACAAGGCAGTGGTAGCATTGGCAGAAGACAATTCTTTGAGCCCGATCTGCATCCTCAATCATATTGCTCCAGGCAAAGATGAAGACTATCACCTGCGCTCGCAGAAGTCCTTCCGCTCGTTACGCGGCAAAACCCTTGCCATCAAGGCCAAAGGCATCAAGGTCGGCAAAAACATCGACCTGAAAAAAGGTGAGCCTATCGCTATCACAGATGAAAGCCAGCTCACCTATTCTTTCAAAGCCACTCTTTCCAATCGTCACCACAATCTCTACATCACACTCCAATACGTTGACGAGAAAGGCAAGGATGGCAAGTCGATCATGGATTTCTAAATTATCGATTACTGAATCGCTTGACGGATATCTTCGAACAGGTCTTCGCCGTCTTCAAGTCCGACGCTGATACGTACGGTTGCGTCGGAAACCGACATCTCCTGACGTTGTTCGTCGGTAAAAAGGCCGAAAATGGTGGATGCCGGATGGATGGCAAGCGACTTACGGTCGAAGAGATTGGTAGCACGACGGATTACGTGCAGGTTATCGATAAAGCTGAAGGCAGCCTCACGTGATGCAAGATCGATAGTGAAGACTGCACCCGGCAGAGGTCCGAACTGACGGTCCGACAATTCATGGAAAGGATTATCGGCCAATCCAGTATAATTCACCTTTTTGATGCCATCCAAGTGTTGGCATTGCTGAGCCAGCCATAGCGTTGTGCCGGCCTGCCTCTTGAACCGGATATCGAGCGTATCGAGGCCAAGCGTTTCCATATAGGCCGCCTGGGGCGTCATCAAAGCTCCCAGATTGGTCAGCAATTCGGTCTTCACACGAGCTGTGAAGGCCATTTTTTTACCCACACGCCGGGTTTTGTTCTGGAGGACCGGTGAAGGAGACTGTGACCAGTCGAACTGTCCGTAGTCGATAAGAAGTCCTCCCAGGCCGGTGCCGCCGCCGGAAATATATTTCGTGCTCGAAACAATTTCGATATCCACGCCCAGATCCTTGGCCCGGAAAACCGAGAACGGAACGATGGTCGTGTCGGCAATCAGGGGACAACCGGCCTGATGGGCAATCTGTGCCAATGCCCGGATGTCGGCAACCAGCAACTGCGGATTCGTAATAATCTCGAAAAACAGGGCGCAGGTCTTATCGTCAATCAGCGATTGAACTGCTTCTGCATCGGTAAAATCGGCAAAACGGGTCTCGATGCCTAACGAACCGAGCGTGTCGCGCAACAGAGAGACACTATTGCCGAAAAGATGCTTCGAAGCAACGATGTTAAGTCCGGCCGCACTCACACAAGTCAGCGCGTAGGCAATGGCAGCCATACCCGTATTGAGTGCCGTAACGCTGACAGCACCCGTCAGTTTCCGTACCCGCTCCTCCAGATAGGTGGTGGTGGGATTGGCGATACGCGAATAAGACGGAGCCATGCTACGTCCGCAAAAGGCATCGCTCATGGCTTTTGCCGACGGGAACTCGAAAGCTGCCGTATAATAGACAGGCATCGAGAGAGCGCCGTAAACATCCGGCTGCTGATAGGGTGTTGTCAGTATTTGAGTTTCGTATTTCATAACAGTATTCAAGATCGGCTACCCACAATCTTCCGAACAGCAATAACCAGCTTATCGACGTCTTCGCGGGTGTTATACAGGGCAAACGTGGGGCGGACACTCATTTCGTATCCCAAAGCTCGTAGGGCAGGCTGGGCACAATGATGACCGGTTCGGACGGCAATTCCTTCCTTATCGAGCAAAGTCCCCACCTCTGGCACGGGGATGCCGTCGAGGACGAATGAAACCACGCTGACACGCTGCTTCGGATCGCCCAAAAGGGTCAGCCCCTTGATCTGTGCCAACTGCTCGCGGGCATATTCGGTCAGTTTATGCTCATGAGCCTCGATGTTACGCAGCCCGATGTGCGAAACATAGTCGAGTGCGGCACCCAGTCCGATGGCATCGGCCACATTCGGAGTGCCGGCCTCGAACCGTGCGGGCGGCTGGTTATACTCCGTGCGTTCGATGGTAACATCCTTAATCATATTGCCGCCACCCTGCCAGGGTTGCAGTTTGTCGAACAGATCCTTCCGTCCGTAAACGACCCCGATGCCGTTAGGCCCGTAAATCTTATGTCCGCTGAAGACAAAGAAGTCGGCTCCTAAGGCCTGCACATCCACCGGCGTATGAGCAATTGACTGCGCCCCGTCGATAAGCACCGGGATGTTGTGCGAGTGCGCGATTTCGATGATGCGTCTTACGTCGTTGATGGTGCCGAAAGTATTGTTAACGTGCCCGACGCTGACGAAACGGGTTCGCGATGTAATCAGACGTTCGAATTCGGACAGAATCAGGTCGCCGTTTTTGTCCGTAGGAATGGCCTTCAGCGTGCAATCTTTCTCCTGACAGACACGTTGCCAAGGCACAATATTGGCATGGTGATCCAGTTCGCTGACGATCACATCGTCACCCGGGGTCAGATACTGCCGTCCATAGGTCTGAGCCACCAGGTTGATGCCTTCGGTGGTTCCGCGCACGAAAATAATCTCCTCGCTTGAAGCCGCGTTGATGAAACGTTGCACCTTCTCCCGCGCCTCTTCATAGGCATCGGTGGCACGGGCAGCCAGCGTATGGGCTCCTCGGTGGATGTTACTATTGTAGGTGCGATAATAGTCGGAGATCTTGTCGATGACCTGATTGGGCTTCTGGGTCGTTGCGCCATTGTCGAGCCAAACAAGGTCGTGTCCGTTCACTTTCTGCTTCAGCACCGGGAAATCCTTCTTGATCTGTTCAGCATCGAGCGTATCCAGTTCCTCGTAGTTCAGCTCCTGCAGCTTCTTGTTTTCCGGAATCCCGATGCCGAACCCTTCATCGTTGAATTGCGTTTGGGGCAAAAGTGGCGTATCGTCATCGTGTTCCATCTTGTCCTGCGGCTCATCGTCAGCAAAATACTTGCTGACGACGGCCCGCATTTCATCCAGCAGACAGGCATCGGGTAATCCGAGGTCTTGTTTGATGAGGTCAATCATTATTTTTCAACTTTGTTACGATGTTGATAATCGTGATAATAGCCTACTTCCACATTTTCGAGCACGGCAATCGCATCGTCGGTAAGTGCTGCCAGCGAGAAGTATTTGGTGAGCAGATAAGAGGCAACGCCGAACTTGTCGAGACCCATGAGGCGGGCCGACAGCGACGGAGCTATCTCACCCGGAATGCCACTTTGGTGCAAGCCGATCACACCCTGATTCTTCTCGCCCACACGAACCAGAATGATTTTTGTGGTACCGACACCGCGACCGGTCAGGTATTGGCCTTCCACCTCCACCTTGTCTGACGGGATCAGCGGTACGCCGCGCCAAAGAATCACCTTTGTGCCGAACAGGTCGGTGGTTACAGGCGGTACGCCGCGCCAGGTGCATTCGCGTTCGAAGGCAGCGATGGCACGCGGATGGGCAACGAAGAATGCGGGTTCCTTCCAGACAAGCGACAGCAGTTCGTCCAAATCGTCAGGTGTCGGCGAGCCGTAGCGCGTGTTGATGCGGTAGGCAGGATTGACAGAAGCCAACAGACCGAATTTCTTATTGTTGATCAGTTCCCACTCCTGACGTTCCTTGATGCTTTCGATGGAAAGACGCAACTGTTCTTCAAGCTGGTTGTAAGGATTGTTATACAGGTCGCTCACACGGGTATGAACACGAACCACCGTTTGCAAGGTGTTCAGGTTATATTCCGTCGGGTTCTCTTCGTAATCAATGTAGGTCTCCGGGATGGTGTTGTTCTCTTCATGTCCGGAAAGCAGATCAATATGCTTTTCGCCATGATCGTTCACCGTTGCTTTCAGACGGAGCTGCTTATCGACCGCCTTATTGAATGTTTCGCGGAAGTCGGGCACTTCTTTGATGAACTTCTCCAGATCCTTCAATCGCAAGCCTAAGAAGATGGCAGGCGTGATGGCACGAACCGAAACGGTGGAAGCGGCATCGTCCAATAAATCCGTTTCACCGAAGTATTCTCCCTCGCCCAGCAGAGCGATGCGCAGTTCCTCGCCATGAGGGCCCTTGCTGATTACCTCAGCCTGACCGCTGGCCACGATGAAGAAACGCTGTTTGTCCTTGCCTTCCTCCACGAAGAGTTTGCCGTATTCCACCTCCTGCGTCTCGAAACTTTGAGCCAGACGGTTCACAATCTCATCGTCGAACTCAGAGAACAAAGGGATGGATTTCAGGCTTTTGGAAGAAAAAGACGGGACACCATTCAGGTATTGGATAGAGAGACGTTCGCTCTTTTTCAATTCCACTTTGGTGCGGTTCACGCGGAAGGTTCCGCCTGACACCTGCACCCATGGAAGCAGTTTCAGAAGAAGCCGGGGTGTGATACTGCCCATCTGAGGGGGTGTCTTGGTAGTGGTGGCCAGTTTTCTGGCGGTGGCAGTGGTCACACTGCGCTGAAGATTTGAATCTGCCATGATAGTCGGATTTGTTTTGTTGTTATTAAATTGTTAAGTAAGTGAACAAAATTAGTTTATACAAAATAAATCTCCCGATTCTGCGTTCTATAATAAACAGGAGTAGAAATCATGGGAAAAACCAAGCTATTATCGCTCACCGACAAAGAACGTCGGGAGTTGGAACATGGCTTCC
>JAFSKF010000028.1 GCA_017449065.1 Bacteroidales bacterium
AATGTATAGTAAGATAGAGCGTGGTGAGCGTAAGGCAAAACGCAGCCAGATACCCATCATGGCAAAACTCTTCGAGATAGACGAGAAAGAACTGCTGACCATCTGGCTCGCAGACAAGGTTCTTGACACCGTCGAAAACGAGGACGAGATAAAGAGCGATGCCATCATCTATGCACAGAATGAGATCAATGCAGAATTATAACTGTTTTGTGCAAATAACAGTGTTAATAAACCTTTAGGCACCTTAAAATTCGAAACAAATGGAAAAGAATTGCGCTAAATTGCACAAAACAACGAATCGAAACGTTTTGTGAGCTTATCGGATTGCATTTCTTTGGTAATTCTGTTTTTCCTGCTTATTCAACAATTTATTAACTCTCTGAACGCTGAGATTCCGGAATTTTTATTATATTTGCAGCGAAAAACTTTACTTGTCAAGCAAATCATGAAAAAAACAACTATTATGTTGCTAAGTCTGACCGTCAGTTTGAATCTGACGGCTCAGACTTTTGTTCATTACACTACCACAGAAGGGAGTGAATGGCAGCAAGAGAAGACTTCTCTCAGTAGCAAAGCTACCGCAGAGCCCGTATTAACCATTACCGGACAGGAACAGGGGCGTGAATTTAAGGCCTGGGGAACCTGTTTCAACGAACTGGACCTCGACGCCTTAGAACTTTTGAAGCCCGATGAGCAGGAAGAGGTGATGCGTCGCCTGTTTGCACCCGATGGTGATTTGAAGTTCACCCGTGGACGTCTGACCATGAACGCTAACGACTACAGTCGCGCCTGGTATTCGTGTGATACGGTGGCTGGCGATTTTGCCTTAAAGTATTTCAACATCGAGCACGACAAACAGAATGTTATCCGCCTGATACGTAAAGCACAGAAATATCAGCCGGAGATGACTTTCTGGATGTCTCCTTGGAGTCCTCCGGCTTGGATGAAGATCAATCAGGATTACCCTGTGTGCAGTTCTCAGTGGAACAACCAACCGAAAGAAATGGACTACCTGCTCTTCGATGACGGAGGGATTCCTGACCCAACGGAAATGCAGTTTGTCGATGGTCAGCGCGGAAGACTCTTTCCCAAGCGACTGGCTTCCCAGAATTATTTTATTCAAGACTCTCGCTATTTGCAGGCCTACGCTGATATGTTCTGCAAATTCATCGATCTCTATGCCGCAGAAAACATTCCTATTAACATGGTGATGTACCAGAATGAGGCTTATTCCTATACAGCATATCCGGGTTGTGCATGGACAGCAGAGGGTACATTGCGCTTCAACCGTGATTATCTGATACCTACCCTACAGAAGAAGCATCCGGAAGTGGAAGTCAACATCGGGACTCTGAACACGAACCGCCTGAACTATGTCGAGCATTTCATTGACGGACTGAAAGACCAGGTGAAAGCAATCGGATTGCAGTGGGAAGGCCGCCAGATTATCGATTCCCTGCGACTGCGTTATCCCCGTTTGCGCTTCATTTCATCGGAAAGCGAGTGCGGCAACGGACAGATGAACTGGCGAGCCGGTGAACATACTTTCTATCTTTTGGCTGATTATATCGGCAAAGGCTGTGACGAATATTACATCTGGAATTTTATCCTGTGCGATCAGGGTCGAAGCGCATGGGGATGGAAGCAGAATGCTTTAATCCAAGTGAAATCTGCTAATCTGTCACATCGCTACACGCCGGAGTTCTTTGCCGTGAAGCACTTCTCGCATTTCGTGGAACCCGGTAGCCGTATGCAGGGTTATGTGAGTCGCGAGCAGACAGGAGGCGTTCCTCTCATTGTCTTCCAGCGCACTAACGGAAAATATGTGGTGATTGCCGGCAATCAGACCGACGAACAGAAATCGGTAACTGTCCGCATTGGAAAGAAGTATCTGAATATGTCGCTCCAGCCACATTCGTTCAATACTTATGTTAACAATCTCAAGTAATATACTAAATCGGCATTTTATACGTTATATTTACAAGATCAATTCTATCAATAGTGCTGCTATGAACCGACAGTTTGTTATCTTCATACTGACTTGCCTGACTGCATTTGGCTGTATTGCTCAGGACAAAGTTTACACCTTGGGAGACTGGAAAGGTCTGAAGGCTGATACGCTATTGCAACTGAATGTGAGTGAGTATAAACTGGATTACAACCACCCGTTGCCGTATGCTGACATGCAGAAGGAGTGGCAGGTGAAATCCAAGCTGCCGCCTTTGACACCAGCATGGGCATTGGGCGTGAAACCCATCCTTTGGCTGACAAGCAATGTGAACATGACCTCAGACGGAACACCCCAAAATAAGTGCGGCGACTTCGGTGGCGACTGGAAAGGCTTGAAACTACAGATTGACAACATCTATCATTCCGATGACTATAAACAATGATATCACGGGGTTGGGCGATGCCTCCATGAAAGGCAAACGTGTATTTGTCATCTATCCTGACGGCAAATCATCGCGACTGTTCCACCTGCCTTTAGGCGAAGGCACAGACTATTTTGACTGTGAGGTGAGTTGTGATGCAAATGAAAAGCACATTACCTTGACATCGGAAAAATCAGCTCAATGGGTATTTATAGTTAAAGGAGAACAGACAACACGCCTGGCAGCTAAAGGGAAAAGCGTTAAACTGAAATATTAACAGATAAAACAATACGATAGGACAATGAAGAAGATTCTGGCTTTGGCATTGATGCTCTGCCTGACACTTGGGATGCAGGCAGCAAAGAAACAGACCGTAAAAGGACCCCAGTACGCAGGCTATCTGTTCGCTTACTTTGAGGGCGGCGGAGACAAGAACCTGCAGGAACAGCTGCGTTTCGCCGTAAGCGAGGATGCACGCAACTGGTATGCTCTGAACGACAACCGTCCGATTGTTGCCAGCGACAGCATTTCGGAGAGCGGTGGCATTCGCGATCCGCACATCCTGCGTGGCGAGGACGGCTACTACATCGTGGCAACCGACATGATGGTGGCGAAGAACGGCTGGAAGGAGAACCCTGGCATCGTGCTCATGAAGTCGGAAGATCTGGTCAACTGGACACATGCGAAGATTAATCTGGGCAAGGACTGGCCCAACTTCAGCGATGCCTACTGGGTATGGGCACCACAGACCATCTATGACCGCAAAGCAAAGAAGTACATGATCTACTTCACTTTGCAGCGTACGAACGACAATCGCAAGAGTCTGATTACCTACTATGCATACGCCAACAAGGACTTTACGGCTTTTGAGAGTGAACCGAAGCCGTTGTTCGCGGCGAAGTATGGCTCCATCGACAACGACATCATCTACAAGGATGGTACCTACCACTTGTTCTACAAAGGCAACACAAAAGACGAGAACGGCAAGGAGGTAAAAAACGGCATCCAGCAAGCTACGTCGAAGAAGTTGTTGGGTCCGTGGAAGGAGGATTTCAAGTATCTGGATGCATACGCAGGTACTCGTACCCATGTGGAAGGTTCGAGCGTGTTCCCCTTGCATGACGGCAGTGGACAGTGGATTCTGATGTATGACCTTTATAGCAGCGGCCGCTATGAATATCAGACGTCAACCGACCTGGTGAACTTCTGCGAGAAACCGCTGTCGTTCCGCAAGAACTTCTTCCCCCGTCACGGTTCGGTGATTTCGGTTACGAAGGAAGAACTGGAGCGTGTTCAGCAAAAGTGGGGATGGGTGCTGACCCATGAGTTTGAGAGCATGGGTAACCCCATCATTCGCGACAAGCATACGGCAGATCCTGCCGTTTGGGTTGAGAATGACACCTTGTGGCTCTTTGCCGGTCACGATGCACAGGGCAATCAGAAAGGTTACGTCATGAAGGACTGGCTGCTCTATTCGACCACCGATATGAAGCATTGGACGGAGCATCCCTCGCCCCTGCACATTGACGACTTTGCCTGGGCGAAGAGCAAACAGGCCTATGCTGGACACGTTGCCAAGCGAAACGGAAAGTACTATTGGTATGTTTCGACCAACTGGTGCGGCATCGGAGTGGCTGTGAGCGATAAGATCACGGGACCTTATAAGGATGCCTTAGGCAAGCCGTTGCTCACGAACGATGATTGTTTTGCCTCGAAGCACAGTTGGGCTTGCATCGATCCTGCCATCTTCATTGATGACGATGGAACACCATACATCTTTTGGGGCAACCGGGAGTGCTATTATGCCAAGCTGAAGGATAACATGATTGAGATTGATGGCGAAGTGCACCAGATTGATGTGCCTCGTTTTACGGAGGCTTCGTGGATGCACAAATATAACGGGAAGTATTACTTGACCTATGCTTCCGAATGGCCTGAAAAAATAGCCTATGCTGTAGCCGACAAGATCGAAGGTCCTTATACTCCGATGGGCATTATCAGCGAGATAGCAGGTAATTCGAATACGACCCATCCTGCCATCGTGAAATTCCGCGACCAGTGGATCTTCTTCTCGCACAATGGAGGTTTGCCCGACGGAACCGGTTACAGCCGCAGCATCATTGCTGAGCCTATGTATTATAATGCTGACGGTTCTATCCGTCCGATTCCGCCCACTGCTGAGGGAGTGAGCGAAATGCCGCAGATGGGAGCCTATGTAATGGTTTACCATAAGGATGCCGATCATAGTTTGCACATGGCTTTGAGCAGGGACGGCTATTCGTGGAAAGCGCTTAATGCCGACAGGCCGGTAGTGAGTGGTGACAGTATCGCACAGCAGCATGGCATTCGCGATCCGCACATCTATCGCGGGCCCGATGGTACCTATTATGTGGCGGCTACCGATTTGCATATATTCGGACAGCGAGAAGGTTTTCGCGACACGGAGTGGGAACGTGACGGACGTGAGTTCGGATGGGGCAATAACCGCGGATTGGTACTGATGAAGTCGAAGGACTTGATTCACTGGACACATACAGTTTTCCGCATTGATGAAGCTTTTCCGGAACACTTCGGACAATTGGGTTGTGCCTGGGCTCCCGAAACCATTTGGGATCCGGAGGAAGGCAGACTGATGGTTTACTTTACCATTCGTCCGACAGGGAAAGGAAAGACCAAGCTCTATTACGCCTATGCCAACGACGACTTTACGCAACTGGTTACCGAGCCACAGCTGCTTTTTGAGTATCCGGATGAGAAAGTTCAGATTCTCGATGCCGATATCATTCCTATGCCCGATGGGCGTTACTGTATGACCTACTGTTCGCAGGAGGGACCTGCCGGCATAAAGATGGCAATCAGCAATCATATCAATCGCGGCTATGTTTATCAGGCACCGCAAATCGATTTCGAGAAAGGTTCGTGCGAAGCTCCTACCATGTATAAGATCATCGGTCAGGACAAGTGGCTGCTGATGTACGATATTTTCAGCATCAAGCCCCATAACTTCGGTTTTGCTGAAACTACCGACTTTGTGCATTTCCATCACTTGGGACGTTTTGGCGAAGGTGCCACTCAGCGGGAAGGTTTCTCGGAACAGAAACATGGTGCCGTTATTCAGATTACAACCGAAGAGGCTGATCGATTGGAAAACTATTGGAAATAATCAACATGAAAAAAACAAACAGTTGGGCGAAAACTATCGCTTTTGTTTGGGCGTTTATGGGTGCGTTGACGCTCCAGGCCCAGAAATCGGAAGTTACTGTTGCAACTTCCGACCAGAAAGTATCGGTACAGTTCTATGCACCGGAAATTGTGCGCGTGGTGAAACAACCGGTAAATGCGGGAAAGTTGGAGAAACAGAGTTTTTCCGTAATCCTGACACCGGACAAGAAACTGGCGAAACAAATCACCCTGAATGAAGGAGAAAAGTCGGTGGTATTGTTTTCCGGCAAGATGCAGGTGAGCATCGACAAGCAAAGCGGACAACTGACTTTCTCCAAAACGAACGGAATGGTGCTGCTCCAAGAAAAGGGCACTTCGATGAAGTTGCGCGAAGGAGATGCCGATGCCGGCAAACTGCGCGTAGGGCAGACCTGGATCTTGGATAGCAACGAGGCTGTTTTTGGTTTGGGTCAATTGCGCGACACGGCGATGGTCTGGCGTAACCAAGACAAGGAACTCTGGAATAATAATACCTACATAGCCATTCCTTACATTACGTCCGAAAAGGGCTATGGACTGTATTGGGACAATGCCGGACGCAGCCATTACACCGATAATACGAACGGGATGACCTTTACTTCGGAAGTGGCAGAGGCTGTGGATTACTATTTCATGTTTAGCGACGGTACGCAGGACGGTGTGATTGCTGCCATCCGTCAGCTGACGGGTCAGGCAACGATGTTCCCGCTTTGGACAATGGGGCATTGGCAATGCCGCGAACGCTACAAGACCAGCGACGAACTCTGTGAGGTGCTCGATCGTTACCGCGAACTCCGCATTCCGTTGGATGGCATCGTGCAGGATTGGCAGTACTGGGGCTGCGACTCGAACTGGAATGCCATGCGTTTCGAGAATCCCTATTATATTAATAAGGTGGGTGATCCTCAGTGGGCCAAATATCTGCCTAAAGATTTGCAGAAGCTGGCAGACGAATATGTGAAGACAGGCAAGCAGCCGCGTATCAAGAGTCCGGAGGAAATGGCAGAATACGTGCACAAGAACCATGCACACCTGATGATCAGCATCTGGGCGAACTTCGGTCCTTGGACGGAACCCTATGCCAAGATGAAAGAAATCGATGCCTTGCTACCATTCGAGACTTGGCCCCGAAACAATGGTGTGCGTCCTTACGATCCGTTTAATCCGAAGGCGCGCGATATTTACTGGCAGCAGTTGATGAATCTCTACAAAATCGGTTTCGATGCGTGGTGGACCGATTCGACGGAACCTGATCATTTCGAGAAACCGGGCGATGAGGATTATAGAACGTATGCCGGCACTTGGCGAAGCGTGAAGAATGCGTTTCCGCTCATGACCAACCGGGGTATCTACGAGCACCAGCGTGCCACGAAAGGAAATACCAAACGGTCGGTGCAGATGACGCGTAGCGGTGCGTTCGGTTTGCAGCATTATGGTACGTTCTCGTGGAGCGGCGATGTGCGCGCTTCTTGGGCAGAAATGAAGAATCAGATTCCTTCCGGCTTGAACTACACTCTTTGCGGCATCCCGTTCTGGAATACCGACTTGGGCGGATTCTTCTATAGGGACTTTAAGCAAGACCCGAAGGATCCTGCTGTCCAGGAATTGCAGACACGTTGGATGCAGTGGGGCACTTTCATGCCGTTGATGCGTAACCATTGTTCTTCACCGATGGTGAGCGAACTCTACCAGTTCGGAAAGGAGGGCGATTGGGCTTATGATGCCATGAAGCGTTACATAGAACTGCGTTACCGTCTGTTGCCTTACATCTATTCTATGGCTGGCGATGTGGTGCAGCGTAGCGGCTCGATGATGCGTCCGTTGATCATGGATTTTGCCCATGATAGTCGCGCTATTCGTCTCAATGACGAGTATTTGTTCGGGCGTTCTCTTTTGGTAAAGCCAGTCACGGATCCTCTTTATACTTGGAAAGACGGCAAGAAGCAGGGGCATCTCATCTATCCGGATCCTCGTCAGGGTGCCGCTCCGGTCAGCGTCTATCTGCCACAGGGCTGCGACTGGTACGATTTCTTTACGGGTGAGCGCGTGAAAGGCGGACAGACACTTCAGCGTCCTTGCAGCATCGACGAGATGCCGGTCTATGTGCGTGCCGGCAGCATCGTGCCTTTCGGTCCGTTTGTACAATATAGTGACGAAAAGCTTTGGGACGATTTGGAAATCCGCATTTATCCGGGTGCCGACGGTACTTTCACTCTCTACGAAGATGAAGGCGACAATTATAACTACGAGCGTGGTCAGTTCAGCGAAATTACTTTTACCTGGAACGATGCAGATCGCATGCTCACAATCGGTAGTCGCCAAGGAAAATTCAAGGGCATGCTCCAGCAACGCCGCTTTAACATCGTGATAGGCGCCAAGGGAGATGCTGTGCCTGCAAAGTTCGACAAAACTGTCGAATACAACGGACAGGAAGTCACTATCAAACTTTAAGAATCATAGAAATATATATAGAAAGCGGGAATCCGTGCCGATATTCACGGCTTCGGATTCCCGCTCTGTTTGCATATTAAGGCCTATTATACCAGATGATCAATTTCCTTTTCGTTGTATTCGCCAAACCAGTCGTGCAGTTTCAGTTTGGCTTGATCCTTGATTTCAGGAGTAATATTGGCGCTAACAGCCTTAACGCAGGCAATGAAAGCGGCCAAATCGTCGGAATAGCCTAAGGGAAGGGCATCTGGAATCAGATCGAGAGGAAGAATGAAATAACCCAAAGCACCGTAGATAATAGCCTTGTGTTTGAGAGGTGTGGTATCTGAAGATGCCGTATAATAGAGTAATAGAGCCAGATAGATGACTTTAATTCCTGCCGATTTGGCAACGTGTTTCACTTTATCCCACAATCCTTCTTCCGAATAGTTCTTTTGACTATCCAGAATCTGTCGGTTGGTCGGCAGATTTTTATTTTCCTCTTCCATCGTGTTAACCGGTTTAAGATATTATCGGTGCAAATATAGGTGAAATCGTTGAATTGACCAAATTTTTCCACCGTAAATCGGCAATAAAAATAAATTTTTTGTACAAAATACTTGGCGTTTAAAAATAACTTCGTATATTTGCACCCCCGTGAAATTACCACAGAAACGAATAATGTTTGAAAAAAATCCGTTGTTCACGCATAAACTATGACTATACGTGTACTATACAATTATTGGCTGGTAAGGTTTGGAATTAGGAAACTGCTGCCCAAAGAGATCATTCACCGTATTCAGGTTCGTGAATGCGGTGAAATGATGGTGCCACTCAGTTCTGCCCTCATTCTGACAAACAAAGACGTGATATTGACGGGCAGGGAGAGTGTAGTACGGAAACTGGAGGCAGTGGCCGGATTTCTTTCAGCGCATGGTCTGCGTTTGTACGTATGGGAATTGTATCGGACTCCGGAAGAGCAGCAAAGAAGGAAAGACGAACGGTGTCGGACCATCATCGGGCAACATCCGGATTACAGCGACGAAGAGGTTGCAACCCTGCTTGGCAAGCAAATTGCCAATGTGGGCGGAGGACACCAGACCGGTGGTGCAGTCGATTTGACGCTTTGCGATGCCCAAGGGAACCTTCTTGATATGGGCTGTGCCTATCAGGAGCATAACCGGCTGACAGCCACCGATAGTCCTCTATTGACCCGGGAACAACGCCACCGCAGGAAATTGCTGAAACAGGCGATGTCGCAACAAGGTTTCGTGAACTATCCTGCTGAATGGTGGCATTATTCTTTCGGTGACAAAATGTGGGCGGCATATTCCCATCAGCGAGTTGCTATCTATGGAGAAGTGAATCAACTTAAATAAAAAGGAAAAAATTATGGAGAAAACTACTAAAAAACGTAACACACCGATTGCCACATTGATGAAGAACTACAAGAATAAGGAGAGTGGCAAGGTATCGGTTTCAAGAACTGAGATTAAAAGACGTTTCGCCTATCTTGACTGGAAGGACCAGAAAAAGATCCTGGATGTATTTCTGGATGCAAGTCCTACGGATCGGGAATGGGCATACGCCCGTCTGCTCGACTATTGGGACGACAGTTTTGAACCGAAGATCAGAGCGCTTTGGGAGACCTATCACGAACCCAGATGTGCCTGGTCGGTCATCGGTCATTCTCCGGAAGATTACATCGAAATGCAAATGGACAAGTTTACGGATGCCCGATCCTACTACTTTATCTGTCTGCGGCTCGCCTTGAATCCGGATTACGAAATAGACAAAAAACGTTTGTCGCCCACCGATTACCTGGCAGTGCTTTATCATACGGGAAGAACCATCTCGGATGAAGAAGCAACAGATATGCTTTATGGAATTGTACATGACTATTGTTTTGAAATGGAGGCCATTCCGGACTTGAATTCCATCAATGATTATTCTGAACGGATCATTACAACACAACATTTCCGCAATGTGAAACTGGCTTTGTACTACCTGCAAAAACTGGAGAAGCACAGAGTGGTGCTCCGTTTCGAAGATTGGGATCAGGCGGTGGAAGAGGCGTATGTCAATAGTCGGGAGTACAAGTTGTTTCTCAAGTATCCTGCTATTGATTATTCATTCACGAAAATCAGAATTCTCTGTTTCTATGCCTACCTGATGTTGCCTGCCCAATACAAGCATTCATACGAATCTTCCATCGAAGAGCGTCGTTCCTATATTGAGGAGCTGTTGAGACGCAATATTGGAGCCCAGCAAAAAATGGATAAGTCGATCTTTCACGACGGAGCTGAGCCACAAGGCGAAGATCGGTTGCCGTTTTGATACGAATATTTATACCCTTTGCTAAGATTTTTTTATAGATGTACAATGAGACAAAAGGTGCTGAAATAGCGCCGAATCGCAAGAAAAAAAGCACTTTCGGCGCTATTTTAGCATATTTTTCAGATATTATTCCCAGACCATCCGTTCAACAGTCGAAGATTTTGATAAAATATGTCGGGAGAGGCGGGAATATGGAATATTCTATTACCGCATACCAGGAGGAGAGGCCGGGTCGGATGTGTATGACCGCGTGAATGATCTGTTAGGAAGTCTATATAGGGATTTCCCGAAATTCTTTATGCTTTCATTACTCATAGTATGATTTGCAGATATTTTTCAAGAACAGATCCTACACGCAGCCTTCTGGCGTAATCCATCAACTTGCTCAGGTTTCTTTCCGGACGCTCCAGATAATTGTTGATTATTTCGGAACAGACATCCATGCCGATTTTGTTTCGGAACTTCACAGCATCACATACACATTGTTCTACATCATAGATTCTGATGTTGAATCCTTCAATCTTCATTTTGGAGACGCCGATGTTAAGTATGGGTTCTGTGTAATGGTGAATCTCTACTTTGGGAAAAGAGGGCAGGGTGATTTTCCGGTCTCTTTTAATGGCGATATGAAATGCCTGTGGCATGGAGGTTGTAAGCAGGTGAATGCTCCATGCGGACCAAAGGCACAGAATGCCGTCAGGCACTACTGCATCGATGTCAATCATGCTGCCGCTAAGCAGATCCGGATTAGCGTAAACACCGCGACGAACTTGAATCAGTTTGCCTTGGCGGGCACTCTCCAGCATCTTATAGTAGGAAGTTCTTCCTTTCTCTTTGATGGCAGCAGAAGAAATATAGGTATTTCTCATACAGTCTTTAATAGTCGGTACAAAGTTACCACATTTTAGGCGTTTTCCCATTTCCCGATTTTTCGCAAATGTTTTTCCCTATTTTGATTCTCGCCACTTCAGCGGATTTCATTTCCTGCGCTCCGGAGTTGCTGCCGACACAGCGGAAAGCATTTCAAATCTTCCAGACCTCGCGCCGACAGAGTCAGCACCAACTTCGGAGCGCAGGAAATCGTTCCCGCTCCGTCGGCAGCAACTCCGGAAGATTTGAAATGAAAAATAATTTGTCGGTGGCAACTCTGGAACGTTAGAAACCGTTTCCGGAGAATCGGAGGCTACAAATTTTTAATTAAATTTGGTTTGAGTACGTTCATGGGAGCGAGGTAAATTGTTTGAGTGCTTGTTTCGAAGGAAGAAAACCAACACCCCTTCCATGATACATAAATGCATATGCTATTAGTTCTTTAAAACGTTCTCTAATGCTTGAGATAATAGATTCTCTAAAGGAATTTTATTCTTATTTACCTCTTGCAATTTTAGTTCTTCTACTATGGCATCTTGGCTATAATAGTGCGTTACTCCCGACCTATAAAAGTGTAAGACTTGTTGAGCAGATATAGTTCAGAGTTTGGCTCGTAACTGAATCCAAAGGTTGTCTTGGTGATTGCCGGAGATTTGCTGTAAGCCGGAACTGATAGAGGAAACGTTTTTATAGGTGGTTCGGGCATATTTCGCTTCAAGATGGAGATGCTTACCGACTTGATAGGTAAGGGTGACCGACCAACGGATTCCTTCGCCGTAAAGCATGGGCAAACCGAAGCCGTAGAGGATGTTTTTCTCCGATAGATAAACGCGGCAATCGTAATTGTCGGTCTTAAAGTAAGTGCCTTGCACATGAAGGCGCAAAGGAAATGATTCTCTGTTCCAGCCAATGCCTTCGCTAATCGCCCATCCGGTTTCGATGCTTCCGGTGTTTTGTGCCGAATATATTCGTCCGTGCAGTTGGGTCTTGGAAGAAAGACTGGGAATGATGTTCCAGTTCAATACCGCATACAACGAATGCTGATAGTAGGGTGTCAGATCCAAAG
Organism: Bacteroidales bacterium; assembly: GCA_017449065.1. Classification (GTDB taxonomy): domain Bacteria; phylum Bacteroidota; class Bacteroidia; order Bacteroidales; family UBA3663; genus Liminaster. Next base: position 12,277 of record JAFSKF010000028.1, read on the forward strand.
GGGCTTTCGTTAGCGTGTTGTTCTTATACTTGGCTTTCAGGCGATAGCGAAAAGAACAGGAAAAGGGATTTTGGCTGCTCTGTTGGCGCTGGGACGATTTCTCATAATTTATTCTGGCCGTCAGTTCATATCCTTCTGAAGGCTGATAGATGCCGTATTGAGCTTGCGAGAATTGAAAGAAATCGGCAGACAGGTGCAGTTGCCAGTATCTTGCAATGGGCCCATCGAGGGAAATCGTTTCGCCCCGTTCGCCTTGCATGGCGCTGCTTTCGCTTACACTACTTGCTGATAATTGCCGGTAGCGGTTGCTGTATTGCCGATATATAGCAACTGCTGACCAAGTGTCGAGGAACGAAAACTGAAGCGCATGGATGGTTGCCCATCCGCCTTGGTCATCGACGGCAGTTTCGCCTTTGCCATGGAAATTCCACCAGCGGGCTTCGTAACTGAAAGAACCCTGCAACAGTTGATGTCCCCGAAATTGGTTCCGGTTATAAGTCCGTATGGGACGGTAAAACGGTTTGTCGAAATGAGAGTAGAACACATGGGCTGCAACCGCATACCACTCCCCCATGCGCTTGGCAGAAAGCCCCGATTGCAAAAGCCATGCCTGGTGGCGCTTCTCCTTTTCGTTTTGCGTGCGGTGATAGCCGTCGGTGGCCCAACTAGTGAGTGTGTCGCTTTTCAAAGTGCCGTCGATGGAACGTACCGAAACAAAAGGAACCAGTTCCCACTGTTCACCAAGACGGAATCGCATGGCGGCGCCTTGCATAAAGTTATCTTCGCCGGCGCTGCTATGCGGGGAAAGATCTTTGACGTGCGTAAAGAAGGCAGAAGAAGAGAGATTCTTTCCTAAGGAGAATTGCTGGTTGCACAATAGGCCACTTCCCATCTTCACCCGGTAGTGACCCACCAATGCCTGACGAAGCCAGCCGGTTTTGCATTCATAGGCAGCATAGAGTGAAAAACTGTCGCTGAAAGGGGGGCGGTAGTTCCAGCGTTCACCGGCATCCTTGTCGAGCACCAGTCCTGCCTGCCACGAGCTTTGCCGACGGACCTCCCGCTTGAAAAGATAGCGGACGGTTTCGTGCAGCGGATCGCCCAGATAGGCTTTGCTCTGCTGACGACGGCTGGCTGTCGGATACCGATAGCCTTCACGCCGGTTCAGACATTGGTCGTAGCGGAGAATCAGATTGTGACGGTCGGAAAGATGCTGCTGCGCCTCTATCTCAAGCAGACGCAGATAGGCAGATTCGCTGAGTTCGTCAACATCGCTAAGAGACAACAAATCGTCGGTTGTTTGTGCCAAAATGGGGGACAAGAAAGTTAAAAGAAGTGTAAATAAGGAAAGAAAGACGCGTAAAATCATGCTATATGATAAAATTTGAGTATCTTTGGCGCCGTTAACCAAGCCGTCGATCGGATGAAAAAGTTTCTGACTTTCGTTACTCTGTTAGTGTTTTTTGTAACTGCGCTGCCTGCGCAGCACATCCACTATCGGAACGAAGACGGCATAGAGGTATTTCCGGCACAAATTGACCCGCAGACAGGCGATACGGTTCCCGTTGTGGTGCTGAAGAATCTGTATTGTTTTAACCGGAAGCGCTTCAAAGGAGCCAAGTACGAGCGCAACTATTGGCGTATGGTGAACGATGTGAAGAAAACATTGCCCATCGCCAAAGAGGCACGCCGGTTGTTGGTGATAGCCTACGATACTTGCCAAGTGATGACAGAAAAACAGCAGCGAGTTTATTTCAAGCAATTGGAGAAAGACTTATGGGCGAAATATAAACCCCAGCTTATGAAATTGAACTACCGGCAGGGGAAACTGCTTGTTCGTCTGGTGGATAGGGAGTGCAACAAGCAGTCGTACCAGATCATCAAAGAGTATTTAGGGCGAACCCGAGCCGTTTTCTGGCAGGGGTTCGGCAAACTGTTCGGTGTGAGCCTGAAGAGCGAATGGGATCCTGACGGCAAAGACAAAGAGCTGGAGGATATCTGCATTCAGGTGGAACAAGGTATGATATAGCCTCGCCCTTTATCCGACAATTTTCAGAATATCGGCCAATTTGTTCACTTCATCAATGTAACTCTCGATGTAGCGCTGGTGCTTTTCTGCCCAAATATCATCGATGGTAATCAGAATACCCGATTCCTCCACATCTCCGAATTCGTCGTTGATGGCTGTGCCGAAGGTTTTCATCGTCGGACTCAGGCACATGTAGGCATTGACCAATGGCGGAATGCTGTAACCCAATTTGCGACATTCGTTATTCAGCGTCCGGTAATCCTCCTTGAAGTCATTTCCGGCAAACAGTTCTTCCATTGCATGAATATCCGTATGGGTCTCCAGCGGAGAGTAGGGCCATACCAGATGCTCCTGATCGGGGAAATACTTTTGCAAGAAATACAGGATCATGTTGCGACCCGGTTTCGGATAACTGGGATACATGGTGAACTTGCCATAGTAATAGCGGCAATTCGGCAAAGCAACCGCCAGGGCTCCCAATCCGTCCCAAAGATTATCGAGCGTGAACAGCGATTTCGATCCGGATCGGGACGACTGGTGATCGACCACCACAAACGAGCGACCCAGTTCGAGCATGTAGGGCAGATAATCGCTGATGAACTTCTCGGAAAAATGGAACATGTGAGAAGTAGCCAGCAGCGGCTGACCCTTCTCATCAAAACGGATAGATGGACCAAAAATGTAGCGATAGCCACCCAGAATCTCCTCGGCTTTCGGATCCCAGACAATCAGCTGCCAGTAAGGATGCACCATTGTATCGAAGTGATCGATATCGACCGACAATCCTGTGCCGCCACCCGCTTCCCGGAAAGCGATTTCACGAAGGCGTCCTACTTCATTCATCAGGTTCGGGCAATCGTGCGCCGAGAACACGTACAGCTCAGTGCCGCCTTTACGGGCATGTCTCAGCAGACGTGCCTTCGTCGAAAGTTCCTCTTTCAATAGGGTTCTATCGATGGGATCTATTATCTTTTCCATTGTTGCTTACTCATTTTATCAGTTAGTCGAAAGGTTGTAGGATTGCTGCCGCAACCACTGTGCCCATTCGGTCGGAGTTTTCGATTTGTCGGTGAAGGTCTGCCAGGGAATCGGTTTCCCGATGGTGATACCGAAGGTTTTATTTCGGGCGGTTTTCATCATTTGCCGAGGCAAAAGAATCAGACCGATATTGAACTTCATGCCCAGCACACGCCGGAACCATTCCAAGCCATAGAAGAACAGGGAATTCCTTCCCTTGAAGTACATAGGAACAACATCGCGCCGGCTTTCAACGGCTTGTGTAATCACCGACTTTTTCCATTCGATGTCCTGAATGCGTCCACCCATAAAGCGGCTGCAAAAGCCAGCCGGGAAAGTGAGAATCTGGGTCTCTTCATCCTCGTAGGCGGCATCGATTGCCAGCATGTCTTCGCGTTTCTGCTTTCCCAGCGTATTCACTGGCAGGAAGTTAGGCTGCAGAGGCTCGATGTACATCAGGATGTCGTTCACGATTACCTTGAACTTCGGATAACGATGCCCGAAAATATTAATGTACGAAATACCATCGAAAGCACCCAGTGGATGATTGGAAACAAAGATGAAACGTCCTTGTTCGGGCAGATTCTCCATCCCCTTGATGTCGTAGCGCACATGCAGCACCCTGCACATACCTTCCGCAAAGTCGGGACCTTCTGCCTCTCTCAGGATTTCGAGCGTCCGGTTCATCTCCTTTTGGCAAATCAGCCATTCGGCAAAGCGGATGAGCCATTTCGGTACCTTCGGATAATACTGAGGCACCTTTTTTCGAACAACAGCGTCGAGATCAATGTATTTTACTGGACGTGACATTTCGGTTTCGCTTTTTAATACACTTTCCGGCCCTTCACCCAAGTGCCGAGAATCCGGTGATGGAAAGTGCGTCCTTCAAACGGGCTCCATCCGCACTTCGAAAGGATGTTGTCTTTGTTGACCGTCGTTGTCTGCGCAGGATCGACAAGCACCAGATCAGCCCGTTTGCCGACAGCTATCTCTCCGCGATCGGAGAGTCCGAATCGCTCGGCAGGATGAGAAGCCATCAGTTCCACGACCTTCCCGAGACTTAAGACGCCTTCTTTCATCAGTTCGAGCACAGCAAGCAAACTGAACTGGATGCTTGGCATACCCGATGCAGCCCGCAGGCAGCCTCCTTGTTTGTCGCTCAACAGATGCGGCGCATGATCGGTGCCAATGCTGAAAATCCGACCATCACCCAGGGCTTGACGCAACGCGGCGCGATCTTGCGGACGCTTAACGGCAGGATTACACTTGATGCGAGCACCTAAGGTCTGATAATCCTCCTGTGAGAAAATCAAATGAGCGGGAGTGACTTCAGCCGTGATGTTTTCGGTGGGGAAAAATTGGAGCTCTTCAGCCGTTGTCAGATGGCAGACATGCAGCTGGGCTCCTGTTTCTTTGGCCAATTGTATCGCCATTCGGGTAGTCTCCATGCACGCCTCCACATCGCGGATTTTAGGATGATATTCGATGGGAAGGTCGTCAGGCATACGATGCTGCGGATCACGAGCCTGAAAATACTGGAGAAATTTCTGCTTGTTGCAACGGATCACGTCCTCGCTTTCCGAATGAATGCCGATAACGCGCTGTGTATCGGCAAACAGTTGGCGGAGTTTCTGCTGATCGTTCATCAGCATACCGCCGGTCGAGGAACCCAAGAATACCTTAAATCCGCAAATCTCGTCCCGATAGGGAGAATCGGGTTGTCCATAGTCGCGCAATGCCTGCTCGACGTTATCGGCTGTGATTCCATACCAGAGCCGGTAATCGACCACGCATTTTTCCTGAAACAGGGCATGTTTGGCCGCCAGTGCCTCGGGAGACGTTGTGGTAGGCACTACATTGGGCATATCCATCACGGTCGTCACACCTCCGGCAGCAGCAGCCCGGCTTTCGCTGGCAATGTCTGCTTTTTGTGTCAAACCCGGTTCGCGGAAATGCACGTGGGCATCTACAGCACCCGGCAGCAATAAGCTGGCAGAGGCCGTATCGGCAGGTTGGGAAGAAAGAATAATATCGGAAATGAATCCATCGTCGCCAATGACAACGGATCCGTACTGGAGTTTTCCTTGGGTGAAGATGTTTACGCTATCAATCCTTTGCATTGAGCTGAGGATATTTTCTGGTTAGGGAACTTAGCTTCAGGCGTATGACACCAAAGACTGCTTCGCTGAAGATGCCTCCCGACATCTTGGAAGTTCCTAAAACACGGTTTGTGAAAATGATAGGCACTTCGACCACCTTGGCACCCATCTGGGTGGCTGTGAATTTCATTTCGATCTGGAAGGCATACCCCTTGAAGCGCACTTTGTCGAGTTCCATCTTGCTGAGCAGGCGGCGGCTGTAGCAGACAAAACCCGCAGTAGAATCGTGGACCGACATGCCGGTAATCATTCGGACATACACCGATGCATAGTACGACATCAGGACACGTCCCATGGGCCAGTTGACCACGTTCACTCCCGTAATATAGCGAGAACCGATAGCCAAGTCGGCACCGTCTTCATGACAGGCCTTATGCAGACGGAGCAGATCGTCAGGGTTGTGGCTGAAGTCGGCGTCCATCTCAAAGGTATAGTCGTAGCCTTGTTCGAGCGACCACTTGAAGCCAATGATATAGGCAGTGCCTAGACCCTGTTTGCCGCTTCGTTCGATGATGTGAAGCTGCGGAAATTTCTTTTGCAGATTTTTGACAATAGCCGCAGTGCCGTCAGGCGATCCGTCGTCGATAATCAGAATATCGAACGGATGGCTCAGTTGAAAGACATATCGGATGATAGACTCTATATTTTCTTTTTCGTTGTAGGTCGGTATAATGACCAGGCAGCGGTCGGAATTCGTAGGGGTATTTGTACTCATATTTTTCATTTCTTCGCGCAAAGATAGTAATTTAATCCCTTATTGAAGCAAGTTTTACCAATTTTTTTGACAAAAAAATAAAAAAGTTGACAGAAAATATCGTTTTTACAAGAATTATACGTATTTTTGTGGTCGGAAACTGATATTCCTTCATTGAAAATGCTTAATATGAGATACATTCTGACATTCATACTGGTGCTGGGTTTGGGGGTAGCACAAGCCGTTACCATCCAAGAGGCTCGTTCGTATATCACTAACCAGGATTATCCGAAAGCCGTTGTCGCTTACCGAACTCTTTTGCAGCAACAGCCTTCGATGGCAAAAAATGCCGATTTCAACAAGTTCTACGGACAGTCGTTGTGTATGACTGGAGCCTATCGCGAGTCGATTCCCTATCTGGAGTTCGGTGCAAAACACGGCAAGACTGGAGCCTGGTGGTATTTGGGCATCAGCAGACAGCATTTGTACGAATTTGAAAGTGCCATTGAGGCGCTGGAGAAATACAAGACACAGTTGAGCAAAAACTCAACGTGGATTCCGCGTACCGACAGCATCATTGCCGAATGCGAGGTAGGATTGAAAGGCATACGCCACGTGCAGGATGTAGTCATTCTCGACAGTATGATAGTGCCGCGCAAACAGTTCTTTGCCCATTATCGGTTGGGTGCTGAGTCCGGGCGTCTGATTCCTGCCCATGCAGAAGGCAATCAGGATGGAATGGTGTTTGAGAATCAGGCGGGAGATTCTCGTCTGTTTGCTGCAATGACCGACAGCACCTACCGTTTGTATGAGCAGCATTCCTTCAACGGACAATGGGAGCAGCCCGTCGTCATTGCCAGCATTGATATGGGAACCCGCAAGATGTGCTTCCCTTTCTTGCGGAGTGACAGCGAAACCCTATATTTTGCTTGTGACAGTCCTGATGGATTCGGAGGCTTCGATATATACAAGACCCACTACAATTCGGAAACGGAGCGTTTTTACCAGCCGGAGCGTCTCGGAATGCCGTTTAATTCGCCTTACGACGATTACATGATGGCCGTCGATGAGACTCATCAGATTGGCTGGTGGGCGACCAACCGGAACGTGTCGATGGATGGAATGATCTGCATTTATCTGTTCCAGTTTGAAGAAACACCGGTGTATTTGGATGGGGAACAGCCGGAAAGAGCGCGTATCGAACGTATTGCCGACAGCTGGCGACAGAAGAACGGGTATGAAGATCTGGTGCAGGAGGCGTTGAATGCACCGCAGTTTGTCGAAATAAAAGAAAGTGTACGCATTCCAATCAGCGATGACGTGGTTTATACGTCAGCCGACCAGTTCCATTCGAAAGCGGCACGCGAGGCTTACGAATCATCGGAACGCATTCGTGCCAATTTGGAAGCATTGCAAGGGGAGTTAGAAGGAATGCGTGTGGAATGGGGCAGTGCCAATGCGAATCGGAAGAAGACGTTGCGCAACCAGATTCTGCAAAACGAGAAAAAAGAGCGCCAGCTGGTGGAACAACTGGCTGCATCGCAAAAGAAATATCGTAATTTGGAAATTTTAAATAATAAGTAATATGATACCTGAATCGGAATTTGTCATCAATAGCGACGGCAGTTGCTTCCATTTGCATCTGCGTCCAGAGCAATTGGCACATAAGCTTGTGATTTGTGGCGATCCGGGTCGCGTCGATATGATTGCCTCCCATTTCGATTCGAAGGAATGCGAAGTGTCGAGCCGCGAGTTCCATACCATCACGGGAACGTACAAGGGAAAACGTATAACTACATTGAGCCACGGTATCGGTCCGGATAATATCGACATCGTCCTGAACGAACTGGATGCTTTGGTGAATGTCGATTTCAAGACCCGAGAAATCAAGCAAGAGCATACAACCCTTGAGATTGTCCGCATCGGAACCTGTGGCGGCTTGCAGCCCTACGTGCCTTGCGGAACGAGCATTGTGAGCGGAATTTCCATTGGTTTCGATGGCGTTTTGGATTGGTATGCCGGACGAGACAGCGTTTCGGATCTGGATTTCGAAAGAGAACTTACGTCCTATATCGGCTATCCGCAAAAGGCAGCCGCTCCCTATGTGGTGCGTGCCGATGAAGAACTGGCTGCGCGGATTGCCGGAAACGATATGGTGATGGGTGTGACGTGCTCTGCGGTAGGCTTCTATGGTCCGCAGGGCCGTGTGGTGCGCTTGCCTATTGTCGCTCCGCTGCTGAACCAGCGTTTAGAGAGTTTCGAATATCAGGGACACAAGATTACCAACTATGAGATGGAGTCGGCACCTCTGGCTGGCTTTGCTCGCCTGATGGGACACAAAGCGGTGACCGTTTGCAGCGTTGTGGCCAATCGCGTTGCCTTAAACAGTAATCCGAACTATAAGACCGCTATTGAAGATCTGGTCAAGACGGTGCTTGACAGGATTTAGTAGTTCTTTTTCGACATCCAGGTTCGCGGCGGGACACCTACAATCTCTTTGAACTTGCGTCCAAAGGCTTGAGCGGAAATAAATCCGCATGCCACAGCAATTTCGTCAAGCATCACATCCGTGTGTTCGAGCATATAGCTTTTGGCAAACTCGATTCGCTGCTGGTTTAGATAATCGTTGAAGTTGATGTGATAGGTATCGTTGATGTAGCGAGAGAGATAGTAGCGGTTGGTGCCGATCTGGCGGGCGACATCTTCCACCTTCAAACCGCTTTGCAGAAAGATCTGTTTTTCGTCCATCAGCATGTGTAGGTTGGTTGCAATCTGGTGTTTGGTGGTTTCTGGAAGTTCAATATAAGTGGGTTCCCCCACACGTGAGGTGGCTGCTATTTCTGCGGCCTCCTCTTCTTTTTCTGCCCGCTCGCTGGCTTCAATCTGAGTTAGGTCCTCTTTGGGTTCCAAGCCCACGAATTGCTTGAAGGTACATTCCGAATACTCGGTGCACGAACTTGTCAGCACGATGTGCCACACAAGGAAGGCTTCGAGCAGAGAAATGACGATGCACGCCCAATCATGATCCAGCAGGAAATAGCGTCCGACACCCACTTTGATTCCAACGGTAATCAGTAGGGCGCCGATGCAAATAGAAAGAATGTGTATCGGAGGAAGCGTGCCCCGATGAAACAGAAAGTTGCGATAAGCGTGAAGTGAAAAGCCGCTTCGTCTTAGTGCCATGAATAGGAACGTAAACTCCCAGATGGCATAAATGGCCAAAGTCAGCTTGTAGAGCACATAACTGAACAAATGGTAGGCCCGGAAAAGAGGTTGGGCATGCAGTTCGTAAGGTGGATGACGAAGTTCGTCCGTAAGCGACTGATAGCGGATAAGCTCATCGGCACCGATTAGGTACTGGAGCAGGAGAGTGGACGTACATAAGACAATAGGAATGACAAACCACAGATAATGATACCAGGGTTGGGCTTGTTCATAATAGAGCCGGTAGAGGAAACAGTTGATGAAGGCAAGCGTCATCGGAGCGATGAAAATCACAGCCTGTTGAGCCCAAACCAGCGCTTGAACCGATGCGTATTTGTAGTTTGACTGCGTTTCGCAGAGATAATACAAACTGCACGCAACCGCCAATGCCATGAGAATGCGGACGGTCGCATTCTTGCGCGGATTTAACGATAAAGTGACAAACCCGATAAGCGTTACGATCAATGGAAGTGAAATACACAAAAACAGACCGCTGAAATGTATCATATCGCTAATTGTTGCTGTCGAAATAGTAGGTGATAGTGCCTGGTGTCAGGCTTGTTCCGTTAATGGGTTTGAAGCGGGCTTTCAGTGCTGCCTCACGGGCGGCGTTGCGCAGGCTCAGGTCGGAAATAGTGGTTCCTTTGCCAATGGTTGCCGATTTGACGATGCCGGAAGCATCGACGTTGATAAATACCACCACTTTTCCGCTCAGGTTGGCTTCGAAATTCGGACGAGGCAGAGCACCGACCATTCCGCGTCCGCCTAAGTCGAACTCACCGTAGCCCGGACTTCCCGAAACCGCACCTTTCGGGCTGTTCCCGTCCGGTGAGCCCTGAAGACCAGTATTCCCGCCTTCACCGTTGTTGTTGAACAATCCCGCCATCTGATTGTTGATTGCCTGACGCTTGGCGGCTTCTTCCGCCGCTTTTCGGGCAGCCGCTTCCTCTTCCGCTTTCCGTCTGGCTTCCTCTTCCTGCTGGCGGCGGAGTTCCTCTTGCTTCCGGAGTTCTTCGGCTTTCAGTCGCTCTTGTTCAGCCTGTTTCTTCTTGAGTTCTTCCGCTTGTTCGGCAGCAACTGAAGGCGCTGCCGGATCGTCTTGTGCCAAGAGCGGTTCGGCAACAGGCTTAGGTGCCGGTGGGGGCGGAGGTGTGGTTTGTGGGGTTGGTGTCGGTTCAACGGGCAGGGGTGCCTGTTCGGCATGCAGGTCGGTTACCTCCGATGCCTGAAGTTCATTCCCGTCACCTTCGGCATCGACGCCCACCATCACCAAAATGCCGCTTTCATCCTCCAGGGAAATAGGTTTTCCGAAATAGGCAAACCAGAGTAACACGACCAGCAGGACGTGAACAAGGACGGTAACACCAAGTCCGATCAGCTTACTCTGTTTATCTTGATTCATGATTTACTTGATAGGACGGGTGGCAAGCACCATTTTGAAATTGTTTTCAACACTGATATTCAAAACCTCCACAACTTTTGCATAAGGGATGGTTTCGTCAGCATACAGGGTGACATACATCTCTTCGTGCTGTTCCTTGACCGATTGCAGCCAGGGTTCAATCTGTTCGAAAGCAACCGAGGTGGGAGCTTCGTTGCCAAAAGCTACATAATATTGCAGGTTTTGATCGATGGTGACACGTGCCTGTGGCGCTGCTTCGGTTTGCTGCTTGCTTTGTGGCAGCAGGACCTTGATGGCGTTCGGAAAGACAATGGTGGAGGTCACCATGAAGAAAATCAGCAACAGGAATATGACATCGGTCATCGACGACATACTGAATGTAGCTTGTATCTTGTTTCTTCGTTTTAGTGCCATACGACGTTATGGGTAATTTGTGGATACGACGTATTATTTCTCAATCAGATCCATGAACTCCATCGTTTTTGCCTCCATCTGATTGACGACCTTATCTAATTCGGCCACCAGATAGTTGTAGGCAAACATGGCGATGATACCGACAATCAGGCCGGCTACGGTGGTGGTTAGCGCCTGATAGATGCCGGCAGAAAGCAAGGTGATATCGGCCGAGGAACCGGCTTGTGCCATATCGTAGAAGGCACGGATCATACCGGTGACGGTTCCCAAGAAGCCGATCATCGGAGCACCTGCAGAAATGGTTGCCAGCATGGTGAATCCTTTCTCCATATTGGCAACTTGCAGATTGCCGACGTTCTCGATGGCTGCCTGAATGTCGGAGGTCGGACGACCCATGCGCAGAATACCTTTTTCGATCATGGCAGCATAAGGCGCCTTGGTTTGCTTGCACACACGGATGGCGGCATCGGTTTTGCCGTCGGCCAGATACTCGCGAATGCGATCCATAAAGTAGGGAGCATCTTTCAATGCGCGACGAATCACGACAAGTCGTTCGACGAAAATGTAAATCGCCAGCAACGAAAGCAGCAGCAAGGGAATCATCAGCCAACCGCCGTTGATCGCCATATCGAGAAAACTGAGACCTTCGTCGGTTGCGGTTTCTGCTGCGACATCGGAAACCTGAGCCAGTGTGTCGGCTTCACCGGGCATCGTAATCTGTAAAAAGGATAATGACATCATTTTTTATCTTTTTTGAGGTTAAAATTTGCTTTTTTCAAAAAAACTCAGCATCTTTGCCGCCAAGAAAATCATTGGTTACTATGAAAATAGCATTGTTTGGCGCCCAGAAACCGGAAGCTTGCGAACAGGTGAAAAAGATTCTCGATACTGTACCGGGCATCGAGTATGTTGATGGCGGACAATCGCTCGATGGGGTCGATATGGCCTTGAGCATTGGCGGCGACGGCACTTTCCTGCGGACGGCAGCCAAAGTGGGAGCCGCTGAGATTCCGATTCTGGGAATCAACGCCGGCAGGCTGGGCTTCCTGGCCGATGTTCCATTGAGCGAAGCAGCCCGTTTCTTGCCGGAGATGCTGCAAAAGGGTGCCTATAAGGTGGAAAACCGGACCTTGCTGAGCCTGAGTATTCAGGGTTGCCGACAGCCTTACCAGCCTTTCGCATTGAATGAAGTGGCGGTGCTGAAACGCGATGTTTCGTCGATGGTAGCCGTTTCGGTTTATATCGACGGCTCGTTGCTGAACACTTACGATGCCGACGGCTTGGTGATTGCTACGCCAACGGGATCGACAGCCTATGCCATGAGTGCCGGCGGACCGATTCTCGAACCTCGTTCGAACTGTTTCGTAATCGTCCCTATTGCTCCTCATTCGCTCACAACACGTCCGCTCGTCATTCGCGATAACGGACAAATCGAAGTGAAGGTCAAGAGTCGCAACAATCTGTTTCTGGTGGCGGTGGATGGTATTCCCGTGCATCTGACTACCGAATACTCGTTGCATCTGGAGCGAGCCGCCCATCATGTGGGTGTTGTGCGCTGCCAATGTTCTTCATTCTTCGATACCTTGCGCCAGAAGTTGATGTGGGGTGCGGATGCCAGAGTTTAAAAGATCGTATTTTCTTATTCGACAATTTCGATGCCGAATGTGTTCTCGAAGCGGGTACGCATTTTCGGCATCGCTGCTTTTCGTAAACTGAGCGTCAGGCGGCAGTCCATCTGGAAGTCCTGACCCAACACGGTTGCTCCTTCTTCCTTGACGATACGCATCGCTTCGCCCATCAAAGCGTATTCGAAATGTACGGTCAGGGTTTCTTCGACGATTTTCTCGACAATCTCTGCTGCGTTCAGCGCTTCTGCCGCTGCGGCACGATAGGCTTCGATGAGTCCGCTGGTGCCGAGTTTGATGCCGCCGAAGTAGCGCACCACGCAAATGCAGATATCCGTTACGTTGAAACTGTTAATCTGTCCCAAAATAGGTTTGCCGGCCGTTCCGGAAGGTTCTCCGTCATCGTTGCTGCGGAAGTTGGTGCGGTCGGCTCCCAGCATATAGGCCCAGCAGCAATGACGCGCGTCAAAGTATTCCTTTTTATATCGCGATACAATCTCTTTGGCTTCATCGACCGTTCTGCACGGTTCGGCGAAAGCCAGAAACTTGCTCATCTTTTCCTTATAAAGGCCTTCCGACGGAGCATCGATGGTGTGATACGTATCTTCCAAACTACTCGGGTTTTAGACGGTTATTCAACAATCTCGCCCTGAATGGAGCCGATGCGCTTCAATTGGATGATGACGCTCAAAGGACGATGGTCGGGCGTCTGTGCGAGCCAGACCTGAAGCGGAGTGCTGTCGCTGTCCTTGCTGGCAAAAGTCAGCAGAATCTGGTGCGACGGATATTGCTTGCCGTTCTTCAGCGTGCAGGTGGTTTTGCCCTGATAGTTGAGGGTCATATACTGACCGCGGACGCCGGCGCAAATATAGAACTTCAGTTTGTCGCCCTTTTTCATTTTGTCGAAATCCAGCTGGCGGATCTTGTAGAAGATCGACAGCATGTCGTAGCCAACACCTACCGTACTCTTGTGACGGCGGTCGTTTCCTTTCTTGACGCGCCAACGGTAAATATCCGTCTGCGTACTATCGATTTTCGCTTCTGTCAGATCTGTTGCATTCTTCACCCACTTGCCGTCGGCAAACGACTTGTAGTAGTTCCGTTCGATGGCGTGATAAGAGCCTTCGTGCGTCTTTTTGCTATATTCCAGCGGAATGATTTCCGGTGTGTACCAGCAGTCGAGGGTATCGCGCACCTTCATAATGGTTTCGACGATGCTGTGCGAACGTCCGGCCAACTGTCCGTGCATCCGGTGGCTATTGTCGTTCAGTTCCTCGTCCCACAAGCGCAGAATGCCGGAACCGGCTTTTTTCCAGATGAATCCCCAATGCCAGTAGGCATCATAGTGAAGTTCCTCCACTTTTTGCGACGATTTGGCTTCGCTAACGGCAAAGGCAGGCATCAGGTTGCCTGTCAGCACAAGGGCTATTATCAGTACAAATAGTTTTTTCATACTCAAGTTTTTTGTCTTTTAGACCTTCCGGAAGGGATTGGGTTTAAAGTTTGCCTAATTTGCGGAGATATTCTTCGTTCTTGCTTTTCTTCTCCTTGGCTTCCTTCGGCTTGTTGATCTTCACATCCTCGGGCTTCTGTTTCAGCAGTTCGATGGCATTCAGATCCCACTCTTCGTCGTAGGTCCATGTGACACGCAAATCCAGTTTCTTGTTCAAATAATATACGCTTTCGGGCTGTTTCCGCTCGAAGAGATTGCCCGCATCGAATTTGTCGTTCTGGTTGTCGTCGATCACCAGGCGCGCGAAATAGGAGCCAGCCGGCACATGGATGAACTTGGCCTGGTTGCCGATCACCTTTCTCTGCTGGATGGTTTTGTCTTTGGCATCGAGCAATTGTACGAATGCCGGTCGTCCGTTCAGGCCGACGATATTAAACAGGAGGTGCGCATAGTCGTCGATGCCTTTTTCCTTAAATTCGAGGGAAGTCCGGTTGATGGGATGCCCGTAAATATTGTGCATGGAAGCAGAGTCGGCAGTCAGCCGGTAGGTGGTGCCGGGATTGAAGTGTGGTTCGCCATACAGCACAAACCGGCGCGGATGAAGGGTGTCTGGCTCGAACTTGAATGGCATATCGATCCACAAAGTATCCAGTTTGTATTGCAAGTGAAGCTGATTCCTGTTGATGTCAGCCAATGGTGCAGAGACCTCGAACCGAGGTTTCTTGCCGATGTCGATGCTGTTCGATCCGATTTGCTTCATCGTCATGAAAACGGTTTCGATTTTGGGGATAGAATCCTCTTCCGCTTTCTTGTCCTTTTTGCCTCGCTTGCCTTTTTTCGATTTCTTGTCGTTCGCTTCGTCCTTCTTCTGCGAGTTCTTCACCACAGGCTTCAGCAGCGGGATTGTGTCGGTTCGCAGCACATCGATGCCTGCGGTATCGGTATAAAGATAGGTCATTTCGAGCCTGAGTGTATCGGCGCTGACGAAAAGACTGTCTTTGATCCAGTAGCTGAGGGTATCGTAAGTGGGGTTCGGTTCGGCAATCAGAACGCTGTCGCCTTCCATGCGCAAGCTGTCTTGCATGAGGAATGTCAGATGAGGCAGCGAATCCATGTGAGCGGCAAAGCGGATGGATAGATGCAACGAATCCGGACGAGAGGTATCGTCCAGGTAACGGGTCAGCTTGCCCTCGTTGAAACTCAGCAGCACGAGATCGGAAGGCTGATAGTCGATATAGCCGGAAACCCGTATGGTGTCGATCTGCCGGTTATCCTGCAAGGAATCTGTAGGAGCGCCTTCAACGACCGCTGCGTCTGTCCAAACCGTATCGTAGCGCTGCTTGTTTTCCATCGACGGAATCACCAGAGAATCGAGGAACGCCACATTCTCCGTGGTCAGGTCGTAGCGATAATTGGTGTTGCCGTCCGTCAGCGCATACAACTTATAGGAACCCGGTGCGCATCCTAAAATCTTAAATGCCCCCAAGGCATCGGTTTTACCGGCTCGTTCGAAAGGATATTTCAGCAAGATGCTGTCGCCCAGACTTTCCATCGTCAGGCTGTCTTTCATCGTGGGCGTACCGTCGGCTTCCTTCACCCTATATATTCCCACATACGCGCCCGTAATCGGTTCCAGGTCTTCGGCATTCAGGAGGTGTCCGCTGATTTGCATGGAATCGATGTGGTCGCCGGTCGAAAACAGCAGCGAAAGACCTTCCATCGGATTGCCCTCGTTGTTATCCTGAACTGCATCGCCCAAGTCGATGGCATAGGTGGTGTTGGGCTTCAGGGTGTCTTGCAGTTCGATGGAAACGGTTTTGGCATTGCTTAGAATGGTAGGAGATTTTTCCTGTGGAGGAGAAACCGTCATTTTTTCCGTTGCATTGTTCAGCTTGACGTTCTCGTTGAAGTGCAGGACAATGCGTTTTTTAGAGACGTTGATGCCTCCGTCCTTCGGTTCGGAAGAACGGAGCACAGGAGGGGTCTCATCGTAAAGTCCGCCACCCGGAGTTCCCATGCTTGCACAACCCATTAAGCCTGCGGCAAATAGAGTTGTCACACTCGCAATTATGAACGGTTTTTTGCCCAAATTTGCCATAAACATGGCGCAAAGATAAGCAAAATTCAGCAAATAATGCAGATTTTTGCATCGAAAAATGTTTTTTTCCGCATTTTTTATCTTTTTTATCAATTATTTTACTAACTTTGCGGCTTGAATACGCAAATAAATTAAATATATAATAATTAAAAATCAACAACAAATGCAAAACAAAGGATTTGTAACTGTGTCCGGCATACTGCTCGCGCTGGTTTGTTGTTATCACATTTCTTACTCATTTGCAGTAAGAAGTGTTGAGAACGAGGCCAAAGCGCTGGCTGCGTCGGACAATGAGCATTCAGAGAAGTATTACCTTGATTCCATTACTGAGAATTGGACCTACCTCGGTAATACTTACAAGCAGGCCCAGGAGAAGCAGATCGGATTGGGTCTGGATCTGAAGGGCGGTATGAACGTGATTCTCGAGATTTCAGTGGCTGACGTATTGAAGTCGTTGGCTGCAGAAAATTCCGATGATCCTACTTTCGTCGAGGCTTTGGCCAAAACCCAGTCGTCGCAGGCTGCCAGTGGTGACGAGTTCCTGGATGCTTTCGCCGCTAATTTCCGCGAGATCAATCCAAATGCCCGTCTGGCTAAGGTGTTCAGCACCTATCAGCTGAAGGACAAAGTGAAGAAAGACACTCCTGATTCGGAAGTTCTGTCGGTTATCAAGAAGGAAATGCAGTCGGCTTTGGCCAACTCTTTCAATGTGCTTCGTAACCGTATCGACCGTTTCGGCGTTGTGGCTCCTAACATTCAGCAGTTGGAGCAGGCCGGTCGTATCTTGGTCGAGCTTCCTGGCGTGAAGGAACCTGAACGTGTTAAGAAACTGTTGCAGGGTTCTGCCAATTTGGAGTTCTGGGAGACTTATGCTGCCGATGAGGTAGTTAATTATCTGGCGGATGCCAATGCCCGTTTGGCTGCTGAGGCTGAGAAGGCTACTGAAGAAACCGCTGAGGTTGCTGCAGAAGCAACTGAAACCGCTACTGACGAGACTTCTGCTGACGCTGTTCTCGATGCCGCTTTGGCCGCAGCCGACACGCTGCAGCAGGATGCAGAGCGTGGTCCGTTGTTCAGCAAGTTGCAGGTTTATGCCGGTTTCGGCGGTGTGGCTTTTGCCAATGCTTCCGATACTGCTGCCGTTATGCAGATGTTGAATGCACAGGCTGCCCGTTTCCCACGTCGTCTGGCTTGGGCTTGGGATGTGAAAGGCTTCGATCCTCAGGGTGGCAAGCGCGACAACTACTTTGTGCTGTATGCATTGAAGGGTAAGGGTAACGACAATACCACTCCAAGTCTTTCCGATGCTACTGTCGGCGGTGACATCATCGTTGATGCCAACCACGAGTATCAGCAGTTGAGCGGCCAGTATGAGGTGAATATGACCATGACTCCTGAGGCTTCTGCCGAGTGGTCGAAGATTACAGGCGCCAACATCGGCAAGTGTGTAGCCGTTGTGCTCGACGGTTTGGTATATTCCGCTCCACGCGTAAATACCCAGATCGATGGCGGTCGTTCGAACATCACCGGTAACTTCTCGTTGGAAGAGGCAACTGACCTTGCCAACGTGCTCAATTCCGGTAAGATGGCAGCTGCCGTTAATATCGTAAGTGAGGACGTAGTAGGTCCTTCGTTGGGTCAGGAGGCTATTGAGGCAAGTGTTATTTCGTTCATTATCGCCTTGGTGCTCTTGTTCATCTACATGATTTGCTTCTATGGTTTCAAGGCTGGTTTGGTAGCCGATATCTGCCTCCTTATCAATGCCTTCTTCACCATTGGTATTCTTTCTTCATTCCACGCTGTGCTCACCCTTTCGGGTATTGCCGGTATCGTTTTGGCTATGGGTATTGCTGTGGATGCTAACGTGCTTATCTACGAGCGTGCTAAGGAAGAGTTGGCTTCCGGAAAGGCTTTGTCGGGTGCTGTTTCTGCAGCCTACAGCAATGCTTTCTCAGCTATCTTCGATGCTAACTTGACGTCATTGCTCACCGGTATCATCCTCTATTTGTTCGGAACCGGTCCTATTCAGGGCTTTGCGTTCACCTTTATGTGGGGTATCGTAACATCGTTCATTTCTGCCGTATTCTTCAGCCGCATCTTTATCGAGAGCACCGTGAAGGGTTGGTTCAAGAACGTGAACTTCACAGGTGTTGCTTCCGGTTTGCTCAAGCCGACTCACTTCGATTTCGTGAAGGCAGGTAAGACCAGCCAGTTCGTATATGCAGCTATCGCAGTAATCTGCATTGTTCTGCTTATCTATCCTGGTATGGAAAAAGGTATCGACTTCACCGGTGGTCGTAACTTCGTGGTTTCGTTCAACGATGTTCCTTCGGTTGTGACAGGCGATATCCAGACCGCTCTGGAGAACAACACTTCTTTGAATGGCGCTTCTATTAAGGTGATTACCATTTCGAACGAGAATCAGGTTCGTGTTACCACAAACTTCGACTTGAATGCTGCCGACGACGAGCAGGCTACATTGACCGTTAAGAAGGCTATCTACGAGGCAGGCAAGTCGCTGGGTTACGTGAAGGAAGGTCAGGATTTCGATAGCTTCAACAATGAGGAGTATATTCCTTCTTCACAGAAGGTAGGTCCTTCTATCGCTGAGGATATCACCCGTGGAGCCATCATCGCAATCTTGGTAGCCTTGGTTGTTATCGCTCTCTACATCCTCATCCGTTTCCGCAACATCGCCTTCTCGTTGGGCGCTTTGGTTGGTTTGGCTGCTAACGTGCTGGTTATCCTCGGCGTTTACTCTTGCTTCTGGGTATTCATGCCGTTCTCTATGGAAATCGACCAGGCATTCATCGCCGCTATTCTGACGGTTATCGGTTACTCAATCAACGATATCGTGGTTGTCTTCGACCGTATCCGTGAGGTTCGCACTTTGTATCCTACCAAGCCATTGGCTGATACGATCAATGAGGCTTTGAACGTAACAATGCCACGTACATTGAATACGTCCATCTCTACCCTCTTGGTTTTGGTGGTTATCTTCTTCTTCGGTGGTGCTTCTATCCGCAGCTTCATCTTTGCGATGTTGCTGGGTGTAGTTGTTGACCCGTTGACCACCATCTTCCTTGCTGTTCCTTCGGCTTACGCTTTCATGAATAAGAAGGCGGCTAAGAAGGCATAAAGTGAAGTACTGCCCGTATGGGTTATCAATAAGTGAAGGGCAGTCCCAAGGTTTATCGGACTGCCCTTCATTTTTTTCTTGCAGGGGGGAATTTTTGTTCCCTCGTTGGAGAAAAATATTTCTCTCGTTGGGGCGCAAATTTTTCTCAGTTAGAGCGTAATTTTTTTGAAGTATAATAGTAAATTCGGGATTGGTTATGACCATTAGATTTACGAAGATGCACGGCTGCGGAAACGACTATGTCTATGTGAACGGATTGGAGCAGTCGATAGCAGAACCGGAACGTTTGTCGCAGTTTGTAAGCGATCGTCATTTTGGCGTCGGTTCGGACGGGTTGGTATTGATTCTGCCTTCCGAAACCTGCGACTTCCGGATGCGGATGTTTAATGCCGACGGATCGGAAGCGCAGATGTGCGGAAATGCTTCGCGTTGCGTGGCAAAGTATTGTTATGACCACCATCTGACTTCCAAGAAGGAATTTACGCTCGAAACATTGGCGGGCGTCAAGGTGCTCAAAGTTTTTACTTTCGGAGATCTGCATCTGGCCGTACGGGGCACAGCAGCTGCCGATAAAGTGGCAAAGGTGACGGTCGATATGGGAGAGCCGGTTTTGCGGCCTGCAGATATTCCTGTCAAGTGTAATAATACTGATTGCTGCGTGAACGAACCGATTGAAGTAGGGGGAAAAGAGTGGCGAATGACTTGCGTTTCGATGGGCAACCCGCACGCTGTATATTTTGTGGAAGATGAGGAATCGTTGGAGCTGGAGAAAATAGGTCCTTCGTTCGAGAATCATCCGGCCTTTCCGGAGCGTGTCAATTCGGAGTTCGTACACATTATAAATAGTACGCATGCGCGTATGCGCGTGTGGGAGCGAGGTTCGGGTGAGACTTGGGCCTGCGGAACGGGTTCGTGTGCTACGTTGGTGGCGTGCGTGCTGAATGGCCTGACCGATCGCAGCATTGCATTGGATCTGAATGGCGGCACCCTCGACCTCACTTGGGACGAAAAAACGAATCATGTTTTCATGACCGGACCTGCCACCGAAGTTTTCACCGGAGTTTTGGAATGGGAGTAGAAGAATTCTCAGATTATTCGGATTACTCAGATTACTCAGAATAGTCAGAATACTCGGAATAGTCAGAATACTCGGAGTACTCAGATTACTCAGAAAATAATTACTATGGCATACGTTAACACCAATTTTACCAAAGTAAGCGAGTCGTATTTATTTGTGGAAGTTGCTCGCCGAATCAAGGCTTATCAGGAAAAGCATCCTGAGGCAAAGATTATCAAGATGGGTATAGGAGATGTTACCCGTCCTATTGTGCCTGCTGTCATCGAGGCATTACATAAGGCCGTCGATGAGATGGGAACGGCTGCAGGTTTTCGCGGCTATGGCCCGGAGCAGGGTTATGCGTTTTTGCGCGATAAGATTCGTGACTTCGACTTCAAGAGTCGGGGAATCGACATCGAATCCGACGAGATTTTCGTTAGCGACGGCGCCAAGAGCGATTGCGGCAACATCGGCGATATCTTGGGCACGCAGAATATTATTGCGGTGACCGATCCCGTCTATCCGGTTTATGTCGATACGAATGTGATGGCGGGGCGTGCAGGCGATTTCGATGGTATCAAGTACAGTCAGATTTACTATATGCCGGTAACGCAGGCAAACGGCTTCGTTCCTGCTTTGCCCGATCGGCACGTTGATATTATCTACTTGTGCTTCCCGAACAATCCGACGGGCACCACCCTCACCACCAGTCAGCTGAAGGTCTGGGTCGATTACGCCTTGCGGGAGAAGAGTATCATTCTTTTCGATGCGGCTTACGAGGCCTTTATAACCGACGACGATGTTCCTCATAGCATTTTTGAAATTGAGGGCGCTCGTCAATGTGCCATCGAGTTCCGCTCATTCTCGAAAACCGCCGGCTTTACGGGGTTGCGTTGCGGCTATACGGTGGTGCCTAAAGAGCTGGTCGCCTATACCGAAGACGGCAAGCCTGTTGCTTTGAACAAGCTCTGGAACCGTCGGCAAAGCACAAAGTTCAACGGTACGGCCTATATCGTGCAGCGAGCAGCAGAAGCCGTTTACAGCACGGAAGGACGTAAGCAGATTATGGAAAATATCGCCTATTATCGGGAGAATGCCCGGCTGATGAAGGAAACCTTCGAATCGATCGGTATGCCTGCCTTTGGTGGCAAAAATTCCCCTTATGTCTGGATTAAGACGCCTCTCGACAGCTGGACTTTCTTCGACCGCTTGCTCGACGAGTGTCATGTGGTGGGTACACCAGGTGTCGGTTTCGGCCCCAGCGGCGAATCGTATTTCCGCCTGACAGCCTTTGCGACTCACGAGGCTACGCGCGAGGCGATGGAAAGAATAAAGCAGTGGAAACTCTGAGGAGGTTCCGCTGCTTTGTAGGTTGATGGGGTTAATGGGTTTAATGGGGAGAATGGGGTAAAAGAATGAGGAATCCCAGATTCCTGGGATTCCTCATTCTTTAATCTAAGTCTTCCAGCATTCTCTTAATGACCGTTTCTGCCGAAATCTCGCGGTTGGCGGCTTCGGGGATCACCAGGCTGCGAGGACCTTCAATCACATCGTCGGTAACAATCATGTTACGTCGTACCGGCAGGCAATGCATGAAGTGTGCATAGTTGGTGACAGCCATCTGGCGGGCGCCAATGGTCCAACTGCGCCAGTCTTCGTTAAACTGACCCGGGAAATCCTTCTCCAGATTCTTGCCATAGAACTCATCCTGAAAAGCACTCCAGTTTTTGCCATAAACGAAATCGGCACCTTCGAAAGCCTTCATCTGATCGTATTCGATGGTAGCACCTGCCGTGAATCGTGGATCCAGTTCATAGCCGTGAGGATGGGTGATAACTACTTCGTAGCCAGCAGCCACAGCAAACTGTGCGAACGAATTGGGCACAGCCTGAGGCAGACGACCTGGATGGGGAGCCCAGCTCATCACGACTTTCGGACGCTTCACTTCCTTATGTTCCTCGATGGTGATGATGTCGGCAAACGCTTGCAGCGGGTGGCCTGTAGCACA
Organism: Bacteroidales bacterium; assembly: GCA_017449065.1. Classification (GTDB taxonomy): domain Bacteria; phylum Bacteroidota; class Bacteroidia; order Bacteroidales; family UBA3663; genus Liminaster. The sequence continues at coordinate 34,576 of JAFSKF010000028.1, forward strand.
TTCCATCGAGAAGACCGGCTTCCCGGAATATTTGATGAACTGCGACAGAATCTTCTCCTCGTAATCATCTTTCTTCGATTCGAAGCGTGCGAAACTGCGGACGCCAATGATGTCGGCGTAGCAGCCCATAACCGGGATGGCTTCCAACAGGTGTTCGGCCTTATCGCCATCCATAACGACGCCCCGTTCCGTTTCCAGTTTCCAGGCGCCGGCGTTCACATCAAGCACGATGGTGTTCATGCCCAAGTTCTGTGCGGCTTTCTGGGTCGAAAGACGGGTACGTAGGGAATTGTTGAAGAAAATCAACAGCGCGGTCTTGTTCTTGCCCAGATGCTGATAGTCGTATCTGTGCTTTTTGACCTCTAATGCTTCAGTAAGAGCGGCCTGAAGATCCCCCAGGTCGCTCACATTGGTGTAATATCTCATCTAATAAAAGATTATTCTGTAAACTTCTTAACGATGATAGAACCATTGTGGCCACCGAAACCGAAGGTATTCGAAAGGGCAGCACGTACGGTTCGTTTCTGTGCCTTGTTGAAGGTGAAGTTCAGGTTATAGTCGATGTTCTCGTCCTTGTCGTCCTCATCGTGATTGATGGTAGGAGGAACGATATCTTCCACAACCGACTTCACGCAGATCAGCGCTTCAACAGCACCTGCGGCACCCAGCAAATGTCCGGTCATCGACTTGGTTGAAGAAATATTGAGCTTGTAAGCCCAATCGCCAAACACTTCCTTGATAGCTTTAGCTTCCGACAGGTCGCCTACTGGCGTAGATGTGCCGTGTACGTTAATATAGTCGATATCCTCAGGCTTCATGTTAGCATCCTCCAAAGCGGCGTTCATCACCAGCTTGGCGCCCAAGCCTTCCGGATGGGTAGCGGTCAGGTGATAAGCATCGGCCGACATACCGCCACCAACGACCTCAGCGTAGATCTTGGCACCGCGAGCCTTAGCATGCTCCAGTTCCTCCAGAATCAGACAGCCGGAACCTTCGCCCAAAACAAAACCGTCGCGGCTGCCCGAGAACGGACGGCTGGCGCGTTCCGGTTCGTCGTTGCGGGTCGAAAGCGCCTTCATGGCGTTGAATCCGCCGATACCGGCTTCGCAAACGGCGGCTTCCGCACCACCGGCAACAATGATGTTTGCCTTACCCAGACGAAGCAGGTTGAAGGCGTCGATCATGCCGTGAGTCGAAGAAGCGCAGGCACTTACCGTACCGTAGTTAGGACCATGGAAACCATAGTGGATACTAATCTGACCTGCCGAAATATCGGCAATCATCTTCGGGATGAAGAACGGGTTGAACTTCGGACCGACCTCAGGGTCGTAACCAGCGCATTCCTCCTGGAAAGTCTTGATACCGCCGATACCCGAACTGTAAATAACACCGATGCGGTTCTTATCCTCATTCTCGAGGTTAAGTCCGCTGTCCTGAATAGCTTCCGCAACCGCTGCGAAAGCCAACTGGCAATAGCGATCCACTTTGCGCACTTCCTTTTTGTCGAAGTAGTTGAGAGGATCGAAACCCTTTACCTCACCGGCAAACTGGGTTTTGAATTTAGAAGCGTCGAACAAGGTGATGGGGCCGCATCCGCTCTTGCCTTCCAGCAGAGCCTTCCAGGTCTCGTCAACATTCAGACCCAGAGGAGTGATGGCGCCAAGTCCCGTTACAACAACTCTCTTTAATTCCATATCTTTATTTCAAATAAATGGTCAATAACTAAAAAATATCAAATATCAAATGGAGCACATTACGCCCTTGATTTGATATTTGATATTCGATTAAAAAGGATTATTCCTTGTTCTTCTCGATGTAGGCAACAGCGTCACCGACAGTGGCGATCTTCTCAGCCTGATCATCAGGAATGGTGATACCGAACTCCTTCTCGAACTCCATGATGAGCTCAACGGTGTCCAGTGAATCAGCACCAAGGTCGTTGGTGAAAGAAGCCTCGAGAGTTACCTCAGACTCTTCAACGCCCAACTTCTCAACGATAATCTCTTTTACTTTAGATTCGATTTCAGACATAATCTTTAGTTATTAAAAGGGTTAATATTGATATTTTTTATTTTCAAATGGAGAATTATTTGACCTAATTTTCAAAATTTCCCATGTTTTTCGCACGCGTTTAAAATATAATATGTATCTTCGCGGCGCAAAATCATGGTGCAAAGGAACGAAAAAAAAATAACAGCACGAAATATTTTTGCTTGAATTTACTTAAAAATGCACATTTTTCGATAAAACGTGCCAAATTGTAAGGTAAAAATGAAAAATATAGCTATTTTTGCGTCTGGTTCTGGTTCTAATGCTGAGAACATCGCAAACTATTTCAGTGGTAGTCAGGAAGTCCGCATCGCTCTCATTGTCTGCAACAAACCTGATGCATTTGTTTTGGAACGTGCCAAGAAACTGGGCATTCCGTCGCAGATTGTCACGGGTGCACAGATGAAGGATGAAGCATTTGTTATGCAGCTCATGCGGCAATACGGCATCGATTTTATCGTCTTGGCAGGCTATCTGCTGTTGGTGCCTAAGTATCTGGTAGATGCTTATCCACAGGCCATCGTGAATATCCATCCCGCTTTGATTCCGTTGCATTGCGGCAAGGGTATGTATGGCGACCGCGTGCACGAAGATGTGATTCGCTGTGGAGACAAGCAGTCGGGCATCACTATCCATTACGTGAACGAGTTTTTCGATAACGGCGACATCATCTTTCAGGCAACTTGTCCCGTTGAACCAGGCGATGATGCCCATGCAGTCGCCACCAAGGTTCATGCACTCGAATATGCACATTTTCCGCATGTGATTGCCGAAACTATTGCAAAAATGAAATAAATTTTGCATAAATTCAATGTCGATATTCAAAAATACGATAAAAATCGCCGATTCTTTGAATTTTTTTGCAGAAAAGTTTGCGCGGTTTACAAAATATATGTAACTTTGCGTCCACTTTTATAAACAATTAGGAAAATGAAAGAGAAAAAAGACAGAATTCAGGCGATTCGCGACATAATCAGGACGCGCGACATTGGAAATCAGCAGGAGCTGCTCGATATTTTGTTGCAGAGGGGATTCCGTTTGACTCAAGCCACCCTGAGCCGTGACTTGAAGATGTTACAGATTGTAAAGATGAGTTTGAGCGATGGTGGCTATCTTTATGTGATGCCCGATGTGGCGGCTTCCATGCAGAGCAACCTGACCCACCATTTTGTTTCGCCCCGTAATATCAAGGGGGTGCAGAGTGTGGAGTGCAGCACGGTGCTGGTGGTTGTACGCACCAAACCGGGTTATGCCAGCGCCTTGGCATCCGATATCGATCAGGCGATGATTCCTGAAATCATGGGAACGATTGCCGGCGACGATACTATTCTGGTGATTCCCCGTGGAGGATACAACACCAATCAGGTGGCAGAGGCTTTGGTTAAGATTCTGCCTCGTCAGAAATAATTTTTTAAGAGCATTAATAATTTATCCGTAAAAATGAATAATCCGTCTGAAGACCAGCAGCAGGAGATTCCACAGATCCGCATTTACATTGCTGGTAAGCAGCACATCCATTACGTGCAAGAGATTCTCGACGTGATCGAGGAATCGAGTAAGGCACGAGGCACCGGCATTGCACGCCGTTCGCCGGAATATGTTTCGCAGAAGATGCTTGAAGGCAAAGCTATCATAGCCTTGTGTGGCGACGATTTTGCCGGCTTCTGCTATATTGAGAGTTGGAGCAACAAGACCTACGTTGTCAATTCGGGACTGATTGTCAAGCCCAAGTACCGGGGTTTTGGTTTGGCCAAGCGTATCAAGCGCTTCTCGTTCGTCTATAGTCGTAAGTTGTTTCCGCATGCCAAGTTGTTCGGCATCACTTCGGGTGCAGCCGTTCTGAAAATCAACAACGAACTGGGCTATCGTCCGGTAACGTTCGAGCAGCTGACCGACGATCCGGCTTTCTGGCGTGGTTGTCAGACGTGCGTGAACTATGACGTTCTGACCCGTACCGACTTCAAGCGTTGTGTTTGTACAGCCATGCTCTACGATCCGGAGGAGCATCCGGATGAGGTGCTTGAGGAGTTGGACAAGATTTAGTTATAGTTATTAGTTAATAGTTATTAGTTATTATGGCAAAGAAAAAAGTAGTTGTTGCCTTCTCGGGCGGTTTGGATACCAGCTATAATGTGATGTATCTGACCAAGGAGATGGGATATGAAGTATATGCAGCGTGTGCTAATACCGGCGGATTCAGCGCCGAGCAGTTGAAAGCCAACGAAGAGAACGCCTACAAGCTGGGCGCTGTCAAGTATGTTACCCTCGATGTTACGCAGGAGTACTATCAGAAGTCGCTCCGCTATATGGTTTACGGTAACGTATTGCGTAACAATTGCTACCCTATCTCCGTTTCCAGCGAACGTATCTTCCAGGCTTTGGCCATTGCCCGCTATGCCAAGGAGATTGGCGCCGATGCCATTGCTCACGGTTCGACAGGTGCCGGCAACGATCAGATCCGTTTCGATATGACCTTCCTGGTGATGGCGCCGGGTGTGGAAATCATTACACTTACCCGCGACCGGAATCTGAGCCGTAAGGAAGAGGTCGATTACCTGAACGCCAACGGCTACTTTGCCGACTTTACCAAACTGAAATATTCTTATAATGTCGGTATCTGGGGTACGTCCATCTGCGGCGGTGAGATTCTCGACAGCAAGCAGGGATTGCCAGAGTCGGCTTATCTAAAGCATCCGACCAAGACGGAACCGGAGGTATTGAGCATCGGTTTCAAAAAAGGTGAGATCTGTAGTGTGAACGGTGTTGACTACGACGATAAGATTAAGGCCATTCAGGAGGTTGAGAAGATTGGAGCCGCCTATGCCATCGGCCGTGACTGCCATGTGGGCGATACCATCATCGGCATCAAGGGTCGTGTGGGTTTCGAAGCTGCGGCTCCGATGCTGATCATCGCCGCTCACCGCTTCCTTGAGAAATATACACTTTCGAAGTGGCAGCAGTATTGGAAGGATCAGATTTCCAACTGGTACGGTATGTTCTTGCACGAGAGCCAGTATCTGGAGCCGGTTATGCCCGATATGGAGGCAATGCTCGAATCGAGCCAGCGCAATGTGAACGGTGTCGTTACCCTCGAACTCCGTCCTTACAGTTTCCAGACCATCGGTGCCGATACACCCGACGATCTGGTGCACAACAAGCTCGGTGAGTATGGCGAGACGGCTAAGGCTTGGACGAGCGAGGATGCCAAGGGCTTCATCAAAGTCACCAGCACTCCGCTTCGTGCCTACTATTCTGTTCACCCCGACGAGGAGCGTTAACGTATGGTTCGCGTAGGTATTTTAGGAGCTGCCGGCTATACGGGCGGCGAGTTGCTCCGGATATTGGTGCATCATCCCGATGTCGAAATCGTTTTTGCCAACAGCGAGTCGAATGCCGGCAACAAAGTGGCCGATGTGCACGAGGGTCTGTTGGGCGATACCGACCTGACTTTCACCGACGAGATGCCTTTCGATAAGGTGGATGTCGTTTTCTTCTGCTTCGGACACGGAAAGAGCGAGGCGTTCCTGAAGGAACACGAGATTCCGGCCCGGGTGAAGATTGTCGATCTGGCGCAGGACTTCCGCATCAAGGGAGATCACGATTATGTCTATGGCTTGCCGGAGATTCACAAAGAAGCCATCCGGGCTTGCAGCCATCTGGCCAATCCGGGTTGCTTTGCCACTTGCATTCAGGTGGGTTTGCTTCCGTTGGCCAAGGCGGGCCTTTTGACCGACGATATTGCTGTGAATGCTATTACAGGCAGCACAGGTGCCGGACAGAAGCCGGGAGCCACTACGCATTTCTCGTGGCGCAACGACAATATGTCGGTCTATAAGCTTTTCAAGCACCAGCATCTGCATGAGATTTGCCAGACCCTGAACGAACTGCGTCCGGCTTCGGCGCCTGCCGTATGCGATACGCTCAATGCGGCTCCTGCTGCCGGCGAGATTACCGTCGATTTCATTCCGTATCGTGGCGATTTCTCCCGAGGCATTTTCTGTACGGAGGTGATCCGTCTGCAAGGTGAGGAGGGGAGTGCATCGAACCCGACACAGGAGAGTCTGGTACAGCTTTACAAGGATTTCTATCAGGATGCGGCTTTCACGCATTATGCCGATGCAGCTCCCGACCTGAAGCAGGTGGTGGGCACCAACAAGGCCATCGTGCATCTGGAGAAGTTCAACGGCAACAAAGTGGTGGTCACTTCCATGATCGACAACTTGCTGAAGGGCGCCGTCGGTCAGGCAGTACAGAATATGAATTTAATGTTCGGCTTGGATGAGAAAGCCGGATTGAACCTGAAGGCGATTGCTTTCTAAATTGATATTGAAATCGTGAAACTTTTCGACGTATATCCATTATTCGATGTCACCATCGATCACGGCAAGGGTTGCTATGTGTATGATGACAAGAATCAGGAGTATCTTGACTTCTATGGCGGACATGCCGTTATCAGCATCGGACACGGACATCCGAAGTATTTGCAGACGATGCAGGAGCAGGCTGCCAAGCTGGTGTTCTACAGCAATGCGGTGAAGAATCCCTTGCAGGCCAAACTGGCGGCTAAGTTGGGTCCTGTTTGCGGCTATGATGACTATCAGCTGTTCCTGATCAACTCCGGTGCCGAGGCAAACGAGAACGCTTTGAAACTGGCTTCTTTCTATACGGGCAAGAAGAAGGTGATTGCTTTCTCGCATGCTTTTCATGGCAGAACCTCAGCCGCTGTGAATGTTACTCAGAATCCTAAGATTCAGGCACCTATCAACGCCACCTTCCCTGTCGATTTCTTCGAGCTGGAGGATATTGAGGGCGTGAAGGCTTCTATAGCCCAAGGCGATGTTGCGGCTGTCATCATCGAAGGTATTTCGGGTGTAGGCGGTATTCATGTGCCTTCGGTCGGCTTCATGCAGGAACTGCGCAAAGTGACAGCAGAGAACAACGTAGTGCTGATTCTCGATGAGATTCAGTCGGGCTACGGACGTTCCGGCAAGTTCTTTGCCCACCAGTGGTACGGCATTCAGCCGGATCTGATTACCATGGCCAAAGGAATCGCCAACGGCTATCCGTTTGCGGGCGTCCTGATTTCGCCGAAGTTTGCTCCTGTCTATGGACAGTTGGGCACCACTTTCGGTGGTAACCACTTGGGTTGTGCGTTGGCCTGCACGGTACTCGATGTAATTCAGGAGGAGCACTTGGTGGAGAATGCTGCCAAGCAGGGCGACTACCTGATGAACGGTCTCAAGAGCATAACGATTCCCGGCCTGAAGGAACTGCGTGGTAAGGGTCTGATGATTGGCATCGAGTTCGACTATCCTTATAAGGAAGTCCGCAACCGGTTGCTCTACGACCAGCATGTGTTTACGGGAGCCGCCGGAACCAGCACTTTGCGTATTCTGCCGCCGCTCTGCATTCAGCAGAAAGAATGTGACCTTTTCTTCGAACGTTTCGAGAAAGCGTTGAAAAAATAAGAGTATCCATTGAACCGCGAAATTCTGCGTATTGCCATACCCGGCATCGTCACAAACATTACTGTGCCGTTGCTGGGTATTGTTGATTTGTCGATTGTCGGACACATGTCGTCGTCGCTGTTATACGCCTCTTCCGATGGAGGGGCGGCAGCGATTGGTGCCATATCTGTTGGCGGACTGATCTTCAATATGGTCTATTGGCTTTTCAACTTCCTGCGCATGGGCAGCAGCGGACTTACGGCACAAGCTTTTGGCCGACAGGATGGTGCCGGCGAACGCAAGGTGCTTCGGATGGGTTTGCAAGTGGCATTGGTGTGCGGCCTTTGTATTTTTGCCCTGCAACGCCCCATCGAATGGATGGCGCACATCATTATTGCGCCTACCGGTCAGGTCTGGCAGTTGGCTATTGCTTACTTCCGCATTCGCATTTGGGCGGCTCCGGCTGTTTTGGCGCTATTTGCCATGAGCGGTTGGTTTGTCGGTATGCAGAATGCGCGTTATCCCATGTTTATTGCCATTGGGCAGAACCTGCTGAACATAGTTCTTTCCGTCGTTCTGGTTTTCAAGGCGGGTATGGGGGTCGAAGGTGTGGCTTTGGGTACGGTCTTGTCGCAATATGCAGGGTTGGCGGCAGCCATTGTCTTGATGCGTCGCACCCCGTTTCATGCATCGCAATCCGGTTCCGAATCGTTGGCAGCCGATGCGCAAGTCGGATGGAGTTCGTTTTTCACCGTGAATCGCGACATCTTTTTCCGCATGGTTTGTCTGATTGCTGTCACCACGGCATTCACATCATTCGGTGCCCGGCAGGGCGATTTGCTTTTGGCCGTCAACACGATGCTGATTCAGCTGTTCCTCTTGTTTTCCTATTTTTCCGATGCCTTCTCGTTGGCGGGTGAGGCTTTGGTGGGCAAATACATGGGAATGGAGCAAACAGAACTGGCGCGACAGGCTTCCCGTCCCCATGAACCATTATCGGCTCGCAAGCAGTTGCGTAAGTGTGTGCACTATCTTTTCCTTTGGGCAGGCGGCATCACCTTGTTTTTCTCTTTGCTATATGTGTCAGGAGCTCATCAGATTCTGAAACTGTTCACCGACGATCTGCAAGTTATCGCAGCGGCTCAGCCTTATCTCCCCTGGATGTTCTGGGTGCCGCTTGCCGGATTTGCAGCTTTTATGTGGGATGGCATCTTTATCGGAGCCACCGCCACCCGTCAGATGATGTACACGTTGCTGCTCTCATCCCTTGTGTTTTTCCTCTTGTGGCTGCTTCCGCTTCCTCTGGCACCCAATCATCATCTTTGGTTTTGTTTCATCGCCTATCTTGCCACTCGCAGCCTCTATCAGACTTGGATAGCCCGCAGGATTGTGTAATATGGGATTGGAAGATTACAGTCAGCATCGTTTTATTGCCTGCTTATTGCCAACCCATATTCCGTTGCGATAAGACGGATTCTTGTTTGGCCGACAGGAAGTCGGAGTGGGGCAGGTTGCCTTTGGCGTCGCGCGGCAAAAACAGGAGGGCCGGGTCGGTTGAAACGAAATCGCTCTCGCTGACGGGAATCTCTGTCGGAGCAAACGAATTGTTGCTGAGGAAGCAGCGTGTGCTATCGCAGTTCGAAAGATCTTGTTTGTTAGGGTTCCACGAAACGTTGCCGATCAGCACGTGTCCGTAGCCGCCGATGTCGATGTTATCGCCGGCTTCCGTCGAACGTCTGTTCACCATATTGTAGTTGTCGCGACGGTTCATCGCCGACGTATTGTTGAACCACAGGTTGCCGCTCAGATGGTGGTTGGCGTAGATGCCGTTCGCCTTGTTATAGTATGCCACGCAATGGAATACCTGATGCTTCGGGCTTTGTCCGATACACCGGGTCTTTTCTTTCTCCATGCCCCAACCGCCGCACTTGAAGCCGTTGCCGTCGCCTGCACTTTTGAACTCCGTCGTGTTGTGCGGATCGGCGGTCGGTCGGAAACCGTTATACATCGCTACGCAATGGTCGATCAATACCGGCGCCTGACAATGAATCAGGTCGAATCCGTCGTCGGAATTGCGCCACGCACGGCATCCGCGAAACGTGTTGCCTATGTCTGTCGGCTTAATAACGTGACAGCCGAACCCATCCACGTTGCCGCCATAGGGTCCTTCCGAATAGTCGTCGTAGTTATTGTAGGCATCGCAGTTCAGCACCAGGTTGTGCGATCCTGCTGTCTGATAGTAGCCGATTGCCATATTGTTGTACATGGCGATATTCTCGACAATACAATGGGATCCTTTTCGGGCAGATATGCACTCCGATTGGGTATGTCCTTTCACGCGGACGGGGACTCCCACGATGTCGAAGTTCCGCAAGTGCAGGTAGTCGGCACCCAGATAGAAGGCGGCAATGCGATGCCTGCCGTCCAGTTGCAGGGCAGAGAAATCGAAAACGGGACGCTCGCCGGGATATCCCATGAAGCAGGTGCGTCCATTTTCCGAACCGGCTTTTTTCAGCGCAAAGACAAATGCGGTGTTTCCCTTAACGTCCATAATCTGATCGTCGGTCACCCGATAGGTTCCGCCTCTGAAATAGACCGTATCGCCCGCTGATGCCTGCTGACAGGCTGCCGGCAAACTTTTTAGTGGTGCCTTGATGGTTCCTGCTGCCGCATCGTCGCCATCGGTTGCCACATAGATGGTTTTACCCCAGCTCCACGCTGTCAGCATGGAGGTCAAAGCCAGTAGGAGAATACGATTTTTCATAGTTATGGTTTCGTTCGAGGTTGGATATTATTCTGTCTGCTTCGTTGTCTGTTTCCGTTCCTTCAGTTCGTCCAGATAGCCGGCGGTGATGATGCCGGAGGGGAGGGCGATGATGGCGATGCCGACCATCGAGGAGACGATACTGATGACGCGTCCGATGTCGGAGATGGGATAAATGTCGCCATAGCCGACGGTGGTGAGGGTGCAGGCCGCCCAATAGAAGGCATCGAAGAAGTTATCGAACAGATATTGGCCGGTTTCCGGGTTGATGTCTTCTTCGGCATTGAACATGATCATCGCCGTGATGAAGATATAGAAGAGGGCCAACGAAAAGACGGTTACCAGAATCTTCGTCTGTCGGCGGATGACGGCAAGAATAATCTCCAACGGTTCGAAATAGCGTACCACCTTGACCACCCGCAACACTTTCAGCAGACGCGAGACGCGGGCAATCTTGAAGGTCGGAGCCAAAAGCGACAAAGTAGGCAGAATCGACAGCAGATCGATAATCGCCATCGGGGTAATCGGATACAGCAAATAGGGGAGCCATCCTTTCCGCTTCGACCGGAGACCGGCGGTTATCCATCGGAAAACATAATCGGCCACAAAACAGCAGCACGACAGGATGTCGAAGTAGAAGAATACCCTGTGCTGCGTGCGGAACATAAGCGGGAAGATGCCGATAATAATGGCGATGAGCATCACCCAGTCGTAGAAACGGGAAACCTTGTTCTCGTTTCTTGGTTCTATCATATTATATATAAACTGTCGCATCGATTGATTTCTTTGGTTTCCTGCTCGGATCCGGTGCAAAAATACGACATTTTTTCTAATACTCAAAATATATACGAACTTTTTCTCCAACTGGGCAGCAAATTTTCTCTAACTGGACAGTAAATTTTCTCCAACTGGGGAGTAAAAACTGGGTAGCGAAGAAAGTTTTTAAGAAAAAACGAACTTTTTATCCCGACTGCTATAATATGTCGAAGATTTTCCCTATATTTGCATCAAAATTTCGCCAATAACCATGATCATGGAAATTAAAAATGCAGAATAGTTTTATAACAAATAAAGAAAAAATGCTGTCAGACATTATCAACGGCATACTGCCAAAGAGTCAGTCTTTGGATGTGCTTGTTGGTTATTTCTTCTTCTCCGGATATAAACTGATTTCTGAGAAGTTGATAGACAAGCATGTCCGCATTCTGGTCGGACTTGACATAGACACCCGGATTACGAAATATATTCGAGAAATAGACACTTTGGCCGATTACAACAAATCTCGCATTCAGCTCAAAGAAGACTACTACAACCATTTTGTGAGACTTTTCAACGAAACCGACTTTCATGACAGTCAGTCCAAGTTGGAGTCGTTTAAGCTGTTCTACGACAAGATAAAGGTCGGGACGTTAGAAATCCGTAAGACAGACGAGCCTTGCCACGCTAAAATGTATATCTTTGACTATCGAGACGAAATCAGTGAAGGCGGTGAAGACCCGGGCTCCGTTATTACAGGTTCCAGCAACCTTTCATACGAAGGATTGGCTGGCAGAGTAGAGATAAACGCCCGATTCAATGACAAAAACTCATATATCGATGCGAAAAACATTTTCAACGAGCTATGGGAAAAGTCCATTGTCATTGCAGATAAGGACCATATTGACGAATTTGACACGAAGGTTATCGACCGTATCTGGTATGAGAAACTATATAGCCCTTATAAGATGTACCTTCGTGTGCTTAAAGAATACTTCTCCATACCCACCACAGAGAACCTGCTTACCCCATACGATATTACTGATGGTAAATTCTCCAATCTGAAATATCAGACGGATGCCGTCCAGATGGCCATCAACTCCATCAAGAATCATAATGGTGTGATTGTGGCTGATGTTGTAGGACTGGGTAAGAGTATTATCGCTTCAACCGTTGCTCGCAATCTCCGCCTGAGAACGCTTGTGATTTGTCCGCCACACTTGGAAGAACAATGGCGCAGCTATCGTGATGACTTTGGTTTTACTGCATCCATCTATACTTCAGGAAAACTAGAGGAAGCATTAAAATATTATGAACGGATAGTGAAAGCCGATGAGCAGTATTTGATTGTGGTTGATGAGGCACACCGCTATCGCAATGAATATACCATTGATTATACTATCCTACACCAACTCTGTTCTGGTAATAAGGTGATGCTACTGACGGCTACGCCCTTCAACAACAGGCCAGATGACATCTATGCTATGCTAAAGTTGTTCCAGGTTCCGACCAAGTCAACCTTAAAGACTGTTGATAATCTGGGAGCCAAGTTCAAGGATTTGATTATTACCTACAAACAACTACAGAAGGACCAGCGAGAAGGTAAGATAACGGATGTCGAAGTATCTAAGGAAGCAGGAAAGATTGCCAACGAGATACGTTCGATCATCAGCCCGCTTGTCATCCGTCGTTCCCGTATTGATTTGAAAGAAATACCTGAATATGCAGAGGACTTAAAACGGCAGAACATACAATTAGTCATCCCCAACGATCCAGTAGAGTTGGATTACGATCTGAGTAGTCTTAAGGACCTGTATCTCGAAACGCTTGACCGCATCAGCGAGGATGATGAACGGAAAAAGAACGATAGAAAATATCGCTTCAAGGCTGCCCGGTACTCACCAGTATTATATCTACGTGAGGAGCTGAAACAAGAACTCTCTGACTTGCTGGAAGAAAAGACAGGCGTAGAACTGAACCTGTTGTTTGGCCGACAAGCCAATATTGCCAAGTTTATGCGTCGCTTACTGGTGCGTCGTTTCGAAAGTTCTGAATATGCCTTCCGTATGTCGATGGAGTATATGATAAACAGCTCCCGTCAGATTCTGAAATGGATAGAGGAAAAAGGCAAGATGCCTGTTTATAAAAAGGGTAATCTTCCTGATGTGGATGATTTCTACAAGACTGACGATGACGGAAACGAACTCATCACAGAGACCTACGAGAAGTATGAGAAACGAGGATTCTTTGAAATCGACATGAACTATATCAAAGAGTCATTCGTGGAAGATGTTAAGGCTGATATGGATCTCCTTCAGCAGATACAAAAGAAGTGGTTTGGAGCGGACGGAACTATCAAGAGCGACCCGAAACTGGAATCGTTCAAACGCATCTTGGACAAACAACTTGCCAAGGAATCCAAGCGCAAGATTATTGTGTTTACGGAGTTTGCAGACACCGCAGATTATCTTGGCGAGGCATTGCAGACGTATGGACTACCCGTATTCAAATACACATCTGCTGACGCTTCCCAATCCAACAAGGATACCATCAACGCTAACTTCAACGCAGGTGAGAAAAAGGAATACCAGCGGGATGACTACAAGATTCTGGTGGCTACCGATGCCATCTCAGAAGGCTATAACCTGCATCGTGCCGGGACGGTCATCAATTACGACATCCCCTATAACCCTACTCGCATCATTCAGCGAATAGGTCGTATCAATCGTGTGAACAAAAAAGTGTTCGACCAATTGTATATCTACAACTATTTCCCCACGGACGTTGGCGAAACAGAAACCCGTACTAGAGAAATCTCCACGCTGAAGATGGCTATGATTCATGCCATCATGGGCGAGGATACAAAGGTGCTGACCAAAGATGAAGAGATACAGTCTTACTTTTTGGAACAGTACCGCAAGGAGATGGCCAAGAGCGAAGAAATCTCTTGGGATGTCAAGTACCAAAAGTTGCTAATTGCAACTAAGGGAACAGAAATTTACGACGAAGCGATGCAGTTGCCGCATCGTGCCCGTACTGGTCGTTCTGTAGAGAAACCGAGAAGCGGCGTGCTGATGTTTGGCAAGAAGGGCAACGACTTTGTCTTTAAGATCGGAACAGCAGAAGGCCTAGTCGTACAACTGACCGCAGAGGAAGCCATCGGATTGTTTGAGGCTGAATTGATGGAGCAACCCGCAGAACTCTCTGATGCCTTTGAGCCAGCCTATCAACTCACCAAAGCACATCTGTTCAGCAGCGATGTCAAAGATAAAAACGAGAAAATCCGTCTGGAAGCTATGCAGAAGGTCAAGGTGATGCTGAACCGCAAGGCTCTGCCAACTGACTATCTGAAAGACCTGATGAAGGTAATTCAGAGCGATGGACTTTCTGGTTATGAACTGCGATTTATCAATCAATTGAAGCCGGCTGATTACCATAAACTTCCAGATCAAATAGACGAGTATTACATCAATCGAATTATAGAAACTTGCAATCATGTAGATGATGGTGAGGAATCAATTATATTAGCGGAGGAATTAAAATGAAGACAGCACAAGAAATATTCGACCAATTGAATTCAATAGATGAAAATGTCAGAATCGATGCAAAAAGAGCATCCGAGATAGACAAAAGCATCATGGAAACAGTCTGCGCTTTTGCCAATGAGCCTGGTTTGGGTGGAGGTTATTTGTTACTGGGTGCAGTTAGGACTGGTTTCGAGAACGGCCTTCCTGTATATGTTCCCGAGAACATTGAGAATCCTGATAGGATCCAGAATGACGTTATTACGCAATGCAGCTCGATGTTCAATGTTCGCATCCGACCACAAATAGAAACCGAGATTGTAGATGGTAAGACGGTGCTTGTCGTAAAGGTTGACGAAGCGCCTGAAGCCCAGAAGCCTGTTTATATAGTCAGTCGTGGATTACCTCAGGGCGCTTTTCGCAGAGTTGGCTCTTCCGATCAGAAGTGTACGGAAGACGATATGAGGGTTTTCTATTCCTCTGCTGAGAGTTTCGACAGTACCATCGTAAAGGGGGCTTCGCTTGATGATATAGATGACAATGCACTTGACTATTATAGAAAGTTACGGGCAAAGGTTAACCCTAATGCCGAGGAACTGTCATATGACGACAAAGACCTATTGATGGCATTAAGAGCCTGCGAAAAAGAAAAAGACGGAAGTTTTGTCTTGACTTACACGGGTCTTGTCGTATTTGGTAAATCCATGTCGCTACGCCGTCTGTTGCCAGCACTGAGAGTAGATTATATTCGTGTGTCAGGCAACAGGTGGATAGAAGACCCGGATAACCGTTTTGAGGCAACCATTGACATGCGTGGACCACTTATCCTATTAGTCAACCGTGCTATTAATGCCATCAAAGACGACTTGCCCAAAGGCTTCGAACTGAAAAAGGGCAACCTACAGGCAGACACCCCAATTGATTTGCCCAATGATGCGCTTCGTGAGGCTTTGGTCAATGCTTTTATCCATTGCTCTTTCCGGCTTAATCAACCCATCCAGATTATCCGATACTCCAATCGCCTGGAAATCATCAATCCCGGTTTCTCATTAAAGTCGCCAGAGACATTAGGTGAACCCGGATCTGTGCAGCGTAACCCATTTATAAGTACCATATTTCATGATACGAACTTGGCAGAAACTAAAGGCTCTGGTATCAGGTCAATGCGTGGCCACATGAAGAAGGCTGGGATGATGCCTCCAACTTTCGAGTCCAATCGATCTGCCAATCAGTTCACTGCCCGTTTGCTGCTCCATCACTTGTTGGATAATGAAACTATTCAGTGGCTTGCTTCTTATGCTGACTTTTTGCTAAATAATGAGCAACGACTGGCTTTGGTATTTGTCCGCGAAGTTGGGGCAATTGACAATATGACCTATCGACAACTGAATAGTGTTATTAATAATCAAAAAGCTTCTTCTGACTTTCACGAATTGTGTACCAAAGGGCTGTTAGAGCAAAAGGGACAAAGCAGAAGTACATACTATATTGCTGGCGAAAACTTTGTTAATGGTAGAGCTGAGGGAGAAAATAGTATAGGTAGCAGAGAAAATGATAGGGCTTACGGAGAAAATAATAGAGCTACCGACACACTTAATAGTAGAGGAGGTTCCCTTAATGGTAGAGCTACCGACACACTTAATAGTAGAGGAGGTTCCCTTAATAGTAGAGCTGATCAACTTCCAAAAGATATAGAAGAAAGGATTGCAAAAATTGGGAGACGGGCAAAACCAGAAGAGATGAAAGGACTCGTAATAGAACTATGCAATTTAAGACCGATGAGCTTATTGGAATTAGCAAGCATATTAAAGAGAAGACCTTCATCTTTAAGGTATCTTTATGTAAATCCTCTCGTTGAGAGCGGTAAACTTTTCTATACCATTCCAGCAATGCTAAGCCATCCTGACCAGAAATACACAACCGTCAAAAAGAAGTAAATACACTATGGAGTTTAACAGAGCATATAGCCGTGATGAGTTTCTCTCATTTCTGAGAGTCAACTTCCTGCCAGAGGATTTCCGACAGGAAATAAGCAGTGTGGAGAATCCTGTGCAGTTCCAATATACCCAGCAAGTGACACGCTTGGGCGAATGCGAATCATTGGGATTGGTTGTCTATGAAGTGCGTCATAGTTCCAAGCACGATGCCCGTGTAGGTCTGACAAAAGAGGCATTCCGCCTGTTGGCTGATGAGTTTTGCGAGCGTGCCTTGGTGTTCTTTGTGCCAGAGGATGACAACAACAACTATCGCTTCTCATTGATTGAGATTACGCTCGACCAGTCAGAGACGTCTTCACGAGTCAGCCGTCGCTACTCCAATCCTCACCGCTATTCCTACTATCTGGGTAAAGGAATCTCTTACTACACCCCTAACAAATACCTGAATGAATATGGCCGGGTGGTCAGTGTGGAGGATTTAAGAAACCGCTTCTCTGTGGATGTGCTTACCAAGGCATTCTATCAGGAACTGAGCGACTGGTATGCCTGGGCTATCATGGTGGTGCGTTTCCCCAATGACCTGAAGACGTTAGAGGATAATCAGAAGTATAACTCTGAGGCGATGATACGCCTGATTACCCGTCTCATCTTTGTCTGGTTCCTGAAACAGCGTCATTTAGTTCCCGATGAGTTCTTCGATGAGCAGTTTATTGCCGATGAACTGATACAAGGCTTTACCCCTCATGCGGTTGCAAATCTTTTCGGCAAGTCGTATGAAAGCAAATATTATAAAGGTGTATTACAGAACCTGTTCTTTGCCATGCTGAACAGTCCTATCACCCCAGAGGGTAAGGACACCATTTCTGAGCGTCGTTTCCGTAATGGGCGAGGCGACTACGACAATAATAAGCTGATGCGCCATGAGGATTTGTTCATCAATCCCGATAAGTTCGTGGAACTTGCCAATCAATATGTACCATTCCTAAATGGTGGCTTGTTCGACTGCTTGGATGACAAGGACAAAGGCATGTATGTGGATGCCTTCACAGACCGCAAGGTCATCAGCGACCAGTTGGTGATACCCGACTTCCTGTTCTTTGGTGATGAGGTAGGCAAAAACATCGACCTCTCTGAGTGGTATGGCGACAAGAAGAAAAAGAAGGTCAGTGCCCGAGGTATTATCGACATCCTGAAGCGCTATAACTTCACGGTAGAAGAGAACACGCCTTTCGACCAGGAAGTGTCGCTCGACCCAGAACTGTTAGGAAAAGTCTTTGAGAACCTATTGGCAGCCTACAACCCAGAGACGCAGACAACAGCCCGCAAGCAAACAGGTTCGTTCTATACGCCCCGTGAGATTGTACAATATATGGTGGATGAAAGTCTGGTGGCTCACCTGAAACGTACAGTAGGTGAGGACTTAGAACCAGAATATCGAAAACTGATTCAATACACGGACGAGGGACCGACTCTGACCGATGACCAAAAACGCCAGATTATGCAGTCACTCTATGAGTGTAAAGTGCTCGATCCCGCCTGTGGTTCTGGTGCTTTCCCGATGGGTATGCTCCAACAGATGGTGCATATTCTAGGGCAGCTTGACCCCAACAACGAGCAATGGAAGGATATGATGCTCAACAATGCCATTAGTGAAACATCTGAGGTCTACCGCAATGCGACGGATGAAGAGCGTGCAGAAATTGTGGCTGATATTGAGCGTAGCTTTAATGAGAGCATCAACCGCCCTGACTATGCCCGTAAGCTCTACTTGATAGAGAACTGCATCTATGGTGTAGATATCCAACCTATTGCCATCCAGATAAGCAAACTCCGTTTCTTTATCTCCTTGGTGGTTGACCAAAAGACTAATAACAACCCTGTTGACAACTTCGGCATTCGTCCTTTGCCTAACCTTGAAGCAAAATTTGTAGCGGCAAATACGTTAGTTGGATTGGAGAAACGCGAAGCTAACCTCTTTGACTCTGAAGCTATCCGCGAAAAAGAAAAGGAAATGAAAGAGGCAAAGCATCGCATATTTGGTGCAAAAACGGTGAAAACTAAACGTATATATAAGGAACGTGTGGCTTGTCTACGTAAAGAAATTGCAAGTATGTTGAGCGAAAGTGGCTCTATTGGTAACGCGGAAGCCCAACAACTCTCCTCATGGGATATGTTTGATCAAAATGCCACCTCGCCTTTCTTTGACCCTACATGGATGTTTGGTGTCAATGGAGGATTTGATGTAGTTATTGCAAATCCACCATATGTACTAGTACAAACAATGACAAATGAAAGATTGAAATCTTACTATAGAAACAAATTTGTAGTTGCTGCATATAAGGTGGATTTGTATCATCTCTTCATAGAATATGGATTGAGGATATTAAATACAAGCGGTGTGTTGTCATACATAAATCCTTCCAACTTCCTAACAAATCAATATGTGTTTAAATTGCGTGAAATGCTATTGAGTCAGGAAAGAGTCCAACATATTATCAATATTGAAGATAATGTTTTCTCTGCTAATGTTAATACTTGCATCATCCAAGTTCTAAAAGGAAAAGAATTGAATTATACCTTAAACTATATCAAGGGTAATATATGCGATGGCCTGTTAGAATTAAAACATTTATCATCTATTTCACAGAGCCGATATTTGCAAAATGATGGTTTCATAATTCAACCGATAGGCAATAGTATTGAAGAGAATATCCTACAGAAAATAGAAAATTGTTCTATTCCTCTCAATTCCTACGCGACTGTAAACTTTGGTATGCAATTGAGAAATAGGAAACTGTTTCCTCAAGATGTTCTTAAAGATCCTTCTCTTAAAGATTTAACTAAGGACCATAGACCATGCCTTACTGGAAAAAATATTTCTCCATATATTTCGAAATACGACAATTTGTACTGTTATTATAATCGTATTGCTCAATGTGGAGGTTGTTGGGAAGAAGAAATTCATAATAGCAAGAATAAAATTATTGTCAGACAAGTCGGGGCAACTCCTATTTCTGGAATAGATACCGAAGGACTTGCAGTCCTAAATAGTGCTTTTATGATAGTATGTAAAGAAGAAAGCCCTTATTATATTTTAGGATTGCTAAACTCTAATTTGTTAAAGTTCTATTGGTCATTTAAATTTGAAGATAAACGTAAGACTTTCCCGAAAATCAAGGGGGGGTATTTAGAAAAAATACCAATATGTAAAACGTCAGGGGCTGATAAGCGTTCCATTATTACTCTGGCTCAAAGAATTGTATCTATCAAGAAGGAAGACCTTCAGGCAGACACAAGTGCTTTGCAAAACGAGATAGACAAGAAGGTCTATCGTCTGTATGGCCTGACCTACGATGAAGTCCTCATCGTAGACCCCAATCCTCCATTTACACGAGAAGAGTATGAAACAGCTTGAAGATAATGACATAGCAGAGATAATGCGTTCACGGCCACATCTTTTTATATTGGGAGCAGGAGCTACAAAAGCGACTATTCCCAATGGTGACAAGTATGGTCGCCAAAGTCCTGTTATGGAAAACTTCATGCAAGAAATCGGGATAGATGGTCTTTTGGATGGTGTGAAGTTGAAGACCAAAAGTAATAATATTGAAGCCATTTACTCAGAATTAGCTTCAAAGCCAGAATATACTGATGTTGTTAGGAAGATAGAAGATGGCATCGTAAATCATTACCGAAAGATGCAAATTCCTGATAAGCCAACGCTCTATGATTGCCTTATCTTGTCACTTCGTAGCAAAGACTGCATAGCAACGTTCAATTGGGACCCACTGCTAATCCAAGCTTATAATCGAGTAAACAAGATAACTCGTGATTTGCCTCAGATGCTATTTCTACACAGTTGTGTTGAGGTTGGAGTTTGCGAAGACTGCAAACACTTTGAGCCCTATCACAACAGATTCTGTTCGGAATGTGGCAAGCCATTGGTTTCACCAAGATTGCTATATCCCGTTAAGAATAAGGACTATTCACAAAATGTCTATATTCAAGATGCCTGGTATCGGTTACAGTACTATTTGGAGAAAGCGTGTATAGTTACTATTTGGGGATATAGTGCTCCGGAAAGTGACAAAAAAGCCAAACAGATGATGCTAAAAGCCTTCTCGTCAGACTATCGTCCCCTTGACCAGATTGAAGTAATAGATATTGCAACAGAAGATGTACTATACAAAACTTGGCAACCATTTGCAAAGAACACCAATTACCATCTTAATATTTACCGTTCACTGATTGAAAGTTTGATTGGAGAATTTCCCCGTAGAAGCATTGAGGGATATGTTAAGCGGAATATAGAGGGCTGGTGGGATAGTTCAACTTTGAAGCTTAAGGAGTGTAAGACTTTTGACGAACTTGCACTACTGATGAAGCCATTAATAGAAAATGAATCACAGAATAATTACAATGTTATATAGCGTATGTCACGACTCAGCGATTTATACAAAGCAATGGAAACATTGCGGAAAGAAGGTCTCTCTCTGAATGATGATTTAGAGAGACAGGTAAGTGAATTGGAAGAAGACATCATCAAAAAAGAGATTCTTCCGGTAGTAACGGAAACCATTGAGCCTGCTTTGAAGCAGGTTCAACGTGAGCTAGTACTGGTGGTTGACTATCACCCAGGTCTGCCTATTAGCGTATCGTTGTCACGTAAGACAAACATCACAGAACTGATTGATGCCAAGCGTCTGGAAGCAGATCCCGAGGTGGAACACAAGGAGTTTGGCCCAAGGAAAACCAAGAGAACGCAGATTGCTCCAAAGACAGGGTTATGCATCCGTAGAAAAGACGGTTCTATTCTTCAAGAACACGATGCTGCCACCACATTCACCTCTGCAATTATTGAGGCAGGTTTGTTAAAAGTTCGAGAGTTGGACGTCAAATTCTGTCGCATCAACGTAGTCTCAACAACTAAAGACAAAAAGTATGGTCATGCCCAGCGCGAAGCTGCTCCTGGCCTATATGTCTTAACACATAGCAGTACGAAAGACAAAAAGAAAATCTTGGATAAGATTAACACAACTCTAAAAATGGGTTGGAAAGTTGAAATAGTCAAATAAGAATACGAAATGATTTATAAAGAGCTAGTACCCAATTCCGAAGACCGCATTATGTGTGTAAAAGTAGGAAAAGTAAAAAGGGAGAATCTTTATGAGATGACTCGTAAGTATTGGAAGGTTGATATAAACCGTGCAAGAAGGGCTACCCATGTTCTTGCCATCGTTAACGAAATATGGACAAAGAGAACAAATTGATACTGTATAAGGATGAGGAAGGCAGAGTGAGCGTGAATACGCGCTTTGCTGATGAGGACTTGTGGCTAACTCAAGCACAACTGGTGGAAATCTATCAGTCGAGCAAGTCGAATGTGAGTGAACACCTGACAAACATCTTTGCAGACAAAGAACTGGAGTACGACGCAGTTGTTCGGAAATTCCGAACAACTGCCGCGGACGGCAAGAATTATCAAGTCTTGCATTACAATCTTGATGTTGTCATTGCTCTGGGATACCGCGTTCAGTCAGCTGTCGCTGTACGCTATCGTCGCTGGGCTACCCGCATCCTGCATGAGTATATTCAGAAAGGGTTTGCCCTGAACGATGAACGTCTGAAGCAAGGAGGAAACCGCTACTTCAAGGAATTGCTCCAGCGCATTCGTGACATCCGTAGCAGCGAACGAAACTTCTATCAGCAAGTGACGGATATTTACGCTACTTCAACGGATTACGATCCAAGGGCGAAGATGACAAAGCTGTTCTTCGCCACGGTTCAGAATAAGATGCATTATGCCGTGCATGAACATACGGCAGCAGAGCTGATTTATGAGCGGGTGGACAATGAGAAACCGTTTGTGGGAATGACGAACTTCAAAGGCAACTATGTGACACGTGATGACGTGAAGATTGCCAAGAACTATCTGACGGAGATAGAGCTGCAGCGGCTGAATCTGCTGACCTCACAATTCCTCGACTATGCAGAATTTCAGGCCCTTGAACAGAATCCCATGACGATGGCAGATTGGATTCAGGCTCTTGACGACCAGATTCTACGTCTTCGCAAGGACATCCTCACGGGAAACGGTACCATCTCACACCAAGAGGCCATTGAGAAGGCTGAACGAGAGTTTGAGATATATCGTGAGCGTGAAATGCGACTATTGGAGAGCGATTTTGACAAAGCGGTCAAGGGGCTTCTGGATAAGAGTAACGACAACTGAAAGGACGTAGGCTATGTCCTAACATCTTCGATTATGCAGAAAATGTAACATAATGAAACAACTTGTAAAAAGAGCAATCGTGGTCGGTGCGTCGTCGGGCATCGGACTTGAAGTGGCTAAGATACTGATGGAACAGGGATGGACCGTTGGAGTAGCGGCCAGACGAGTTGAATTGTTGCAAGGTATCGGAGCTGCGGCAGAGGAACGTATCGACGTAACGGCTGCTGATGCAACTCAAAACTTGCGGCGGCTTATCGACAGGTTAGGCGGTATGGACCTGTTTTTCTATACTTCGGGCATAGGCAAACAGAATCGGGAACTGGCAGAGGAGATAGAACTGGCAACGGTACAGACGAACGGTGTCGGTTTTATGCGGATGATAGGTGAGGCATATCGTTACTTTGCCCATCAAGGGAGCGGACATATAGCTGTCATCACATCGATAGCCGGAACGAAAGGTCTTGGTCCTGCACCGGCCTATTCTGCCACAAAAGCGATGCAGAACGTATATCTGCAGGCACTTGAGCAACAGGCCCGAAGCCGGGGTCTGAATATCTGTTTTACGGATGTCCGTCCGGGCTTTGTCGATACTGCCCTTCTGAACGGCGACTTTCACTACCCCATGATGCTTCGGCCGGAGAAGGTGGCACAAGAGATAGTCTATGCCATCAACCACCGCCAGCATATCCGAGTTATCGACTGGAAATACCGGATCCTGACAGCCATCTGGCGGGGAATCCCAAGATGGCTGTGGAGAAGACTCAGATTGTGATAATCATATACAACTTTATATAATAATCATTTGCCATTTTGCATATCAAGTGGTGCAATGTGGATAGCATAATGGAGAATCTGTTACTTTTTAGTCGGCGAAATTTGGTGGTTTCGCCGATTATTAGTATCTTTGCACGCGTTATTTGTTTTAAAAGAAAATGAAAATCGGTTTTGATAACGAGAAGTATTTGAGGATACAATCCGAACATATCAAGGATCGTATCGCACAGTTTGGCAACAAATTGTATCTGGAGTTAGGGGGAAAGTTGTTCGATGACCATCACGCAAGCCGCGTATTGCCGGGATTCCAGCCCGATAGCAAGCTGCGCATGTTGAAGCAGTTGGCCAATAGTGCGGAAATCGTCATTGTAATCAGCGCGAAGGATATTGAAAAGAATAAGGTGCGTCAGGACTTGGGCATCACTTACGATGAGGATGTCTTGCGACTGCGCAACGAATTCCAGCAGCGTGGATTTCTGGTCAGTTCGGTGGTAATTACCCACTATAACGGACAAAGTTCTGCCGATGCCTATCGTTTGCGTCTGGAGCGTCTGGGTATTAAGGCTTATTATCACTACACCATCGAGGGTTATCCGAACAATGTGGCGCTGATTGACAGCGACGAGGGTTTCGGCAAGAACGATTATGTGGAGACCTCGCGTCCGCTGGTGATTGTTACGGCACCTGGACCCGGTAGCGGTAAGATGGCTGTCTGTCTGAGCCAGCTCTACAACGAGCACAAGCGCGGCATCACGGCCGGTTATGCCAAGTTCGAGACCTTCCCCGTGTGGAGCTTGCCGCTGAAGCATCCGGTGAATATCGCCTACGAAGCTGCTACGGCCGACCTCAACGACGTGAACATGATCGACCCGTTCCACATGGAGGCCTACGGAAAATTGGCTATCAACTATAATCGTGACATCGAGATCTTCCCCGTATTGAAGGTGCTGTTCGAGGGTATTTACGGCGAAAGTCCATATAAGTCGCCTACCGATATGGGCGTGAATATGGTGGGCTTCTGCATCAGCGACGACGAGGTGTGCTGCGAGGCATCGAAACAGGAGATTATCCGTCGCTACTATACGGCCCTGAACCATATGGCAGAAGGTGCCGGCAACGAAGCAGAAGTGCAGAAGATTCAGCTACTGTTCCAGCAGGCCAAGATCTCGACCGACGACCGCAAGTGTACGGTGGCAGCCAAGAAGCGTAGGACAGAGGCAGGTGTGGATTGTTCGGCCATTGAGCTGCACGACGGCACAATCATTACAGCATCGTCGAGTCCGCTGTTAGGGACATCGGCTTCGCTATTGCTGAACGCCATGAAGCATCTGGCAGGCATCGACCACGAACTGAAGCTCATTCCGCAAGACCTGATCGAGCCGATACAGAAGACGAAGGTGGATTATCTGGGCGGACGCAATCCGCGTTTGCATACCGATGAGGTGCTGGTAGCCCTTTCGGTGTTGAGCAAGAGCGATGAGAACTGTCGTCGGGCCCTTTCGCAACTGCCGGAATTGAGAGGCTGTCAGGCACACACCACCGTGATGGTGAGCGATGTGGATCGGACTATCTTCAAGAAACTGGGCGTAGGTTTGACGTGTGATCCTGCCCGCAAGAACAATTAACAGAAAATAAACAATTCCAATATAACAATGAATGCTTTAACTCGTACCGACTTCAACTTCAAGGGTCAGAAGTCCGTTTATCACGGCAAAGTCCGTGACGTTTACAACATCAACGACGACCTGATGGTTATGGTGGCTACCGACCGTATTTCGGCTTTCGATGTTATTCTTCCGAAAGGAATCCCGTTCAAGGGTCAGGTGCTTAACCAGATTGCCGCCAAGTTCCTGGATGCCACCAGCGACATCGTTCCTAACTGGAAACTGGCTACTCCCGATCCGATGGTTACCGTCGGCCTGAAGGCAGAGGGCTTCCGTGTGGAAATGATTATTCGTGGCTACCTGACCGGTTCTGCTTGGCGCGAATATAAGAACGGCAGCCGCGAACTGTGCGGCGTGAAGTTGCCGGAAGGCATGAAGGAGAACCAAAAGTTCCCGACTCCAATCATCACTCCGACCACGAAGGCCGATGAGGGTCACGATCAGAACATCTCGAAGGAAGAGATTATTGCTCAAGGTCTGGTGAGCAAGGAGGACTACGAGCAGATGGAGAAATATACCTATGCCCTTTTCGAGCGCGGAACGGAAATCGCAGCCAAGAAGGGACTGATTCTGGTGGATACAAAGTACGAGTTCGGCAAACGCGACGGTAAGGTGATTCTGATTGACGAGATCCATACTCCCGACTCATCGCGCTACTTCTATGCAGAGGGTTATGAGGAGAAGTTTGCGGCTGGACAGCCTCAGAAGCAACTCTCGAAGGAGTTTGTGCGCCAGTGGCTGATTGAGCATAACTTCATGAACGAGCCGGGTCAGGTGATGCCCGAAATTACCGACGAGTATGCCGTAAGCGTGAGCGACCGCTACATCGAACTTTACGAACACATTGTAGGAGAGAAGTTCGAGAAGGCTGCCAATGCCGAGAATCTGGCTGCCCGCATAGAAAAGAACGTTTCCGATTATCTGGCAACTCTGTAAACCGTATGGCAAAGCACTGTGTGGTGGCCGGTCTGCACTTCGTAATCGATACCGACGACAAGGAGTTGCTGGATGTGCTGGCCCAGCGATATGCAATCTTCAGTCGTAGTGCCTCAGCAATCGCTGGGGTGCCGGTGCTTTTCACGTTGAGCCAGACAGAGCGTTTCGAACCTTTGGCGGATGCCCATGTGATGTCGGAATTTGAGTGCGAAGGCGCCTGGTGCGTCTATTCGGAAACCGACACGCAGGTGCAGATTTCCCTGTTGGACGAAAAGACGCGCGAGCCGCAAGCCCAGATGCAGAGTGACAATCACTTTCGCGAGGCCAGATGCTGGCTGTCGGGTGAGGTGTGGCAAAGGGAATACTGCTATAACAATTTCCTGATGATGCTGTTCGCTTTTGCTTCGATGGACCAGCAGACACTCCTGTTCCACGCTTCGGTGATAGAACGCAACGGAAAGGCTTACCTCTTTCTGGCCAAGAGCGGTACGGGGAAGAGCACCCATTCGACCCTTTGGCTGACACACGTGCCTGGTTGCCAGCTGGTGAACGACGACAATCCTGCCGTTGGCATCCGCAACGGCGAAGTGATTGTGTATGGCACCCCCTGGAGCGGAAAAACGCCTTGTTACAGGGATATACAGTTCCCCGTGGGAGGTTTCGTGCAGATAACGCGCGATGCTACGAACCATATTCAACGTGATGGCGTGGTGCCGTCGTTTGCTGCGTTGCTGACCTCTTGTTCGGGCGTGAAGTGGGACAAGCGGCTCTATCGGGCACAAGGCGATACGATTTCGACGATTGTCGGCAAAGTGCCCGTCTATACTTTGGGCTGCACACCATACAGGGAAGCTGCGGTGGTTTGTGCCCAGGGCGTTGGTGCGTGGAACGGAGAATCGGACGGCGATTTCGAAAAGAATAGCCAGAGCATGAAGCCGTCGGGCGTTAAATTGCCAGAGGAAAGATAGTTCCAGCTTTTACCGTTGTAAACGAAAAGACATGCAAACAATCCAGTTGCCCAACGAGGTGTTTTTGGAAGAAGTCCGCTTTCAGCTGAAGGCCGGACACACCGCAACCTTCAAGGTGCGAGGCTGGAGTATGCGTCCTTTCCTGGAGCATGCACGTGATAAGGTGCTGCTCGTATCGCCCGAAAAACGCCCGGTTAAAGAGGGCGAAGTGGCTTTGGTGCTGGCGAACGACAAGCGGTACGTGCTGCATCGGGTGATAGATATTGACGAACATGGCAACTGCACCCTTTGGGGTGACGGAAATATAGTTGGCAGAGAGTATTGCACGCCGGACAACGTGATCGGAGTGGCACAAGGCTTCTACATCGGAGAGAAAGACCGATACTATGATGTGGATGGCAAAGCCTGGCGCTGGTACAGTTGGTTCTGGATGCACACAACCTGGATGAGGCGCTATCTGCTGTTTATTTACCGAGTGTGTTACAAATTGTTTTAACTTATAATGATACAAGTATGAAACTGAAGGATGGATTTGGATTGCGCACCGTGTGCGGAGAAAAAGTCCTGGTAGCTGAGGGCATCGAAAACATCGATTACAGCAAGATTATCAGTCTGAATGAAACCGCTGCCTTTTTGTGGGAAAATCTGGAAGGCAAGGACTTTCAGGTGGAAGATATGGTGGATCTGCTGACAAGAGATTACGATGTTCCTACAGATGTGGCATTCAACGACTGCTCGGAGCTCTTGAAGCAGTGGATTGATGCTGAGCTGGTTATAAAATAAAAAAGGTATGGAACTCAAAAAGTACCAGAAAACCTTCCGATGGATGCTGGCAGTAGCTGACGGTTACTGGTTCAGCGTTTTTGTCTGCACGTTGCTGGGTTTGCTCAATATCTGTTTGGGCTGGTGCTTTGTGTGGGTTTGCAAATGGGCAGTTGATGTCGCTACCCATGATGCTGAAGGCAACATTTATCATATCCTGCTCTTACTGCCGATCGTAATGTTGGGAGAACTGGCTTCGTCGGCACTTTCTTCCTGGATCAGCCAGATGCGAAACGTCCGTTTGGACAATCGGCTGAAACAACAGATCTTCCGGCATCTGATTGATAGCGAGTGGCGTGGTATCGAGAAATATCACACAGGCGATGTGATCAACCGATTGGAAAGCGATGTTTCGAGCGTAGTGGGTTTTGCAACCGAAACTTTACCCAGCATTGTTATTTTGCTGTTCCAGCTGGTGGGTTCGTTCTTTATGCTGCTTTACCTTGATTCTACCTTAGCGTGGATAGTGCTGGTGGTTTCGCCGATGTTTCTGCTGTTGGCCAGAATTTATATGCGGCGGATGCATCGGATTATCCGACAGGTGAGAGAAAGCGAGAGCGGCATACAAAGTCAGATGCAGGAGAACCTGCAGTTCCGCTCGGTCATCAAGACTCTTGAGCAGACGGATGGTACAATAGGACGTTTGTCGAAACTGATGGACATCCTTACCAATCAGGTAAGACACCGAGCTACGTTGTCGATATTCACCCGTTTGTGCATGAGCGGCGGTTTCGGCTTGAGTTACTTTCTTACTTTCTCGTGGGGCGTGCTGCAGATCTGGAACGGAGTCATCGGCTACGGAACCATGGTGGCCTTCTTGCAGTTGGCGGCTCGCGTACAGCGTCCGATTGCCGATTTGAGTAAAGAACTACCTGTTTTCATACGTTGCTTTACAGCTGCTGAGAGGTTGATGGAACTGCAGAACCTGCCGGCAGAACCCAATGAGCCGCAGCCGGCATTGGGCGATGAAGTTGGCATCCGATTAAATAAGGTATCGTTCCACTATTCATCCGACGGACAGCCAATGAAGGAAGTGTTCGATCAGTTCTCATTCGATTTCGAACCCAATTCGTCGGTGGCTGTATTGGGAGAAACAGGAGTCGGTAAAACCACGCTGATCCGATTATTGCTCGCCCTGATTCGTCCGGAATCAGGTAGTGTGGAACTTTATTCGGGCAATCAGTCGCAGCCGATAACGGCATATAGCAGACGCTATTATTCGTATGTCCCGCAAGGAAATACTTTGTTGAGCGGTACCATACGCTCTAATCTACAGTTGGGAAATGCTTCTGCTACTGACGAAGAAATGCGAGATGCTCTGCATCGGGCAGCTGCCGACTTTGTGTTTAAAATGCCGTTGCAGTTAGATACACCTTGCGGAGAGCGAGGCGGAGGTCTTTCGGAAGGACAGGCTCAACGGATTGCCATCGCGCGGGCGTTGTTGCGCAAGGCTCCGATATTACTGTTGGATGAAGCCACATCGGCGTTGGATCCGGAGACCGAGCAGAAAGTGTTAGATCAGTTGTTTGATCGGACCAGCCATTGTCTGGTGATTCTGGTAACGCATCGTCCAACTGCTGCCGACCGTTGCACAAAAGTGATGAAGCTTACCTGATGTAACAGTTTACCGAGGGAATGTCGGAAAAGAATAAAGGTTGTTCCCGACGGAAACAACCTTTATTAAGTCGCCTGTACTTTCTCAGCGAATAACGACCTTTGTGTTTTTCTTAAGAGCATTAGATGTTAAAGTTTTTGCGTCTGTCATTCTGTAAGTATAATAGCTCTTTATTTGTGATGC
Organism: Bacteroidales bacterium; assembly: GCA_017449065.1. Lineage (GTDB taxonomy): Bacteria > Bacteroidota > Bacteroidia > Bacteroidales > UBA3663 > Liminaster. The sequence continues at coordinate 64,247 of JAFSKF010000028.1, forward strand.
AAAGATAGGGAGGATTTTTGAATTGTGCAAGATTTTGTGCAAAATCTGTGCAATAATTTGCGCAAAAACATAATATTTTTGGAAAAATATGTTAAACAACATAAAAAATGAGTCGAAAAGATAAGAAAAGGCCCTTATTGGAGGGTGTAGAAATAACAGCTTATGCAGCCGAAGGAAAATCGTTGGCCAGGGTTAACGACAAAGTTGTGTTTGTTCCTTTTGCTGCGGTGGGCGATATTGTAGATATTCAGGTGCAAAGATCCAGAAGCTCGTATGCCGAAGGTATTATTGCCAAAATGATTAAGCCGTCTCCGGTACGAATTGAGCCGATGTGTGAACATTTCGGAGTGTGCGGCGGTTGCAAGTGGCAGCATATTCCCTATGAGGAGCAGCTGAAGTTCAAGCAGCAGCAAGTGGTGGATGCACTCACTCGTATCGGAAAGGTGGAATTGCCGGAATGCTCTCCGATCGATGGATCTAAGCAGACACAGTTCTATCGGAACAAACTTGAATTTACCTTTTCGAACAAACGTTGGCTGACGTTTGAGGAAGTGGCTTCGGGGGTAAAGTACGATGATATGAATGCGTTGGGCTTCCATATTCCGAATTGTTTCGATAAAGTGCTCGATATCCGTAAGTGCTGGCTACAAGATGATATTTCGAATCAGATTCGTCTGGAGATTCGTCAGTTTGCTCTTGATAATAATTTGCCTTTCTACGATTTGCGCAACCAAGTCGGTCTTTTGCGGAATATGGTGGTTCGCACAGCTTCAACCGGTGAATTGATGCTCATCGTTATTTTCGGAGAAGAGAATCCGTCGGGAATCCAGCTGGTGCTCGATCATCTGAAGGATGCCTTCCCGCAAATTACGTCGTTGATGTATGTGGTGAATACCAAGTGTAACGATGCTTGGAGCGACCTTCCAGTTACCTGCTGGAGCGGCAAGGATCACATCATCGAAGAGATGGAAGGTTTGAAGTTCAAGGTAGGACCGAAGTCGTTCTATCAGACCAACAGCCAACAGGCATACACATTATATACATACGCGCGCGCGTTTGCCGGTCTTTCTCCTGAAGACAAGGATTCGGGCAATAAAGAAAACCTGCCTTTGGTGTATGACTTATATACTGGAACCGGAACTATCGCCAACTTTGTGAGTCGGAGCGCCCGGAAAGTGATTGGAATAGAGTATGTGCCCGAGGCGATCGAAGATGCCAAGGTAAATTCTGCCATCAATGGTATAGATAATACGCTGTTCTATGCCGGGGACATGAAAGATATCCTGACTACCGACTTCATCGAAGAGCATGGACGTCCGGATGTGATCATCACCGATCCGCCACGTGCCGGTATGCACGAAGACGTTATCGATGCTATTCTGTTTGCTGAGCCAAAGGTGATTGTGTATGTGTCGTGCAATCCGGCCACACAGGCACGTGATTTGCAGTTACTCGACGTGAAATATCGGGTAACCGATATCCAACCTGTTGATATGTTCCCACATACGCAACACGTGGAGAATGTGGTCCGTCTGGAACTGAAATAAGCTCTATTTTTTGCGCAATCGGCGGCGGATAGCGTGATAAATGAAGCCGAAAGGAGTGGCGAGGCTTTCTCGAGGGCAGATGCCTCGCAAGGCAAAGCATCGCTTTGTTAATTCGGCAAAATGGCCCAGTCGTTTCAGCAGGGTGTCGGAATCCAAACGAGGTTCGTAAGGTTTACCACCAGGAACACGTCCCTGAAGAATGATTTTCAGAAGATATTCGCCTCTTTTTTTGTCCAACTTGGTTAGACGGCTCAATCCGGCATAGCTGTCGGCGCTTAGACCGAGATAGTTGACAGCGATAGCTCCCAGGCAACGGTACAACCGATATAGACCGAGTTTTTTCAGTTGGTTCACAAAAGCCTGTTCCTTAATGGCAAGAGCCGTACGGTCGTGCTGTAGTGCAAACATCCAATCGATAATTTGACGAAGATTGGCCTGTTCCACCAATAAATGATGCTGCAGGTGAGCCGTCAGATAAACCAGATTCAGAATCGGAGGAAAGACCGCTACCTTGTGATTGTCAAAAGTTTCGTGAAAAAGAGAATCCCTTGAGGTTTCTTCAGCCTCCAGAATGCCATACCGCCTGTCTGTACGCTGGCTATAAAACCTGATGCTTCGGAAATGAAGTTCCCAATTCATGCCAAGGCATTGCAGGGAGAGGTGTTTCAGATCGAAGGCGGAGCTGATTTGTGCTCCCAGCTTTTCGAAGCACTTGATATAAGTATGCTGGACATCAAGAGGCACGAACAGGTCAACATCACCCACCGGACGATGTTCCGGATTGGGATATAGATTTGCTAAGGTGATGCCTTTCATTACGATGGGTGTGACTCTCGTTTCCGTTAAATGATCGAACATAGAATAAAGCTGATGCCTGTAGAGTCGGTTGCTACGTTCTGTTTCAACTACACGGGCTGTCCACCGCATCATGGTTTCATTATCGGGACGTTGTGTCGGGCCCAATTTGGAAACGGCATCATAAAGTAATTCAGAAACCTGCATTTGTTCGGACAGACCGATGACCTCCGACCACTGTTCAGGAGAGGGATGTCCGATGGCTGCAATCTCTTCATTGCTGTCCAGCCCGGAATGGCGGCTTAAGAGGCGGCCTAACAGTTCGAGCAGAAGATAGAAGGTAGGATTCTTCATAGGAAGTGTGATTGTATGAGGCAAAAATAGGTATTTTTTCCTAAATGAAGACTCGTTTTTCCTATATTTTCGCACTTTTTACATTTTTTTTATTTGAAAAGTTGCTTTTTTCGAAAAACTTCGCTATTTTTGTGGCGTAAAACAAGAGTGAATCAAGTTTCAACGATCTCTTACAAAGGAACGCTGATGAATGCCACGATAAACGACTTCCTGAAGTACATCAAATATGAAAGGAACTATTCGGATCTGACGGTAGAGACGTATAGCATCGCCCTGAAAGAATATGAAGATTATGTAACAAAGGAAATGGGTTCGTTCGATCCTTTGTCTCCAAGTCTGAATCTGGCGCGCGGCTGGATGGTCGATATGGGTAAGCGGCATATGGCAGTTGCAACTGTGAAGCGCAATATATGTGCTCTGCGTAGTTTCTGCAAATATCTGTGCCGGAAGGGAAAACTGAAAAGCAATCCGCTGACGCTGATGCCAACGCCGAAGGTATCGAAGCCGTTGCCGAACTGGGTGCGCGAAGACCAGATGGACAGCCTTATCGATGGCGATTTCGAATCTGATTTTGAGGGAGTCCGGGATCATTTGCTGATCGATATGCTTTATTCCACAGGTATGCGACGAAGTGAAGCGGCGGGTTTGCAGGATCGGGATATTGACTTCTCGGCAAGAACTCTTCGAGTGACCGGCAAGGGAAACAAAGAACGTCTGATTCCTTTTGGCCCGGAACTCCATGAATTGCTAAAACAGTATATCGGAGTCAGAAATGCCACGGTGGGAGGTCCGACGCAAATGTTGCTGACCGATGCTGACGGAGAAGGACTCAAGCCCGGCAAGATAACCGCTCTGTCTAAGAAATATCTGGAACAGGTGCCCAATTTGGAGAGAAGAGGAGCGCATGTGTTTCGTCATTCGTTTGCCACCAACATGTTGGCAGAAGGAGCCGATCTGATGTCAGTGAAAGAACTATTGGGGCATGCATCGCTTGATTCGACCGAAGTTTATACACATCTGACACCGCAGGAACTGCTCCAAAACTATCGGAAAGCACATCCGCGTAGTAAGGAGTAAATTATATTAATTTTAAAAACGTACGACTATGGAGATCACAATTCAGTCCGTCAATTTTGAGACGTCCGTTTCGTTGAACGAGTACATCAACAAAAAAATTGAGAAACTAAACCGCTTTGCCGAAATTCGATCAGCCGAAGTTCAGCTCAAAATTATCAATACAACCGATAAGGCTAACAAGGAAATCGGCATCAAGGTGTTTGTTGGCGACCAGAATTTCTATGCCAGCAAGGCCGCAGAAGTATATGAAGATGCTGTTTCGCAGGCTTGTGAGGCCATTGAGCGCCAGATAAAAAAGGCGAAAGAAAAGAATATCGGCTAAGCTTCAGCAGAAGTTAGAAGACGAAAATAGCCTGAAATGGAAAGTAAAGGTGATAGTTTTTTGCCAAAAGTCAATAAAATCGCCTTTTTTTTACTGAAAAATGAAAAAAAGTATTGAAAAAATTTTTCCGTTTCAGAAAAAAGATTTACCTTTGCACCCGCAAAATGTACCGACAATATCGCGTTGGCGTTTTGCGGGTGCATTTTGTTTTGCGCTAAAATTGAATGCGGGTATAGCTCAATTGGTAGAGTGTCAGCCCTCCAAGCTGAATGTTGCGAGTTCGAGTCTCGTTGCCCGCTCAAGGCAAGATGTTGCCGCTTTAGCTCAGTGGTAGAGCGCATCCTTGGTAAGGATGAGGTCTCGAGTTCAACTCTCGAAAGCGGCTCAAAAGAGGTCAGACCTAAAACAGACCTTTCCTAATCAGATCAAACTAGTAATACAATACTAACATTTTTAATATTAAAAATTATTTACTATGGCAAAAGAACAATTTGACCGTTCGAAACCGCACGTAAACATTGGTACCATCGGTCACGTCGATCACGGTAAAACTACCTTGACCGCTGCTATTTCTAAGACTCTTCACGACAAGGGCTTTGGCAAACAGGAAGTTAAGTCTTTCGATCAGATTGATAATGCCCCTGAAGAGAAGGAGCGTGGTATTACTATCAATACCGCCCACATCGAGTACGAGACCGCTAAGCGTCACTATGCACACGTTGACTGCCCTGGCCACGCTGACTATGTAAAGAACATGGTTACTGGTGCTGCCCAGATGGATGGTGCTATCATCGTAGTAGCTGCAACTGACGGTCCTATGCCTCAGACCCGTGAGCACATTCTGCTCGCTCGTCAGGTAAACGTTCCTCGTTTGGTTGTATTTATCAACAAGTGCGATCAGGTTGACGATCCTGAGATGCTTGACCTCGTTGAGATGGAAATGCGTGACCTCTTGGCTCAGTATGAGTTCGAGGAGGATACTCCATTCATCCGCGGTTCTGCCCTTGGTGCCCTCAATGGTGTACCTGAGTGGACTGACAAGATTATGGAGCTCATGGATGCCGTTGATACTTGGATTCAGTTGCCTCCACGTGACATCGATAAGCCTTTCTTGATGCCTGTTGAGGATATCTTCTCAATTACTGGTCGTGGTACTGTTGCTACCGGCCGTATCGAGACTGGTGTTGTAAACTTGAACGATCAGGTTCAGCTTCTTGGTCTTGGCGCTAACAAACTCACCGTTGTAACTGGCGTTGAGATGTTCCGTAAGCTCCTCGATCGTGGTGAGGCTGGTGATAACGTAGGTCTTCTCCTCCGTGGTATCGATAAGAACGAGGTTAAGCGTGGTATGGTTCTCTGCAAACCAAACAGCGTAACTCCTCACGATCACTTCAAGGCTCAGATTTATGTTTTGAAGAAGGAAGAGGGTGGTCGTCACACTCCATTCCACAACAACTATCGTCCTCAGTTCTACCTCCGTACTATGGATGTAACTGGTGAGATTAAGTTGCCAGAGGGAGTAGAGATGGTAATGCCTGGTGATCACGTAACTATTGACGTTACTTTGATTACTCCAGTTGCAATGTCTGTAGGTCTGCGTTTCGCTATCCGTGAGGGCGGCCGCACCGTTGGTTCTGGTCAGGTTACCGAGATCTTCGAATAATCTTCGGATCAACAATAGCAGAGGCGGGTGTGAACCGCGAGGTTTCGACCTGCCTCCTTTTACGGGTGTAGCTCAGTCGGTAGAGCACTGGTCTCCAAAACCAGGTGTCGAGAGTTCGAACCTTTCCACCCGTGCAAATAAATAAAAATTACAATGAATAAATTAATTAACTATATCAAAGAATCTTATTCTGAACTGGCGAATAAGGTTTCTTGGCCTACCCGTGCGGAGGTTACGAGCAGTTCAGTAGTCGTATTGTCTGCTTCCGTGATTATTGCAATTGTTATCCTCCTCATGGATATGCTTTTCGGCCATCTCTGCATGCCTCTTATCTACGGAACATTCTAAATTTTCTGGATTATGGCAGAGTTCAGATGGTATTGTCTTCGTGCTATTAGCGGCAAGGAGCTGAAGGTAAAAGAGGTGCTTGATGCAGAAATTGCAAATGGCACACTCGGAAAGTACGTTCAGCAAGTTGTTGTGCCTACTGAGAAGGTAGTTACTCAGAAGGGCGAGAAGAAGGTAATTAAGGAGAAAGTCCTTTTCTCAAGCTACGTGTTTGTGCAATGCCTTGTGGTAAGCCAGACCGTAAAAGTTGGAGATAAGACTGTCACCACAAAGAAATTGGCAGGAGAGGCACAGCTTCAATTGTCGAACACAACGAATGTTGTCGGTTTCCTTTGCGGTAGAAATTCCAAGATGCCAGAATCTCTTCCTGATGATCAGATTGCCGCTATGCTCGGTAATGTCGACGACAAGGCAGAGCAGGAAGCAAAAGCCGAAATTTCTTTCATGGTTGGCGAGACCGTCAAGGTCAACGATGGTCCTTTCAAGGATTTTGATGGCGTTGTCGAGGAAGTCAATGCTGAGAAGAAGAAACTGAAAGTTATGGTCAAGATCTTCGGTCGTAAGACCCCTCTTGAACTTAACTATGACCAGGTCAATAAAGAAGCTTGATCCAGAAGGGAGTTTGTACTGGTAACGTTTGCGGTCTGAGTCCGCGAGTCTGAAAAGGCTATGTTACAACGTTGGAGAAGCAATCCTGTTTGACTGGATAGGCAAATATTAACGGCTGAAGAAGTCGCGAGTCGAGCAATGAAAACCAGCGATGGTTTGAGTTCAGTAGACGGTTGAAGCGCATTCAGCACAAAACAATTATTAAAAATGGCAAAAGAAATTGCTGGACAGATTAAGCTGCAGATCAAAGGTGGTGCAGCAAATCCGGCTCCTCCAGTAGGCCCTGC
>JAFSKF010000002.1 GCA_017449065.1 Bacteroidales bacterium
AAAGTTGTTCGTAAAAGTTCGAATTTGATTTTGCGAACTTTTACGAACAAAGATATGTAGTGAAAAATATGGAAAAATTATCCGAAAAATCTATAAACTGTTGATGAAATCTAACCAGTCGGAGGAATGACCGTCGTTGCCAAAATGGCGTTTGAATAGCCTCACGTTGATGGTTGATATGGAATTTTTTGCTTTGCAGGTCAAGGAGGAAATCTCTTTGTTGGAGAAGTCGAGTTTCTGGAGCTGGCAAATGTGCCATTCCAAATCGTTCAATTTGTTTTTCGAGAAAAGTTTCCGTTCGAAGGAGGGAAACATCTCTTCAAAAAGCTGATTCAGATCGTTCCAATCGGCATCGGATGGAATTGTTTCATCGAAAGCTAACTGTTTTAGTCGAACCACGATGGCAGATTGCTTCATGCCTCGGATGATATTCTTTCGGTTTTCATCTTGTAAGGTTAACACTTTCCGTTGCTGATTCCTGTAGAAGACGAAGAAAAGGATGCCTGCCGATAGAACAAAGCACAGAATGAGAACAACCAATGTCAGCATCTGAACCTGTTGCTCGAAGAAGCCGATGCGTTTCTCTGCAAAATCACGCTGCCCTTTCGAAAACGAATGATTCAGTCGTTTCGCATATTTGATGTCCAACCTGTCGTGGTATTGGATGTGATGCTCTAATGCCCTTTCGTAATCGCCTAAATATTTGTACATATAGGCAGCATCTTTCAAACGAGTATAATTCGTTTTGAAATCAGGAAATACTTCTTTTGTCAGCTTGTGATAATATAACGCGCTGTCGCGATTCTGAAAGTATCCGTAGCAAACAGACAGGAGCGAATAAGCCTGACCCAGAAAATTGGGAACCTGATATGGAAGTGCTTGCCGCAGATGAACCAAAGCCGAATCGAAATGGCCTGATTCAATTTCTGCTTCACCCAGAAAGGTGTAGTTCTTTGCCAGGCAGAAAGTGTCATTCTGTTGTATGGACAACGGCAAACATTCTTTGAATAACGCCAGGCTTGCTTCGTTATCATGCTCATCAAGCAATGCAATAGCGTAGTTTATTTTGCCATCGAGGATGTAGCCGGAATCGCCACTCTTCTGATATTCTTCTAATGATTTCTGAGCATATAGGGGAAAATCTGCGTCGTTGATATGATTGCAAAGGAGAGACATCTGACAGTACAATTGCCCAAGCAGAAAGTGTTCTCCACTTTGAGCGCAGACGGCTTCGGCTTCTTTGAATTTGAGCAAAGCTTCGTCGTAATTCCCGGCGATGTTTAGAATCATGCCATGCAGAAACATGCACAACAATCGGTCGTGCTGGGAGCCATGCTTCACGAAATATCGTTCGGCAATGCTGATGAGCGAGTCGTTTGTGCCCTCTTGCATTTGCCGATATTTGCAGTAGGTGTCGAGCAGGATGTAACGCGCCTGTGGCTCTCCTTGGGAAAGGGCTTCGGGTTCTGCCTGTTGCAGGGAATCGAGGCGAAGCTGGGCAGCCGCAGGATCGGTCAGGATTACAGGTTCGATGCTGTCGAGCGTGTCAAGAATCCTGCGGTTGCCGGTGCAACAGCAGAGTAAGAGTAAACAAAGGGATAGGGAGAGGTATCTCATCATGTCATGCTAATATCCGGAGTATCGATTGGTAGGTGATGCCTTCGAAACTGTCGAGGACATAGTTGCAATGGGTTTGAATGGCTTCCCGAGGATTGGTGGTTGCCATTCCGATGGTGAAAATGCCGGAGGACATGCCGGCTTGAAGACCGGTCAGGGCATCTTCGAAAACGACGCATTCGTCGATGGAGCAATCGAAGACTTTCGCCCCTAACAGATAGCAGTCGGGATGGGGCTTCGAAGCCGAGAAATCTTCGGCCGTAAGCACTCGGTCGAACAGGCTGTTAAATTCGGGAATGGCTTTTTCGACGCTCCGCATCTTGGCATGATTGGAACTGGTGACAACCGCGCACTTCACTTGGTGCAGCTTCAGGTCGCGCAGGAAAGAGAGGGCTCCCGGATAGAACGTATAGTTCATTTGTGCCTCGAAGGCATCGAGTTTGCCGACCACCTCTTGCTGAATGGCAGGATCGGGAAAATAAGTGGATAGGATTTGCACCAACGTGGTGCCCTTGATGCGTTGGGCAAAATCGGGCATTTCGGGATGATAGGTCCTCCCGATTTCGCCCCAAAGAATGGAATACTGGCCCTCGGTATCGAAGAGCGTGCCGTCGAGATCGAACAATGCGGCTTTGAATTTCCTCATTATTATATATAAGGGATTATCGGAAAAATGAATGACTATTTCGAGGTGTGCAGAAAGGATTTCCTGCCGTTCACAATATAGATGCCCGTTTGCAGACGGTCGGTGGAACTGACGGTTGTGCCGTCCAGCCGGCTGATGAGGTTGGAAAACTTTCGGGTAACGGGAATCTGCAAACCCGTCTCATCGGCACCCAGATAAACGAGCCTGAAATGGGTGAAGATGGTCCAGTCGTTCGTAATCGTAGATTCCTTTTTGATGCCGATTGTGAGTTTGCCGTCGCTGCCGACCGACACTTCCAAAGAGTTTTCATACAGGCCTTCGCCGAAGTATTGGGAGGCTTGTTCCATATTGTCGGGAATATAGCCCAGGCTGGTGCTGGCGCCCAACTTTCCCAACTGACCGGCTCCCTCGAAGATGCTCACGAGTGGGGTGCTGAAATGCTGCGTTTCGGTGTCGGCATACAGCAAAGCATTCCGTTTCTCGGTGCCAGCCTTGTTGGCGCTGGCTGCATTGGCATAGCTGCCGGCCCGGTAGAACCCCTGACAGGAAAGCAGGTACTTGCCTGCCGGCAAACCGGAAATGTTTTGCCGGATATTCAGATTCGCATTGAACCGTTCTGCTTCGTTGTAGTTGGTTGTGATGGAGCCTTGAACGGATTCCGTCCAACCGAAAGAACTGTTGCCCTCAAACTTCGGATTGACAATCCAGCCGGTGTAATCTTTCTGCTCAATGACGGGAAGTTCGGAAAACTCCACCTCAATTCCGTTCTCCGCATTCCGGAAGATTCTAACCACCCGATTTGCCGGGATTGTGATGTCGGAACGCTTAGCGGGAGCATCGGAGCCTGGAAGAGAAATGACCACCTGAATGGTAGCTTCCGAGCTGGAGGTCCAGACAAAAGCCGAACTGTCGGATTCCTGTTGGGCGGTGATGCCTGTTCCGCGGATGCCGATGCTGAGCGGTTGGGCAAACGAATGATTCTGCAAAGCCGTCAGTCGGACAGAGGAACGGTTGTCGTCGATGGCAGTTACTTCTTTCAGCACCGGAGCATATCCCTGCCATTGTAATCCGCTGAGGGTTATGGTGTCTGCATTCCCCTGGAAATGGCTGATCAGGAGATAGGCGCAGTTCCTGTCGGGCGCAATGAGTCCGTTCCAGCCGGCAGGCAACAGGTTGAGCAGCGAAGTGGCACAACGGGACATCGAGTCGGTTCGGGCAGCATCGATCCGGCTGTAATAGATCAAACCTCTGGCATCCACTTGCTCGCCCTTTTGCACCTTGCGGCTCTGCGACGAGTACATCGGATAGAGTTTTGACGTATAGATACTGTTGTTGGCACTCCGGTCGCCGAAAGCCACTTTCTTGCCGTTCTTGCCGACGATGCCCAGTTCGTTGTCGATATTCACCCAGTCGGAGGTGAAGCTGATGAGCGAACTGCCGTCGCTCTGCCGATGCGTGATAGAGTCGCCGTCGGAGAAATAAAGCGTTCTCTTCAGTTTTGTCAGTTCGTCGGTGCTGATGGCCAGTAAGCCGCCTTTCTCGGCAGTAATGGTCACATCGGCATTGGCTGTCACATAGTCGAGATAGAGGATGGCATTCTGAGGCGTGCTGTAGAGGGCGAAACGATTGTTGAGCGAAGCATCGTTGGTGTTCAGTTCGCCGTTCATCACGTAACTGTTACCGTCCAGTTGGTAGATGCCGTTCACCACCGGAGTCGCGTTGGTTCCTTTGCCGGAAACCTCATACCAGCCTGTGATGTTGCCCGTATTGTTGGCGCGATAAGGCACGATAATCTTGTTCTTGTCGGCGCAGTCGGGAGCGAAGTAACCCGTGTAGCTTTTCAAGCCCTCCGACCATGAGAACGTGGTGAAGCGATCGGGCGTATAAGCACGGACGATGTTCTGGCAAGGGAAGATCTTGGCAGCGCTGTGGGCATTGCGGAAATCGTCCCAGCGGGCGGGGGTGAGCTGAGCCGTAGGGTTCTGCAGGTGCATCAGGTAGGTCATCATCACGCGATGGGCTTCCACACCCATTCTTCGTGCCGAAACATCCGGGCGTAGGAGCCAGCTGCCGTCGTCGGTGGTAGTTTGCCGGGCTTTGATCTGTTTGTAGGCCAGGTTCTCGAGAAGGAGGACATTCGGGTCCTGCAAGAACGTAGCCATCGTAGAGTAGGAGGTGATCTGATCGTACAGGAACAGGCTCCAGTCGTTGCCGTTCGGCATCGCCAGTTCTCCGTCGGCAAGTGCCAGCCAGTTCAGCACTTCGTCCATCACCGCCTGATTATTGTGCATCAGGGCGTTCGACTGCCATTTCGGTGCATCTCCTTGGAACAGACGCAACGCCAACGCGGCTTCGCCCAGTTCCTGCATCACCACATTCTGATAGCTGGTGTGGAACAGATTGTGGTTCTGCAACGTGTAGTCGCTATACAAGTTGTTGCCGGCATACAAGTCGGCGACAGTTTTTGCATTATATGATTCATCGATGACTTGCTGGTTCGATGCATCGCTGAAATGACTGTAGGAATTGATGGCGAAAGCCCGCATCCTCTCAAACCACTGGTCGGCTAAGGCATCGTCGGGGAAAAGTCCCAGGGTGGCAGCCAAGACATCGGCTTCCCATCCGTTCTCTTCCGATTTTGTGTCGCCGGCATAGCCTGTAGGAATGGTTCTGTTCAGTTCGTAGTTGCATTCGGCTTTCAGCAAATTGTAGATGTAGCCTTTCTGGGCATCCGAAAGCTTGTCCCACTGGAAATAGGCGCTGTAGGCCACAGACATTGCCCATAGGCTGGATTCCCACACGTGATCGCTGCCCGAAACGCTGCCCCAATAGTTGTTGCCCGAACAAACTTTCAGCTTGTTGGCCTTGTGGGTGGAATAGGCAAACACCAGCGTCTTCATGGCATAGTCGGCCAATACATCGTAGGTGACACCCGAAGGCAATTCGATGCCCTGAGGCTGTGCATATTTGACCAGGAAGGCACAGATCATCGAGAGGTCGGCATTGGTTCTGACTCCCGCCTCGTTGTTTGCCATCGTGCTTTCGCCCTTGAAGCAGCCGCATTGCTCGCCGATGCTGTTGGGAGCCACGCAAGCCTGATAGTCGTTGACCAGATAGGTGGAGAACTTGGCAAGCATTTGCAGCAGGTCGTTCATCATCTCCGCTTCGGGCACAAACTGATTGTCGATCTTGCCTTCGGTCGGGCTATCTACTTCCGTTTCCGTCGGATCGGCAACAACCACTTCCGATGAGACGTCGTACAGTTTGAAATTATCGAGCAGAATACTGCCGCCGGAGCCGCTTCCCCATGTAATGTCGATACCCACGGAAACCGTAGCTTCTGCATCGAGCTTGAAATCGATAGCCGCAGTGGTCCACTGTGAAGGCATTGTGCTCTGGAAAGAAAGCGCGGTGTTTTCGGTTCCGGCACACAGAGAGACGGAATGGCTGGAAGCCGTGATACATTTATGATCGACAGTCAGCCGATATTTGCCTGCCGGCAGTTGGATGTTTTGCTTCAGCGACGCATTGCCTGCTGTCCAGGCGTTGCGGATGTAGTACATCTGGCTGCCGTCGGAAGGTTTGCCGGGAGTGCCGAAGTTATTGTCGGTAGCGGTAGCCGATGCAGTCATGATATCCGACACACCATAGGAGCCGGTAAGCGACCAACCCGTCAGCTGCGTGATTTTGTATGCACCGCGCGTATCATCGAAAGACAGTTTCGAGATATCGTCCGATTCAAAACTCGGGTTCTGCAAATAGGAGCCTGTAATATCTGTTTGCGCCAGTAATACTACCGGCGCAAACAAAAGAGTGAATAAGCAGGCTGAATATTTCGGCTTCAACTTATCAGTCATAAAAGTAAAAAAATTAGTTCCAGAAACCGCTTGATTGAGGTTCGCTTTCATCGAAGAACGATGAAGTATTCACTTTCTTAACGCGTGAAACATTGGCAGGACTTCCTTCCATGATGTTCACCGGTCCCATACCATAGGGCTTCAGGGCTGGTTTGATATAGTTCTTTTTCATAATTGAAAGTTTTATTTTGGTAAAAATATTTTTGTTTATTCATCAAGATCGACGTTCACTTCGCCTTCAATCTTTCCGCTGCCGAAACAGCCGGCATAGACTTCCTGCATAGCCTCTTCGTTGCCGTCGCCTTTCTGTTTGAGATAGTTTTGGGAAGCATACTTTTCATCCATGTCCATTTCCAGATTCACGAACTGGCTGCGTACTTCCAAATCGATCTTCGGTTTCTCGCCGATACCGTCCCAAAGAATGCCGCCTTCATGAACGAGTGTTTGTCCGTCGTGCTGATAAGAAACCTTGGCACGGTCGGAACCGCCCACAATCTTATTGAAGATATTCAACGTCTTGGGGAAGGTTATCTGCAGTGTGCCGTGTGCAGCAATCGATCCTCGGGCTCCACCCAGGAAGAACGAACCGATGTGGCAATTGTCGTAGTTGCTGTGCAACCTGAAGTTTTGCGGCAAGCCGTGCATCACGACAGCATCCATCAGATAGTCGAGAATGTTCCGGTCGTTCTGATCGGTTTGGGCAATATCGAAAATCTGGTTGTATTTCAAGATGTTTGTGATGTACTCCGGATCGATCAGTTTTTGTCCGTTGCTGCCGAGATATACATTGTTAATAACCGAGTAGTCGCCCAAATCGACATAGATCTTTCCTTCGAAGTTCTTCTCGTTGATTACTTTCGCGCAATTGCCGCCGGCAAAGAGGGCTCCCGACACGTATGCCATCCGACGTTTGCCGGTCTTTTCATCCTGTCCGCCTGCAATTTCGAGGTAGGTCTTAGCTGCATTTGGACGAGCCTTCTCGATCACCTGTATCTTTTCGAAGTCGTTCACCTCTTCTCCGGTTCCAGGAACGAGGCAGACAAACTGTTGCAGTTGCTGGTCGAAGACGGCATCCACCTTATTGACATCATCGGTATATTTGTAAACATATTCGCCGTTACCGGCTCCATAGACTTCACCGATCTTTCCGCCTTCAATCTGGATGCGAGTGCCGCTTAGCACCTGACCGGAAATATCGTTACCTCCGAACACGCGTCCGTAGGTGCCGTCCACGATGTGAATGGTTGTGCCATATTCATTGCCTTTCAAGGCGACTGGCTCTCGGTGGTACAAACTGTCTGCATCCATCCAGATGTGGTGAGCGTGAACGTTGCCGATACGGCAGCCGCCATACACATTGTCGATGTCCAGTTTCGGACTGTCGAGTTTCAGCTGCAAGCCGAGGTTCGGCGTATTGTCGTTCTTGTTCTCTTCGCTGGCATAGTAAAGCACATCGCCTTTGTTGCAGCCGCCATACAGATTATGAATCTTGGCTTGTCCGAGCAGCCAGGTAGGCTGAATGATGAGCGGCGTCTGATTGTTGCCGCCAAAAATGCAGAATACATTATAGAGTGCCGTAACCTTATCGTCGGTGACCAGATTGCCGCCGTCGTTTTTCAGCAGTTCGCTCATGTACTTTCCTCGTTCGTAACATTCTTCGGAAAGTGCTTTCGAGAACTGAGCGCGGGCATTGATGTTCTCTTCGTTGTAATCGACTTTAATCACGGAACTCTTGGTGACATGACTGTTGTTGCAGCCGGCATACAGATACCAGACCGTTCCGCCTCTCACTTCCACATAGGTCGAATCGACATCCGGTAAAGGCAATCCTGCCAGGTGAATGGTCTTGCCGTCACGAGTCGGAATCTCTCCGCTTTCGTAAGTGGCCCTGTTGACGCTGTGTGTGCCGTAGTTGCCATTGCTTCCACCGAACACTTCGGTAATGAGCGGGAAGCCCAGATACTGGCCGTTCGATTTCTTTTGTTCGCGAATCAGTACGTAGGTGCTGCTGCGCACAGGCTCATTGCCTTCCACCATAGCAGGAATTTGGTTGGCACCCAGCGTTCCGCTCAGGTCGTTACCGCCATACACGCTTCGGATGATGGTATGGAAATGATTCTCGCCACGGTCGTTGATATCTACGAAGCTGGCACCTTCCACATTGCCAATGCGAGATCCGCCAAATACTTTGTCGATCTGTCCGCTCCAAACGCGGACGTGTGTGCCGTTTTCGTGAGGTTCCTCCACATCGGGCAGCAACTTGCTGTGACGCACCACGCTTCCTTCACGTCCGCCGCCGTACAAACTGCCCCAAATGCAATTGTTCACAGCGTCCATCGGCGTAGCAATCGGGCTTTGGAAGTCGCAATAGATATTGCTTCGACCGACCACATTACCCTGCATGCCTCCGGCAAAGGCGTGCAAAACGTTCGGCACGCACTTCTGTCCGTTGAAAACACCGCCTTTCAGGTTTACGTAGGTGTTGCCGATGGCTTCGGTTTCGATACCCTTGCCGCCGCCATAGATCTGGCCGCCGTCGCTGATCCACTCTTGGGTCAATGCACTCATCGGCAGGCTTTCCGAACCGCGATAACCGCCCAGCAGATCGGTGTGCAGATTCACAACCGATACACCCACCGAAACACCTCGGTCAAGACAGCCGCCATAAATCTTGGCGCCTTTGTGCCAGGCTCTTCCTGTCGCATCTTTGCCGGCTTCCATTTTTGCAAACTGGCAGAAGATATTCAGCTGGGTGCGCTGTTCGTGAATCGCC
This sequence comes from Bacteroidales bacterium, assembly GCA_017449065.1. GTDB lineage: Bacteria > Bacteroidota > Bacteroidia > Bacteroidales > UBA3663 > Liminaster. Next base: position 8,894 of record JAFSKF010000002.1, read on the forward strand.
GATTCTACATTCCGATAGGGTTTCATGCCACCCACCAGACGGCGGACCGTTCCTTTGTCAGGACCTTCGGTTTCCGTGTATTCGATGATAGAATTATTGCATCCGCCTACAATCTGGTTCTCGATCAGGACACCCGTAGGAAGCGTATATTGCAACAGGCTGTCGGCTGTCATGGAACCGCGATTGCCGCCTCCGACGAACGAGCCGATGATGACGTCTTCCGAATCCATTTCGCCCGGGGTCTCGAACGTTACCTTGTCGTTCCAGCGGTCGTCGATGTTATATTTGTTATGGAACTTTCCGTCTTTATTGAAAGTCAGCGTCGGAATACAACTTACATCGATGCCGTGACAGAATGTTTCGAAGTCTTTCTGATTCTCGAATCCCTTGATCCAAGACTGTCCGTCTTTGGTGTAAGAAGGGATAAATTCCAGAAGTCGGTTACCGTTGCTTCCCATAATCAGGTTGCCGATACGGACATGGCTACCGACGTTGATCCAGATGCTTCCGGAATTGGTGCGAAGGTCTTCAAACACCATGTTATATCTTGTACGGACATCTTTGGCTTTGTCGAAGATGCCGATGGTGGTATTGTCGCCGCCGCCATAGACACTGCGGGTGATTTCGACCGGTGCGTTTTCGGAACCGGCAATGTTGATCCAAGTGGCAGCCACGTGTGGACGGGCTGGTGTCTCTGCATTCTGATAGGCATCCTTCTTGTCCAGACGCAAGCCTTTGCTCGCTCCATACACATAGCCGATCTTACCGCCGTAGATGTTAATGTGGGTTCCCTTATTCGCTTTGTTATTGCCGATATTGCCGGTCTCATCGTTGCCACCGTAAATGTTGCCGATGGCAATCAGTTTATTGGTCGATTTTGTATCGTTTTCGATGCCGATGTTAACAAAGGTCTCGCCGATAATATTTCCTTTCTTGGATCCTCCGAATACGTTTCCGATTCGTCCGCCATATACTTTGACGAAACTATTGCCGGAGATTGTTCCTTGCAGATTGCCGCCGTACAGATTCTTGATGTTGGTGTGACCTTGCACCTTGACTTCGGTGTTCCCTTTGATGTCGTCGGACAGACTGCCGCCATAAAGTTCGTCAATGGTGCCGCCTTTGATTTCAATGGCTTGTCCGCTGGCGAACACTTGACTGTATTTGCCTGAATAGAGGGTAATGGAACCGGTGCTTTTGCCGTTGGGCTTCGAGCCGATGACGGTGATGCTTCGGATTCCCTCTTTCTTGCCGGTACTTTTCTGGTCGAACGAAATGTAATTGCCCATAATCAGGCTGTAGCCGTTGGTGCGCAATTGGGTCGGAGCTGCTGACTCCTGTTTTTCTTCTGATGTGGCGTAAAGAGTCGCCTTTTCAAACTTGGTGTCGGCTTGAAGGTCTATGGCATCGCCCTGAAAGAGCAGTCGTCCGTTCTGGATGTTCCCGAACCGGCCGGTAATCGTGGCAGGACGGTTTCTTTCGAAATTGCCGGGATTCTGTGCTGCCGTTTTCTGGAAAGGACCAAAAGCGTTCTCTGTGTAATCACCCATAATGACGATGACGTTGGTCTCAATGGATCCGCCTTGCTTGGCGGGCTTGATGAGTTCGTAGGCTTTTTTCAGCGTGCGGACAGCGGTTTCCGGTGTCAGACCGTCATTGTTATCGTCACCTTGCTTGTATTTTTTGCCGGTTGCCGAATAGTCGTTGGCTTCGTAATCAGATACGCCGTTAAGGCAAACGTAAATCGCTTGCTGTGTTTGTGCGTGGCAATACAGAGGGAGTAAACTTACAAAGAGGATAGCTGCCGTCAGCAGTTTTGTAATCGTGTTATGAATTGAATGTCTCGTTTCCATGTGAAGGAAGATTTATTCAGAGAGATTAATATACAAATTGCTGCAAATTTAGTATTTTTTGTCTAACATGCCAAATTTTCACACAAAAAAACACAAAAGAGGCTTGGTTTTTCGCCGAAACAAGCTCTTTTGTGTACTTTCTTTGCATTTTAAGAAACTGAAACTCGCAGGGTTATGTAATTACCCAGGCAATCAGCGGAATGGAAAACATGGCTAACAGGGTGGTCAGGAAAGTGCCCTGTGCCATAATGGTCTCGTCTCTGCCGTACTTCAAGCAGAAGATAGTGCCGAATGAGGCAACCGGCATAGCGATGATGATAGTGTTGATGGCAATGGAGGTCGGATCGATGCTGATGCCGGGAATCTGTCCGATGAGCTGGAAGATGCCCCATACCACCAAGGGTAGAATGACCAGCCGGAACGGCGTCATCAGAAAAACCTTCGGTCCGCCAGTCATGTGCTTCAAAGGAATCTGCGAGATGCTATAGCCGATAATCAGCAGCGAACCCGGGACGGTGATATTGCCGATCAGCGTGCAGGCTTTCGAAATCAGTTCGGGAGAATGCCATTGGAACGCCACGATCAGTATCGAGACGTAAGTTCCTAACAGTCCGGGGGAATACAGCCGATGCCAGATACTTCCCCCGGCTTCTTTGCCCGCAATGAACTGCGTGCCCCAGATAAAGACGGCAATCGTGTTCGGAACGTTCAGCACCGAGGCATAAAAAACGGCTTCCGGCCCGAAAATCGAGTTGACCACCGGATAGCCGATGAATCCGACATTCCCGAAAGCCATCATGAAACTGTAGAGGCCTTCGTCCATTCCGCGCATCCCCAGCACCTTGGGCAGTAACCAAGCCAGCAGCAGAAGGATGACGTAGGTGAAACATCCGATACCCAATAATGGCAGAATCAGCTTGCGGTCGGGCATCGTATCGCCCATCGTCGAAGCGATGATCAGCGACGGACACGTCAGGTTGATAATCAGTGACGATAACCCTTTGCTGAAGGCCTGATTCATCAGTTTGGTTTTGCCGCACGCATAACCGGCAATGACGATGAGGAACAAGGTCCCCATCGTCATTAAGATTACGTCCATTATTTCTGTCGCAGAATGGTTTGATCGCGATCAGGACCTACCGAAAGAATGGTAATCGGTGTTTCCAGCTCTTTCTCCAGGAATGCGATATAATCCTTGAATTCCTTCGGGAAGTCTTCTTCCTTCTTGCATTGGCTGAGGTCTGTGTTCCAGCCTTTCAGTTCAACATACTGAGGTTCTACGCCTTCTTCGATGCAGAACGGGAACTCGCGCGTCTCGACACCATTCACCTTGTAGGAGGTACAGGCCTTGATGGTGGGGAAGGAGTCGAGCACGTCGCTCTTCATCATAATGAGCTGGGTCACGCCGTTCAGCATGATGGTATAGCGCAAAGCTACAAGGTCGATCCAGCCGCAGCGGCGTTCACGTCCGGTTACGGCTCCGTATTCGTGTCCGAGGTCGCGGATCTTCTTGCCGGTTTCGTCGAACAGCTCGGTGGGGAAAGGACCGCTGCCCACACGGGTGCAGTAGGCCTTGAAGATGCCGAACACTTCGCCGATTTTGTTGGGAGCGATGCCCAAGCCTGTGCAAGCACCGGCACAAACTGTATTCGAAGAAGTGACAAACGGATAGCTGCCGAAATCAACGTCCAGCAAGCTGCCTTGAGCGCCTTCGCAAAGCAGGCTCTTGCCTTCCTTTAGCAGGTTGTTGATTACATGTTCGCTGTCGATGAACTTAAACTTCTTCAGATAATCGATGCCTTGCATCCATTCCTTTTCCAGATCTTCCAATCCGTCGAATGAAACAGCTTCGCCACCTTTCTTGATAGCCAAGGTGTTCAGGCTTTCAATCATCTCGATGTGACGCTGTTTGGCAGCTGCATATTTCTGTTCGAAATTATCGAGAATATCACCCACACGTACACCGTTGCGCGAAACCTTATCGGTGTATGTCGGACCGATGCCTTTGCCGGTGGTGCCGATTTTTGCCTTGCCCTTGGCAGCTTCGTTGGCCTTGTCGAGCAGGCGGTGGGTGGGCAGAATCAGGTGAGCCTTCTTCGAGATCAGCAAGCGCTGGGTCAGATCGTGTCCGCTCTGAGCCAGTTCCTGAGCCTCTTTCATGAAGAGGAGCGGATCGAGCACAACGCCGTTGCCGATGATGTTCAGCTTGCCGCCCTGGAAGATGCCGGACGGAATGCTTCGCAACACGTATTTCTGTCCGTCAAACTCAAGGGTGTGACCGGCATTAGGTCCGCCCTGGAATCGAGTTACAATGTCGTAGCGTGGGGTGAGCACGTCAACAACCTTACCTTTGCCCTCGTCGCCCCACTGGAGCCCGAGGAGTACGTCAACTTTCGACATATTTATATGGTTTTAAAGTTTATTTCTTCTTAGGGGACGCACTCTTTTTCTGCGAGTCTTTTTCTCTCTGCTTGAGTTTGTCCTTTTCCTTCACTTCGCGCCGTTCCGTGTTGTAGCAGGTCTTGCAAAGCCCCAAGGCGTAAATGCAGAACTGCGAAAGGTGAAAAGTCTTGTTCAGTTGCGCGCCGATGAGTTCGGAGGCAACATCGGTAGCAATCACCTTGATGGATCCGCAACGCCGGCAGATCTGATATCCGTGCGGTTTCTGCCGGATGTTCTTCTCGAAATATTGGGTGCCGTTCGGAAAAGGCTGGAACCTGGACACCACACCGGCTTCGGTGAAAAGAATCAAATTGTTGTAAACCGTTGCCCGACAAACCTGTGTCCGGTGCTGACAGACCAGCTGGTGCAGGGCATCCACATCGAACGGGGCATCCAGATGATAGATGGTCCAAAGAATGAACTGCCGCTCGGGCGTTACGTTCATGTGACGCTCTTTCAGGTATTTCTGCAAGATATCCGTTGCCTCCTCAAGTCCGTCTCCAAGATCGTCCTTCAGGTGCAGTTTGTCGATAATCTTATCGCGTCGATGTTGTATTTCGTCCTGTTTCATTCTTTTGCTCTCAATGCTGCCGACCGGAGCCATGCCGGAAGGCTTTGGTCGGCGGCCAAAACTTCGGCTTTAGACCTAAGCTCCTGATCGTCGATATCCAGTCGCAGTTTCAGTTGCAGGGCACAATATTGCTGCATCCGGGTTCCCATTATCCAGTCTTTCGCCAGCTGGGAGGCGAACGGCAGACGTGCAAACAAGTTCATGCAGGCCTGGTCGGCTATCTCGGCATACGGAATCTGCAGGCTCCAGGCTTCTGCTTTCTCTCGGGTCATTTCACCGATAGGGTAGAGCCGGGTTGCCAGCATCTTTGACTCGCGCACATCTTCGTTCCACAACGTCTCGGCCAATTCGGCATTGGGTGTATATTGTCCGGCAATGGCTTTCAGCCGATAGCTTTCCAATCCCCAGGCCAAACGGTAGCAGATTCCCTGTGCTCGCAGGTTATCGGCCACTTCACCGTTCCGCAACCGGCGGAAATGTGCGTGAATCTCAGAGATCGAGGGCACCGTATTCGCGTCCATAGCGGAGCATCTGTTCCGGATAGGTTTCCGAGCCGTAGATGATCTTCACATCCTGAATCGTTCCGTCAGCATCTTTTACCAGTTCATAGCGTGGGTTGATAAAGCCCTTGTATGGAGCGATGTTCAGTTTCTTGTAGCGAGCCAGCACTTCGGCGTGCAGTTCAGGATCAACCTTCACCCCGTAGGTTTCCACCAGATTACGTCCGGCCTCGAAGTCACCCTCGCTCTTGATGCGCTGCAACTCGCCCAACAGTTCGCCGAAGTATTGGCGCAGTTTGTCGTAGTCGTTGATTCTGACGTAGGTCTTGCCGTCTTTCTTGGCAAATTCCAGGGCAGGGGTTCCACCGTCCTTTTGGGCACGATCGAGGGTCCAGTAGGCAATCAGGGCGCGGTTACGCATGTGAGCCTCTTCTAAGTTCTCGCCCGGCACAATACGAACCAGTTGCGTCATCAGACCGTTCATCATCTGCTGATAGTAGCCGGCCTTATAGGCTTCTGCGTTTGGCATTACACCCAGTTCCACCAGCTTTGGATCAGCCATATAGTAGAGTGCAAAGATATCGGCGCGAGCCTCCTCCAGCGTGCTGCCGTAAGCCTTCAGGGCATCCGGATCAACGCCGGGTAGCAACTGTCCGCTTCCGTGACCCAGACACTCGTGCAGGTCGGTATGGATGTTATCTACATAATGTGCGAACTGCTTGGCACGCTGCACTTCCTCGTCGCTCCACATGAACTCTTCGCCGAAACCGTTGCCGGCAGCGGCAGCGTCGTAGGCAGCCGTGATATTGTCGATGCTTACCGACTTCGAGCCGTGTGCGGCACGGATCCAGTTCGAGTTAGGCAGGTTGATGCCAATCGGGGTGGACGGATAGCTATCGCCGGCCAGAATGGCAGCCGTAATCACCTTGGCTGTTACACCTTTCACGACTGGCTTGCGGAAGCGGTCGTCGATAGGAGAATGATCCTCGAACCACTGAGCATTGGCTGAAATGATTTCCGTGCGGGCTGTGTTGGCCGAATCTTTAAAGTTCACCATGCCTTCCCAGGCACCGCGCAATCCCAACGGGTCACCGTAGCTCTCGATAAAGCCGTTGATGAAATCCACTTTGCTCTGCAGGTCTTTGACCCATTCGATAGAGTAGGCGTCGAAGTCCTTCAGGTCGCCGCTGCGATAGTATTTTACCAGTTCGTCAATCACTTTCTTCTGCTGATCGTTCTCGGCATATTCGGCAGCCTTTTCCAGATTCTCGACAATCTTTTCGATGGCAGCACTGTACAGACCGCCTACCTTGTAGGTCTTCTCCACCAGCTTGCCGTCTTCCTTCACCAGTTTCGAGTTCAGGCCGAACATCACCGGAGTCAGATCCTTCGGGTTCTTCAGTTTAGCATAGTAGTCTTCCACTTCTTTTTGTGTCACGCCTTCGCCATAGTAGTTGTTGGCAGAGGTCAGGATCAGATCGACGCCGTCAGCCTGATTGGTTTTGATGTGCAACACTGTCGAATCGAAGATGGCTTCCTCGATGCCCGGATAGCTGAATCCGATCATCGCAACGCCCATACCGAGATTGTCGGGCAGTGCGTTCAACTGTTCTTCCAGCCATTCCTGAGTGAATCCCGGCTGGAACTTCGCATTGCTATAATGATGATGGATGCCGTTGGCAAACCAGATCTGCTTCATGTATTGCTCGAAGGCCTTCCACTGAGGGTCGTTCTTGTCGCCCTGATAATGTTGGTACACCGACTCGCAAATATGGCGGATAGGCAGGTTGTAGCGGCAGTTCTGGTCCCAAAGAATGTCGCGTCCCCACAAGGCAGCCTCTGTCAGATAATAGACCAGAGTCTTCTGCTGCAGGTTGAGCTGTTCGAAAGCAGGCACTTCGTAGCGAAGCACCTCGATGTCGGCAAAACGATCGACACTCCACGTGTTGGTCTCCGGGGCGTTGTTCTGCTTGTCGCTGTTACATGCTGTTGTCAATAAAATAGCCGATGCCATAACGATATTCCTTAATTTCATCATATACCACTTTATTTTAGTTATTTCTTCTTTTTGCTTCGCGGTTTGCTGTCGTGCGACTTGCTGTCATGCGACTTACTGTCACGAGTTTTCCCTCCGAAGTGAGGCTTCTTCTCATCGTGCTCCTTGCGGAACTTGGCAAAAGGTTTTTCTCCCTCGTGCTTTGCCGAATCGGCCAGCTGCACAATCACCTGACGTCCGTTCCAGTCGGCTCCGGTCATGTCCTTGATTACAAAGCGGGCATCCCGTTCCGGCACTTCAAAATAGCTGAAGTTGGTCAGCAGGTCGATGCGTCCCATTTCGATGCGATGGTGCACAAGACTGTTCATCAGGCCGATTAGCTGGTTGGGGAAAATACCGTCGCGCTTGCCCAGATTTACAAACAGACGGGCATAGCCGGGTTCTGCCTGCGTGTCGGCTCCCTTGTAAACGCGTCCGAAAGAGGCGTTGCGTGCACCTTCGCCGGTGTGCGTCTTGACTGGGCGTTCCCGTTTGGGCTTTTCTTCGGGTATGTCGAGATCTTCCGAATCCTTGTAGAATTCGAGCAGTCGGTTGAACTCCAGACTCACAATGCGTTTCAGCAGGTCTTCGTTGGTAAGCCAGCCGAGTTTCTTGGCTACCGGATCCAGATACTTCTCGATCTCCTCTTCCTTCACTTCCACCTTTTCCAAGCGGTCGGCCAAACCGAAGAGCTGTTTCTCGATAATGCGCTCGGTGGTAGGAATCTGTCCTTTGGCAAACTCCTTGCCGATGATGTGTTCGATGTCCTTCAGCTTGCGACGTTCTTTGATGTGGACGATTGCGATGGAGGTGCCTTTCTTGCCGGCTCGACCGGTACGTCCGCTTCGGTGGGTATATACCTCGACGTCATCAGGCAGGCCATAGTTGATCACGTGTGTCAGGTCGTCCACGTCCAAGCCGCGGGCTGCCACATCGGTAGCCACCAGAAGCTGCAAATGGCGGGTGCGGAATTTACGCATCACCAGGTCGCGCTGTTCCTGACTCAAATCGCCGTGCAAGGCATCGGCATTGTAGCCTTCGTCCATCAGGTTCTTGGCAATCTCTTGGGTGTCGGCTTTCGTGCGGCAGAAGATGATGCCGTAGATATTCGGATAATAATCCACAATGCGCTTCAGTGCGGCATATTTGTCTTTGGCATGCACCAGATAATACACGTGGTTCACGTTGGCGGCACCTTCGTTCTTGTGTCCGATGGTGATTTCTACAGGGTCGGACATGTAGTTCTTCGCGATTTCGGCAATCTGTTTAGGCATCGTAGCGCTAAACAGCATGGTGCGATGGTCGGAAGGAATACTTTTCAGGATGGTTTCGATGTCCTCCTGAAAGCCCATGCTCAGCATCTCGTCGGCCTCATCGAGCACCAGCGTATTGACATTGCCTAACGTGCAGGCACCGCGTTCAATCAGGTCGATGAGTCGGCCCGGGGTGGCTACCACTACGTGTACACCCCGCTTCAACTGTCCGATCTGGCTGCCGATGCTCGATCCGCCATAGACAGGCAGGATGGCGATACCCTTCATGTATTTGGCATAGTCCTGCAAGTCGCTGGCAATCTGCAGGCAGAGTTCGCGGGTAGGAGCCAGGATCAGGGCTTGCGGCTGTGGAGCGTCCTCCGGATCCATCCACTTGCCGGTTTTCCAGTCCTTCTTAATCTGATATTCACTATATACGGGTACAACATCTACTTTCTGCAAGAGCGGCAATCCGAAGGCCGCTGTCTTGCCGGTACCTGTTTGTGCTAAACCTACCAGATCGCGTCCCTCGTTCAAAACGACAGGAATCGCCTGTTCCTGGATAGGCATGGGTTGCTCGTAACCCATCTCCTCGATGGCTCTGAGCAGTTGGGGCATAATGCCCAATTCTTCAAATGTCATTAATTCTTTTTTTGTTAAGCTTAAAGCAGTTCAATTTCATCGTGCTGCATCACACGTTCGCAATATACGCAACGCAACGACTTCTTGTCCATGTCGAACACCTCCATCTTGGTGGCTACCGGCTGATGGTTGGTGATACATTTCGGGTTTGAGCATTTCACAACGCCCACAATCAGTTTCGGATACTGCACATATTTCTTCTCACAGATCTGGTAATCCTTAATAATATTCAGCGTCACGGTGGGGGCAACCACACTGAGACGGCCGATTTCCTCATCGGTCAGGAAGCGATCGGCAATCTTGATGATGCCTTTTTTGCCCAAAGTCTTGCTTTCGAGGTTGGTGCCAATGGTGATGGCGCCCGGATGGTTGTAAAGATCCAGTACCTGAACCACCTTGAATGTCACTTCGGCGGGAATATGGTCGATAACAGTGCCATTGGCGATAGCCGACACTTCCAGTTCTTTCTTTGCCATTATTGTTCGAGTTTTATATTCAACATGCGGCAGATAATCGCCTGTCGGGCATACAATCCGTTTTGTGCCTGCTGGAAATAGTAAGCCTTGTCGCTATCATCCACATCGTAGGCGATCTCGTTCACGCGAGGGAGCGGATGCAATACACGCAGATTCGATTTGGCGTGCTCCAGCATCGAACGACGCAGACAATAGACGTTCTTCACCTGCTCATATTCACGCGGATCGCTGAAACGTTCGCGCTGCACACGGGTCATATACAGGATGTCGGTGCGGTTGATGGCCTCTTCGTTAAAGTCTTCCTGTTCGTCGAAATACAGGTCGTGGCGCTTGCAGAAGTCACGATAACCGTTCGGCATCCGTAGCAGATCGGGGGCAATGAAGTGGAATTTCGGGTTGAAGAAACTCATGGCTTGCACCAGGCTGTGCACGGTTCTGCCGTATTTCAGGTCGCCCACCATTGTGATGTCGATGTTATCGAGCGTGCCTTGGGTCTTCCAGATGCTGTATAGGTCGAGCATCGTCTGCGAGGGGTGTTGGTTGGCACCGTCGCCGGCATTGATGATCGGCACATCTGTGATTTCGCTGGCATATCGGGCTGCACCTTCCAGAAAGTGGCGCATCACGATAACGTCGGCGTAGTTACTCACCATCTTGATGGTATCCTTGAGGGTTTCGCCTTTGCTGGTTGACGACGAGTTCGGATCGCTGAAGCCAATCACGCGGGCACCTAACCGGTTGGCAGCCGTTTCGAAACTGAGACGGGTGCGTGTTGAGGGCTCGAAAAACAGGGTGGCAACAACTTTTCCCTCCAGCAGGCGCTGGTTAGGATTGGCTTCGAACTTGGCGGCGTCGGCCAGCAGACTCAGAATGTCGTCTTTGTTGAGGTCGGCGACTGAAATGAAGTTGTTTTGCATATTATTGAAAATTACCGCGCACAAAGGTACAATAATTTTTCTGACTGTCCAATTTTTTGATCTTTTTTTTATTAAATAATGAGCGATTTGCCCCGACTGACTGAAAATCGCTCATTAGAGTATTCAGAATCAGCTTTATGCTCTTCGGTCAAAATTGCGGCATAACTATCGCGCACTTTTTTCATAGGCAACGCGCAAATTTTTCATAGGCATCCGGTAAAAATCATATCGCGAGTTTTGGTTTCTGCATGAAATAGCATCCGCACTTTCAGTTGGAATACAGTGGGTCCCAGATCTCTTGGTGTCCGTCTGGGAAAGTAACTTCAAACTTCGAGTCGGCAGTAAACTTGATGATGGTGCCATCGTCCATGATGCGTTGGTCGGTGGCTTTATTGTATGGTTGCCCCAGTTGCAGCATGAAGTTGCAGCGACGCAGATAGCTGACCAGCGGCTTCAAGTCGGAGGCATGCTGACTGCGACGGTCGAAATATGTGCCGAACCACGGTCTCACAGCAGGGTCTTTGTCGTTGCCGGGTTGGGAAATCATGACGTGCAGGATGGTGGCGTTGACACCGGCATGGAAGTAGCGGTCGGCAATGGGTTTCAGTTTTTCGAAACTCCAGTCGTCTTGTGCATATTTATCCCAGGAACCATCGGTGAAACTTTCTGCCCAAACACGGTTCTTCCCGCTGCGTCGGGCAGCGCCCAAGGCTGCGTCCACTTCTTTCTTGCGGAACTTGCGGTCGTTGACCCAGAACTCGGCCGACACCTCATCGGCGGCACATCCGTAGGTGATGCTGTTGCCGGGGAAGGGGCTGTGTGCATAGGGCTCACACCAGGTGTGCAAACCGTACTGGTGTGCCTTTTCCGATAGTCCGCCCATATATTCGCTGGCTACGAGGTCGGAGATGAGCTGGTCTAACTGTTTGCGGCATGCTTCATCCTCGTAGTTGAGCGGATAGCCGAAACGCTGTTGGAATAGCGAAAAGATCGAGTCGGTGTAGTTCTGTTTGCCCCGTTCCCAGCTATCGACCACAACCGTAGTCAGCGTTTTGCGGTTTTTGGCAGGAATGCGGCGCAGGATTTCTCCGAAGAATGCTTCGAAATGCTTCTGCACATGCTGTTTCGAGAGTTTATCGACTTCCAGGCCTTCCGCTTCCTCCGAGCAAGGACCGCAAATGACGTCCGTTCCTCTTTGTGTCTGGCAGACTTGTATGCCGTCGGGAGTCCAGTTGCGCATGGCTTCTTCGGGTTGTATCCACGGACCTCCCGACTGGCTCCAGCCGGGGCAGTTGAAGATTCCCATTTCGATGTCGAGTTTTCCGGCGGTTTTCAAGGCTGTGCGAAGGTTCTTCCACCATAGGCGGCTCTGAAACTTGTTTTTGCCGAACTGTTGTCCTTCCCACGGGTTATCCCAGCGGGAACGGTTGCGGATGTCGGTAGCCAGAAATGCCAGCGTAATGCCGTTGTCTTTCATGTATTGCAGGTCGGCCTTGACTCCCTTGGGATCTACTCGCTCGTTGACCCAATAGTAGTAGCAACCCACCTTGATGCTGTCGGGCGGATTTATGAACGACTGCCATAATGCTTGGGGAGTGTTTTGTGCCTGCACGCCGAGTTGCAGGCACAGGATGGTGCCGAGTATTGTCAGAAGTTTTTTCATAATTGTATTCGTTCTTGCTGCAAAGGTATGTATTATTAGTGGAAATTAGAAGAAAAATGGGAAAAAGTTTGGCGGATTGGAAAAAAACACCTACCTTTGCAGCAACTTTTGAAAAATATTCGTATGCCAAATAGCTGATAATCGCTAAGTAGCAAGTGTAACAATCCGGGTTCTTCGGGACCTGAATAACACCTCTCGAAAGAGGGGTGTGTTAATGTTCTTTTATATATTGTTACACAAAACTACACATTTATGAGAAAGCGATTCAAAGATTTTTATGTGTGTTCATGCTCTCCCGAAAAAGGGGTCACGTATCTTGATGCCGGCTTGTTGAAAGACATTGTCAATCGGGGAATTCATCCTATCCGTTGTGCTTCGACTTGTGGTTACAAGGCTCAGAGGGGATTGTTGTTGGGAGATTTGTGTGTGGAAGCCAACCATCTCCGATGGGCACTCAAAATCTGGAAGTTTACTCTCGAACAGATTCACAACAAAGATTACGATGACTGGATTGATGTGTACTTCAACGAGAAGTATGTGCGGTTGGAGGATGTTATTTCTCCGGGTCTCTGTGAGATTATAGGACGCCGGATCGATGATGTCGAACGCCGTCTGAGAATATCGGATGCCAAAGGTCGGGACAGCTGGGAGTTCCGTGCCGGAGACGGTTGGTATGATTCCTTTATCGCCGAAAAGTATGAATGCGTCAGCAGCTGGGAAGACATCCAGGAAAAATACATCAGGATGCGAGATGAGGCGCTGAAAGCGCAGAACACCGAGAAAATTTTTCGGGAAGGACAGTGCGAGATGCCACAGCCACAGGATTACTTTGACTATTGGAACGAGTACGATCCGACCAAAGAAGACCTGTATTTTCAAATAGACGACTGGGATTGATTTCCCAGTCGTCTATTTTTTTGTGATATGGAGAATTTATTTCTTCTTGTAGTAGATGCAATTCAGATTGGCAACATCTCCGTAAGCTTCGTCTCCGTTGGCGATGAAAGGACCTTTGTCCGCTGCATCAATGTGCCAATTCCCTTTGTCGAGTGTGCGCCAGGTTCCTTCCAGCGTGCTCGGATCAAGATCTCCTTCTCCCCATCCGTTTCCGGTGCCTTCTTCACGGGAGGTGTAGCCGGCTGTCGTATTCAAATGAAGCAGTCCGTCAGTATAGGTATAGGTTCCTGTATATTTTTCTCCCCAAGGAGTGATAACCAGTTCAAACTTATTTCCTTCAAACTTCCAACCGACGCGGATATATTCCTTATTTCCGTGCATGTACCAATGCCATTCTCCATAGATGTCAGAGGCTGTGGTGTTGATGCTTTTGCCTTTCTTGAACAGGATTTCTGCAAGTTCTTCATATTCTTCTACGCCGTCTCCGTCGGTTTCGACATATTTCAGAACCAAAACACTCTTGTTGAGCAGCAGACCCGGTTTCAAGCGGGAGGTATATTCTCCGTCAGTCCAGGTGATATAGTCGTCTTGGACTGAATATTCACCTTCATAACTTACGCGGGTCGCCCCGTTGTCCTCGTAGGAAATGGTCAGTTTTGTTTTGGTGAATACATAAGTAGTAGTCCAATTAGGTGAAGCTGTTTCCCAAGTGCCGACCAGATTATCGACAGTAGCCTCTTCTGCATCTGGCACTTTTGGAGAATCCTCATCGTCGTCACCACAAGCAGCAAAGAAACATGCTCCCAATACGAAACCTGCAAGCAGGCTGAAAAATTTTAGCTTTTTCATAATAATTTTGGTTTTATGTTAGAATCTGCCGCAAATATACTAAAATGTTCATCCAAAAGACTGACAAAAATAGGAAATCGACTGACAAATTTGAGAATTGTTAGTTCTTTTAGTGTTTTTCTCAGTAATAATATGTTTTACAACATACGAATCCGACTGGAATGATTTATCTGAATCCGGGAATAGAGACGCCCGTCTAATTACTCAAAAAATAGATGCTGAGTTGCCGCCGACACAGCGGATTTCATTTCCTGCGCTCCGGAGTTGCCGCCGACACAGCGGATTTCATTTCCTGCGCTCCGGAGTTGCCGCTGACACAACGGATTTCATTTCCTGCACTCTGGAGTTGCCACCGACGGTGTCGGCGGCAACTCCAGAAGATTTGAAATACTTCCCCTGAGAGTTGGCGCGAGGTTAAATTAAAAAGGACTTGGATAATTTTTATTTGTCGGAAGCCGGTAGAAGTTGCAGCCCTCCTAACTTGGCGGGGAGCAAAAAGCGGTCGGCTTTGCGGTACTTGGCATTGGTCCAGATGTGGGGGAATGGATCATGTCCGGCGTCGTGTCCTTCGATGGCATTGCTCCATGTGTTCGCCACCTCAATCTCCAACAGGTTTTCGCCCGATCGGAGCACTTTGGAGACATCGGCATGATAGGGTGCAGTCCACACGCAGCCGCAATCCTGTCCGTTCAGACGGATGGAAGCCACATCGTGCAAATCTTTGAAATAGAGAAGTGTTTCGGTTCGTTTTTTCGGTGAATATCTGAACCGGAAGGTGTATTTCACCCGTCCGGAATAGTAGCGGATGCTATCGTTGCCGGAAGTGGTCCAGTCGAAATCCAAGTCATCGGTTTCCATTTGCACACCATTGGCCAGGAACTCCATGCGGATTTTCCCCATAGGCTGCACTTCAACGGGTGTCCCCGCATTATTTGCCAGCTCGGAGACAGGGAAACGGATATCGGAGAACAGAATGAAACAGGAGCCATGTGCCGCCATCGGCAAAAACACGTTTCCGTCTTCGTGTCCGATGCGGTAGTATCGGTCAGCAAGCGGATTGTACAGATAGGCCGGACGGTTGCGATGATCCCGCAGCCGGAGGGAGATTTCCCGGGCTTCGTTCTGCTGGTTGCTGAGGAAATAGATATCAGATTTTTTTGTTGCCCGATGCGTAAACAGGATGCTGTCGGGAAGAACGGCGTCGGGCTGTATGCCGAGATCTTGCAACTGGGAAGCCGATACCGATCCATGCAGCACCGGAATGGACAAATGCCGCAACGCCTCTTGTGCACTTTCAGGAAGCGGCAGGTTGTCGGGATTCATGGGACGTGCATCGGGAACGATAAGCGCCTTGTACGCCGGTGTATAGGCGTTGTCGGTAGGGTGCAGCAAGGCATCGGAGTTGAACGAATCGTAGTGATAGCCGTCGGGGATAGTCATCCGATTGGGCAGAATAGCACGGCGAGGCATCTCGTGTCCGGTATAGACAGCCAGATCCACCACCGGACGACCTTGCTGCAACAGCGTTTGGCAGCGTTCCGCATACTTCACGAAATCGGAGGCTTCGGTCCACCACGTCTGCGTCGGATTGAAAAAGAGTCCGATGCCGTCGAGGGTCATGCCCGGCTGTCGGGTGGGATCGGGATTCAGTGCCATCACATGGAACACCAGCCGGTTGATGCCCAGACAGAATTGCCGGTCGAGTAGGGGTTTGAGCAGGGCAGGTGTCTCGTTGAAGTTGCCGCGCAGTTGTGTGAATCCCTCTGCCTGAATGATTGGCTTGCCGTAAATGTGTGCTCCGCTGATGGCGTCGAGCATATCGTTCGGTTTGTCGTGGGTCGGGCTGTTCAGCCAGAATTCACCCATCGGCAGGTCGGCTTGCCGGTAGTGTTGCATGCCGTCGGCAATCATGGTGGGTGCCACGCTTTCGGCGCTGAACTTGCAGCCGAGGCGGTGTGCTTCTGCCGTCAGCCTGGGATAGAATTGCCGGTCGATGAGTTCGGCAATGGTGTGCCGGACATCGCGCAACACGCGTTCCGTTGTTTCCACATCCTGCACCGGAATGCCCACCATCGCAGGCAGATAAGGCAGCAGGCAGTAGCCGTGCCGGGCTTGGAAATACTCGGCAAAATTCATTACCTGTCCCTCGGTGGCAGTAGTGTCAGCCAATAGGGCAGGAATACTGTCGCTCCAGTTCTGGCATCCGCATTCCCAGCTGTCGATGTGCATCACCTTTAGCGCCTGACGTACCACTCTGGGGTTGCATCGGCGAAATGCTTCGCCAAACCAGTGGTCGAGCTGGCTTTGGGTGGCAGAAGCCGAAAACTTGTCGCATTCCAGTCCTTTGGCATCGCCGCCGGTGGCATTTTCGTGTCCGGTGCTGGAGTGTCCGATGCGAACAATGCGCCAACGGCCTTTCGGCAGCTTCGTGCCCGGCGTCAGGTGCAACATCTGTTCGGGGCGCACATAGCTTTCCGCCGAAGTGACATTCTGTGTTTGGGACGAAACACGCCAGACGCGTCCGCTTTTGCCTTCCCAATCGTCGATGCAGGGCTGAGTCAGAATCTTCAGTCGCTCGATTTTGAGCACTTTGCCCCATTTGGCATTGTCGAGATCCTCGCTGCCTTCCTCGCTGCCTTCGGGTGTCCATTCGAAGCGTAGCTGGCGCGTGGTTGTGGTGGGTAGTGCCACCGTAGTCGGAAAATCGTAGTTTTGCCAGCCGTGTCGCGGAGGAACGATCTGTTTGAGGAGTTTTTCTTGTTGTGTGACCGGATCGACCGCATAGACTTTCATGCGGAGGGCCTGCATCGAGTTGTTGTAGGTCGATATTTCGAGTCCGGTTACCGTCACTGGCTCCGGTTCGTCGAAGGTGTAGGTGAACGAGCAGGCTTGGCCGCTGCGGAAACGTTCGCTAACGGCTTCGTAGGTCTTTCCTTCCCCAGGGGCAACAGGAATGGCGTAGGCGGCAATGTCCTGATAAAAATCCGTTTTGCCCCGATAGGCGGCAGGAAGCAGCTTTTCGGAGAACCGGATGCTGCGTGTAAGCTGTAGGAGGGTGTCGGTCGATACTACCATCTGCATGGATTGTCCGGGTGAGATCCAAGGACCGCCGGCCAGGGCAAACCCGTCGCAGATGTGCATGCCGACTTTCAGGTTCAGGCGGGCAGCTTCCTGCAAGGCGAAATCCACCATTTGCCACCATTCGTCGGTGCCTTGTCGCAAGGTACCTCCCAATTCCGGCTGGCGGTCGGGGCCGTAAATAGGCATCAGATAGCATCCGCCCAAGCCGACATCGTGCATCGCCTCCAAATCGGTGGTGATGCCTTCGCGAGTGACGGCTCCGTGCATCCAATACCAGAAACACCAAGGTTTCGCCTCGCTGTAGGTATTGTGGCTGGTCGAAAAATCAGGTGAGATTTCTGCGCCTTGGGCCGAAAGCCGGCCGAAAGCAAACGAACTACAGAGTAGAAGCGCAGAGAGAAGGAGTTTGCTTGTCATAGTCAATTCGGTACGATTTCGCCCAAAAGTGTGGCGGAAGAAACATCGGTGACCCGCACCCGCACCAGATCGCCGGGCTTGGAATCTCCTTTGGGGAATACAATCATCTTGTTCTGCTGACTGCGTCCGCACATCTTTTCCCGGCTGCGTTTCGAATAGCCTTCCACCAGCACCTCGAAGGTCTTGCCGAGGTCGCGCTGGTTGGAAGCCAGGGAAAGTTCGTTCTGCAGGGCAATGATTTCGTTGAGGCGGCGAATCTTCTCTTCCTCCGGCACATCGTCCTCGAAGTGGCGGGCAGCAAAGGTGCCAGGACGTTCCGAATACTTGAACATAAAGGCAGAATCGTAGCCGACTTCGCGCATCAGGCTGAGGGTCTCGGCATGGTCTTCGAGTGTTTCGCTGCAGAAACCGCAGAAAACATCGGTCGAAAGTCCGCAGTCGGGAAGAATCCGCCTGACGGCAGCGATACGGTCTAGATACCAGGCGCGGTCGTACTTTCGGTTCATCTTCTTCAGGATGCGGCTCGATCCGCTCTGCACCGGCAGATGCAGGTGATGGCAGATGTTCTTGTGGTCGGCCATCGTTTGCAGGATCTTATCCGACATATCTTCAGGGTTCGAAGTGGAGAAGCGGATACGCATATCGGGAGCAGCATCCGCCACGATGCCCAACAGGTCGGCAAAGTCGATGCCTTCCTGCTTCTCTGCGTCGCAGAAACGGTAGCTGTTGACGTTCTGACCCAACAGCGTCACTTCCTTGAAGCCTTTCTGCCGCAGGTCGTTCAGTTCGTTGAGGATGCTTTCCACGCTGCGGCTTCGTTCACGTCCGCGGGTATAGGGCACGATGCAATAGGTGCAGAAATTGTTGCAGCCGCGCATGATGCTGATGTAGCCCGAAATGCGACTGTTGCCCAAGCGGGTCGGAATCACGTCCCGATAGGTCTCGGTGGTGGAGAGTTGTACGTTGACGGCTTTGTGCCCTTGTTCGGCTGCCAGAATCAGGTTAGGCAAATCGAGGTAGGAATCCGGTCCTGCCACCAGATCGGCGCCATGGCTGACGAGCTCTTCGCGAACGCGTTCCGCCATACATCCCAGAATGCCGACCAGCAGTTTCCCTTTGCGTTCGTCCGGGTTCTTCGACGATTTCCGTTTGTTGTTCAACGACTGGAAATAACGCAGTCGGGAATAGATTTTCTGCTCGGCATTGTCGCGCACGGAACAGGTGTTGACAAACACGGCATCGGCTTCCTCAACGCTTTCGCATTCCTCGTAGCCGGCTGTCTGCATAATGCTTGCCACCACCTCGCTGTCGGCGACGTTCATCTGGCATCCGTATGTTTCTATAAACAGTTTTTTCATATCAATCTTTGCTGGTCCTTTAATTTTTAGGGCGCAAAGGTAGGTATTTTTTCGCGGACAGACAAATTTTTCCGCACCAATTTAACGGAAAATCTTCGAAGACTGGCTGCCTCGTTTCACGATATACACGCCACTTGGCAAATCGAAGATTTCCAGAGCGCCTTCTCCTTCAAAGACTTTGCGGCCGTTCAGGTCGTAAACGTTATAGTGGCGGGTCACATCGGCAGCGGCTTCGTTCAGATGTTCCTCGATATACTCGATGTATGGCTGGGTGTAGTTCCGAACGTAGGACGTCATGCGGTTGGAGGCTCCGGGAGTGATGCTGTTGAAGACATAGAGGTTCTCGCCGCCATCGGGATAGCGGCCCACGCTTTCCTGATTGGTGTGCAGGCAGTAGTTCAAGGTGTCGGCCCAACTGCCGTCGGCGGCCGAGAGCATCAGTTCTGAACGGTCCGCATTGCCCAGTTTGAACGGAGCGTGCAGCTCGGACAGACCTTCCAGCTTGTCGCACCAGATGAGTTTGTAGCCGTGTGCCTTGATGATGGTGGAAACGCCTTCATTGTCGGCAGCAATCTCCCACTTCTGCGGATTTTTGAGGTTGTCGGTCAGATACATGCCGGCAAGGTCGATGTCTTCGTCGGTGGTGTTATACAACTCCACCCAGTCGTTCTTTTTGAAGTATTCGTTCACGTAGGTGTCGTTGCTTGCCGAAATCTCGTTGATGACAACCGGATGCGAAGCCACCCCGGTTCTTTCAGCCGTAGGAATAGGCTCGAAGCAGGCAATCAGGTCGTGCGACGAACCCTGCGGCAAGGTGTATTTCGGAGTGGCGCAAACCACGGTGCCTCCGGCTATGGACGTATAGTAGATGCTGCCTTCCCAGTAGATGTCGGTACTGTTGGCGGCGTTGTTGTGCACTTCGACGGCAATCACATTCTCGCCTTTTTTGAATAAGGATGCGTCGAGGCTGACTGATCCGGCATCGGGGTTGTCGTGAGCATAGGTGGTTGCAAAGGTGTTGAACGAAACGGTGCCGCCAGGCATATTATACCGGTTGGCCTCCACGCCGTTCACGTAAACCACGAAACCGTCGTCGCAGATGTAGTTCAGCGTGAAGTAGTCGCCTGCCACGGGATCTGTGGAGAGTTTGACGGTGTTGCGGAAGTAATAGGTCGGATATTTCGAGTTGGTGTTGCCGCCATAATTTAAAATAGTATTATGTGTGCGCGAACCTCCGACAAAATAACCCAACGGAGCAGCACCGCTCTTCCAGCTGCCGGTCTTATAGTCGGTAGCATACCAGGCTTGTCCGTCCAGGGAACCCTGATCGTAGTACATCCAAGTGCTTCCGGTGCTCATAATCGTCGATGTCGTGGCGTTGCGGCTCTTCCATCCGGCGAAGGTGTAGCCGGCGGGAGCCTGCGCTTCGAGCACAGCGGGACGGAACAGGCTGCCGTTGAACTTGTTGGTTGGCACCGGCAGTCCGTTCACCAGCAGGCGTGCTTCTCCGATGTTGGCTTCCATCTGGACGGTTTGTGCCGTCAGTCCTGAAATATTGAACTTCCTGTACGATTGCAGCTGGTAAATCATATACGACTGGCGATTGGAGAGGCTGCTGATGAGTGTGCTTGCCGTGTTGGCAGGCGAGGAGCCGTCGTAGGCCTGCATGGCTGTCACGCGGTTGCTCAGTTCGTTGATGATGTCCCGGCAGCGGGTCGGGTCGAACACGGAACCCGAAACCAGGCAGAACGTGTCGATGAACTGCTTGCGGAAGGTGCTGTTGTTGAGCAGGTTCAGGAAGAGCGAAATAAACTCGATTTCTCCGCTCTTGTGCTGTCCGCTCCAGTTGTAACCATAGTCATCGTAGCCGTAAAGCAGGTCGAATGTGTAGTTCTGTTTGTTGGCGAAGGTGTTGAAGGGGTCCCAGGTGCCGAAGGCGTGGTCGGTATCGAAAAGCACGAAATGGAACTTGCCGCCTTCCAGCTGCGACTTGAATCCCTTCACGTTGTTCTGCGGCCAGTCGGTATTGCCCAAATAGAGCAGGACGGCCATATAATTGATATATTCGTCGATGTCGATCAGGTTGCAGAGCTGCTGGTAGGAGCTGCTGTTGGAGGCATAGCGGCTGAGCTCGATGAGCTGGTCCCACGATTCTTTCGTGCCGCGTTTCTGCACGTAGCCGGAGTCAGGGCTCATCTCGAACATGTCGATCTCATCGCTGTCGAGGCCATATTCGGCGCGGGCGAAGTCTTTGTTGTTCGGTTCGCGCATGTTGATCAGTCCCTTGAACTCCGCATTCACGTAATGGAGCACCGGCTGATAGGCCTGTCCGTCAATGTAGATGCCCGAACGGCGAACAATCTCCTGTAAGGCAGGATCTTTGAAGCGGCAATAGTTGTCGTTGCCTCCGTTTCGGATCTGCAGCGATTTGTTGCGCAGATAAGGTTTGTCGGCAAAGAACGGATAGTTGAGGTAGTTGTTGCCGTCGTATTCCTTGTTGGCTTTAATTTTGAAGCTGTAGGGCAGCCAGGCACGGCTCCATCCACCCACGCGTTCAATGTCCACCTCCTGGCTGAATCCTTCGGAGCCGTCGGCAGGGATGTAGTCGAAGCTGGCAGGACGTTCCCAATCCATGTTCCAGTTGCAGTTGCCCGACTGTCCTCGTCCCGGACGGCCGTTGTTGCCCTGCGTAAAGATGCCCAACTGGTCACCGTAGAAATTATCGCTGGCAGAGGCGATGGAGATGATCGGAAGCGTAAACTCTTTGCCGTCGGCATAGATAAAGGTGCGGCTTACGACAGGACTGGGCAGATAGCCGTCCTTAAAGAGTCGGAACTTATAGACGCGTGTCGATTTGCTGATGTTGAAGGTACCCGTACTGGTGATGCCGTTCTTGCCGTTCGGGGATGTTCCGTTTAGCACATATTTCAGCGTGCAGCCTTCGGGAACGGTAACCTTGAACGACAGATTGCTTGCATAGACCTGCGACGGCTTATCCACTTCCGGAGCTTCCAGCTGCTCCATCGAGAAGGTGCTGGTAGTATTGGTGGCACCCGGGGTGGGGATGAACGCATACGACCAATCGTCGCCGGCATCGGCGGTGCGTGCCCACGAGCATCGGCAGATGGCAGAAGGATAGCTGACGGTCAGCTGCAGGTTGCCCGAGGCGTCGCTCACATAGAGGTTTCCGCCGTCAGCATCCAGTTCGAGGTCTATCATGGCCGGAGCATATTGCGGACTGTAGGTGCCGAACCAAAGGGTGACGTAACCGCCACCGCTAACGTAGGTGCTCTGGTGAATCTTGGCTTTGGTGAGGTTGTCGGGATCGTTGCTCACATACCAGCCCGTAATGGGGACGGTGGTTTTGGTGGGATTGTAGAGCTCAATCCAGGAACCGTAATTGTACGATGGGTCGATGAACTGGTCGGCATTGGCAACCATGATCTCGTTGACAACCAATCCTTGAGCTTTGACAGACATGACAGTATTGCTCAGGAGCAAAAGAGCGGCTGCTATGGTGAAGGTCAGATGTTTCAGGTTTTTCATTCCGAAATTTGTATTGGTAGTTTTTTCTAATGCGGTGCAAAGGTACTCATTTTTATTTATGTGAGAATCAAAATCCGAAAAAAATGCACCAAAATGGATAGAAATCGTCAAACTTTTGCAAGAAATATTGCATATTCTGAAAAAATTCATTACTTTTGCGCCCGATTTAAAAAAAAAAAAAATTTGAGCGTATAACTAAAAATATTAAGGTATGACTTATCCGGTAATGACAGCCGAGGAGGCTGCACGGCTGATTAAGAATGGTGATGTGGTGGGTATCGGAGGATTCTCTTCGGTAGGTGTGCCGAAAGCGGTTCCTTCGGCTATCGCAAAGTTTGCAACAGAAGAACATGAAGCAGGTCGGGAATATCAGATCGGTCTGGTTACCGGTGGTGCTACCGGTCCGGCGGTAGATACGGATCTGGCTTTGGCGCACGCTGTCAAGTTCCGTACTCCTTTCCAGAGCAATGCCAACATGCGCAAGGCCATCAATAGCGGCGAGGTCCAGTATTTCGACTGTCATTTGTCGATGATCGGACAGGATGTCGCCTACGGGTTCCTGGGTAAACTCAACGTGGCTATCGTCGAGGCGAGCGAGATTCTCGACAACGGAAATATCATTCTTTCCACATCGGTGGGCATCAGTCCGACGTTGGTGCAGAAAGCCGAGAAAGTAATCATCGAGCTGAACTCTTCGCACGGTTCGAACCTGAAGGGTATGCACGATATCTATCTGCCCGAAATGCCGCCTTACCGTAAGCCTTACATGATTACGAGCCCTGGCGACCGCATCGGTACCATCGATGTGCCTGTAGATCCCAAGAAGGTGATTGCGGTGGTGGAAACCAACCTGCGCGACAATCAGGCAGGCTTCAAGCCGCTCGACGACGATACACGCGCCATCGGTGCACATGTCTCGAACTTCCTGGTGAGCGAGCTGAAGCGCGGAGGCATTCCCAAGGAGTTCCTGCCGTTGCAGAGCGGTGTCGGAAACATCGCTAATGCGGTGATCGGTGCTTTGGGCGAAAATTCCGATGTGCCTGCTTTCTCGATGTTTACCGAGGTGATTCAGAACTCCGTGATCGACCTGATCCTGAAGGGTCGCTGCAATTATGTGACGGGTTCGTCGTTGTCGCTCACCGAGGAGTCATTGAACACGATGTATGCCCACATGGATGTGTTCGGCAATCGCGTTTTGCTTCGTCCGCAGGAGATCACCAATCATCCGGAGTGCATCCGCCGTCTGGGCATCATTGCCCTGAATACAGCACTCGAAGCCGACATCTTTGGCAATGTGAACTCTACCCACGTGATGGGCACCAAGATGATGAATGGTATCGGCGGTTCTGCCGACTTTGCGCGTAACTCGTTCATATCGATTTTCACGACGCCTTCGTTGGCCAAGGGCGGAGCCATTTCTTCCATCGTCCCGATGGTTACGCATACCGACAGTTCGGAGCACAGCGTGCGCGTGCTGGTTACGGAGCAGGGTGTTGCCGATTTGCGCGGCAAGTCTCCTTCGCAGCGTGCCCGCCTCATCATCGAAAACTGCGCTCACCCCGACTACAAGCAGCTGCTTTGGGATTATCTGAAGCTGAGCGAAGGCAAGGGCTTGCATACGCCTCACTCGCTGAAG
Organism: Bacteroidales bacterium; assembly: GCA_017449065.1. Taxonomy (GTDB): domain Bacteria; phylum Bacteroidota; class Bacteroidia; order Bacteroidales; family UBA3663; genus Liminaster. The sequence continues at coordinate 33,030 of JAFSKF010000002.1, forward strand.
AACGCCTTCAAGATGCACATTGCCTACGAGGAAACCGGCGATATGCGTAATGCGAAGTTCGAGTATTAATATTCTAAGCAAAAGTATTGTTAGTTATGCCGATCCGTCAGGGTCGGCATTTTTTCGTTAGTTCCTACAGAATCCTAAACTACGGATCCACGTAATTCTAAATGCTTTGACAGACATTGGCTGAGAACTTCTGCCCGATGTGCGGCTTGAAGAAGTTGGCGAGTATAATCGCTAAAAAATCTTCGACCGACGACGGCATCGTGGAGGAGAACGAGAACACGGGCTGTTCAGGCAACACCGGCGGAGGCGGAAATTCTTCATAATAGGTGGAAACTCACTGCTCGCTGGTGAATCCTTCGTCCCTGTCGGTTATTTCCTGAAGTTTGCGCAACAACGTGTAGTTTTCTTCTTCGTCGGGCTGGAACGACAGGGCGCGTTTGCAATAGGAGAGGGCGCTGGCATAGTCTTCCAGTTCGAGGTAGCACTTGCTTAAGGCACGGCACACATGACTTAGCTTCCCGTCGAAGATGAGATCGCTGTTCCGGGTGTGTTCGTGCGTCCAGACGTCCAGACTCCAGCGGTAGCAGCCAATGGCTTGCTCAAAGTCGTTTCGGGCAAAATACAGATCACCCAGGCACTGCCGGCATTCGGCAGCCAGGCGCCGGTAGAAGTCCGGATTATGAGCCTCACCTTCCTCGTAGTATTGCAAGGCTTTTCGGAAAGCATTTTCGCTTTTCGGTTCGGAACCTTGCTGCAGCAGAAAGTGCTTGCCTAAACTGGTCCAGGCAAAAGCCAGCGCTTCGCGATAGAGGTAGGGCTGGGCTTTGTAGAGCCTGTCGAGGATGCGGATGGCTTCGCGGCAGGAGAAGATGCTTTCTTCGAGGAAACGGCTTTGTTCAAGACTGTTGGAAGCACAAACCAGCATATTGGCATATTGGCTTTCAATCTCGCTGCTGACAAACTGCCCGCCTTGCTTCTGATATTTGTGCAGAAGTGCCAACCCGTACTGAAAAAAGTCGCGTCCGTGGTCATAATGTCCCTTCTTGCAGAGCAGCTGTCCGAAGATATTGCTGCCGTAGGCGAGGTCCGGAATGAAAGCGATGGAGTCGGACGTGTGCTGCAAAAGGGCTACATACTTCCACATTGCATTGCGCAGGATCTCGTCGGCTTCCTTGTCGTTGCCTAACTTGTATTGGCAAACCCCTTCGAACATGTTGGACCTGTAGAACTGGATGGTATCGTTTTTCAGCAATGCCCATTGGCTCAGATTCCTGTAAAGTTCTAAGGCTTCGTGGAACTTGGCATTCCTGCGCAACTCCCTGCCGTAGGTGAAAACAGGAGGGAGGTCGGTGGTGTCGGCAAAAGCGATGTCGTGCAGCAGCTGTTGGATGCGTTGCAGGTTCCGGGTGCCGCCCTGCATCCGGAGCAGGTCCACCTGTCGGTTCAGCGAATTGAAAAGTTCTGCTTTTTCAGCTTGTATCTCGGTGAGCGTCTGACGAAGTGTCTGTGCATCGGATTCCAGCTTGCGCCGATTGTGGCCCAACAGCGCCAGTTCGTTGATGCGATCGGTTTCGTTGTAGATGCTGATAGCTTCCTCAAACCGGCCTTCATGCACCAGATTCAGGATCTTTCTTTCCTGTTCGTTCAGTTCCGTGAGGTCGATATGCACGAAGCGGTCGATGTAGTTGTCGATGTTCTCCAGTTTCTCTTCGTAGGCTTTCTGTATTTCTTTCAGTCTCTCTTCGTATTCCTGTCGGTCGAACTCGTTTTGCCGGAACTTCCGATCCAGTTCTTGCTGCACCTGTTCCAACTGCAAGTCCGCCTGACGGGTGGCGTTCGTGACCATCGTGCGTCGCATGGCTGCCAAGGTTTCTGTTTTGATGAGAATGATTTCGATGGGGTCGTCTTGGTTGCTGACGTGCAGATTCTCAAGAGCGGCCATATTGAAGACCTCATAACCGGGTTTGACGACGTGACGGAGATGGATTCTGTCGCCGGGACCCAGTGTACGGAAATGAAGCGTGAATCGGCCTCGCTTGTCGGTGATGGTCGATCCTGCGTTGTTTGCCACGATTTCAACGTTGGCAAGCGGTGTCTTCCGGTTCCCTTCCTGATATTCTAAGACATATCCGATTTGGTCGCTTTGAGCCCAAACAGCGGAAAAGAAAGACAGACAGATAAAGACAAATAAAATTCCTTTCACAAATAAAAAGCTTTCTGACATGAATGCGTTTTCACGGTGCGAAAATACGAAAAAATGTTACACAAAGCAAGAAACAGAGGACAAAATGCGTATTTTTGCCTCTGTTTTTTCTTGTAATAAGCATTATTTGTGTTAAAACGGTCTGTTTTTCATTCTCCGCACAGGGCGTGGGAGATTTTACCTTCCCGTCCTGTATGCCTTCGGGCTGATGCCCTTCATGCGCGTAAAAAAGCGGCCGAAACTGCTTTGGTCGGAGAAGTTCAGGCGTTCGGAAATGGTGGCGATGCTCAGGTCGGTGGTCTGCAGGAGCCAGGAGGCTTCCATCAGCAGCATCTGGTTAATATAGTCGATGACGGTACGGCCTGTCACCTGTCGGACGATGCGCGAGAGGTGAGTGGTGGTGATGCAGAGCTGATCGGCGTAGAAGGCGATGTCGCGATGGGCGATGAAATGTTCCTGCAACAGGCGCATGAAGCTGATGAAGAGGTTCTCCGTCCGCTCGGAAATGCTATAATGCTTGAGCGTCCGCTCCATGATGTTCATTACATCGAGCAAGAACAAAGTGTAGAGCGTTCGCAGGCTTTCGTGCAAAAACAGGTGATCGCTCCTTAGGTATTCAATAATCAGATCCATGCGTTTTTCGAGCACTTGGGCAGCTTCGGCCGACAGGTGCAGTTTGGGTTCGCTGAGCTGCACCACAGGGAAATAGGCTGCACGAATCACGTTGCGTACAACGGTGATGTCGAAGGTTATCTGTTCGTCGGCCAGCAGACAGATGCTGTGGTAGTCGTCCGAAGCCCTGAGGATGGTGATTGAGAAGCCGGGCGCGTAGGTGTAGAGGTCGCCGGGGAGGAGTGTCATCTCGTGTCCGTTGCTCATAGCCGTCAGCCAGCCGCGTGTCACAAGTGTAAACGTATAGCAGGCCAGAGATTCCTGTAGTTTGTTGGTGAGGAAACTCTTTTCAGCATCGCCGTGAGTACAGAAGATTTCATCGGAAACAATCTGTTCCGGATTCATGTCGAGTTGCTCTTTCAGAAAGTCATGAAGTCTGTACATTATCTATATAATTAGTCAATTTCTGGGCAAATATACGAAGAAAAATTGAAAAATGTTCGTTTCGGTAGAATTTCTGTTCTGTTCGGCTAAATGTTTTCTCAGAAAAATGCCATATCTTTGCACCGACATTACATTATCTTTTATCAACCAATAAAAAAATAAACCCAAATTATGACTAAAGAAGAAGCATTGAAGCAGTTTGCCGCACTTGGCGCTGCTTGGTTTGGAAACAGTAAGCAACATTTTGCCTTCTCGGCCTACTGCCGTCTGCAGGGCTGGAACAAGCTGGCCGACAAGTGGAAGGAAGAGGCAGAAGAAGAGTGGGAAGAGGCAGAGGAAGTGCTGAACCGTCTGGTAGAGCTTGGCTGCAAGCCAGCCGACCTGCAGGGGGCTATGAAGACGCAGGAGTTCCCCTTCTACGATGACCCGAAGCAGCAGTTAGAGTCTGACTACTCACCCGAAGCACAAGGGGCTATCAAGATGATGAGCGAGATGGCCGCAGCCTTCGCTGATGACTATCCCACGCAGAAATTGCTTTACAAGTGGATTGACGGCGAGAAGGAGCACATAGCTTGGATGGCTCAGTACCTGAACTATATCGACAAGTTGGGCTACGAGAATTTCCTTACCGCAATGATGTAAGAAGTTCAAGTTCTAACTTTGAAAAACTGATTACTATGAAAGAAAAAGTATTACAGGCCATGCGCGAGGCTGGCAAGCCCGTTTCGGCAGGCGATGTCACGAAGGCGCTGGGTGCCGACCGCAAGGAAGTCGATAAGGCTTTTGCCGAGTTGAAGAAGGAAGGTGCGATTGTTTCGCCTGTCCGCTGCAAGTGGGCTCCGGCTCAGTAAGTCGGACTCTTTGGCTTATACCGATTCCCCGTTCAGTCGGGGGCACTCAAAACTTAGGGAAGGTCAGGCCGGAGTGATTCTGCAAAAAACAGATGCTTAGCCTAACCTTCCTTTTTTTCTAACTAAAGACATTTGCGACTATGGCAAAAATGAAATGCCCCTGTAGATACATCTACGACCCCGAAGTGGGTGACCCCAAGCAGGGAATACCTCCCGGCACCCAATTTGAAGACCTGCCCGACACCTGGCGCTGCCCCCGCTGCAAGCGCAAAAAGGAGAAATTCGTGCCCGTAGGAATAATAACCCTATAAACAATAAAAACAATGGAAGCATCAAAGAAAGTTTTCGATTTCCTGAAGAGTGCAGGAACGTTTTATCTGGCAACCGTAGAAGGTGATCAGCCACGTGTGCGTCCTTATGGCGCTATGCTCTATTTTGAGGACAAAATCTATATCATGGCCTTCGGCAAAACCAATGCCACTCGCCAGATTGCTCAGAACCAGAAGGCCGAAATCTGCGCCTTCAAGGGTCAGACGCTCCGCATCGAGTGCAAGCTCGTGGAGGACAACCGTCCGGAGGTGGGCAAGGCTCTGGTGGATAGAATGCCGATCCTGAAACCGGCACTCGGAGAGTTCGGCGAGAACGGCGTAATGTACTATCTGAAGGATGCCAAGGCCGACTTCTTCAAGATGATGGAGCTGGTAGAGACTGTTACATTCTAATACAGAGCAGCCATGATTATCAAAGCCGTAAAATTCAGGGAGAACGGATTCTATACCCAGCCCTTTGCTTTTGGCGGAGAAGAAGGCCCAGATAAGTTCGACCATAACATCCGCTATCGTGGCAGTCTGCAGAACTATCTGATTGACACAGGCAAGGAGGTCATCCTGGTCGATACGGGCCTCCCTGCAGGTTTCCCCGAAGAGGTTATCGACGAAAAGGCTATGGCTTATACTGGCAAGAACATCCAAGATTACATGGATGCATTGGCCGAACTGGGTTATAAGTCAGAGCAGGTGACAAAGATTCTCTTGACCCATCGTCACGGTGACCACTCCGGCGAACTCCGTTCGTTCCCCAACGCTAAAATCTATGTGGGAGCCGATGAGATGCAGGCCCAAGAACTGAAAGATCTGCCCAATCTGGTACCCGTAACCTATACGGATGGACCTTATCACAACTTCCCCGAAACGCAGAAAATCTGCGACGGCGTGTGGTTCGTCAAAGCCAAAGGTCATACCAACGGCAACAGCCTTGTGATTGCAGAGAGCGACGGCCTCTATTATATGTTCGAGGCCGACATCACCTATGTGGATGAGGCGCTGTATGAGAACAAGCTTTCGGTAGTCTATGACGACCTGCCCGCAGCCCGCGAGACATTAGACCGTGTGCGAGAATTTGTCCGCCAGAACCCTACCGTCTATATGGGTACCCACACTCCGCAGGGCTACGAGAACCTGGAGGCCAAGCGTGTGATGGATTTGGATCATCCGGTGCCGACCGTTCTTGCAGAAGTCGATTTCTCCAAGAACGAGGCTTCGGGCAAGTACGTATGCAGCATCTGCGGCTATGTATATGACCCGGCAGAACACGATGGCGTGGCTTTTGAAGACCTTCCCGACGATTGGAAGTGCCCACGCTGCAAGCAGCCCAAGGAAAAATTCAATAAAGCATAAATGGCATTAGTCATCGGACTCCTTATCCCATTACTGGGAACCATGCTTGGGGCGGCATTCGTCTTTCTGATGAAGGACGGGATGTCGCCCCGCTTGCAGAAGTCGCTGCTGGGTTTTGCTTCGGGTGTGATGGTGGCGGCCTCCGTTTGGTCGCTGCTGATTCCGGCCATGGAGATGGAAGCAGAGAGTGGCGCCTGGTCGGTTTTTCCGGCTGCGGTAGGGTTCCTGTTAGGCATTGGATTCCTGTTGCTGATTGACGAACTGACGCCACACCTGCACATCGGTACCGATAAGCCGGAGGGACCTCGTTCACATCTGTCCCGAACGGCAATGTTAGCTTTGGCGGTGACGATTCACAACCTTCCCGAAGGTATGGCTGTCGGAGTGGTTTTTGCCGGAGCCGAGAACGGGGCTGCGGGGCTTTCTGTAGCCGGCGCACTTGCAGTCAGCATTGGTATTGCCATACAGAACGTTCCGGAGGGTGCGATTATCTCGATGCCGATGCGGGCCGCCGGAAACAGCAAATGGCGTTCATTCGTTATTGGCAGCCTGAGTGGAGTGGTGGAGCCTGTCGGCGGTTTGGCTGTCGTGCTCTTGGCTTCGCTGATGATTCCCGTGTTGCCTTACATGTTAGCCTTTGCTGCAGGAGCCATGTTCTATGTCGTGGTGGAAGAACTCATTCCAGAGGCCTCGGAAGGCGAACACTCCAATCTTAGCACCATCGGATTTGCCATCGGATTTGTTTTGATGATGGTGCTCGATGTGGTGATGGGATGATACGATTCTGTTTGTTGCAGCAAAGATGAACAAAACCGGAAATTCTTTATGCATACTGTTGCTGATGACGTTTCTGACGGCATCGGCACAAGTTCCGTTGTCCTATGGTTTTGAACATCTGCAAGATTCGGCACGGACAAAGGTATGGTGGTTTCATGGTGAGACCATTGGGACACACGAAGGCATTACCGCCGATTTAGAGGCGTTCCGGCAGCAGGGAGTCGGAGGTGTTGTTTTTTACGATCAGGTGCACGGCAAAGGAGAGGGAGCTTTCAAAGTCTTCTCTCACGATTGGTGGGACGAACTGATTTTCTCATCTCAGGAGGCCAGACGTCTGGGGTTGAATTTCGAGTGTAATGCCTCGAATGGCTATGTGGCCGGAGGTTCATGGATAACTCCAGATAAAAGTATGCAGCGACTGGCCTGTACAGAGAGGGTGATTGAAGGGGGGAAGGATATACATTTCCAGTTGCCTATGGAGAAAACTCCCGGTGGCTGGTATCAGGACGTAGCTATAGTGGCTGTGCCCTATCAGGAGAATCTTCTGGCAGAGGTTTCTATGGATGAACCTTCAATCAGTTTTGGAACCCCATTTGTGGCTCGTAGTATCACCTATTCAGCATCAGCACAGGGAAAAGCCCGTACTTCATCCATGCAGGTGCCACCAACGCACTTCTCGCTCAATCCAGACCTTCCAACTGTAGATTCAACGCGTTTCTTTGGATGCGGGTTCAGGGAATTGCCGCCCATCGGAGAATTGCAGGCCTCAGATGACGGTCAGACATACCGAAAGGTCTGTGATCTGCGTCCCCGTTACCGCAATTTTGGAGGAGTCAAATCGCAAACGGTGGCTTTTCCGACGGTTTCGGCCCGCTATTTTCGTATTGTCAGTTGTGATTCTACAGTCAAGATTAGTGATATTAGGCTTTCTGCCCGTGCCTGTGTGGATGCATGGCAGGAAAAAGCCAGCCTGATTTCGGAATTCATCGATGGGAACAATACGCCTGGATATGGGGCAGACGAGATTGCCGACTTTAGTCATGCCATAAATTTGACCGATCGGACCGACGGGCAAGGCTTCGTTCACTGGAAGAATGCCCCGGAAGGGAAATGGCTTGTGCTCAGGTTCTTCTCTATGTCGAACGGCGGACGTTCCAAACATGGTCGTGCTGAGGCTCTTGGTCTGGAGTGCGACAAACTCAGTGTAAAAGGGGCCCGTTTGCAATGGGAAAGTTATGTGAAGCCGATTATCGACAGCATCCGTATCCATAATGGCTTGCTGACAGGCATCTGTATGGATAGCCATGAAGCAGGCCCGCAGAACTGGACGATTGGATTCGAACAGGAGTTTGAACGTCTCAGGGGGTATGATATGATGCCTTTTCTGCCTGTAATGGCAGGTTTTGTTGTGGAATCGGTGGAAGCCTCCGATAAGTTCCTTTATGATTTGCGACATACGATTAACGACCTGATTGCAGAAAATTATTATGGTGAATTCAACCGGTTGTGTCGCAACGAGGGACTGGCACTTACCGCTCAGGCCATTGGCGGCGCTCTCTGTATGGCAGGCGATGCTATCAGCGTGAAGCGTCTGATCGACAAACCTCAGGGTGAATTCTGGGGCTATCAGACGGAAGGAAACTATGACATTAAGGATTGCTCTTCCGCAGCTCATCTTTATGGTAAACAGATTGCTTCGGGAGAGGCTTTCACGGATGTGACTTATAAACATACTTTGGCGCAGATTAAGAATTTGGCAGACAATGCCTATTGTTCCGGCATTAACGAACTGGTGGTTTGCGCTGTGGCCTATCAGCCTTGGGTGGGCAAAGATGACGGACAGATTAAAATAAATACAGCTAACGGTCGGCAGTATGTGTTGGGACGGATGAATCCTTTCTGGACAATGAGCAAACCCTTCTGGGATTATCAGGCTCGTTGCTCGTGGTTGCTTCGGCAAGGGAAGCCCGTCTGCGACATCTGCCTCTACCTGGGAGATAATATTCCGATGCGAACCCTATCGCATAAGATTCCGCACATTCCGTCAGGTTATGATTTTGATTCATTCACGACCGATGCCCTCTTGAACCGTATGTCTGTGAAAGATGGTCTCATTGTTCTGCCCGATGGCGTGAGCTATCGGATGATGATCCTGCCGTCTGGCGAGGACTTGACGGAAGAGGTGCGAAAACTGATTGCTTCGTTTGAGCGACAAGGAGCCGTTATCTATCATCCGGACACTGATCCGCGCACATTGGCAGAGGCTATGCACGATGCCGGTCTTCAGCCGGATGTGGAAGCTCCTAAAGTTCCCAACCTCAATTTCTGTCATCGGCGCACCGCTCAGGAAGATATATATTTCCTAAATAATCATAGCGACCAGTCTGTTTCCGACAGCTTCCGTTTCCGTGTTGATGCAGTTTCCGTAGAACTATGGAAGCCGGCAACAGGAGAGAGAAAGCCTATCCGGATAAATCGCGATAAAGGGGGTGCGTCAGTTCGTCTTTCGCTGGCTCCCAGAGAGTCTGTTTTCGTGGTATTCTCTCGTTCCGAATCTGAACAGAATGTGACAGAGAGGGATAGACAGCAGGTGTCGGAACAGACTATTGGCGGAAATTGGTCGGTGCAATTTGACCCTGCACTGGGAGGACCGGATCAGCCTGTGGTTTTAGACACGCTTAGCGATTGGTCAAAAAACGAAGATATTCGAATCAGATATTATGCAGGAACGGCAATCTGTAGGAACACTTTCCGGATGGATGCTGTTAAGAGGCAGGCAAGTTATTATCTTTCTCTGCCTTTGCTTAATACGGTTGCAGAGGTCGTCGTCAACGGTAAGTCTGCCGGAGTCGTCTGGTGTTCTCCCTATTCGTTAGATATCACTCGTTTTGTGCGGAAAGGCATCAATTTGTTGGAACTCCGTATATCCAACACTCTGTGGAATCGTCTTGTAGGAGATGCAAACCTTCAGGAAGAACAACGTATTTATTGGCAGACCTATCTGATAGCCAAGCCAAACGACGAACTTGTTCCGTCGGGGGTAGCCGGCAATATCTCCATTATTTGTGTTCGATGATGTTTGTAAATGATCGGAGTTTTTGATTATCAGATTATTCAAAATAAATAATATGTATAGCATAAATTACAAGATAACGACAAGCACATGCGATAGCGAGGGAAAACTGAAACTTTATTCCGCTCTGCAGATGATGCAGGACTGTTCTGAATGGTGGATTGATTCGGAACCTGGTGTCAAGCGGTATTTCGAGGAGCAGAACATGGCTCAATTGCTGGCAACGCGGCAAGTGGAGATTGTAAGGGTGCCAAGTTACAAAGAAGAATTGACCGTCACGACCACCATTTATGATATGAAGCCCATGTTCGGATTCCGCAACACTTTCATTTACGACGCTGAAGGAAAGCCTTGCTACAAAACTTGGAGTATGGGTGCCTTTGTGGATAAATCGACGGGCAAGCTGAAACGGATTGATGCGGCAACGATTGCTTCGATGAACTTGGAGCCTCAACTGGATCTGGATTATAGGGATCGCAGGATTATTCTGCCCAAAGAGGAGGGCAGGATGCTTGAACCAGTCAAGGTGCTCCGTGCCGACATCGACTATAACAAGCACATGAATAATGCCAATTATGTCCGTGTGGCGATGGAACTCCTGCCGGATGATTTTAAGGTGAAGGGGCTGAGGGTCGAATATCGTGTGCCGGCCAGGTTGGGCGATGTGCTTGTCCCCACTTTATATAATATTAGTGGCGGTCTTATCGTCTCGCTATCCGTTGGTGACGAAGTTTGTGCTATTACGGAGTTTACGGAATGACCCGTTGAGAACCTCGTTCAGGTCTTCGGTGAAGGCGATGTAGTTGGTCACACCTTCGGTCATCAGTTGCGGATAATCGCGGTTAAAGCGGATGAGGGAGGTGTGAGGCCATTGGGCAGCCAGGCGTTCGAAGGGGAAACGAATGATGCTTGGGGTGTTGAAACCGACACCAAACTCAAGCAGCAGGAGCCGATGACCTCGGGCTTCTTCGACGAAAGCCTGACACCGTTCGGCCTGCTGGTGCCAACGCTTATCCTCAACGAAGGTATTGTCGCAACGCAGGTTCGGACTCATCAGTTCACCTGTTTCCGGATGACGGGGAACAAGTGTGGAGGGGATGCGGCAGTCTTTGGTGGCATCCATGGCTTCTTTTACCCAATTTTCGTTGTAAACCAGCGTTTCCGGCTTTCCGCTACGTGCCTGTAGGTAGGCATAATCCCCCTGTGTGGCAAAGATGCGGTCTTTGTCAAAGCCGGACTTCTCAAATTGGGCATCCACGTTGGTGGTCAGCACGAAATACGGTTTTCCCTTTACCCATTCGAGCAATTGCCGATAGAGCGGCTTGCCCTCGGGCATAAAGCGGGCAAACCAGATATGGCGCGCCCAGTAGGCCCAACGTTCTTCTTCGGTCTTGAACGGATAGAACGAAGACGAGTAGAGGTCGGTGATGCCGTAGCGCCGTATCCATTCGGCAAATTCGCGCTCAAAAGCAGGACCGGAATACTCCAATCCGGCGGCTGCAGAAAGTCCAGCGCCGGCGCCGATAATGACATAGTCGGCCTCATCGAGCCATTGCAGGGTCAGTTCAAGCCTGTTGTAGTAATCGGCGGTAGATGTCATAGTCCTTGTCTAAGAAAACGTTGAATACAATTGTTTTGAGCGATTGGCAGGTATGCTCCCTGACCGTTCTGATGGCGATTTCTGCCGCCCTTTGGTTGGGAAAATGAAACACGCCCGTCGAAATGCAGCAGAAAGCGATGCTCCTTAGTTGATGCTGTTCTGCGATGTCGAGGCAGGAGCGATAGCAGGAGGCCAGTTGCTCTTCCTGTTCCGGAGTGGGAATCCCGTCCGGAATGATCGGTCCGACGGTGTGGATAACATATCGGGCAGGCAGATTGTAGCCTTGGGTTATCTTCGCTTTTCCGGTTTCCTCATCGTGCCCTTGGGCTTGCATCAGCTGGTAGCACTCCTGGCGCAGTTGGATGCCCGCTGCCGAGTGGATACAGTTGTCGATGCACGCATGAAGCGGAGACCAGCACCCCAGCATCTGGGCGTTGGCGGCATTCACGATGGCATCCACCTTTAGGCGGGTGATGTCTCCCTGCCAGAGCTTCAGGCCTTCGCCCTCGATAGTCACCGTCCCTTTGTCGGCTGCCTGTTGCTGCAACTCCCAATCCTGGGCTTTCAGCAGTTCCGCATTGGCAGGCAGCGGCTGGCGCACATTCATCAGAGCACGCATCAGCCGCTGGCGTTCTTCCAAAGATAAAGGTATCTGACAGCTGATGTGATTATCAGCCATCAGATACTGGATAATATTATTCAGGTTTTCAAGTCTGTCCATAGCCTTAATAAGCAGCGGTGAAACGCTCCTTGTGATGATTCTCCTGCTCCAACTCGTCAACCATCGCAACGGCGTAGTCTTCGACGCTGATGAAGCTCTCGCCCTTCTCGTCAAAGAGCATGTCATCCTTGCCAAGACGGTACTTTCCCGTGCGAACACCAGTGGTCATATTGCCAAGATTACCGGCAGGTGAGAAGAAGATCCAGTCGATGTCCTGCTCCTTCATCAACGTGTTCAGGTAGAACTCACCCAAGCTCTTCACACCAGGCAGCCATGCCTCGGGCAGCGTGCCTGTATCAATGAGACGTACACCCGGAGCAACAAACAGCGTGCCTGCACCACCTACGATGAGCAGTCGGCGCACACCAGCCTGCTTGGCACCCTCTACGATTTTTGGATAGTTTTCCAGAGTCTCTTCATATTGGCGAGGATTCTTCCAACCGGGGTTGTAAGCCGAGATAACGGCATCCTTGCCTTTGGCCAGACGAGCCAGTTCTGCGGGATTTGTAGCGTCTGCCACCACTGCCTCTACGCCCTGCTCGTCAGCCAGACTCTTTGCGTCACGAACGATAGCCGTTACCTTGTGACCGCGATTTACCAACTCGTTCAGAATAGCTGAACCTACGAAACCTGTTGCACCGATTAATAAAACATTCTTTGCCATAATTCTTATTCGTTTAAATTGTTATTATTATGTTTTGACGCTGCAAAGGTACGGCGAAAAAACGGTTTCCACAAGAAGGCACAATTTCGTCTCATAGTTACCAAAAAGTTAGAAATGTTGATTTTTATAGAATTATATTAAGGTGATTTAACTTTAATTAACATGGTGCCTTATGGATACTTAGTAACTTATTGTTACCTTTGCAGCGAAAAAGGTATAACAGTTAAAACGGAATTGTAATGGCAGATATTCAAGCAAGTTATTTGGCTTGCCCTATACGGCAGGTAATCAGCCGTTTTGGAGATAAATGGTCGATGCTGGTACTTTATACACTCAACGAAAGTGAGACGGGTGTGATGCGTTTCAACGAATTGCGCCATCACATGACAGATTGCTCGCAGAAGATGCTTTCGGCGACGCTGAAGAATCTGGAACAAAGTAATCTGATTAACCGCAAGGTATATCCGGAAGTGCCTCCACGTGTGGAGTATTCGCTGTCCGATACGGGGAAGTCCCTGATGCCATCTATCACTTCGCTCATCAACTGGGCCAATGAGCATTTCGACGATGTCGTTACCAAGCAACTCGCCTGATTACGATGGCTATTATAATTTCGATTATAATCTGAATCGTCTGAAGCAAAAAATGAAATAGGAGAGAGGGAGAAGAGAATCATTTCTCTTTCAGTTCCTCCGGCCACCAGAACTTTTTCAGTTCGTTGGTGATATCGTCCCAATCCTGAAGGGTGAAGGTGCCAGGTCCCATCATCATGACTGTCATGGTGAGGTCGTTGTATGAACGGAAGACATTCGTGTCGCGAAACCCGTTACGCAGATAGAACCCGTGTCGCCGCTTTCTCTGTTCCGGGTTGGGACAGGGTTCTTGGTAAGGGCTCTCCATATCAAGCACGCACGTCTTGCCTTTGTATTTCTCGATCAATTGGGTCAGAATCTGCTGGCCTTTGCCATTTCCGCGCAGTTCCTCTCGAACGGCAAAATACCAGTACCAGTTAAAAGTCTTCCGTGGATAGACAATCGTGAAGCCGACAAAATCTTCCCCATCATAGTATGCCGTAAAGTCGAGCGACATCTGGTCAATCAGTCGTAGCAGATCCGTCCACGGGATTTGCTCGTCTTCCGGGAATGCCGTTTCGTACAGCTTCTTTATAGCGTCATTGGCCGTTGCAGCCGTAATCTGTTTCTCAGTCATAATACTCAATGTTCAATTCCTCGCTGACGTTGAAGTCATCGTGGAAACCATCGTCGTACTTGTAAATGATTCTCAGGCCTCTGTAGGTGGAGGGTACCTTCAGCGTTTCCAGCAGATGCCACTTCGGACGGCCAAAGTCGAGAGACTCCCTGTCGAGAATGAGGCGGTTGGAAACAAAATCGAACGTGTAATAGCCACCGCCGATACATTGGTCACCCAGCTTCAGCAGATGCTTATGCTGGTTGACCATACCCAGACGGAAATAGCCGTCCATCGTGATGATGAATTTGGGAAGTGTCATGCAATACTTTTACTTCAGTTTCGACAAAAATTTCTCCCGATCTACAATGAATCGCAAGTGCGTGCCTTCCCCGAGCAGCGTATCGCCGGAATAGGCAGACACCCGAAACTCAATCTTCTTGCCATCGACTTTCGTCACTTCGGCCTCGGCTCTCACCACATCGCTGATCTTCGACGGTTTCAGGTGCGACGATTCGATGTGACCACCGACGGTCGTGCAGCCTTCCGGCAATTCATCCTTGACGGCAAGCATGGCCGCATTCTCCATCAGAGCCATCATCATCGGGGTGGCCAATACCGGCATATCGCCAGAACCCACCGTTATTGCGGTGACGGCCTCTGTGACCGTCACCTCGCTTGTGTGTTTTAGTCCTACTTCAATCATTTTTTTATTTGTTGTTTAGAAACCGATCTTCTTCAGCCATTTCTCCACGCGGTCTTTCCCATCGCGCACATCGTGGCCATACATCGAGAACTCGCCTGTGACGGTAGCGTTGGGGTAGGCCTTCTTCAAATCTCGTACGCAGCTGCCAAGTCCGGAGCCCTCGTGGGTGGTGAAGGGGATGACGGTCTTACTGTTTAAGTCATACTTCGAGAAGAAAGAGAACATCACCTGCGGCCAGGTTCCCCACCACACGGGGCCACCGATGAATACGGTACTATACTGGTCAATATTCTCGATGCTGCCTTCGAATGGAGGCAGTTCTCCTTGCTGCTGCTCTTTTTTGGCCAAATCGCACAAAGGCTTGTAGGCCATTCCGTCGTATTTGTGCGTGACAATCTCAAACTGGTCGGCACCGGTCAGCTCGCTGATGTAGTCGGCCACGATCTTTGTGTTGCCCACCTTGATGTCGCCTACCGAGTAGTTGTCTCCGGCATGGGAGAAGAATACGACCAGCGCCTTGCCTTCTGTCTTCACCGATTCCGCCTGTGCTTTTTCGGCAGGTTTATTTGTGTTGGCCTCACTCTTTCTGTTTTCGCTGCAAGCGGTTGTCACCAGCATGCACAGAACTGATGTCAGAATAAACTTCAAAGTTTTCATATTACAGTTTTTTAATTAAGGGTCATATATTTCGTATTTGGATTATTGCTGTGCAAGGTCGGCTATTTCTCTTGCCTCGCGATCGGCATGAGCGGCTTCTGCTCCGTGAATAGATGTGCCGTCATCGACATTAGCACCCGGACAGAGTTTCTTGATGAAGCGGACGCTGCTACCCATGCCGCTGCCCTCGTTGGTGCAGAAGGGGATGATGGTCTTGCCAGTAAAATCGAAGCTTTCGAGGAAAGTATATACCACCATCGGCATCGTACCCCACCAGTTCGGATAACCCAGAATAACGGTATCGTACTCGTCGATGCTCTTCAGCAGGTTCTTCACCTCAGGACGTGCATTCTCGCGCAATTCCTGCTTGGCTTCCTCAATGCAAGTCATGTAGTCCTTACTGTACTCGTAGGTCGTATCGATCTGAAACACGTCTGCATCGGGCAGCAGCTCCCTGATTTTGCCGACAACCACTTCCGTATTGCCTAATTTCAGGTTCTTGATACTTCCGTTCACATAGTTCTCTCCGCGACGAGAGTAGTACGCAATCAAAACTTTCTTTGCCATAATGTTTTTCCTATTTGATGATTACTATTTGCGGTTTCATTTCACGGTGCAAAGGTACGGCAAATAGCTGAAAGTCCAGTAACATAATTTGCGGAGGAATTTACCAAATTCGGAGAATCGTCTGCTTGTGGCATTTCTATTCCCTGAAATCACTTGGTTTGGCGCCTAAGTTTGTCTGCACATAACGGCTGAAATGCGAGAGCGACGAGAAGCCGAACATATCGCTGATGTCGGTGAACGACAGGTTGCGGTTGCGGAGCAGGCGGCTGATGTCGAGCGATGCATAGCGGGTTATCCAGAATGCAGCAGGCAGGCCGCTGACTTTTTTCGACACTTCGGAGAGGTACTTCGTCGTGACGCAAAGCTGATCGGCATAGTAGCTGATTTCACGGTTCTTGCGGAAGTCGCCGCGTTCCAGCATCTCGATGAACTGCTCCATCAGCTGATATTGCTGGCTGCTGATTTTGTCGGCACCATACAGTTGGGAGTGGAAATCGAAGAAGTCGATAATCATGCATTCCACCGCATTCATCAGGGCATCGTGACGGAAATGATGATCCGTCTGTTCAAGTCTCCGTTTCACAGCGTCGAAGTTCATCTTGCAAACTTCCTGCTGCTTGGGTGTGAGCTTCATAATCGGGTTCTGGAACAGGGATAGCTGTCCGCGCATGCCATAGTTGCTTTGAGGCGTAGAGATTTCGATAAACTGTTGCGTCACGTAAATCACATCCACTTGGAAGTCTTCGCTTTCCTTCAGATTCTTCACCAGATCGCCCCTTCGCGGGATGATCATACAGTCGCCAGCCTCGAAACGGAATGCTTGCCCATTGCGCTCGAAAGTGCAATGCCCGCCATAGCAATAGGCATGACAGAGATAGTCGGCAAATGCAGCATCTCCGATGCGTGCCAGCGTATGGTCGATAATTATGTGTTGAATGGTATCCATTTATTATAACGTTTAGTCGGATTGCGCGGACTCATCGTCTGTTATTTGTGCACAAAGTTACAGCTTTTTGGCCAGAAATCGGCACTTTTAATTATATTTAACAAAAAAGCCTATTTATAAATAATGTGTAACTTCAGTCGTATCGGCAAATGGTCGCTGAATCCGCCTTCATACCGATAGCCGGAATACGTTCTTTTGGGGCGATGTCCCAAATGGGTTTCGTCTTCAACCAGCATATAGGGAAAACACACCACACCGATGGAATCGACCCAAATCCGGGGTGTCTCCGATGGAACAGCATCTTCTTGATGGGTGCCGGGGAGCAGATTTCCATTCACCCAGAATTGGTCGAGTACGGACCATTTGCCCTGAAACTTATGGGTTCCAAAAGCGGCTTTACCTGTTCGAAGATTTTTCTGCAAGGAGTCCATCAGGTTAAACAAACCTCCTCCGAAATTCATATTTCGGCGCAGCAAACGCGTGTCCGGAGAATCGTTCATATCTCCCATCACCAGCACATGCGGATGTTGCCGGCATCGTTCCAAGCTGTCGCACAAATGCCGGAGCGCTTGGTGTGCCGCCTTCCGCTTGGGGGCACTTTGCCGGGTGCCGCCCATCCGGCTGGGCAGATGACACACGATCACGTCCAAAGTGTCGCCGCCAACCAATCGTCCGCAGACATGCAACAAGTCGCGTGTTGCCCGTACGCCATCCGGCAGATTCACCTTCACGCTTTCCGACGAAAGCAGACGAAAATCGTACGGCTGATACAATAGTGCCACATTGATACCTCGCACATCGTCGGAATGGGTCATGACATACCGATACTCCCACGGCCAGAGCGCCGTACTGTGGATGAGTCGCTGCATCACGCTATCGTTTTCCACTTCTGCCAATCCGATCAGAGCGGGAGCCTTCCCTGCGCCGGCATCTACAATCACCTTGGTCAGATTCACCATTTTCTGATACTGCCGATAGGAGTTCCAATGCCGAGAACCTGTCGGCGTGAACTCGTCGTCCTGCTTCAGCGGATCGTCGGCAGGATCAAAAAGATTCTCGCAATTATAGAACAATACCGTCTGCACCTGCTCGTAAGTTTGGGCAGAAGCGGAGAAAAGAACAAACAGGAACAGAGTTAACAGGAATGATAAACAGCGAACAGAACGCATACCTATAAAAAAGAAAGAAGGGAGATTGCAATTGCATACTCCCTTCCATTATTTGCTTTATTCGAGCTAATCACCAACAGGCAATTAAGCCTCAGCAGCTGGAGCCTCCTCGGCAGGAGCTTCTGCAGCAGCCTCTTCAGCGGCCTTGGCGGCAGCTTCCTCAGCAGCCTTGGCAGCCAGTTCAGCCTTCTTGGCAGCAACAGCTTCAGCCTTAGCGTTCTTAACAGCAACCTCAGCCTCAGCGGCAGCAACAGCAGCCTTCTTGGCAACCTCAGCCAAACCAGACACTTTAGCGGCAATCTTGGCCTGCTTAGCAGCTTTCCAAGCGTCGAACTTAGCCTGAGCCTGCTCCTCGGTGAGGGCACCCTTCTTGATACCGCCACGGAGGTGTTTCATCAGGAGAACGCCTTCGTAAGAAAGGATCTTCTCGGTGGTAAGGGTTGGCTGAGCACCGGTCTCTACCCAGTAGAGGGCGCGCTCGAAGTTAATGTTGATAGTAGCAGGATTCGTGTTTGGATTGTAAGTACCGATCTTCTCAATATACTTACCATCACGTGGCGCTCTGCTATCTGCAACTACGATTGCATAGAATGCGTAGTCTTTGTGACCATGTCTTGCCAGACGGATCTTTGTAGCCATTTCGCAATTGATTTTAATGGGTTAATACTTGCTTCTCCAAGCAGGGCAAAGACGGAAATATGCCGTTTTGCGAGCGCAAAGTTACTATTTTTCTTTGAAACCGGCAAGCCTCGGACAAAAAAAGTTGATTTTCTTGTGATTTTTTTTCGTTTGCGGTTAAACCTTTTTGATTTTGGCACGTCTTAATGGCAAACGAACAACAAAAACAGATACAAAATACTATTAAACATTTAACAAGTTACTACTATGAAGAAGAGTTTATTTCTTACAGGCCTTTGCCTGATGATGAGTGTAGCCCTTATGGCTCAAGGTAGTCAGAACAACGGACAGCGCCAGATGCGTCCAGCACGTTCCATGGATGCTGTGGTAGATACAGCCGTTATCAACCACATGGATTTGGATGCCAAACTGCTCGACAAAGTTTATAAGCTGCAGGAAAGCAAGAAGGCCGATCAGGAGGCTATGATGAAAGAGGCACGTCCTGAAAGGGGCAAACGTATGTCGGATGCCGATCGCAAGGCTTTCCAGGAGAAGCGTGCTGCCTTTACTGCCCAATATCGTAAGGAACTTCGTGCTCTGTTGGGCGATGAGACCTACATCCAGTACTTGGAGAAGCAGGTTGACCGTCAGAGTATGCGTCAGAACTTCCAGCGTCAAGGCGGACCTCAGGGTGGTCAGCGTCAGGGAGGCGGACAGCGTCAAGGCGGAGGCTTTGGTGGCGGTTTCGGTGGTGACAACGAGTTCTAAATTGACGTCAGTATAGAGAATCTTTAGGTGTTTTTATTTATTTAACAAAGTCGGAGCCGGGGGATATTTCCTCCGGCTCGTTTCATTGTTTGCCCGACATTCGTCTGATTGCCTGACCTGATTTTTTTGCCCACCATTCCGGCAGCAAACAACTGCAGATCAGAATCTCACTTTCTAATGCCTTTCCGTCTCGATATTTTTGAATTTACCCAACACCTCATGGTGTCTGTAAGCCCATCTGGTTCCGCAGGGCACAAACTGTCTCGTGCAGAAATAGGTTGCTATTATCATATCTTCGATGGATTAACAAACTTCACAATACAATCAATGCAGGTCGGCTTACCAGTCAGTTCGTCGATGAATACGTTAGCAGGATGCATATCCTCCAATAGCAGACGGTCGGAAAGGTAATTCACGCCCTGTCCCTGCCAGTTGTCACGAAAGCCTTTCTCTGCAACCATAGCATCAATTTCGGTTTTAGTTGCTAACCGTTGGCAGCGAATGTATGGCTGAGTGAGCACGATACGTAACAAGCCATCACCGTCGCGGGTAAAACCGATTACCCTCATTGCGGTCTCAGGGAAGAGAAAGTTGTGCAGTGCAATAGCTTCCAGAGCCTTATTAGTAGTAGAGTAGATGGATGTGCGTTCTTTGGCTACAGAAGGGTCACCTTCTTTGTAATACACCTTTGCCTCTGCACCTTGGGCAATCATCGGGCCGAAGTTCTTTCGGAGGATACTTTCCGAATGCTCAAACCACAGGCCTTTTGCTCTGGCCCAATCTTCAAGCAGATGCTCCTGCCGCTCGTCTATCTTCCAATTGGAAGGGCCGCTTCCTTGGCTGCCTTCAGCATTGCCACCTGGTGTAAGGCTTCTTCGCGCGTAGCTGACGACGATGGACGCCCCAATGAGAGGCGCGCCTCCCTTGCAGAGTCCTGCATGCTCTGATAGAGCAAATCCATTAAAATCTTTTCTTCCATATAATATATCGTTGGTCAGGGTGTCTATCATTCGCAACGAGTCTTCTGAAAACCCGCTTGCAGCTATCGATGCATATATGTTGTCTGTTTCTTGCATATTACGACTGCAAAATAATATCACCTTTGTTTTAATTTCACGCTGCAAAGATAATGCGTTTTTCGGGATTTTCAAAATAAATCGGTGGAAAATGCAAAAGAAGCAGAAAGATTGAACTTGATTGGGGAATATTTTGTTGTTTTATCATGGACATCGAAAAGACACATGACACTCGTGACATACATTTTCGCGTTTTTGCGCCGCAGTTGCGGAAAATTTGCGCGAGCGCGTTGCCGCAAAAATCCTTTTATTTCTCACAAATTGAAGATTTTCGGAACAGGCAGCTCGAAACGCAAGTTTTCGCGTGTTATGGGATGTATGAACTGGAGCGCATAGTTGTGCAGCATCAGGCGTCCGCCCGGATTGGTTTGTGCTCCGTATTTTCTGTCGCCTGCAATGGGACATCCCAGATCGCTCATGTGCACGCGAATCTGATTCTTTCGGCCGGTCAGCAACTGTATGTCAATCTGACTGTATTTGCCGTTATCGCGCAGCACTTCATAGCGAGTTATCGAAAGTTTTCCTTTTTCCGGGTCTTGGGTGCTATAGACCTTCATTGCGCTGTTCTCGGCCAGATAGCTCTTCACCTCGCCTTTGCGGACCTCCGGCACACCTTCACATACAGCCAGATAGCGGCGCTCCACCACGTAGGTTGTCCACGAGTCGCGGAACAATTGCTGCACCTGACTGTTCTTGGCAAAAATAATGATGCCCGACGTGTATTGATCCAAACGGTGGCAAACGTATGCGTGGCTGTGTCCGTCGCTGGCATAGACGTAGTCATCGACAATCTTCTGAGCCGTTTTCTCGCGATTGTTTCCGGCAGGAACGGTCAGCAGGCCGGATTGCTTTTCAATCACCACGATGTCCGGATCTTCGTAGATCAGACGTACCATCCGGCTGTGCAGGCTTGCGAACGGACGGGTGAAATTGATCAGCACTTCATCCCCTGCCTGCAACGGCTGGTTGAACTGCGACGTGGTGGTTCCGTTCACTTTCACCTGGTCGTGCGACAACACCGACTTCACTTCGGTTCGCGACTTCGGAGCCAGGATTTGCAGCAGGAAAGGCAACAGGGTGGTTTCCTCTGTCGGATGAAACACTTCTATGTGGTCAGGCTTGAACGACGGCCTTCTGCGAACAGGCTTTTTCATACTCTTTTTAATAGTTTGATTAGTCAATATCGTGCAATTTCGGCGCAAAGTTACACATTTTTCTGAAAATATTTGGACATTCAGATATTTTTTTTTACTTTTGCGCAATAATTATGACCCTTTTGTACAAATGAAGGCTAAGAAAATGCACAAAGAAGGCTCGGCCACGCTCATCAGTTTCGGTGCCGTAGTGGTTATCGCAGCCGTCATATTATATATTATTGATGCACCTTTTGGAGTGGTTGCGGCCGTCATGGTTCCTTTGCTGGTTGTCTATGGCGTCGTAATCAACTTTTTCCGCTATCCTCCCCGCACTTTCAGGGGCGACATGCTGCACGATGTGATTGCGCCCAGCGACGGTACAATCGTTACTATCGAGGAGGTGACCGAACCCGATTACTTCAAGGATCGCCGTATCCAGATTTCCATCTTCATGAGTGTGACCAACGTGCATGCCCAATGGTGCCCCCTGAACGGCGACATCCTGAAGGTGACGCACGAGGACGGACGTTTCAAGAAAGCCTACCTTCCGAAGTCGAGCAACGAGAACGAGCGCTCTACCATTGTCATCAAGAGCGATGCCGGACCTGTTATCATGATGCGTCAGGTGGCGGGCGCAGTGGCTCGTCGCATTGTCACCTATCTCGAAGCCGGAGAACGATCGGAAATCAACGGCGAACTTGGCTTCATCAAATTCGGATCGCGCATTGACGTTTTTCTGCCTGTCGGCACAGAAATCACAGTTAAGATCGGTGATAAGGTTAAGGGCAATATCTCTACCATTGCCAAGATTTAAGTCTGACTCTAAAAATCTGCAGTAGTGAAACTTATCAATCTTCCCAACATCATCACTTGCTGCAACCTGCTTTGCGGTTGCCTGGCGGTTTTCTTCGGTTTGAACGGACAAGTCGGCACAGCCAGCCTTTATATCATTTTGGGTGCCGTTTTCGATTTCTTCGATGGTATGTCGGCTCGCGCGCTGCACATTTCGGGTCCTATCGGCAAGGAGCTGGATTCGCTGGCCGATATGGTGACTTTCGGTGTGGCACCTTCTGTGCTCTGCTATCAGATTCTGATGTCGTACGCGATGGCGGCTAACTGGCTGCCGCTTTTGGCGTTTATTATGGCGGCTTTCTCTGCCCTCCGTTTGGCAAAGTTCAACTGCGACGAGCGTCAGACGCTTTCGTTCATCGGACTGCCCACGCCTGCCAATGCCCTGCTGTGGATCGGTTTGGTTCACCTGAATGCCTTTGCATCCGTTCACGATGCGCTCAACGGTTGGGTTTATCTGGTTGCGATGCTGTTGCTTTCCTATCTGCTGATTAGCGAACTGCCGATGTTCTCGCTCAAGATCAAATCCGGTCACATGGGCTGGAAGGAAAATATTGTCCGCTATTCGTTTCTGGTTGCCTGTGTTGTCATTTTCGTGGTTACGGCCCTCATCGATATCGAACTTTTCAAAGCCTGTCCTGCCTTCATCATTCTGCTTTACATTATTCTCAGCGCCCTGTCGGCCAAGAAACAGTAAACGAACATGTTCTATTTAGGTTGTCTGCCAGTTCTGCTCATTGTATTGGTGGTAGTTGCGTTGTCGCTGGTTCGCGGCGTGGTCAACACGCTGGGCGATATCGTAATCGGCCTTTACCTCACGGTCAAGGACTTCTTCCGTAAACTCTTCTTGCCGAAACCTTTGGAATCGAAGATAGAGAATATGGATTATTTTGTCGAAACCGAAGAGAAACCTAAGATTTACGATAAGGAAGACGGGGAATACGTTTCATTCAAGGAATTAGATTGAACACCATAATGAATATTGCTGCCATTTCAACCCCTCACGGATTAGGTGGTATTGCGGTTGTCCGTGTGAGCGGGCCGGATGCCATCGCTCTCGTTTCGAAGCATTTCAAACCTTTTAACCCCAAGCATATTCTTTCCGATCGTCCCTCGCATACGCTGACTTTCGGACAGTTTCTGAACGCTTCCGGCGAAGTGCTCGACGAAGTGGTGTGCTCTCTCTATCGGGGGCCTCACAGCTTTACGGGCGAAGACGTCATCGAAATTTCCTGCCACGGGTCGGTATATATCCAGCAGCAGATTCTCGAAACGCTCATGGGCGACGATGGGCTCCGTTTGGCAGAACCCGGCGAATTCACTCGTCGGGCTTTTGCTCATGGTCGCCTCGATCTTTCGCAAGCCGAAGCGGTGGCCGACCTCATTGCTTCGCAGAACGCGGCGCAGCATCGCATCGCTATGTCGCAGATGAAAGGCAGCATTTCCCGACAGCTCGACAAGTTGCGCGACAAACTCCTGAAACTTACTTCCCTGCTCGAACTGGAACTCGATTTCAGCGAAGAGGACGTCCTTTTTGCCGACCGCAGCGAACTGCTCGATCTGGCTCATTCCATCGATGCCGAAGTGCTTCGCCTGTCCGGCTCTTTTGCTGCGGGCAACGCCATTAAGAACGGCATCCCCGTGGCGATTGTCGGAGCGCCTAATGTCGGCAAATCGACCTTGCTGAATGCGTTGCTGAAGGATGATCGTGCCATTGTGAGCGATATTCAGGGCACCACCCGCGACCTGATTGAAGATACCATCACTTTGGGCGGCTTCCTGTTCCGGTTCATCGATACGGCCGGCATCCGTCACACAGACGACAAAGTGGAACAACTGGGCATCGAACGTTCCAAGTCGGCAGCACAACGCGCCCAGATCATTCTGCTGATGTCCGAACCCGGCGTGGATTTCCCGTCCATCGAAGCCCGGCCCGACCAAACGGTTATTCCGATTCAGAACAAGACGTCCGACTTTCAGGCGCTCAACGGCATCGGTGTTCCCCAACTGGAACAGCAGCTTATCAGTATTGCCCGCCGTACGCAAGGTGGAGACGGTGACATTCTCATCACCAACATCCGGCACAAGGAAGCTCTCGATCAGGCCCATCGCGACATCCAGTTAGTCGTCCGCGGTTTGGAAGAACGTCTCTCCGGCGACCTCGTTGCCGAAGACCTTCACGCCGTTATCGAATCTCTAAACACCATCCTTGGCCGCTCCATCACCAGCCAGGATACCCTCAATAATATTTTCAGTCATTTCTGCGTGGGAAAGTAGATTTTTTGCTAAAAATACTGTTATGAAAAAGATTATCTCTTGTTTACTGGCAGCCTTAGGGCTGACAACTGCCTGCGGTCAGCAGAATTATGCGAATACGGATGTGCAGGGATTTGCCGAACTGATGGCCGATTCAAACGTCGTGGTGCTTGATGTGCGGACAGCGGCTGAATTTGCTGAAGGACACATCGAGGGCGCCATCAACATCGATCAGGGGCAGAGTGACTTTGTGGAGAAAGCAAAAGCAGCCCTCCCTGCCGGAAAGACAATTGCCGTCTATTGCAGAAGCGGCCGTCGTTCTGCCAATGCTGCCGGAAAACTGGCCGGTGCCGGTTATAAGTGCGTGAACCTCAAAGGAGGCATCATCGCCTGGAAAGAAGCGAATATGCCGGTAACAATAAAGTAATGGTCGAAATAAAGGAAGCCACAAAAGACCAAGCCTCGGAGATTGCCCATCTGGTTATGATGGCAATGACAGACGATTGCTGTCTGCACTTCTGTGGCGACGGATACGGGTTGGACGACTTCCGCAAGATGATGACTCTGCTCGTAGCGCGTGAGGATTCGCAGTATAGCTACCGGAATACGTTGGTTGCAATGGATGCCGATCGAGTGGTTGGAACCGCCGTCAGCTACGATGGTGGCAGATTGCATGAACTTCGGCAAGCATTCATCGAAGCCGCCAAACAGCATATCGGCAAAGATCACTCTGGGATGGATGACGAAACCCAGGCAGGGGAACTGTATCTCGATTCTCTGGCTGTCCTGCCGGATTATCGCAGAAAAGGCATAGCACGATGCCTGATTATGGCTACCAAAGAGCGTGCCAACAAGTTGGGATTGCCTTGTGTCGGTCTGTTGGTGGATAAAGGCAACCCTTCAGGCGAAGCCCTCTATTCGTCAGTAGGCTTCCAATACGAAAACGACAGTATATGGGGCGGACACCCTATGAAGCACCTGACGTTATGAACAGGTTTTCGGAATAACTTCGGATAATCAGATGGAACAAACAAAAACGCCCATATTCCAGCGCCCCACATGGGTCGTCGTATTTGCCCTGACTGCCGCCATAGCTTGGGGTTGGGCATTTCCGCTCATCAAGGTGGGCTTCGGCGCTTTTGGCATCACGGCCGATATGACTGGCAGCAAGATGCTTTTTGCCGGCATGCGGTTTGCTGCGGCCGGCCTGATTATCCTGTCGGTTGCACGTGGTAGCGGACGATCGTTCAAGACAAGCCGGACAAGCGACTGGCGCTTCATTCTTGCTTTCGCCCTGATGAACACCACTTTCCACTATTTTTTCTTCTATGTCGGCATGTCGCACAGCGAGGGTTCCCGTGCGGCTATTCTCAATTCGCTGAGCACTTTTCTGGTGGTGCTGCTGGCTTGCGCCTGTTTCAAGAGTGACCGTCTGACTTCACGGAAGATGCTGGGTTGTGCCGTCGGATTCAGCGGAATCCTTGCATTGAACCTTGGCGGAGCAGAAAGCGGACAATTCACTTGGCTGGGCGACGGCATGATTATCCTCAACGCCATTTGTTCTGCGGTTTCCGGCTTGATGACTCGCGGGCTGAGCCGTCGTGTGGAAGTCTTCGTCGGAACGGGCTACAGTCTTACCATTGGAGGGTTGCTGCTTATCATTCCAGGTCTATTCTTCGGTGGCACTTTGCCCAATGTCAATGTCCTCGGCATTGTCTGTCTGCTTTTGCTTATTGCCATCTCAGCCATCGGATTTACACTCTACAACAAGCTGCTCAGTTGCAATCCTGTCGGCAAAGTTGCTATCTACAACTCGCTGATCCCTATCGTTGGCGCTGTCACCTCTTGCCTTTGCCTTGACGAGACATTCCATGCGAAATACGCCCTTGCCGGAGGACTTGCCGCTCTTGGCATCTATATCATCAATAAAGGCAAGAACTGATCATTCTTGCTGTAATTAAAAATCATCAAACTAAATACGACAAGCAATGACGTATGAATACAGAGTTGCAATTGCATAAGAAATCGTTTCAGGAACTGACGACCGATGAACTTTACGAACTTCTGAGAGTGCGTAGCGAAGTGTTTGTTGTCGAGCAGAACTGCGTCTATCAAGACTTGGATGGCGATGACCAGAAATCCATTCATCTGTGGCTGACTGCAGATGATAAAGTTGTTGCCTTGGCTCGTGTATGCCCGGCAGGCACCCACATGAAGGAAATTTCCATCGGAAGAGTCATCACCACAGAACGGGGCAAGGGATACGGGAAACAGATGATGCTTCATGCCATCGATGCTGCCATCGAACACTTCGGTGCAACACTCATCGATATTGAGGCACAAGAGTATGCGAAGGGATTCTATGAAAGCGTAGGATTCAGACAAACATCGGAGACCTTCATGCTCGATGGTATTCCTCACATAAAAATGACATGGATGAAACCAGATAAATCGGAATTTATCGCAAGCAAAAAAACTCACTACTAAGAAAATGATCCTATCGAATGCCTGCCCGCGCAAGAGCACGACGCAGATGCTGGAGAGGGCAATGAAGGTGCCTGCGAATTGGGCAAACATTTTGTTATGAAGATATGAGAACAAAAATAATCCTGATACTGTTGTTGCTATTTTCCCACGCAGGAATTTATGCAAAGAAAAGGCCTGTGCCTGTAATCATCACCGCAGGTCAGTCAAATACTGACGGACGAGTGAGCAACGATGAGTTGCCCGACTATATCCAAAAACACGGATATCGCCACTGCTTGTGGTCCTACGGAAGCGGCGCCATTTCCGGCGGCGGACATTTTGAACGCTTCTGGCCGCGAGTGGCCAAGCCTGACAATACGAACAGATGGGGATACGATGCGGTGGTCTATTATCTTATTGACCGGCAAATCAGGCGTGATTTCTATGTCATCAAAGAATCTCTTGGAGGTACGGCCATCGACACCGCCTGTGGCAGCACAAGCCGGATGTATTGGAGTGCATCTCCGGAATACCTCGCCTCAACAGCAGCAGCCGACAAGGGTGGAAAATCTTTGCTGAAAGCTTTTACCGAAAATATCGGTGCATGTATCGACAATGAGTTGTCGCACTTGAAGAAAGGCTATGAGATTAAGGCTTTTCTCTGGCATCAAGGCGAAAGCGACAAGAAGATGGCCGGGAATTATTACAGCAACCTGAAAGCCGTAGTAGCCTATGTGCGCAATTATCTGGTGCTGAAGACCGGAGAGGAACGCTATGCCCGTCTGCCTTTTATCTGCGGGACCTTTTCGCTGAAAAGCCGGGATCGTAGCGAACAGGTTGTGGAAGCGCTGCATCGCCTTGCCGACGAAGACCCGAACTTCCATGTGGTGGACATTAAGGATGCAACCATTCAGCGCGATCGTCTGCATTTTGACAGCAATGGGGCGGAACTATTGGGCCATCGGATTTACGGAAAGCTTATCGAAGTCTCTCAGAAAATCAAGTAAATTCCAATTGCACTTGGATTAATCTATATAAGAAAAATGAATCAGATACAGACAATGTTGAAAAGAACGGGTGCGATGTTGCTGACAATGGTGACAGCGGTTGCGATGCATGCCGAAATCCACTCTTTCTTCTATGCTGGTGAGAGTAAGCAGCAGCGTATGTTCATCGTCAAGGACGGCGAGGTGTCGTGGCAATGGGAGAACCCGCAAGGACGCGGCGAGATCAGCGATGCCGTGCTGCTGACCGATGGTCACATTCTGGTGGCTCATCAATACGGTATCGCCGAGATAACCCCGGAGAAACAGACCTTATGGAGCTATGCCGCCCCGCAGGGAACGGAGATTCACACCATCCAGCCCATCGGTCGCCAGCATGTGCTGTTTGTGCAGAACGGACAGCCCGCACGGGTGGTGGTCATGAAGATACCTGAGTGTGAGGTGGTATATGAGTTTGAGGTGCCAGCCTCGAAGAGCGTGCACGGACAGTTCCGCAATGCCCGCCTGACGACACGCGGCACACTCCTGCTGGCCCACATGAGTCAGGGATATGTGGCCGAATACTCCGTTCAGGGCAACGAGCTGAAACGCTGGGTGATGCCCAGTCCCTGGTCAGTGTCGGAACTGGACAAAGAACACCTGCTCTTCGTCGGCAAAGGTCTGGTGCGCGAGATTGACCGTTCGGGCGGTCTCGACAAGGTGGTGCGCGAAATCCGGACAGCCGACTACGGCATCAAGTCGCCCCAGAAAGCCGTGCGCCTGAAGAACGGCAACATCATCGTGAACGACTGGTGGAACGAATGGAGCAAGACTCCGCTCGACACGCTGAACGCGCCCGCTCAGGCCGTCGAGATAGACAAGGACGGGAAAGTAGTGTGGCAGCTGTGCGCCTGGAAAGACCCCGACCTCGGTCCTTCCACCACCATCCAGCCTCTGGAACAAGCCGTGAACCGCGACCGGCTCTTCTTCGGGCACTTCAACGGAAAGAGCACCCGCCTGAAGCTGGGCGTGAACCAGCCCATAGGCGAAGGTCGCGGCATACACCCGGGACGTGTGGCGTGGATTCACTCACCGGGCGTGGCCACATGGGACGGCCGGACGGGACTCTGGGTGGAAGACCGCTGGAACTCGCAAGAGAAGGCCGACGCAATGATCACGGAGACCATCGTGCAGATGACGGGCGCCCAGACCGCCAAGAAAGGATGGCAGGCACTCTTCAGGCATTTCAATAAGGAACACGGAAAGGGAGCCCGAGGCTACAAGCGAGGCGAGATGATTGCCGTAAAGCTGAACCTGAACAATGCGCTGACCCATCACGACACCATCGAACTGAACTCTTCGCCCTTCGTTACACTGGCACTGGTGCGCTCGATGGTTCGCGACGGCGGCATCCGCGAGCAGGACATCGTGCTCTGCGAACCCAGCCGCGCCATCACCGACTCGATCTATAATAAGGTGCATCGCGAATTCCCCGGAGTGCGCTTCGTCGATAACATCGGAGGCGACGGACGCGAGAAGTGCGAGTACTACCCCGAGCAGATTATCTATTCACAGGACAACGGCAAGCTGGCGCGCGGACTGGCGAAGTGCATCGTCGATGCCGACTATCTGATCAACTCATCACTGCTGAAGACCCATGTGGGACCCGGTGTGACGCTGACCGCCAAGAACTGGTATGGCGCTACCGACATCGCCCTGCGCTGGCAGAAGAATGCCCACAACGGGTTCAGCCAGGACAAACGCAACGGGAAGCCTGCCTACAAGACCTTCGTCGATTGGCTTTCGCATAAAGACCTGGGGCAGAAAGCGCTCTTCTGCCTCATCGACGGCACCTACGGCTCGCGGCACGTCAACGGCGCACCCTCGCCCAAATGGCAGAAGCCGCCGTTCAACAACCAGTGGTGCTGCTCCATCATCGCCTCGCAGGACGAGGTGGCGTGCGATGCCGTCGCTATGGATCTCATCATCAGCGAGTGGCCGGAGTTCCCGAGCCTGAGTTTCTGCGACGAATACCTCATCGAGGCGGCTTCCCTGCCCAATCCGCCCAGCGGCACCGTGTATAAGCAGGACGGAAAGCCCCTCCTGAAACCGCTCGGGCTCATGGAGCATTGCGACAAGGACCGCCGCTACACGAAGATCGACCTGAAGTACGTGAATTGTTCTCCGAAATAATTCGTTCGGCAACAAGTTTCGCAGCATTCTTTGTTTTTTTGCACATTTTTTTCCGCTGATTGCCCGATAATTCAAAAAATCTTCATATCTTTGCACCCGTTATAACACTTTAATGCGCATCATTATGGCAAGACCAATCAAAGAAACCCCATTCTCTATGGTGAGGATGCCCGCCGCTTCGAAGCGCGGATGAAGGAACGCCGTCGCATTTCGCCCGAGGAAAGGGCAGAGATGAATACCATTTATAAAACGATAATGGCAACGGCAAATTTCTGAGGATATGACGAAACAGGAAGTCGCTGCCCGATTTTACATCTACAAGTTGGGCGAGAAAGAGCGAGTGGAATCGTTTGACTGCGGTGACGCAGACCTGAACGATTTCATCCTCAATGATGCCCTGCCTTACCACAAAGAGAAACTGGCCGTCACTTACACCTATGTCGAAAAGGGCAATCCCGACAACGTCGCAGCTATTCCTTTCTATCTCAAGAACGGCTTTGTTCCCCTCAACGATGAGGATGCCGACGAGCCTACCCGCTTGCTATACTTTGACCTCAACGATTTGGACGAAGAATAATCCCCATGCCCCACAGAGAGAACATAAATATTGTTAAGCGAGAGCAAAGAATGACCGATTTCCTTGGCCATTCCAATAATTTTGCTACTCTCTCTCTCAGGTACTAACCGTCAGTCTACATTATTAAGAAGCGCGGGCGACCGCACGTCAATATACGGCTTTTCTTGCATTCGTGCAAGGGAGGCCGCATTGTTTTTGTACCCGCTGGAAACAGACAAGTATTCAAATAACATAAATTATTCACTCTTAAAAACCAAACTTTTATGAGAAAAACAAAACTCTTATCAATCCTCGCCCTGATGCTAATGACAGTGACGGGCGCACGTGCGCAGTTTAAGGCTCCTCCGGGCAGCGACCCAGGCATCGACCCCGGCATCGGCACTGGCACCGGCGTCACCGTAGTGACCGCACTGACACTCAGTGAGACAGAAAACAACGCCACGGCCATCAGCGAGGCAGCAGAAAGCGGCAAGACCTACGCCGTCACCCTGACCCGCACGCTGCAACAGGGCGGATGGAACACGTTCTGCGTGCCCTTCGACCTCGACACCCCGACGGGATGGACGGTGAAGTCGCTGACCGCCTCGGAGTTCAACAGCGGCACGGGCGAACTGACGCTGACCTTCGCCGACGCTGCAAGCATCGAGGCCGGAAAGCCCTATCTGGTGAAGGTGACGAGCACCGTGGCTAATCCGACCTTCGAGGGCGTGACCGTCACCGACGGCACAACTCCGACCGAGACCACAGCCGTTGACTTCATCCCCACACTTGGCGCAACGACCATCGCGGGCGATGTGAAGAGCATCCTCTTCCTCGGCACGGGTAACAAGCTCTACAACCCCAGCGCAGAGAACCAGCAGATGAAGGGCTTCCGCGCCTACTTCCGGCTGAAGGATGAAGCCGCTGCCGCCCGCGCCTACCGCATAAGCTTCGGCGAAGAAGAGTCCACGGGCATCATCGGCATCCGGGCCGACGGCACTGCTAATGGCGAGGAGAATGTGTACACCCTGGACGGCCGCAAGCTGCAGGGCCAGCCCGCACAGAAGGGTGTGTATATCGTGAATGGTAAAAGGGTTATCAAATAAAAAAAAGAGGACACGACTATGATTAAGAAAGAATACAAGCAGCCCGCGATGGAAATGGTAACGATTCGGCAGACACAGCCGATCTGCGCATCGCTGACCGGTGTTCAGTCCAACGGACTCGACGACGCTGACAAGCTGGATTATGACAACAGCTACAGATCGAATCTGTGGGACGACGCTTTGTAAGGCAGCACTGACCGACACGCCCGCAAGGCCACCGACGACGCCATCCGCAGGGCCTACGACATACTGAACGCCTTCAACGTCGTGCAGCCCTCGGCAGAACTCACTCAGCTCATGGTCGTCCTCTTCAGCATCGAGGACCGCGCCAAGCTCTACTACATCGGCGGCGGCAAGTCGGGCGGCACACGTCCAACTCCTGCGTCCGACGGAGGTTCTTCGGACGGCTCATCCGACAGCGGCTCCTCTTCGGGCAGCGGCACGGGTTCGGACACCGGCTCAGGCACTGGCGGCGATTCAGGCACGGGTTCGGGCAGCGGTTCCTCCGACGACGGCGGCATCGTCCTATAGCCGCACGCTGCGCACAGCCCGTCGCGCACAGACACACAGAACAGCCCCCTGAGCATGATGCTCAGAGGGCTGTTTGCTTTCGGTCGCTTCGCTGCGGGCTATCTGCCTCCGCCGGGACGGCCGCCACCGCCGGGGCCGCTGTTGCCGCCGCTGTAGGCTGACAGGGTGACCGATGAACCGCCCGTGACGGTTGCGTCGGTGTAGCCGAATCCGTCCCACAATTTGGTGCCGTTGGTGACCGTGATGCCCGACTTCAGCGTGGCGGTGCCTGCCGTGGAGACTACCATCGGTGTGCCCATGGTGCCGCTCGACGGAACCTGGAACGCCAGCACCAGTGTGCCGTTGCTGTAGAGGCCGTACCACGCCCCCTTGCTGTAGGTCGAAGCCTGATAGCACGACTGCGTG
The DNA here is from genome assembly GCA_017449065.1 of Bacteroidales bacterium. Lineage (GTDB taxonomy): Bacteria > Bacteroidota > Bacteroidia > Bacteroidales > UBA3663 > Liminaster. The sequence continues at coordinate 65,836 of JAFSKF010000002.1, forward strand.
AGGCTTGCGCCGCTCTCCAGTCCGCCTATGGCCACGAGGTTGCCGCTCTGCACGTAGAGCTTCTTGCCGCCTTCGGTGTTGGCGTCGAAGGCTACGTCCGGCGAACCGTGCGCGATGGAGTAGGCGGTTGCGCCCTGCACATACATGTTGCCGTTGGCGTCGATGCCGTCGGCGCCGGTGCCTGTGCCGGTCGATCGGCCGAAGACGTAGCCGCCCTTCAGGTACATGTCGCCGGTCGAGTTGATGGCATCGTCGCCTCCGGTGGCATAGACGTAGCCGCCCGTGATGCTGAGGGTGCTTTTGCTTTCAATGCCTTCGTGGCTGGCGGAAGATGCCGTGACCGTGCCGCCCGCTATGGTGAGCGCACCGTCGGCCTTGATGCCCTTGGCCGATGCCGTGGCCTTGCTGCTATACTTGTACTGGCTGCCGGTGGCTGTGGCCGAAAGGGTGCCGCCCTCGATGGTGAGGGTGCCGTCGGCCTTGATGGCCTTGCCGCCTGTGCCGGTCGAGCGGAGAGTCAGCACGCCGTTGCTGATGGTCATGTTGCCGTCGCTTTTCAGGCAGGCGCAGCCCTTGGCGTCGGCATCGGTGGTGTCGTAGTATCCGTTGCCCGAGGTCGTGACGCTCAGGGTGCCGCCCGTCACCTTCAGGTCGCCCCCGGCCTTGATGCCCTTGGTGCCCTGTCCGGTGCAGCTCACGGTGAGGTTGCCGTCCTCGATGTAGATGTTGCCGCTGTCCTCGTCCTCATGGTCGGTGGTCTCGCCGGTCGAGGTGGTGCCGTCCAGGTCGCACTGGATGCCGTCGTCGCCCACGCCGCTGACGGACAGGGTGCCGCTCTTCATCTGGAAGTATTCGTTGCACGAGATGCCGTCGCCCACGGCTCCGGTGACGTTCAGCGTGAGGTTCTTCACCGTGATGTAGTCTCCGCTCTTGATGGCATGCTTGGTGTTGCCCTTCACGTTGAGGGTGCCGTTGCCCTGCAGCTGCAGCTGTCCCTTGCTGTAGATGCACGCCTTCTGCCCTCCGTTCGCACAGTCGGACAGAGTGCTCACGGTGCCCTTCTTGGCGCTGAGCTGGATGCGCTTGCCGTTCGCGATGCTGATGGCGGCATCGGAGGCACATGTCAGCGTGAGGCCGTCGAGCGCGATGGTGCACTTATAGCTGCCCGAGAGCGCGAACTGGCCGTCGGTCGTGGTGCCGCTGAGCTGGTAGGTGATTTCGTCGCCGTCCACCGCATCGGTGTTGCTTTGCTCGATGCTGACGTAGGCGCCGCTCACGGTGGGCTCCACGTATCGCGCCACGTTGCCGCTCACGGTGACGGTGGCCGAGGTGCCGCTGTAGGCGACGCTCACCAGGTTGCCCGTGACGGCGGTGTTATCGACTTTCATGCTGCTGATGTCTGTGAGCTGGAAGGTCTTGCCCATCACGGTGAGGGCGCTTCCGCCTGTGTAGGTCATCTCGCCCGCCAGGTTGGCAGGGAACTGATAGGTGACCTGACCGACGGTGATGTTCAGCGTTTGCGCCCAGGCGGCAGGGGTGAGCAGCAGCGCGGCGGTGAGGGCGAGGGTGCGTGCGGCTGCTGGGATGATGGTCTTTTTCATTTGGCGCTCAGTTTATAGGTTCCACTTGCAGTCCGGACCACATAGACGCCTTTGGGCAGCTGTCCGAACGCCGCTCTATCGGTTGCGACGAGCCGGCCTTTCAGGTCGTAGATCCCGATCACTTCGTCCTCGTCGGCCACCGAGAGGCTGCGGATGTCGGTCGATTCGTCGTCGGCGGTAAAATACATCTTGCTCAGGTTGGTGAGCGTGAAGGTCTCGCTTCCGGCAGTCAGCGTCGTGCCCGAAACGGTAAGAGTCAGCGATGCCACGGATACGGATACCTTCGCTCCGTCGGTCGCTTCGAAAGTCAGATAAGGATAGGCCACGTCGTCGGCCTTAGCCACCAAGCTTCCCAATAAGATGGCCCATAACACAACAATTCTTCTCATAATGCAAAATAAATCGGAGCACCCGGATCGCTCTAAGTGCTCCGATGATTTGAATGGTTTCCGCTATACTTTACTTCTTCTCTTCGCCGCCGATGCCGCACCAGATGAGGGCAGCCAGCACTGCGCCTACGATAGGAGCGCAGATGAATACCCACAGGTCGGTGAGAGCCTGACCGCCTTCGAAGAGGGCAGGACCGATGGAGCGGGCCGGGTTAACCGATGTGCCGGTGTAGTGAATGCCCACCAGATGGATGAGAATCAGCGAGAGGCCGATGGCCAGTCCGGCAAAGTTGCCGGCACCCTTCTTCTCGTCGGTGGTGCCCAAAACAACCAGCACGAAGAGGCAGGTCAGCACGGTCTCGACAATGAAGCCGTTCAGCTGTCCGTAAGAGCAGGCATTGGCACCCGTCGATGTGCCGCCGCCGTTAGCGCCCGTCGAAACCAGGGCATAGAGCACGGCAGCAGCCAGGATGGCGCCGATCACCTGGAAGATGATGTACATGCCGGCATCCTTGGCAGAGATCCTTTTCGACACGAGGCAACCGATGGTGATGGCAGGGTTGATGTGGCAACCGGAGACACCGCCAATGGTGTAGGCCATGGCAACAACGGCCAGACCGAAGGCAACGGCGGTTCCGACAACCGATGCAGCATCGACACCGCAATTCAGACTAACGGCAGCGCCGCATCCTAACAGGGTGAGTACGAAAGTACCAACCAGTTCTGCAAAATACTTTTTCATTCTATACGTTTTTTAAATGGTTAAGTAATGTTTCTTGAATGACCCAAACCCGTCATTCATTTTATTTTGCTTGCTGCAAATATAAGGAGAAAAATCAGAAAACGGCTAAAAACTTGCGATTTTTAGCCGTTTCCCTTGAGATTTTTGTCTGAAATCAGTATTTTGCGCTGCAAAGTAAGTCTATTTTTTGCAATCATTGTCGCGGATCTCCACCCGCCGGATCTTGCCCGAAATGGTCTTCGGCAGTTCTTCCACGAACTCGATGACGCGTGGATATTTATACGGAGCCGTCTGCCGCTTCACATAGTCCTGCAGCTCGCTCACCAGTTCTGGACCGGCTTTTTCCTTCCATTCGCTACCCAAAACGATGGTGGCTTTCACTACCTGTCCGCGAATCTCGTCGGGCACGCCGGTGATGGCACACTCCACGACGGCCGGATGGCTCATCAGCGCGGATTCCACTTCGAAAGGACCGATGCGGTAGCCGGAACTCTTGATCACGTCGTCGGCACGCGAGACGAACCAGAAGTAGCCCTGCTCGTCGTAGTAAACCACATCGCCGGTATAATAGATGCCCTCGTGGTGAGCCTTCTCGGTCAGTTCGGGATGTTTGTAATATTCCTTGAAGAGGCCTAACGGCTTGCCGCCGGCCGTTTTGATCACCAGCTGTCCGTGCTCGCACGGCTTGCAGCGCTTGCCTTCGCTGTCGAGCACATCGACCGTGAATTGCGGGTTGGGCAAGCCCATAGCTCCCGGGTTCGGATTCACGTAAGGGTAGGTGCCCAGCACCAGCGTCGTTTCGGTCTGTCCGTAGGCCTCATAGATCATGATGCCGGTCTTTTCCTTCCACTCCAGGAACACGCTTGGGTTGAGAGCCTCTCCGGCAGTGGTGCAATATTCCAAACTCGACAGATCGTATTGATTCAGGTCTTCTCGAATCATGAACCGGTAAACGGTGGGAGGGGCACAGAACGATGTCACTTTATAGTCTTGCATCACCTTCAGGAGATTGGCTGCCACAAAGCGGCCCTCGAAGTCGTGCACGAATACGGTGGCTCCGCAAATCATCTGTCCGTAGAATTTGCCCCAAACCGCCTTGCCCCAGCCGGTGTCGGCCACCGTGAGGTGCAGCGAGCCGTCGTGCAGCTTGTGCCAGTATTTTGCGGTCAGGATATGAGCCAGCGGATAGGTGTAGTCGTGCATCACCATTTTCGGCTCGCCGGAGGTGCCCGATGTGAAGTACATCAGGAAGTTGTCGTGGATGTCGTTCTGCCCTTTCTGGCTTTCGAACTTCGGAGCCATCATGAGTCCCTGCCAGTAGTTGTCCCATCCCTGCGGAACTTCCGGCCCGATGGAGATGCAGTGCTTCAGGGTAGGGCAGAAAGCGCGGGCAGCATATACGTTGCGCAGAATCTGATTGTCGCCCACCGCGACGATGGCTTTGATGTCGGCCTCATGGCAGCGGTAAATGATGTCCTTGTCGGTAAGCAGATGGGTGGCTGGAATGGCAACCGCCCCGATTTTGTGCAGGGCTACCATCGTAATCCACCATTCGATGCGGCGCTTCAGGATCAGCATGACGCAATCGCCGCGCTGAATGCCTAAGGTGAGCAGGTAGCTGGCAACCTTGTCCGAGAGGTCTTTATACTCGCGGTAGGTGATGTGCTTGACATCGCCCCGGTCGTTGGTCCACAGAATGGCTTCCTTCTCGGGCTCGGTTTCAGCGTATGCATCCACAACATCGTACCCGAAGTTGAAGTGCTCGGGCACCTGTACCTTATAGTTCTGCATGAAGTCTTCGTAGGAAGAGAATTCAGTTTGTTTCAGAAAGCGCTCTATCATTGGGTTTTCACGTTGCGTCCGATCATTTGGGCAATCGGACAAGGTCCTGTTTCGATTTGACAGGGCAAAGGTACACATTATATATTTAAATTAAAAGGATTGTTCCGGGAATCCGCTCATTTTTATTTAACATTAAAGGTGCGGACGTCAAATTCTTTGCAAAAACGCACGCTTTTTAACAAAAAATAAGAATTGGACGTTCCGCTGTAGATGCAGAACGCCCAATTCAATCGTATTTCGATGCCGAAATACAAAAATATTTAACAATTAAATGAAAATTAACTGTACGATGATGTAGATTGGCAAGCAAACGATGAGGGAGAACTTGCCCATATAGCCAAAGAAGCTTGGCATCTTGATGCCGCTCTGTTCGGCAATACTCTTCACCATGAAATTCGGACCGTTGCCGATGTAAGTAAGTGCGCCGAAGAATACGGCACCGATAGATACGGCACGGAGGAAGAGGTCGTTGGCCAGACCGGGAATGGCTGGGTTGGCCGGAGCCATTTCGTTGAACACCATGGCGGTCGGGGCATTGTCGAGGAAGGCCGACAGGGTGCCCGTGCAATATACATACTGCCAAGGCTCAGAAAGTACCTGCTGGATTTCTTCCTTCATATTGCCCAAGAACATCAGGGCAGGGGTCATGGTGGCGAAGATACCTACGAATACACAAGCCACTTCGAGAATCGGAACCCATGAGAAATTGTTGGCAATACGGGTCTCTTTCTTGGTGGTCAGCATGCTGAGTGCAATGATGAGGATGAAAGCCCACTCGCGCAGCAGCTTGACATAGAAAGGCGCATCGTGCTCGGCCATGGCCGGGATATACTTGCCGTTGATGAACATTGTTGAGGCAATGACGCACAGGAGCCAGAAAATGTTGATCAGACCGCCAAATGAGATCGAAGTCTTCTGCGTCTTGTCGGCCTCCAGATTCTCCAGAGGTTCTTTCTTATAGAAATATGTGTCGATGCAGAAATAGGTGATCAGGAGCAGCAGACCGGTCACAGCCCATTCGGGAGTGAGCGAGAAGAACCAGGTGAACTCGGCACCCTTCTGGAAGAGCAGGAAGAGCGGCGGGTCGCCTAATGGGGTCAAGAGTCCGCCACAGTTGGCCACAATGGCGATGAAGAACAGAATGGTGTGAGCCTTGTATTTGCGCTGGCTGATGGTCTGGATGAGCAGACGGATGAGCAACATGGCCGCTCCTGTCGTTCCCATGAACGAAGCCAACCCCCAGCCCACAGCCATAATGCAGGTATTGGTGATCGGTTTGGCTTCCAGGTCACCTTTGATGCGGATGCCGCCAGTCGTTACAAAAAGTGCCATCAGCAAAAGGATGAACGGCACATAGTCGTAAATCATCTGGTGTTCGAGTTCGTGTCCCATGCCGTTAGCGACCAGCCAGGCGCCTACGGGTATGCCCAGAATGAGCGACACATACAATTTGTGGAGGTTGCTTTCCCACCATTCCTCCAGCTTCGTCAGCGGAAGAATCGCAATGCAGAGCAGCATCGCTACAAACGGAATCAGCATCCACGCAGGAATAATATGTTCCATGATGAATAATAAATGGTTTTAATGATTTTGTATATCTGTTTTTATCTTTAGTCGAGTTTCAGTACTGCCAGGAAAGCCGTTTGCGGCACTTCCACGCGTCCGATCTGCTTCATGCGCTTCTTGCCTCGCTTCTGTGCTTCCAGCAGTTTGCGTTTGCGCGAAACGTCGCCGCCGTAACACTTGGCGGTCACATCCTTGCGCACCTGCTTGATGGTTTCGCGGGCAATGATCTTGGCTCCGATGGCGGCCTGGACAGCCACATCGAACTGCTGGCGTGGAATCAGTTCCTTCAGTTTCTCGCACATGCGTCGGCCGAAGCGCTCGGCATTATCCACGTGCGTCAGCGTGCTGAGGGCATCTACCTGTTCGCCGTTCAGCAGGATATCGAGCTTGATGAGTTTGGACGGACGGAAGTCGTGGATGTAGTAATCGAACGATGCGTAGCCCTTCGAGATGGATTTCAGTTTGTCGTAGAAGTCGATTACGATTTCGCCCAAAGGCAGGTCGAAGTAGATTTCCACGCGGTTGCCCGAAATGTATTTCTGCTCCACCAGAACGCCGCGCTTGTCGAGGCACAGCTTCATGATGCCGCCAATGTAGTCGGTTTGTGTGATGATGGTGGCTCGGATGTAGGGTTCCTCAATATGTTCGATGGCCATGATGTCGGGCATACCCGACGGGTTGTGAATCTCCTTCATGACACCGTGCTTGTCGAACACATGATACGAAACGTTCGGCACTGTAGTAATCACATCCATGTTGAACTCACGCCCCAGTCGTTCCTGCACGATTTCCATGTGGAGCAGGCCTAAGAATCCGCAACGGAAACCGAAGCCCAACGCCAACGACGATTCCGGGACGAAAGACAGCGAAGCATCGTTCAGCTGGAGTTTTTCAAGCGAAGTGCGCAAGTCTTCGTAATCTTCCGGGTCAATAGGATATACGCCGGCAAACACCATTGGCTTCACCTCCTCAAATCCGGCAATCGCCTTTTCGCAAGGGTTCTTCTGATGGGTGATGGTATCGCCCACACGCACTTCGCTCGAAGTCTTGATGCCCGAGCAGATGTAGCCTACATCGCCGCAGCCCACTTCCTGCCGGGGCTCCATGTCCATGCGCAGAATGCCCACTTCGTCAGCATCGTATTCCATGCCCGTATTCACAAACTTCACTTTGTCACCTTTGTGCAAAGAGCCGTTCACGATCTTAAAGTATCCGATAACGCCTTTGTAGGAATTGAAGACCGAGTCGAAAATGAGGGCTTGCAGCGGAGCATTAGGATCTCCCTTGGGGGCAGGCACACGTTCCACGATGGCTTCCAGGATTTCAGGCACACCCATACCGGTCTTGCCCGATGCACGCATAATCTCCTCCCGCTTGCATCCCAACAGTTCGATGATTTCGTCCTCGACCATTTCCGGCATGCAGCTGTCCAAGTCGCATTTGTTAATCACCGGAATAATCTCCAGATCGTGCTCGATGGCCATATAGAGGTTCGATATGGTCTGGGCCTGAATACCCTGCGTGCCATCTACAATCAGAAGGGCACCTTCGCAGGCGGCAATGGAGCGCGACACCTCGTAGCTGAAGTCAACGTGACCCGGAGTGTCGATCAGATTCAGCACGTATTTGCCTGGGTCGGCCTGGCTGCCGGTATAGTTGTAGTCCATCTGGATCGCGTGGCTCTTGATGGTGATGCCTCGTTCGCGTTCCAGATCCATATTGTCAAGTATCTGAGCCTGCATGTCGCGCTCGGCTACGGTCTTTGTGCACTCTAACAGACGATCTGCCAGCGTTGATTTGCCGTGGTCGATGTGGGCAATGATGCAGAAGTTGCGGATATGCTTCATTGAAAATGTCCGATATGGGTATTTTTATGAATATTCTTTAAAATTCGTGCGCAAAGGTAATAAAAAAAATTGGATAAGAAGCCATTTGGTATAAAAACTTTAAAAAATATATGCTAAAAGTTGTATTTCGTATTGTATAAGCTTTCAAAACACAATCATTTATCATAATGGTTTGTAAAAAGACATCATGTTCCACAATCCCGTTATCCTCAATCGCGACGGCTCGCTCCGTCCGAACTTCAGGCCGATGCCGCAGGACGCTTGCTTCAGCCCTTACGGCTATGCACTCGGTGTGTTCAACGAACTGATGCGGGCTCTCGACAGCCTTGTAGGGAAGTAAGGTAAAAGATGGACGATGTGTGACAGATGACAGTTGTGACAATTAAAAATTGAGGGGTGCAAAACCCTTAATATACTATATAACTAATTGATATATATAGTTATATATAGAATAAAGAAGGTAAGTACCCTCTCAAAAAACAACTGTCACAACTGTCATCTGTCACACTCAATCCGTTCAAATTCATCTAAAAAGCAATAAATCAATGAAATAAGACATTTCAAAACCAAAAGCGCCCGCGATGCCGAACCTTGGCAAGGGCACAGAATGTATCAAACTCCTGCTCTCGCAGGCCTCAAAAGACAATCATGAAGCCTTCGTTCCGATGTTTTTCCCCGTGCTTGGCGCACACCTGAGCGGCGCGGAATTCCAGTACCCAGACTCCAAGAGCCGACACGTGCACACTCCCGGGACCCGCACGTGCAGCCTCCGGAGGCAGCAAAACAGCAGAATTGAAAAGGCATCCAACTGCTACGACGGGCGGCTGGATGCTCTTTTATAGAGGTTCCTTATTTTTTTACAGAAGATTATGAGAAAAAAGTTTGGTTATTTCCAAAATAGTTCATACCTTTGCGGCGTAAACAAAGCAAAGTATGGCACAATTTGTTATAACGGTTAACGATAGGGTACATTTTCCCAGTCTCAGGACAGCCATTAGTCAACTTAAGGGAGTTGAACGGGTTGTTTTGCTTCACGAAGAGAAAACCTCGGAAAGCAAAACAGCAAGAGAACTGTATTGGGAATTGCAAGAGCGGGCAGATAGTCTTTCACAACTAATTGATGGATGGGACGGAGCAGACAGTAAGGCTATTGCACCAAAGACAATTCATAAATTCAAATCTGCGATTGCCAAAGCGAAAGAGGAAGAACTTCAGGACTGGATTCTCTTTCCGGATGCACGTGGTTATCTTTATTTTGACTATACGGGCAATAACGCTATAGCAGGGATAACTATGACAGAAAGTCAACTTATCTATTTTTATAAAAAAGACGGGCAAACAATTTTAAATGATAAAGCCTCGTTTACATCTCGGAATTTCCTTTCCATTTTAGCTCGTATTCATGACTGAATTATTTCCTCAGATTGTTTCTGATAAGGAAGATGTCGCAAGAATTATTTTTTCACCTTCCTACATATATAAAGGACACGTGTCCCCTTCTGCATTTCGATGGAATATTCTTCCGAGCGGTCATGTCGAAGATTACATTTCTGTTTTGAGAGGAAATCCTGATGTATTAAACAATCAGACAAAACACTTTAAAGCGAGAGCAGCTGGAGATGTGCGTTACGGCTACGCCCTGCTGAAAGTAAAGAGCATTAGAGATATTAGTGATGAAGTCATCAACAGTCAGGTGGATGTACTTTCTTTTCCAAGCAAGAGTTATCCAAATCATGCAGGAATCGTGGTCGAAATCGGCAAAGAGCGGCTAAATGCACTTACACCTGTAACACCGGAAATAATGATTATACAGAAAGAACTTGCATCAAAATGTAGTGAAATTACCAAGTTTGAAGAAACGGAGGAGTAACTCATTAAGTCAATCTATATGGTATCATTAAAATATAATCCGCCTGCCGGTTTTTTTCTCGAAGAGACCCGTAACGGCTACACCATTTCGGCCCACATGAAGCAGGTCTGGGCGGTTCAGCTGGATCTGTTGCAGGAACTTCTGCGTGTGTGTGATGAGCATGGCCTGAAGATTTTTGCAGATTCGGGGACGCTGATCGGGGCGGTGCGCGACAAAGGCTTCATTCCTTGGGACGATGACATCGATATGTGTATGCTGCGAGAGGATTACGACCGGCTGATGCAGTTGTCCGATGCCTTCCAGGCTCCGTATTTCTTGCAGTCCATCTACACCGATTCGCACTACAATCATCGTCATGCGCAGCTGCGGCGCACCGATACCTTGGCGCTACCGGCTCATTTTAAGGGCAAGCCGCGCTACAACATGGGGATTTTTGTCGATATCTTTGTGCTCGACCGTATGCCCAACACCCCGCGAGCTCTGAAGCATCATTATGCTGCCGTTGCATCGGCCAAACTGAAACTCAAGATTGTCACCAAACTGACGAAGCGATTTCCGGAATGCCTGTACCGGTGGTGTCGGAACCATACGCATCTCTTGAGCGACCGGTATTGGTTCGAGCAATATGAGCAGCTGATGCGCAGTGTGCCCGAAAACAAGAAGTCTCTGTTGGGCTGCCTGATGTGCCTGCGCATGAATGTCCCTCTGAAAAGGTTAGCATCCTACAAGGAGGTGGTGATGTTGCCTTTCGAACATATTCAGATGCCGTGTCCGGCTGGCTACGACGAAGTGCTTCGCGTGGAATACGGCGACTACATGACACCCGTCAAGGCACCCACGCATCACGGGAGCATGAGATTCAATGTTGATAATACCCAAACACTTTAAATGTATGAACTATTTTGTTGAAGTTCTGAGTCTGAAGCCCAAGAACGATATTAACGAGATTGTCAAACAGATGGGCGTGAAGCCCGTTACGGCCCCAATCCGCTCGAAGGCAGCCGTTGCCCGCTTTCTCAATAAGCTGTGGAATATGCTGGTTATCCCATGCAAGGTTGGGAAGGGCGATACTTTGTTCTTGCAGTATCCGTTTAAGAAGTTTTTCGGGATTGCCTGCTTCATGGCTCATCTGCGGGGAGCCAAGGTAATCACGCTGATTCACGATCTGGGTTCTTTCCGTCGCCATAAGCTGACAGTCGAACAGGAGAACCGGCGTTTGATGCAGAGCGATGTGCTGATTGTACATAACCCGAACATGGAAAAGTTTGTGGTGGATCATGGTTATACTCATCCTACCATTACCCTCGATCTTTTCGACTATCTTTCTTCTGCCCAACCGATGCCTCGCAAGGCTCCGGAGGCAGGGAAGCGCTGGCGTGTTACCTTCGCCGGCAACCTGTCGCAGCGTCGCAATAATTTCCTTTATGAGTTGGACCCGCTGATCGGACAGCATTGGCAGATGGAACTGTACGGACATGGTATGACGGAAGCCGATTGTGCTCCGTTCAAAAATATTCATTTTCATGGCAGCCTGCCTGAAGACCGTTTGGTGAGCGAACTGGATGCCGAGTTCGGTCTGGTTTGGGGCGGCGATTCTGCCACCGATTGTGTGGGCGATTGGGGTGTTTATCTGGGTTACAACAATCCGCACAAGACTTCTTTCTCCATGCGAGCCGGATTGCCGGTGATCATTTGGAGTAAAGCTGCTATGGCCGATTTTGTTCGCAAAAACGGAGTGGGGCTTACTGTCGATTCATTGGCAGATATCGAGCCATTGCTGGCCAAACTGACCGCTGAAGAATATCAGACCATGCACCAGAAAGCGTTGCAGTTAGGAAAACTGGTGCAAGACGGACACTTCACCAAAGTGGCTTTGCAGAAAGCCTACGAATGTTAAACCGGAGTGCCAGAGAAGGCAGAAGGGTTACTTGAATTTTTTTCTGAGCGCACGTTTGCGTTCGAAGGCGTCAAGTTCGGCGATGACGGCATGAACGGTTTCGTCGGGATTCCAATGACGCAGTTCGGCATATTGCCTGACCAACTGGCAAAGCAGTGGGCGGACATGCGTCAGGCGGCAAAGATTCTTGGTGCAGTCGCTGAAACTGGCGTGTTGCTTGAAAACAGAACGGTTAACGTCGATAGTGGTGATGTGGAAGCCCGACGGGGAATCGTCCTTCCGATAGAGAAAATTGGACAAGTTGGTGTCGCCGTGCAGGAATCCCTTTTCGTGCATCGACACCAGACTTTGGGCAATGGCGAAGGTCAGTTGTGGGGACGGATGCTCATCAGAACGCAACGTTCCTGCATTGGCATCCGAACAATAATCCGAAATGAAATAACCGACCTTGAATAATCCGCAGCTGTATTCTTCGATGTAAGCTATCGGTTCGGGGGTGTCGATTTGCATTTCAAGCAGACGCATACCATACAAATAAGCTCGTTTGGCTTTGCTCGGACGGAACAGCGTGTAATCAATACGCTGATGCCACATCGGAACCTTATACCGTTTTACGACTACCCGCTGTCCATCCACTTCAAGAAGTCGCACCTGATTCCGTCCGTTATGTAGCACCTGTCCGCCTTCGTCAAAATGTTGCGGTAAAGTCTTTATGAAGGAACTGATGCCCTCATAGCGGGGATTGACCGTTACCTTATATCTGATCATAGTTTACATGTTCTTGATGGTTTCCTTCAGCCAGCTGGAAGAAACGCCCTCTGTGCGAGGCAATGTAACCACTTCCTTGCCATGTTCCTCGCACCAACGGACAGCAGCCTGAAAGCCTGCGTGATTCTGGTCGGGACCTTTGGCAAAAACATCGAAATCGACCTCTTTTACGATATCATCCACACCCTTATAGACAACTACTTCATCCACGTAGCGGATAGCTTTCACCATGTAGCAGCGTTCCTCGGTGGTATAGACCATCTTGGCTTCGGGCTTGTACTTCAAAATCACATCACTATCTTGCACAGCCACAATGAGGTAATCGCCGAATTGGCGAGCCTTGCGGAAAAGTTCCACGTGTCCGATGTGCAACAGATCGTAAACACCTACGGTAAGTACTTTCTTCATAGTTTAAAATATTTGAGTCGCCACCGCAATTTCAGCTTGCGGACGAGGTTGAGTGGTTTCGGTTTCAGTTTGCCCTGATAATGGGCAGCAAAGTCATCGATGGCATCGAGCACACGGGCCGAGTTCCGACCGTCGCGATGAGACTCGTGATGATTGGCATATTCTTCGATGGCTCGCATGAGCTCAGCCGGGCGGGAGAGTGCTTTTTCAAGGGCAGGTCCCACTTCGTCCAATTGCTGTACATCGATTAGGAATGGCCCTGGATTGGTGTTCCGATAAGTTACGGCCGGTTTGCCTGTGAGGAGGAATTCTACAATCAGACTCGATGAGTCGCAAAGCAAGGCATCCGCCTGCCGGAAGGTTTCCGGTCCAACGTTTGTGCCCCGGAACGACACATTCGGGTGCTTTTGTTCCAGAGCTTTGTAGCTGGACAGCAGTTCGCTGTCGTTCATCAGTTTCGGATGGAAAGTGATAATCCAGTCCCAGCCTTTTTCGGAAGCCAGGCGGTCGATGACAGGAGCCATTTCCCACACCGAAGAGATGCCTTTGCTGAAAGTGGTTCCATAAAGGATGCAGGGCCGTTGCCGTTTGGGTTCGGGAGGCAAATTCGGATTGAAAGTGTCGTCAGCTTTGGGCCAGCCTGTTTCATACACTTTAAAATATCCTTTTTGCTGTTCTAATTTCAGGAACGGAATCGTGCTGCTCGGTCCTTGTGTGCAATAAATGTCGAACCACCCGCGTAAAGTGAAGTGGTCGTCTTTTTTCTCTGCTCTTTTGTTGATGGGATAACCATGAAAAACTTCCACCTTGATGCCAGGCAGGAAAGGATAGATCCAGTTGCCGGGAGCGATGACAGCCAAAGGGTTCCATGCTATAGCCTCTTCGATGGTCGGAATCCTTTTCTCTTCGGGAAGCAGCATATCCGGGCAAGTGTCTTCCAGGAACCAGGCTACCTCGTCACCACGTCGCCATGCCTCCCGTTCGATGGGACGCATGATACTGTAGGCATACGAGTGGGAGGCAAAAAGCAGGTATCTTTTCATTGCTCTGACAATTTTTCTGTTCCCCTGTATTCGCGATAAGGATGGTTAAGGTCCAGATAGAAGAAGTTGTGCATGCGACGCTTCTCAACGGGAGGCAGTTGCATATAATCGCCAAACAATTGCTTCAGGTAGGCATCGTTATCTTTGAGACCCATCACACTCTTCCCTTCAAACAGGATTGGGGTCGGATCTCCCAATACTTCCGTGCGGCTCACCATACTGCGAAGTCCGTCGTTGTGATTAACAGCCACGATGGGTGATGTCTCGAAATCGTAGCGCATCATGTGACGCTTCATCCAACGTTGTAGCGTTTCCATGCTGATGGTTTTCTGTACCAACAGCGGCACCCAACTGGAAGGACCGTGTCCGTGGCGGTAGGGATCACGCACTCTGTAGTACATCAGTTTGCGCAGTTTCTTGTACCAGAACTGATAGATGTGCTGCACCAACTTATTGCTCGGAGCACCGTCCATCGGGAAAACATCCACATATATTCCCCCTAAATAGTAGCGATACGGACGCTCAATCATCGTTGTCTCGCTATCCTGTATCTTGCCGTAATGGAACGGATATTTCTTGTCGCGTTCGTAGCAAATGAATTCGTAGCGTTTGGGCAGCCATTCGTCGGCATGTTCCATCAGAAGCTCGTAGTCTTTACGAGGCATACAGATATCAATATCGTCATCCCAAGGGATAAAACCGCCGTGACGCACGGCTCCGAGAATCGTGCCATCTACCAAATAATAACGGAGTTGATGCTGTTGGCAAACATCGTGAATTACCAACAGAATATCGAGTAGGCGGAGCTGCACCGTCCGAATATCGTAATGAGCCATATCTGTTACTTGATTTTATCGAAACCTTCGCCGAACACACCGTGGCAGAATGTCTGACTGACCATGGCGTTCGGGTCGATTTGCTTGATGAGATTAAAGACATACTGGCTTTCGTACTTCCTGCAAAGCACCATCACCATCTCGATTTCCTTTTTGCTGTACCAGCCTTCGCCGTGCAGGATCGTTACACCGCGAGCCATCTGCGTATTGATGGCATCGGCAATGGTTTCATGTCGTTTCGAGATAATCATGAACTGAACCGTCTGCCGGTTGCCGTTGAAAACGTAGTCGAGCATCACACTTGCCACCACGGTGAAGACCACACCATAAACAATCAGTTCCGCACTGTGGAACAGAATGTAACTGGAGCAGATGATGGTAATATCGACGAACTGCATAATGCGACCCATACTGAGCCGGCTGTATTTGTTCACCATCGCTACGATGATATCGGTGCCGCCAGTCGAACCGTTGTGGGCGAAAACTATGCCCAAGCCTGCACCGCAAAGCATGGCTCCGATAATCAGGTGCATGAACCGGTCGTTGCCGGGAGTGATGAGGGGAAACGATTCGAACAAAGGCTGAGTAAAGGCGATTACACCCGAAAGGATACTCACGCCGATGATGGTCCGGATAAAGAACTGTCGGCTGAGGGCCTTGAAGGATATGAGGAGCAATATGCCGTTGAGTACCCAGATCATCACGGCCGGATTCCAGCTGAACGCATAGTAAAGCAGCGAAGCGATACCGGCCACACCGCCCATGACAACTCTTTCCGGAAGGATGAAGCCTGTGTATCCGATGCCGTACAGGCTGATGCCGATGAAGATGAAGAAATAGTCTTTCAGATAGGTGGCTAATAACCGCCTCTTGACGATAAAGAAGAATCTTTGCATAGCTGAATGAGATAGCTTGCGTTGTTAGAAAAACTTATATTGAATGCCCAGTCCCAGGCAAAGAATGTCACCCAGGGTGATGTCTTTGTTCGGAATGGCCGAGATGATTGCCAGATCATACGACGATAGTTCGTAGTAAAGCGAAATGCGGTCGTAATGCCGGCGTTTAGCCTCAGGAATATTCAGGCTGATACGGCTGCCGATGCCCAGATGAAAACGTACCTTCGAAGAGAAGCGGTAGTAATCTCCTCCATTATATTTTTCAGGTTCCTTCACCCAGAATTCGTCGTTGAAGATCGTATTGGCAAAAAACGAGAAAACCGCTGGTTCGAACGAGAATGCAGCTCGCTTGTTCCAAGGAATGTGAGTGTCCGACGCTTGCGGTGCCGCCCATCGGCGATAGCCTAACCCGACACTCCAGGGAATCAGACTTTCTCGTGCCGTAAACGTGAAAGCGGCACGTTCATTGTGGTCTTTCGGAACCAAGCCGAACTGCAAGACAGTTTCCCAACGGTCGTGCTTGCCGTAGTCCCAGCCAAAGCCTGCCGAGAAAACACCGATGTTGCCGGCCAGTTGTAGGGTGCTGATGTTCGGGATCAGGTTGTTCCAGCGTTCGTAGGAGCGCAATACCCGCTGCTGATAGTACGTCAAACTGTCGCGGGTAGTGAGAGGCTTGCCGTCGATGGCAGCGTAAGATGGGGCCGTTTGCGCCTTCCCTGCGGTGAAGACCATCCACCAGCAAATACTAAAAATCAACCACTTCCATTTCATAGCTGCTGTCAGGATTAACGGTGATTACATAGTATTGGCGGTCTTTGATCTCATTGATGCCATAGAAGATAATGCCATCGTTATAGGGTTCGATGGCCTCTGTCCGGTGATTGTGTCCGTTGAGACAGAAAGGTGCCGGGAAAAGATTCAGATACAGATCGAACGGATAGAGCACGTTGTTGTTGAACTGCTCGTCGCCGGGACGGGAGTGCATCACAAACACGGAGTGAATGATGGAATCCGGTTTTGCCGTGTTCAGCGAATCGATATATTCAGCCTGCTTGTGCATAAACTCGAAATCCGGCACAGGCGTCGAATAATCGAGTTCGAGGGCTACGGTGTTCATCACCAGAAATCGGTAATGTCCCACGGTGAAGGCGTAGTTGTAATCGCCGAACATATACGAATAGATATGCTCGCCCGTGCCTAAAAAGTCGTGGTTGCCGATTACCGTCAGCCAAGGCATCTTGAAGCCCAGCAGGCAGTCGCGCATCCAGATGAACTCGTCCTTTACCCCGAAGTCGGTCAGATCGCCGCCATGAATCACGAAATCAATATCCCCGCGTTTGTTGATATGCGACACCACATCGTTCGTCTCGTCGTACCAGCGCTGCGTGTCGCTGATGAATGCGAACTTGAAACTGCTGCCTAGGTGAAGCTGTTCGAGTTTCTTCAGATTCTTTTCGGTCAGATGAACCTCTCCCTCCACGCGTCCTTCATAGGGATGAAACTTGAGAAGGTCGCAACCTGTCAGCAACAGACAGGCAGCGACCATTCCGCAAATATATTCTCTGAAGAATCTCATGGGACGAATCTTTTCGGGGGGTAGAGAGTCCTCTTATCCTTTGGTTACGATGTTCACAATCTTTTTCGGTACAAAGATGAACTTCACAATCTCTTTGCCTTCGATCCACTTCTGGCAGTCTTCGGCAGCCAGCACAGCCGCTTTCACAGCTTCTGCATCAGCGTCGGCAGGAAGGTCGATGGTGAAGCGCATCTTTCCACCGATCTGTACCGGATACTTGATGGTGCTTTCAACAAGATACTTCTCATCGTATTCAGGCCACTGGGCATCGCATACAGAGGTGTTGTGTCCGAGGTTGTGCCAAAGTTCTTCGGCAATGTGTGGTGCAAACGGAGCAATCAGTACTACCATCGGTTCGAGAACGGCCAGACTGCTGCACTTCTGCGAAGTCAGTTCGTTCACGGCCACCATGAAGGCCGAGATAGCGGTGTTATACGAGAATTGCTCAATATCGCCGGTTACCTTTTTGATCAGCTTGTGCAGCGATTTGAGGTTTTCGGAAGTAGGCTGAGCGCTCTTGTCTTCGGGTTGGAAAAGGTTCCAGAACTTCTTCAGGAAGCGGAAGGCTCCATCGATGCCTGCCGTATCCCAAGGCTTGCTCTGTTCGATAGGGCCGAGGAACATCTCGTAGATACGGAGCGTGTCGGCACCATACTTGCTGCAGATATCGTCAGGGTTCACTACGTTGTACTTCGACTTCGACATCTTCTCGACCGCAGCCGAGGTGATGAACTTACCGTCGGCATTGAGAACCAGTTCTGCTTCGGCAAATTCCGGACGCCAGGCATGGAAGGCTTCCACATCCATATCGAGATTGCTGACGAAGTTGACATCCACGTGAATCGGGTCGGTCGGTGTGCCCTGATAGGTTCCGTCGGCAGCCAGCAGATCGGCGCTGACATACTTGTTCGTGCCGCTCACACGATGAGCAAAGCGGCTGGAGCCTTGGATCATACCCTGGTTAATCAGTTTCTTGAAAGGCTCTTCGCTCTTCACGACATGGATGTCCTTGAGGAACTTGTTCCAGAAACGGCTGTAAATCAGGTGACCTGTGGCATGCTCGCTGCCGCCCAAATACAAATCGACGTTATCCCAATATTCGTTAGCCTCTTGGCTGACCAATGCCTCGTTGTTGTGCGGATCGGTATAGCGGGTATAGTAGGCCGAACTGCCGGCAAAACCTGGCATTGTGCAGAGCTCGATCGGGAAGACCGTCTTATGATCTACCAGCGATTTGTCAACCACCTGGCGGTTCTTTTCGTCCCAGGCCCAGCGGGTAGCATGTCCGAGAGGCGGTTGTCCGTCCTTGGTCGGCTTGAAGTCGCTTACTTCAGGCAGTTCGAGCGGCAGGCATTCATCGGGCAGGGTGTAGGGCATCTCGTCCTTATAGTAGATGGGGAAGGGCTCGCCCCAGTAGCGCTGGCGGCTGAAGATGGCATCGCGCAGACGGTAATTGACCTTCACGCGGCCGATGCCTTTTTCTGTCACATACTTCTTCATGGCAGCGATGCTCTCTTTGACCTGCAAGCCGTTCAGGTTGATTTCCTGATTGGCAGAGTTCTTCATCACGCCCTCCTTGGCATCGAAACTGCCCTCGTTGAGGTCGTAATCACCTTCGATGAGCGGAATGATTGGCAGGTTGAAGTGCTTGGCGAAAGCCCAGTCGCGGCTGTCGTGAGCAGGAACGGCCATGATGGCACCGGTTCCGTAGCCGGCCAATACGTACTCGGAAACCCAGATAGGAATATTCTCGCCCGTAATCGGGTTCACAGCGTAGGCGCCAGTAAACACACCTGTTACTTCGTGGGCTGCCTGACGGTCGCGTTCCGTCTTGTGCTTGCAGGCATCCAAGTAGGCATTCACTTCAGCCTGTTTCTCGGCTGTGGTCACCATTTGCACATATTTGCTTTCTGGTGCTAATACCATGAAGGTCACACCGAACATCGTGTCGGCACGCGTGGTGAAGATAGTAAATTCCAAGCCGTCTTGGGTGGCAGGATTATCGTTGGCTACCACCTTAAACTGTGCTTCTGTGCCTTCGCTTCGTCCGATCCAGTTCTTTTGTGTCTCCTTGATGGAATCGCTCCAGTCGATGGTCTCCAGTCCGTCAAGCAAACGCTGGGCATAGGCGCTGACGCGCAGACACCATTGGCGCATCAGTTTCTGTTCGACAGGGAAACCGCCGCGTTCGGAAACGCCGTTCACGACCTCGTCGTTGGCAAGCACAGTGCCCAATTCCGGACACCAGTTCACCATCGTCTCGCCCAAATAGGCAATGCGATAGTTCATGAGTGTCTGCTGCTTCTCTTTCTCGCTGAAAGCATTCCATTCATCGGCGGTGAACGAAAGCTCCTTGCTGCAAGCGGTGTTCAGGCCTGCGGTGCCCTCTTTGGCAAATTTCTCAACCAGTTTGTCGATCGGCTGTGCTTTCTGCAGGTTGTTGTCATAGTAAGCATGGAACATCTGGCAGAATGCCCATTGGGTCCACTTGTAGTAGCCGGGCTCGCAGGTGCGCACTTCGCGGTTCCAGTCGAAGCAGAAGCCGATGCGGTCGAGCTGTTCCCGGTAGCGGGCAATGTTCTTCTCGGTGGTTACAGCGGGGTGCTGTCCCGTCTGGATGGCATACTGCTCTGCAGGCAAACCGTAGGCATCATAGCCCATAGGGTGCAGCACGTTGAAGCCGCGCAGACGTTTGTAACGGCTGAAGATGTCGCTGGCAATATAGCCCAGCGGGTGCCCTACGTGCAAACCGGCGCCAGAAGGGTAGGGGAACATGTCCAGAACATAGTATTTCGGACGGTTCTTGTCGATTTCCACCTGATAGGTCTTCTCGTCGCGCCAACGCTGCTGCCATTTGGGCTCAATGTCGTTGAAATTGTATTCCATTACTGATTTATAGTTTATATTTTTTGATTTTCAAGCATAATTTTGCGCGCAAATATATATAAAATATATGAGGTGACCAAGAAAAAGACTTGAAATCAGCCTTTCCTGCGCAATAGAACATACAAAATGACGGGTATGCCGAACAATTGGGTCAATGCATTGATGGGCAAGGTGCGCCCGCCGGAAGGTAGGGAACTGAGCCACAGACACAAGAGCGCACACAGCGATCCGAGCAGAAGTGAGGCGGGCAGAAGCGTGCGGTGGTTGTCGGTCTTGAATAGCATTCGGGCTACGTGCGGAATGCTCAATCCGATGAAGGCGATGGGGCCGCACCAGGCGGTTGTGACTGCACAAAGCAGACCGGTTACAAGCAGCACGCCCCACCTTACCCCTTGCAGCGAAATACCTAAGTTGCGGGCATACAGATCGCCCAGCATCCAGCCGTTCAGCGGTTTGATCAGCAAAAACGAACCTGCCAGCGAAATCAGAATCAGGGAGGAGAACAATGGCATCTGCGTCATGCCAACCTGACTGAACGATCCCATGCCCCAAAGCATCAGCGCCTGAATGCCATCCACCGATGCGGTGTAGCTTAGCAGGGTGAGGAGGGCACTACTCAGATAGCTGAGCAGGATGCCCACAATCAGCAGTGTGACCGGCTGGCGAACCACACTGCCCAATCCCAGCAAAATAAGCAGCACGAGAAAAGCACCCAGAAACGCGGCCAGCACTAACCCGTAACCGGGAGTGGTGCCCAACAGCAGGATGGTGATGGCGACGGCCAGATGAGAGCCGCTGGTGATACCCAAGATGGAGGGCCCGGCCAACGGATTGCGGAAATAACTTTGCAGCAGTAAGCCTGCCACACTCAGTGCCGCACCGGTCAGTAGTGCGGTGAGCATCGCCGGAACGCGCATCTGCCATACGATGTAGTTCCAAGCCGGATTCGCAGCATCCTCGCCTGCCAGTATCGATAAAACATCAGAGGCCGGTATGGCAACCGACCCCGATAGGATAGTGAGCGCTGCTGCGCCGATAACTAACAAGACGAGAAGAATAAACATTTATTCTGCTTTCGTTTCTGATTCCTGTTTCACTTTGGCGGCTTCCTGTTCTTTCTGCCAGTCTTCGATGAAGCAAGGCCAGGGGTTGTGTTCGATGCCGCCCATTTTGAGCATCTGATTCCAGATTTCCTGCGTCAGTTGTTCTACGGCTTTCTTGCGCGGCAACGACATATCCGGCTGCACGGGAACGCCGATGTGGATGGTGATGAGCGGGATGTTGGCCTTACCGGTCAACTTGCGCCAGCCTGTGCGTGGACGATAAGTGATGTAGAGCGGCAGAACCGGACAGCCCCAACGGTAAGCCATAGTGAATGCACCTTTATGGAAAGGTTTCAAAGGCTTGTAGAACGGCCAGCTGATGCCTTCGGGGAAAAGGTGTACCCACGACCCTTCTTCGTGTCGGCGGTCGAAGGCGGCATCGTATTTCTTCATGGCTTGCAAGCCGGTCGGAATCGGCACGCCTCCGATGTACTTCATGTGCCAATAGTCTTTGGTCTTCATGTTTTCGCCGAACATCGGAATATAGAACGACCAGCCGGTAGCCTGAATAATCGACACCATGTCCCAGCGATAGGCATGATTGCAAGTGGTGATGCCCGGCTTTTTCAGCACCTCTTTATATTTCTTCAGGTTCTCTCGGCCTTCGCATTTGAATCCGTAAATCAGCCAGTTCAGGAAGAATACCAGCGTATGGCATTTCAGCCAGGCCAAAGCGCGGTTCAGCTTGAAGTTAAACGAGTCTTCGTAATAGGGGTAAGTCTCATCGATGGCGAAGTGCTTCACGTGAGGCTTATGGTAGAGGTGAACAGTCGGATCGCTCGGAAAATCGATGCCCGGATCGGGAATATATACTCCTTCTTTGACCTTCAGTTCCTGATATTGCTTGTTGTTCTCAATCATACGCAAAGAGATTAGAGTTTGCCGCGACCTTCCAGCCAGGCAGGAACCTGATTCTGGATAAAGTTGAAGAAGCAGCGACCTTCGGCATCCAACTGTCCATCCACGATGCCCACAATCTCGACAGAAGCGCGGACACAGATGTGATAGTCTTTCTTCCTGCGGATTTCCTGCTCAAAGATTACGCGGGGACCTTCCTGACGGATGTTCATCAGGCTGTGGAATTTCTCAGCCGACATCATCGGACGTACGAATTGCAGATCCACTTTCGTTACCATCATATCGACTCCGTTATCGTGCCACTTGCGGAAAGTTTCGCCCATTTCTTCCATGAATTCCAGACGGGTCACTTCCAGATAGTGCTGCACAAAGGTGTTGGTGGCCGATCCGAAACGGTCGCACTCGTAATCGCGCACTTTCATCTCGTAGTCGTAGATGACTTCGTGCAGCTTTTCGGGCATACGACTGGTCGAGCGGACCACGCCGGTCAGTTCAGGGATGGTGATCTTGCCTTTCAGATAGTCGGCGAAATAGTCTCCGCGAGTCAGTTTGCCGTTGATGCCGACAACGACATCCACACGGGCTCGCATGCAGAGTTCTCCGTTCTCGCGACGGAAGTCCTGCAAATACACATAGCGGGCACCTTCACGGTGCATATTCAGGCAAGAGCGGAAGGTTTCACCTCGCTGAATGGGCGAACGGTACTGGATTGCGGCTTCATACACCACGAAATCGATGCCTAACTGTTCGCTCCATTGCGCCCGGTCGATGCCGATGCTTGCCAGAAATTCGGTACGGGTTTGCATCAACAGGTTGTGGTAGTAGGCATTGTTGACTACTCCCTGCATATCGCACTCAAAATCGCGAATGGTAACCGTTGACTCAAAAAGATATTTTTTCATTTCTAATGTAGCTCGGGCGCAAAGATAGCAAATATTTATGAACAAAGAACTTTTTGTGGGATAAAAATGACAAATTAATGTTCTTTTTCCAGAAAAAAGTGATTAAATTGTCATGTTTATTGAAAATGTTTCCGACTATTAGACAAAAAATAACTACCTTTGCGCGCAAAATTATTTCTGAAAGTATCGTATGCAAAGATTCCTACATATATTTTTCCTGCTGTTGATGTGCTGTCTGGTACCTCAGGGACTATCGGCTCAACAGGCTCAGAACAAGCCTCAAACCGGTGTCTCTCGTATTACGTTGAGCGGGTATGTCTGCGACAGTATTACGGGCGAACGTCTGGAGTTTATCACTTTGCAGGAGAAAGGAACCACTAACGGAACCATTACGAACACAGATGGCGGCTATTCGTTGCTGCTGCGTGGAAACGGTACGCTGGTGGCCAGTTGTGTGGGCTATAAGACCAAGGAGATTCCGGCCAGAAACAAGTCGCGTAAGGTGGTAATTATGCTGGTGCCGAACGATTACCAGCTTAAGGAAGTGGTGGTGAAACCGAAGCGGGAGCATTACCGTCGGCGCGGAAATCCGTCGGTGGAACTGGCCAGAGCAGTAATCGAACATAAGAACGATCATCCTCTGGAAGAGCATGATTTTTACCGCTGTGAACGCTACGAGAATACGACTTATTCGCTGAATAACTTTTCGGGTGCCCTTTATCGTGGGTGGAAAAAGAAGTTCCCGGACATCGACCAATATATCGATACGGCATTTTCGGGCAGTCCGGTGCTCCCGGTTTCGAGCGATGAATCCATTGAATCGGTTATTTTCCAGAAAACTCCTAAGCGTACCCGCACCATTCAGCAGGGTAAGCGTCATGTGGGCCTGGATGAAATGTTGCCTCCAGATCTGGTGGCAAAAGCACAGACGGAATGCTTTCCGGAAGTCGATTTGGATGAGCCGAGCATCTATATGTTCACCAATAAGTTCGTCAATCCGTTGTCGAACTTTGCAATTGCATTCTATAAGTTCTATATCCTCGATACGCTGATGCTGGAGGACGGAAACCGGTACATCGATTTGGGTTTTGCCCCGCTGATGCCGGAACAGTTCGGTTTCATCGGACACATGTACATTTCCACCGACAGCACCTATTTTATGCGTCGGGCCGAATGGAGCATTCCGCCCGACATCAATCTGAACTTTGTGCGGAATATGCGTATCACGCTCGATCAGGAGATACTGCCTGATGGGACGCGAGTGCTGTCGCGCAAGAAGTTTGAGAGCGAGATGACGGTGGTGGGCGAAACGACGGGTTTGTATGCCCAACGCGAAATGGTATATAGTAAGTTCGATTTCTCGGAACCGGATGCTGAGGCACGCACCCTGTTGGATGGGTTCTCGCCGGTGAAGGAGGCCTCGGATATGCTCACCAAGAACGAGGATTTCTGGGTGGAACATCGAACCGGAGAAGGTGAGGCGAAAGGCGTGCAGGTCAATACGATGCTCAACGAGATGCGAAAGCGTCCTTTCTTCAAGTATTCGGAGTTGGTGCTCACCTGGCTGTTCAAAGGTTATATTCCGGTTACAGAGAAGCCTTTCGAAGAGAATGAGTTTCTGTATGGCCCGTTGAATACGACTGCCAGCTATAATACCGTCGAGGGCTTGCGTTTGCGCACAGGAGGACTGACCACAGCAGCGCTGAACCGTCATTGGTTCGGTTTCGGCTATCTGGCTTTCGGTTGCAAGGATCAGAAACTGAAGTACGACGGACGCCTGGAGTATTCGTTCAAGGAGTGCAAGAGCCACAGTAATGAGTTCCCGATGCACAAGCTGATGCTCGAGTATAACTACGATACGAATCTGCTGGGACAGGATCCGACAACATCGAAAGACAACTTCCTGCTTTCATTGAAGCGTGATGATTCGGAAAAAATCACCTACGAACGTCGTGCCGATCTGACCTATATCCGTGAGTTCTATGGCGGATTCAGCTGGAAACTGCAAGGCTCCTGGATTCGGGAATACAGTACCCGATATGCTACCTTCCATCGCGTGGATGCAGCCGAAACGCAGAGGAACAGTCCTTGGGGAGAACAGTACTACGACCTCTCGATGGCTACCTTGCAGCTTCGCTATGCTCCGCATGAAACGTTTATCCAGTCGCGTCTGAATCGATCGGCCATCAACCATCAGCATCCGGTGTTTGTTTTGCAGCATCAGATCGGAGCCAAAGGTGTGCTGGGTTCCGATTTCGACTATCAGCGTACGGATTTCACCTTCGAAAAGCGTTTCTGGATGTCGGCTTTCGGATATATTGATGCCCAACTGAAAGTGGGTAAGGTGTGGAGCAAATCGCCATACGCCTTGCTGATTATTCCGAACGCGAATTTGGGCTATACCATCCAAAGTCACAGCTTTTCGCAGATGAATGCGATGGAGTTCGTTTCCGACCAGTATGCCCAGTGGGATCTGGTTTATTATCTGAACGGATGGATACTGAATACAATGCCGCTCTTCCAGAAACTCAAGTGGCGAGAGGTGGTTTCGTTCCGCGGTTACTTAGGTTCTCTGTCCGATAAAAACAATCCGTCACTTTCATTGCCAGACGGCAGTTATCGCAATCCGACGTTGTTCCGATTCCCCACCACCGGACAGGTTTATACCGAAATGGGTACCACGCCTTACATGGAAGCCGCATTCGGCATCGAAAACGTTTTCAAATTGCTGCGATTCGATTATATCCGCCGTCTGAACTATCTGCACCACTCGCATGTTTCAAAGAATGGTGTCCAGATATCGGTGCATATTACGTTCTGAGTACTCCGATTCATCTTTGCAGTCGGAGAACAGTTTGAATCTGATATTTATATAGGTATAAGATCCCGTGGGTTTCATTTAACTCACGGGATTTTGCGTTAACCGACACCTCGGATACGCCCTACTATCACCCCCGTTTTTCATTCTTTTGTGTATAGTGTGCCTCCTTAGGTGTTCCTTTAGTCCTCCTTTACTGTTCCTTTAGTCCTCCTTGTGACCATTAGGAAAGAAATCGTTTTTTTGATGTCTCCGAATATCAAGATTCTTGACTTTCTGGTTACATCGATCTCTGTTGTTACCTCGTCAGCGAGAAGTTGAGGGTGAGGCCGAAGTCGGTGTTGACGGTGGGGTAGGATGTGGAAATCAGCGGAGTGTTGATTTGTTTTTGCCAATAGAACTTCAGGTTCAGCATCTTCGAGAACTGGTAGTCGGTGCTGAAGCTGATGTTCCAGGCCTTGTTGCCGGAAGTGGCTTCGCTATAGACATCCTCGATCTTGCGCAGCAGCGCCACCTGATTTTTGTGCGTGATGTCGAGTTTCAGGTTCAGATCGTGAGAAACATTCTTTTCCTTCGCATTGGTGCCCATTGGCAAGCCGACCTTCTGTCCGAAGTTGGCAATCTTGTAGCCGGTGCCGATAGTCAGGTCTTTCGAAACATTTTCGACAATCTGTGCTGCCGACATGTTGAGCGTTACGTTGCGAGTATGCTTGTACTCCACCTTCGCCGTGATGCCGTTCAGCATCGTAGCGTTCACACCTAAAAGCGGTGCGAAGCTTTCGGTCAGAGTCACCGTCGAGATGTCGAACTCCGAACTTGGAACCGGCACATCGTTCGAAACATCGAGCGTAAAGCCCAATCCCTGCTCGTTCTCGGCATAATTCGTGTAAGACGCATAGTTGCCGATGGCGTAAGTACAGGTGTAGGCGTGACTCAGAGAGAGGCTCTTGAAATAGTCGCCCAGTTTGGGGAACACTTGCAGCAAGCCGTCGTACTTGACATTCCAGTTCGGCAAAGCCTTCCAGAAATCGGGGAAGGGGTTGAGCGAAACCTTATCGGCAGAACCGCCGCCCATGTAAGCCGAGATGAAGGCTGGAACCAGCACGTCGCTCGAATTGATGCGGCTGTCACCCAAAACGCCCGTATAGCGCATTCCGGCTTGGGTCGGATAATCGGACATAAAGCCGCCACGCGGGTAGCTTGTGCCTTCGTAGCGCGCCAGAAGCCGTGCGTAAATCGTCTCGCGAGCAGCCACCAGCTTGTCGAATGCCTTGCTGCTGTATTTCTTCTTCGATTTCGTGCCGCCGAAGCTCGAACCCAATGCGATGGTAGTCATCTGGAACGAGCCGGATTTGGTGATGGCCAGATCCTCGAACATGAACTGATGGCTTTGCTTCTCGTTGTGCTTCCATGTGCCCGTCAGGTTGATCTTGAAACCCGGTAGCGGCTCCAGCGTAGCTCCGTAGCTGAAATCTTTCGTTTCGCTATAGACGGCAGGCGAAGTAAGCGAGTCGTTGACAATCAGCCAACCGTTATCGATGGCTTTGTTCGTAAACTTCTCGCCGCCTTCGAAGCCGAATGCGAAGCCCAAACCGGGAGCCAGCGAGTTGCCCGAATTGTTCTGACCGTAGAAGTCGCCGGCATTGAGTTTGTACGAAGGCAGGTAGGTGTCGAGTTTGTAGCGATAGCTGACATTTGCGCTGCGGACCATCATCAGGAAGCGTGCAACCGCCTGCGTGTTCTTGTACCATTTGAGATCGTCCAACGGCTTGTCCGCCTTGATCGACAGATCCAGTTTCATGCTGTCCTTCAGGTGGAAGCGGATATTGTTGGCATCCGTCTTGCGTCCCTTCAGGTTATACGCCTTTCCGGTTTCGGCATTCTTGGCCGAAATGATTAGGCGCTTGGTGTTCAGCCCGTGCTTCAGCGTGAGCGTCGTGTCGCCCTTCAGCGTGAGTGTCTGTTTGAACTCCTTCGGTTTCTTGGCTGGAGTCTTCTTGGCCGGAGCCTTGCGAGCAGTGCTTCGGGTCGTGGTCTTCGTCTTGAAGCGATCGTTGGCCTTTTTCAGGAACGGCGATTTGTTGTACAGTTTCTCGAAGTTGAACTTGAGGTCGCCCTGATAGCTGCCCTGGTTCTGCAACGTTCCGCCCGTTTCCGTATCTTCGTCGACGACCGTACCGCGCTGCCACTCGTACGTACCTTTATATTTGGCCGTAGCCGTAATCCAGTCGGTGTAGGTAAGACTGCTGATCGGAATATTCCATGTGGCGTCGAATGTCTGGTTGTAGCTTACCGGCGTTCCTAATTTCCAGAGTTGCATGCCGATGGTATCCTTCCAGGCCTCGAATTCGTCCGGATAGAGATTCTTGTTCACGGGGGCATCGGGTTCGTCGATACGTGCGTTGGTCGCGCTGTTGAAGTTCAGTTTGATGGTCTTTGTCAGATCCCACGAAATGGCTGTCTGACGCATCCACGTAAAGGTCTTCGAATACGTGACAGGAATGGTGTAATCCGACTCGTAAGTCTCCACGTTGCGCAACTGCTCCTCATGATAGGTGCGGTTCCAGTTGCTCGACAGGCTGATGCTGTTCGGCAGCCAGTTCAGCTGGAAGTCGGTCAAGAGTTTCTGCTTCTTCTTGTTCGATGCCTGCGGCTTCAGCGCCTTCTTCTGAGGCTGTTCAGTTTCATCCTCCTTAACCTTCTTCGGTTTGCTCTTCTTTGCGTTGTTGTCTTTCTTCTCTTCGAAAGGCTTCCAAGGCTTGAAGTACGGGCTCCATTGATAGTTGATGGAAGCCTTGTAGTTATCGTCGTGCTCGTATTCGGTGGTCGGATCGTGTGCCCGCTTGCGGTTCTGCGAATAGCTCATCGAGATATTGGCAGGATCCCAAGGCATCGGATGCTTGCTTTTGACGTTGAACTTCACGCCCGAAAGCGACATCGAAGTGGTTTTATCGACCGTTTGGATCAGGTCGCGGATAGAATCCTTCTCGCGTTCGGTGCTATAGGAATCGAGGGTTTCCTCCACCAGCAGATCCTCGTTGTAGGGGTCGTACTTCGGAGTGGTGGTCGATTTGCTCCGGCTGTAATAGAACGGTGCCGTGAGTTTCACTTGAGCAGGCAGCCATTTGCCCAGATCGGTTTGTCCGCTGACGGTATATTGCCAATCCTCCGTCAGACTTCTGTCGGCGGCACTTTGTTCGATGCTACCCCACCCGACAGACGTATAGCTGCCGGCAGCGTTGATGGTTGCCAAGTCGGACACACGGAGGCTGGCGTTGCCCTTTGCTGCCCATCCGCCGCCTTCGTCGATGCCTTGCAGGCGAAGTTCGTTCACCCACACTTTGCCCGATTTGACGGTACGTCCGTTGTTGCGCACACCGATCATGATGACCGAAACCTCGCTCAGGGTCGGGTTGCCGATCACCGACATCTTGTTGGCGCGATTGTCCGAATCGTACTTGCTGAAAACAGAGGTATAGGTTACATTCGAGAGACTCTTCTGTTTCTCCGTATTGCGTTCCTTTTTGAGGGTTGTCAGCTTGCTGAGCTTCAGGTCGATCATATTGTCTTCCGGCCATACTTTTCTGCGGTCGCTGGAGCTGTTGTTATTATAGGCTCCGGCGGGAGTCAGCGAGATAGGCACCTCATATTCATAATAGTTGTCCTTATAGTCGGAACCTAAGCGGATAAAGATGCTGAGCTCGCCGTCGCCCAATGCGGTTTCGTTGTTCACCAGGGCTTCGCCGTGCACAAACAGCTGGACATTCTCATATTGGCGCATATCCATGCCCGAATTCTTATAGACAGCCACCGCATCGTGCGGCTCCAGGTCTTCCACCGTCATCACCATCGCCTGCTCGTTCAGCTGCGTAGAGGTCGATTGACCGGGATCGACAATACGATCGACACCGGGAGGAAGTACGTAATTGACCGGATAAGAACCGGCGTTTTCTTCGATATTGACGGTCGAAGTCGCCAACGTGCCTGTGCCGCTAACCGCATAGCCCGTCTCAGCCAACGAACTTGCCGTATAGTTGCGCCAGTCGGAGCGCACCAGTTCGAGGGTGGCGAAACGGAGGGTCTGTTCCTGCTTCCATCCCGTCATGAACATACGCATGAAGCGGATTGACTTGAAGTTCGAAATCGTGCCCACTTTCTTGTCGTAGGCCGAAATCGGGATGCGGAACTGGTACCACTTGATGGTCTGGCTCTTGCCGTTACGCAGGCGCACCGAAGTCTCGCTCACGCTCTCGATGTAGTTCGACCCCGAAACCATATCCTCCGGCCGCAACGAGATGTGATATTGGAAGTAGCGCTCATATTCGTTCAGCGTGTTATCTGTGTTGATGTCCTCCACATCTGGCGAAGAAGTGGCAGCCGTAGCATAGCGCTCCGAACTCTCGGATGTGCTCTTCGAGTTGCCTTCCGTTCCGTTGTAATGCTTATAGCGTTCGATGATGGACGTCCGGGCGTTGTCGAAGTCAGAGCCGCGATAATAGTGGAAATCGTCGCCGGCAGGGTCGTTGATGGGCGAGAACGGATCGTTCTGCCAGCGGCTCAGCGTCTCTGCATTCACCTTGCTCATCATGAGGTCGCGATAGTTCTGATAGGTAGGGAACGTCATTTCGTCATCGTCCTTCAAGCCGTCGAAGCCGACGTCCTGGTTGCTGCGGCTGTTCGAACTGTTGTCGAAGGCATACACCGTCGAGCTTCTGCGGCTGACTCGTCCCCAAACCGTGCGGCTGGTGTAGGTCGTGTCGCCGTCGGCATCCAATCCGTTCTCGAAGCTCTTCATGCCGTCTTTCAGAATATCCTCCGAGATTTCGCCGAGATTGAAATAAAGGTCACCGCCCGAGTTGCCGGTCGTATCGTTGATAAACGGATCCATCAGCCAGAACTCGATATATTCGTAGTTGGCGTTTTCGAAGTTCGTCACATCCATCGGACGCATGATGCCACCCCAGCGTTTCTCCGGGTTGGTCAGGAATCCGTTTTCGTCGATGCCTTCCGTATCCACATTATAAGGACCGCGTTCGTTGGGGTAGAAGGTCAGGTTCAGTACGTCGAGGATGCCTGTCTCGCCGTAGGTAAGTTCCTTGTTCGGATAGATTTCGTCGTAGTTGACCTGGCGAACGCGATGGTCGGACAGCTGTTCCAGGTCGTTCTTGATGTGTCCGGGCGTCATGCTCGACGACTGCGACGTGAACATACGGTCGATCGTGTACCACGACAGCAGGGCGCGATTTTTGCCGTAGTCGGTATTGTTGCTCAGCGAGGCTTCCGGGAAGAGCGCCGACGAACTGTCATCGTAGGGGGTGGAAGCCAGATGCCACTGGCCGGCGGCAGAGATGTCGGACGAAGATTCGGAATTCTCGAAATCGTCGATATACACATTGCCGGAAGACCCGATCTCGTCGTTGTGTCCTGCCACCAACTGGGCGAATTCGCCCTGAATGGAAATGTTCGACGGGGCAGTTGCCTTGATCCAGGGAATCGCGCCGACAGCATTCGTGAGCCACATGAAATCCTTGTTCCACTTGAAGTTCACGCCATACATTGTGTTGTTGATCGGGATGTCCGTGTTGGCCACCTTCTTCACCAAGGGTTTCTCGTGCAGGTTGATGATGGTGGCTCCGAATGAGAGGTCTTTCGAGTATTCATACTGCAAATCGGCACCCATCATCGTCTTGCGCTGCAAGCTGTAGTTGTCCTGATCCTCCAGCGAAACGCTCACGGCGGTACCGCTCTCGATGATGCTCTCGTTGAGGATCGTCACGATACCCATGTTATAATCCACCGTATAGTCGCTGTTTTCGATGAGGGTGGTTCCGCCGGCTGTCACCACCACGCTGCCTCGTGCCACATTCGTAGCACCTAAGCTGATTTCGGCGCCGCTCGATGCCACATATTCGCCCTTCAGGCGGAATTTATTCTTTTCGGCCACCTGTTCGGCTACCGTCAGCGTGCTGTCGTACAGTTCCTGATAGCAGTATTTGTTTGCCAAAGCCTCGCTTCCCAGCATCTTTGCTAAGTGGCTGCCGAAAGGTTCGACCACCGGGAAGATGATACGGCCCGTCGAAGGATTGACCGTATAGCCCTGCACGAAGTCGAACTGTCCGTCCGAATGGCTCTCGTTGTTGGCATTCAGGCGGTCGAGGTTCATCACCTTGATGAGCAGTTGCTGTGCGATAGGTCCGTCGTTAATGTAGTTGGTATAGACGCCCACCGTATCGCTCATGAACTGCACTTGCATCGTGAAGTTGTTCTTCTGCAGGTTGGTAACGCCCAACGAGTAGATGTTCTTCATCATCAGGTCCCAAAGCGGGGTTGCCGGATTGCCGGCGGTGGCTTTCAGGAGCTTCACCACCAGCGTTTGCGAGGTGTTGCCTGTGTTGTCGGTACTGAATTCGCCCACCTGATAGGTCTTGCCGCCTTTCGTGTATTGGAAGGCAACTGCCAGCACCATATCGTCGTCCAGTTTGGTCTTCAGCGACAGATAGCCCAAGCTGGAGTTCAAGGTATATTCGCTGGAACTCAGCAGACGTGCCGATTCCACTTTCTCGTAGTCGGTTCCGCCCGTCACGCCCTGCGCTTCGAGGGCTGCCATTGCCGTCGTCACATTCGTAATGTCGCGGATGTCGCTATAACTGCCCGTAATGGTTTCGTAGAGCGAGTTCGCCTTGTTTTCCGGGTTGCCGGTGCTGCTTTGTGCGCTCCAGACGCTATTGCCGATGTGCTCGCTTTCGCCCAGATCCATGAAGGCCAGGATGTTGCGGGCGTTGTCGTACGAACCCTTTTTGTTGGTCACCCAAACCTCGATTTTGGTAATTTCCACACCCGAAGCGATGAGCGGCAGCTTCGACATGTTTTGGTCGTAGGTGTCGCGGAAATAGTGGGCGAGGAAGAAGTGGCGGTTTTCGTCATATTGGTCGGCAGAAATCTCGTAGGCGCGTTTGGTCGAACCGCCCTTGCTCGAAACCGTCTTGCTGGTGCTTTCCTGTTTTGCCAAAAGGGCCGTCACGTTCAGTTTGCCGAACTTCAGTTTCGTCTTCACGCCAAACAGCGCCTGACCGCCGGTGATCAAGCTGTTGCCGGTCGTCATCGACACATTGCCGGCTTCCAAGTCCTGGATAATCTCGTCCTCATCGCCCTGATAGGCCAGCTTGAACTGGTTGGCGTCGAAGTCGAAGGTGGCTTCGGTGTTGTAGTTCAGGTTGAAGTTCATCTTCGAGCCGATGGAGGCCGTCATATTCAGCTGGATGTCCTCGTCGAAGTCGAAGATTTTCTGGTCGCGCGCACGTTCGGAAAGCGTCGGATTGTCGATCTTGTTACGCTTCATGCCCATGCTCAAGCTGGCGGAACCTTGGGTTTTCACGCGAATGCCGCCCTTGCCGAAAATCTTTTCAGCAGGACCCAAACTGAACGACATATCGAGCAGATCGAGCCCGTTTCCGCCTTCGTTTTCCTCCCAGGCTTTGGTGTCCAAATCGCGGAAATAGGCAGCGCGCAGGGCTCTTTCTGTGTAGTTTTTGTATTCTTGTTTCGTCAGCGGGATAGTGTAACCCACCTGCTGTTCGCCGATCTTGGTACGAATCAGGTAGCGGTCGTTCTTCCAGTCGTACTCGATTTCCTCTTTGATGTTCGAGGGATTGCGCAGGTCTCCCGGATGTTTCTTCTGCTTGCCTTGCAAATCATCCACCACCGTCGGCGACACTTCCCAGCGCGCATCCCCTTCTTTTTTCTTCTTTTCGTCCGATGCTTCCGTCTCATCGTCGTCGGGCATCCGGATGGCCGAAACCATAGGCGCAGCCAAGGCCGCACTTCCAATCAGAAGTGTGCCCACAAGGAGGAAAGTAGCCCATGTCGGGAATCGGTGGTTCATTCGCTGTTTTTTACTCCCCAGTTAGGGAAAATTTACTCCCCAGTTAGGAAAAAATTTTTCTCTAACTATCGCGCAAATTTTGCACGTGAAGTAATATAAAAACGCGCTAACGGGTTAATTATTGTATGGCCCCGATAATTTTGTTTTTTTGTAAGCGTTCCAAATCTTCCAGAGTTCGCGCCGACGCCGTCGGCAGCAACTCCGGAGCGCAGGAAATGAAATCCGCTGAATCGGCAGCAACTCCGGACGGCTGGAAACGGTTTCTGCTGCGTCGGCAGCTATGGCGGATGCGGAGAAATGATTTCTGCTGAATCAGCGGCAACCCGGCGGCACAGGAAGCTGGCGCACGCCATCGCCTTGGCCAGGCCTACCCAGTCGTAGCGTTCGCGGATGGTTCGGAAATCGGTCATGGGGTAAAAGGTTTTTGAGGAAGATTTTGATGACGACCCGCTGCACAGCCCCTACTATAAACACCACCCCCATAAAGGGGTGGTGTTTATAGTAGGGGGCTTGAACACACCGGGATGTCATCACTCCTCGAAATTCAGATTGATACTTTCTTTTCTCGCCAAGACATGGCTCAGACAAGGTCGGTCGTTATTCGCGCAGAAAAAAACGTCCGAAACTGACATGTTTTTTCTTAGATTGGAGGAAAAAAATAAAGAAAGGGTGGATTTTTGTTAAAAAAAGGAGATTTTGTACGCCTTTATTTGGTGGTTCGTTCAAAAGTTGTTAATTTTGCGCGGTATTTTAATAAAATTAAAAGCCATCCGTTCAACCGATTGCAATCATTTACTATCCAACTAAGCCCAAAATAACTTTTATACCCATGATATTGAAAAAGACTTTTACTTTGCTGCTCGCAGCCGGACTTGCAATTCCTGCAATGGCTGCTGAAATCGTTGCATTTCCAGGTGCCCAGGGTTGGGGCCGTAATGCCAAAGGTGCTCGTGCTTCGTCGAGCCCTACCGTTTATCATGTGACGAACCTCAACGACTCGGGAACGGGCTCTCTGCGCGATGCTGTTTCGAAGTCCAACCGCATCGTCGTGTTCGATGTAAGCGGTGTGATTAAGATCAGCAGTCGTATCGTGTTCTCCAGCAACCTGTATGTGGCCGGACAAACCGCTCCGGGCGAGGGTATCACCGTGTATGGTAACGGCGTTTCGTTCTCCGGCGCTTCGAACATCATCTGCCGCTATTTGCGCGTGCGCATGGGTCATGGCGGCGATTCCGGTAAGGACTGTGCCGGTATCTCCAACGGTACCAACATGATTTTCGACCATTGCTCTTTCTCATGGGGGTTGGACGAGACCTTCTCTATCAATCCGGACGGCAAGGGCGATCTCTACAATATCACGCTCCAGAACTGTATCATCGGCCAAGGTCTGATGACTCACTCTGCCGGCGGTCTGATGCAAGCCGATTACATCACGCTCTATCGCAACCTGTATATCGACAATTCCACCCGTAACAACAAGGTGAAGGGTGTCAACCAGTATTGCAACAATGTGGTTTATAACTGGAACAACGGAGCCTACATCATGGGCGGCGATTCTGAGGGTAAGAGCTACGTGAATGTGCAGAGCAACCTCTTCATCAACGGTAATACAACCGCCGGTTCAGCACAGGCCTTCACGGGCGCCAATGCCGATTTCCATGTGTATGGCGACGACAACTGGCAGGATAACAACAAGAACGGGCTTTACGATCCTTATCTGATTACCAACTACAGCGCTGCCACACGCGAGACCACTCCTTACGATTATCCGGAGCTGGAGCTCTATCCGGGTAACGAACTGATCGAGAAGAACATTCCGACCGTAGGTGCTTCTTTGCCGTATCGCGACCAGAGCGACTGCTACATGATCGACGAGCTGATGAGCTTCGGCAAGTTGGGCAACCTGATCAGCAACGAAGAGAATCTGGCCATCGGTTCGCCTTCCACTTGGGCTTGGTGGGCAGGCAGCAAACCGCAGGATACCGATGGTGATGGTATGCCGGATGCCTGGGAAGAGGCCAACGGTACCGATAAGACTAAGAACGATGCTACCACAGTGGCAGCCAACGGTTATCTGAATATCGAAAACTATATCAATTCCATCACAGTCGATGACCGCCAGTACTTCCTGCGTAGGCCCATCACGCTTTCGTCGGCAAGCACCACTTCCACTTTGACCCTTTCCTGGCGCGACTATACTTACGGCGAGGAAGGCTTCATTATCGAGTATAAACTGGCTTCCGAAAGCAACTATGTGGAGGCAGGACGTGCGGTTGCCAATGCCACTTCCTACACCATTACAGGTTTGACCGACGGAACGCCTTACGATGTGCGTGTCTATGCATACGGCAAGAACAATGGGGCAGAGGTCGTTTCCGAATATGCGACGGCTACCTTCAAGACCCGTCCGGTTGAGGTGGGCGTTGTTGATATCGACAGCTATCAGCCGACGGTGACCAATAGCACCGAGGTGAAGGACGGCGATCTCCTGCTGCTCACCACCGACGATGAACTGGCCTACACATTGTCGTCGGCCATCAATCCGGCTTCCGTTGTAGCCACCGGTAAGGGAACCATTACCGTCAGCGGATCGGCTATCGGCGGTACCGGCACATCGGTCAATAAGGGCGACGAAGGCACGCTGGTGCTCAACAATACGAATACCTACACGGGCGCTACTGTATTGCATAACGGTGTGCTGGAGTTCAACAGCATCGCCAACGGTGGAGCCAATTCTGCCATCGGTGCCAGTCAGGAGTTTGCCCAGAACTGGGTGATGGATGGCGGTACCTATCGTTACACAGGTGCCAATGCGACCACCAACCGCAGCGCCAAGCTGACCAATCCGACCACGCTCGAAATCGCCAGCGGTAAGACGCTGACCTTGAATGGTGTGATTGAGGGTAGTGGCGACAATCAGGACTTCATCATCGACGGTAACGGACAGGTGACCGTCGGAACCACATCCTTCTTCGGCTATACGGGTACTACCACCTTGAAGGGCGGTACGTTGTACCTTTCGACAGTCGATATTGCCAAGAACGGCATCGGATCGTCTTCTAAACTGATTATGGCAGGCGGCACGCTGACCACCAAGGGCGAATCGTTGAACTACGAGACCTATTCGTTCCCAATCGAATTGCAGGAAGGAACCTACAGCCGTTTTGCACCTAACCGTAACTGCTACGTCAAGAATACATTGACGGGCGCAGGTACGTTGGAATTCGATATTCCTTATCTGCGTGAATACTTCGATGCTAATGTTTCGACATTTAGAGGTAAGATTGTGGTTAACGGTTTGAACACTACGGCTTCCGACGGAGGATCGATGTTTATGCCGAGCGGATCTGAGCTCAATATGCCTACCACACAGATTGAACTTTTAGGGACGGCTGTCATGGCTATTTGGGGTACGAACGGTACGGGCTATGTCGGAGGTCTTTCGGGCGAATCGACCACCAAGCTGGTCGGCTCATCGAAGAATACCAAGGGCTTCCAGTGCTCATGGACAGTCGGCGGATCGAACAGCAACGAGACCTTCAACGGTATCATCACCAATCTGCCTGCCGGTTTGAATAAGGCTTACGCCGGAACCGTTACCATCGTGAAGGTGGGAACCGGTTTGTGGCGTCTGAACGGCAAGAACGATTATGCAGGAACCACTTCCGTCAATGCCGGTACGCTCATCGTGAACGGCAGTCATACGGGTGGCGCTGCCTATACCGTAGCTTCCGATGCTACGTTGAAGGGTACCGGTTCGATTGCCAGCAACATCACCTTGCAGAAGGGTGCTACGTTGGTGGCAGGCGATACGCTGATCAACGGCAAGAGCCTCACGCTGACCGGTACGGTGCAGGCACAGAACGGTTCGACCCTCGAAGTGCCTGTCAGCTACTATGGTACTTCCGTCAAGAGTAACAGCTTTGCTATCAGTTCGCTCTCGTTGGGCGATGATGTCACCCTGCACCTCAACCTGACAGAAGTGGAAGGTGCGTTGCCGCTCAACAGTTCGTTCACGGTATTCAGCAGCGGAGCCACTTCCGTTACGGGTAAGTTCGCCACCATCGAACCGGCAACTCCGGGCGAAGGATTGAAGTGGGATCTGTCGAGACTCTACATCGATGGTAAGGTGTTTGTGCGCGACGCCAGCTTCAATGTCGACGATGTCAGCTATCGTGAATCTTCCTGGTTCGACGATAACAAGATTGATGCCGACGGCTATTATTGGTTCAACGAGGAGAATTCGGCAACCACCGATGCCCTGATTGCAGAGGGTGCCATCAGTTTCGATGCTGCCGGCAAGGCATCTTCGGCTCCTACCTATAGTGCAGCCGGTTCGGCCCATGTGGGTGGCTTGAAGATCAACAACACCGCCGGTGAGATTGTCTTCAAAACCACATCTAAGTTCATGAGCGCCAAGTTCGACTTCTATCGTGCAGGCACGGCTGCGATGAGCGGTGCCGTTTATGCCAGCACCGATGGTGAGACCTACACCAAGATCGGTGATATTGCAGGCGATCCTAAGACCGAAGTCTATCTCGACTATAGCGAGGCATTGAGTGGAAAAGAGTATTGCTTCCTGAAGCTCACCAATGCAACGGCTTCTCCACTCTACATCCAAGGTGCCGCGATCACTTTCGAGAAGATGTTCTCTGGAATCGAGGAGGTAACGGTTGAGCAAAAGGCAGATGCCTTCCGCTACGACTTGCAAGGTCGTAAGGTGGGAGCAGAGACACGAGGCCTGCTGATCGAGAACGGTCGCTTGCTTGTCCGTCCGTAATTCTTGCGCGCGTACATTATTATATTTAATAAGGCAAAGAAATACACATTAACTTTACAATCATATCTATTCATGTACAACAAATCATTACTGCCCAAATGTGGAAAGTTTCTGGTTGCTGCGGCTACGGCTACGCTTCTTCTGACTGCTTGTCAGGATGAGATGACCGATGACAGCCACTACAAGAAACCTGACTTTCTGGCCGGCAATGCTCTGGAGGTGCTGAACAAGTCGTTCGACGGACAGACCTTCAAGACCTTTTTGCGCGGCATCGAACTGGTGGGTTACAACGATGTGGTTGACAGCCAGATCCTGACGGTATTGGCTCCAACCGATGAGGCATTTGCAGCCTTTTTGCGAGAAAAAGGCTATGCCAGCATCGAGGATATGTATTATGCAGATCCGACCTACACCACACAACTTATTACTTATCACTTGCTCTATTATGCGATGGATTGGGACAAGATGACCAATTTCCGTCCGACAGAAGGTGATGCCGCCACCGAAAGCCAGAAGGCTGCCCGTGCCGGTATGTACAACCGTTTCCGTACGCGTTGCGCTGTTGATGAAACGATCGAATTCAACGCCGATGTAACTGTCAACGATACGGTACGCGTGGTTCACTACGATCGCTATCTGACCGTTTTCTCTGAGAAGCTTTTTGCTACTTTGGGCATCGATGCCGCTTCGAACTATAACTATTTCTTCCCCAATACGGAATGGAATCCCAAGCATTTGTCGAACGGTTTCAATGTGATGAATGCAGCCGTGCTCGATACAACGGCTACCGTAACCGACAACGGCTATCTCTATCACATTGATCATGTGATTGAGCCGGTGGGCACGATTTACGATGAATTGAAGGCGCGTTCCAACTACCAGTTGGTCAAATTATTGTTCGATCAGTATGGTTATTATACCACCGACGAAGATGAGTCGAACAATCGCGGTTATACAGTATATTCCCATCTTTTCAGGAATTTGCCTAACATCGCCTCCGAGTGGCCGACGTCCAATTATCTGAGTTTTACTTCCAACTCGTTCCAGTCGTACAATCTCTTCATCCCGACCGATGAAGCCTTGAACAGAATGTTCGATGAATACTGGGAGGAAGGCTGCGGCTATACTTCCATTGA
Source organism: Bacteroidales bacterium (assembly GCA_017449065.1). Classification (GTDB taxonomy): domain Bacteria; phylum Bacteroidota; class Bacteroidia; order Bacteroidales; family UBA3663; genus Liminaster. Next base: position 105,482 of record JAFSKF010000002.1, read on the forward strand.
GACGTTGAATCCGGCGATTCAGAATATCTTGCTGAGGGAATGTGTCGGACAGATAGAATTGGAAGGTGTTCGCAATACCTCCTATATGTGCTATCCTGATTATATCACATCGGGCAAGGCTCAGTCATATTTCGGTACGACGATTACTACCGATCCGAGTAGTTTCGATGCCAACCTGCTTTGCAACAATGGCGTGATTTACGGTTCTTCGCACATGGAGGTTCCCGGCGTATTCTCGTCGGTGGCAGGCCCTGCGTTCAAGGATGTGAAGTATCTGCCTTATCTGTATGTGCTGAATGGTGCCGATATTCTGTTGTCACTTTCCTCAAAGGAATCGGATTATATCACTTTGATTCCCGATACATCGCAGTTCACCCATAACGATCCTGCTATGCGTTTGTTCCGCAATACATCGTCCGGAACGACTACTTACTCGTTGCAGCAGTGGAACGATGAAGCGGGCGATTTTGCCGATATGAGTTCTTCGATAATGCTTAACATCGCCAATATGCATACCTCTACGGATGCTACCGAACTGAAGACAACGGGCACGCAGGTGGTTGAAACCAACGTGTCGTTCAATTATTGGTTCATTAATAATGGCAAGATTACAACCAATGCGCTGTTTAACCAGCAGTTGAATCCGACATTTAACGAAGAGATCTGGTATCCTTTCGAGGAAATCAAGCGTACCTCGGCTGGAGAATCCTGGAGCAACGGAAAGGCATATACGTATAAATATCCGGGTATCTATCAGTCGGCATCGGGCAATAGCCTGGAAACCGAGTTGTCGCAGAACAACGACCGCAACTATCCTTATTTTTGCTTTGTACAGTTGCTGCAGAAAGCAGGGTTGGCTACCAGCGGTAAGTTCAGCGGTATGCTGACATTGGATCCGGAATCGCCTCGTTTCTTTGCTATCGTTCCGACCAACGAAGCCATCAAGGCGTCATTGAAGAGTTTGCCGGGTTGCGGCTCCTTGAATATTAACGAGAGTACCTACGCCATTACCGGTACCGTTTCGACGGCCAATAAGACTCTTTTGGCCAATTACCTGCTCAGTTATTTCGTAACCGCCGATCGCAATGGCTTTACGTCTTATCCTTACGTGGGTTCTACCTGCAAGGGTCAGTTCGAGACTTCCGGCAACTATGCGCTGAATATCTCTGATACCGGCAGCGCCATTACGGTGAACTTCGCTCCTCAGGGCGGAAATACGCCTACAGGTAATGTTGTAACGTTGGTGGGTACCTACCATTTCCTGCCGTTCGCTTTCTCCGACGGTGCATTCCAAATGATTGATACAGTGTTACAGTAGTTTCAAATAGCAAAACCGAATATTATGATAAAATTGAAATCATTATTGCTGATGCTGATCTGTTTCGGGGCTACCGTAGCACTGGCTCAGAATAAGACAATGACGGGTACAGTCATAGAGGAGGGCATTAACGAGCCTATCTATGGTGCTAACGTTGTGGTCATCAATCAGCAGAACCGAACCCTGACCGGTACGATTACCGATCTGGATGGTAACTATGTGCTGAATGTGCCCGATGGCAAGGATCTGAGAATCCAGATCTCTTTCATCGGTCTCAAGACACAGACTTTTAACTACACAGGTCAGAGCAAGCTCGATGTTACGCTTTCGAGCGACTCGAAGATGCTGAGTGATGTTGAGGTTGTCACGAAGGCAATTACCCGCTCTGAATTGGGTATTACCGAATTGCAGCAAACCTCCTCTACGCAGAAGGTGCAGATGTCGGAACTGACCGAAGTGGCTCCTGTGGCTTCCATCGAAGAAGCCCTGCAGGGTCAGATGGCGGGTGTGGATATCGTGTTGGGTGGTGACCCGGGTGCGAAGTCTTCCATCCGTATTCGAGGCGTAAGCACGCTTTCGTCGTCGGCTGAACCTTTGGTGGTAGTGGATGGTATTCCTACAACCGTTTCGTTTGGCGACGACTTCTCGTTCTCCGATGCCAACGAAGATGACTTCGGTGCCCTTTTGAATATCTCACCGGCCGATATCGAGAGCATCGAGGTATTGAAGGATGCCGCAGCTACCTCTATTTATGGTACCGCCGGTTCGAACGGTGTGCTCCTTATTAACACCAAACAGGGTAAGACGGGTAAGACCCGCTTCAACTTCCAGTCGAAGTTCTCTTACAAGGAAGAGCCTGCCACCATTCCGTTGCTGAATGCCAAGCAGTATATCTCCATGATTGAGGATGCTATCTGGAATGCCGCCAATGCCAAAGGTCTGGGTTCCGCTGCTTCCGAGTTGAATCTGTTGTTCAACACTAAGGAACTGCTGCGCGATCCTTCTTACCGCTACTATCGCGAATATAACGTCGATACCGATTGGTTGGATGAAGTACGTCAGAACGCCTGGCAGTGGGATAATTCTCTCAGTATGACGGGTGGTGGCGAAAAGGCTACCTATCGTATGTCGTTCGGCTATCTGGACGATGTGGGAACTACAATCGGTACCGAAGCCAAGCGTATTACTGCCGGAGCCAAGATTACCTATAAGTTCTCCGATCGTTTCCGCATTTATACCGACTTGTCCTATACCGACTATGACAAGGATGCCAATGCTGTCGAGAATGTGCGTGCACAGGCTCAGGGCATGATGCCGAACCAGAGCCCTTACCTGATGAATGAGGACGGGACCCGTAGTTCTTCCTATTTCACGCCAGAGAGCAACTTCCAGGGATCGTTTGCGGGAGTAAAGGACAACAAGGGACAGGGCAACTGGAATCCGGTAGCGATGGCGAAGGAATCCTATAAGAACACACGCGAACGTACCGAGAAGATTACCATCGACTGGGAATACAAGTTCCCGCTCAAGAACGATTGGCAACACTTGACCTACGAGGGCTATGTCAACATGAATATGAAGACTTCCACATCGAAGACCTTCCTGCCACAGGTGGCAACGGGTGTACTGTGGACAAACAAGAATGCTAACCGTTCTACAGAAGCTTCAAGCGATGCTTTCGCGCTGCAGTTCTATAATAAAGTGTTGTATGTGGCAACGATTGCCGAAAAGCATAATATTGTCTTCACGGGTATTGCCAATACAACTTCTACACATTCCGCTTCAGCAAGCAATGCAACCTATGCCAATGTATCCATTAACCTGAGCGATCCTATCGTAGGTTCTATCGTGGATGGCGCTTCGAGCGGAGATTCCGAGAATCGCAAAGTGCGTTTCACAGAAAGCCTGAACTATTCTTACGATAACCGCTATGTTGTTTCGGCTGTGGTGACGCAGGAAGGTAACTCCGCCATGGGTAAGGACAAGCGCTTCGGTGTCTTCCCTGCCTTCGGTGCTTCGTGGAATATCGAGAAAGAGCACTTTATGGAGGATGTTGAATGGTTCACCCAAGGTAAACTGCGTGGTTCATTGGGTTGGTCAGGTAATGCGCCTTCGTCGGGCTACAGTTACTTGGGTGCCTATTCTTCGTTGGGTACGTATGGTTCGATGAGTGCCATCTCGCCCAGCCGTATGCAGCTCGACAAACTGAAATGGGAGAGCAGCAAGGAATGGGACTTGGGTGTTGATCTTCGCTTCATGGACCGTTATGGCCTGACCATCGACTACTACGACAAATATACTTCCGACTGTTTAATGAAGGACGTTTCGATTCCTTCGACTACAGGTTACGGTTCACTTAAGTTCATGAATTCGGGCGAGATGTCGAACAAGGGTTACGAAATCCGCTTCGATATTGATCTCTTCAAGACCAAGATGTGGTTCGCTAAGATGAGTGTCAATGCTGCCCGTAATATCAATAAGGTAGAGAAGATTCCTACCAACTGGGTAGCTGAGAACTATAGCTTCGGAAACGGCAACTATGCGGTACGTATCGTGGAAGGCGACCCAATCGGTTCATTCTACGGCTATAAGTATCTGGGCGTTTATCAGAATGCCGAAGACACGTATGCTTATGATGCCAACGGCAATGTGATGCGCGACTTCAACGGCGATGTGGTGACCATGAAGAACGGTACGACACAGGTGTATGCCGGTGATGCCAAATATGAGGATATCAACCACGATGGTGTAATCAACGAACAGGATATCGTTTATTTGGGTAATTCGAACCCGACACTTACCGGTGGTGGTAACTTCAACATCAAGTACGGCAATGCGAAGACCCGTTTCGGACAGATTTCATTCACTGTGAACTGCAACTTCCGCATCGGACAGAAGGTAATCAATTCGGCACGTATGAGCTTGGAATCGATGTATGGAACCTCGAACCAGAGTACAGCCGTTTTGCAGCGCTGGCGTAAGGGAGGCGATAACACCGAGATTCCGCGTGCCCTCTATGGAATGGGATACAACTATCTGGGTTCCGACCGTTTCGTGGAAGATGCTTCCTACTGCCGTATCAAGACGATGTCTGTTTCCTGGTCGATGCCTAAGAAGTGGATGGATCGCGCCCGCTTGCAGTCTTGTTCCATCTTCTTCACGGGTTACGATCTCTTCACCTTCACGAACTATTCCGGACAGAATCCGGAAGTCAGTCTTCCGTCAAAGCCGACCAAACTGGTGTCGGATGGCAACACAACACCTGTCAGCAAGCGCTTTGCCTGCGGTGTAAACTTGAATTTTTAATGATTAACGAATGCTTGAACTATGAAAATTAAGAATATTCTGAAAGTTACTTTGTTTTCGTTGGCGCTGTCGTTGTCGTTAACAAGTTGCAACGACTGGCTGAACCTCCTGCCCGATAACGAGCAGGTGACCGAAGACTATTGGAAGAGCAAGGAGGATGTGGAAAGCGTGGTGGCTTCCGGCTACTACTATATGCGTCAGGCGGTGCCTACTCTTATTAACTGGGGCGAACTGCGCGGGGCAGATTTCTATAATTTGGGAGCCAGCGATGCCTCCAAGTTGCAGGATTTTGATATGCTTTCTTCAAACAGTCTCTGCAACTATCTGTCGATTTATCAGGTTATTTCAATGGCGAACTCAGTATTGAAGTATGCGCCCGAGGTACAGGATAAGGATAATACCTACTATACTTCGATGATGCAGTCACACCTGTGCGAAGCCTATTTCCAGCGTGCGTGGGCGTACACTATTCTGGTAAAGAACTATAAAGAGGTGCCTTTGATTGTGGACGCTTACGTGAATGACAATGCAGAAATGAAACTGCCCAAAGCGAGTGAAAGCCAGATTATCGCCCAGATTAAGAGTGATGTGGAAGCGGCACTTGCTACGGGAGCTGCCAAGGGAACCTACGAGGAGGATTGGCAAACCAAGAGCCGTGCTACCAAGTGGGCGTTGTATGCTTTGATGGCTGATATCTGTCTGTGGAACCATGAATACGACGAGTGTATTACCTATGCCAATAAGATTTTAGAGGCAACGGATGCCATTCGTCCGGCATTCATTACTGAAACTGCCAACTGGTTCGAGATTTTCTATCCTGGTTTATCGAATGAGTCGATTTTTGAGCTTTACTGGGACTATAACACAGAGGGTATTAATAACAACTTCACTTCGATTTTCCCAGCACTTGGAGAAACTGTGATATCTATTGGTAGTGGTAGAGGCTATTGCAACCTGACTGAAGCTGCGAAAGAAAAAATGATTCAAGAGACAACTGACGTTTTTGCTTATGCTAAATCTAAAGACATAGAATTAACTCCGGATCAGCGCATTGGTCGTATGTATCTGACTTCCTACATCAGTAATAGTGCCAGCTGGAACGGTAGCTCGTTTACTTGCGGTAATTCTATGTCCATTTGGAAGTATCGCGGCACTGATATTGTAGATGCAACAACAGTACGTACGCATACAGATGCAAACTTTATTCTCTATCGTGTCGCCGATGTGATGCTGATGAAGGCAGAGGCATTGGTGATGAAAGGTCAGAGTTCTTGGATGGCAGCGGTTCAGATCATCAACCAGATTCGCAATCGAGCAGGGTTGTCTGATTTCATAGATAGCAATGATGTGGATGCGATTAACGCTCTTGATCAATACACGTTGCTGACGGAAGTTTTTGATCAGCGAGAAATGGAATTCCTGGGTGAAGCTCACCGTTGGTATGATATTCTGCGTCTGGCCCGCTACGATGCAACGTTTGCACCGGAAGGTACGGTGGAGGACAATTCCTCTTTGGCATACGAGACCTACAAGACGGCTGGTTTCGGAGAAGATGTGGTCGCCTATAAGACCAAAGCCATTGAACTGATTGCCTCTTACAATCAGACCACTTCTCCGATGCAGCTGCAATCCGTGCTTCAGAACTCCTGGGCATGGTACATGCCTTTGCCTGAGTATGATATCACCACAAACAGTAACTTGAAACAGAATCCGTATTATGAATAAGTTTTTATATTTGTTATTGGCAGTAAGCCTTTCGCTTTCTCTCGCTTCCTGTGACAAGGATCTGTGGAAGTTGGACGATGACAGCGAAGGCTCTTATAAGCCTGTTGAGGGTGATCCTATTTCGACCACTCTTGACAATAGCGGCGAGTTCACCGAGTGGATCAAGGTGCTCAACTACACCGGAACCTATTCCATTCTGAATGCCCTTTATGATGGTACGAGTACGGCGCATAAATACACCGTATTTGCACCAACCGATCAGGCATTGCAGAGTTTCTATGCCCAAAAAGGTGTGAATGGTATAGAAGATCTGGGTATAGAGTATGCAACCGCTATTGTGAAGACAATGACTTACGACGGCGATTCGTTGAAACTGACCGAGAAGTTCAGTGCCGATGTGACCAGTTTGGTTTATACCAGCGAGGCAGGCGAAAGAATCTACCTTTATGTCAATACAGCTGGCGAGGGCTTCTTGCTCCGCAACCAGTCGGCGGAAGATACGATTGCTATTTCGCGTAACTATGTCACTTGCTCCAATGGTTTTGTCTATACGGCAGATGGCGTGTTGACTCCTTTGGTGGAAACCGTCTTAGATCGAATCGCCGACGGACGTTCTACCATTATGACGGAGGCATTAAAAGCAACCGGTTACGACAAGGCGCTTTCGACCGTGGCCGATACGACCTATGTTTTAGGTTCTCGTCGTGTGAGTCGTCGTTATTACACCTTCCTGAATGTAACAGACGAAGACTTCGCCCGAAACAATATTCGCAGTTTGGCAGATTTAAAGAACCAGCTGGAAGCTGTTGCTAAGGATGCTTCAGTGGGTCAGGATTCTTTGTTGAAGCAGTATGTGCAGTATCACTTGTTCGAAACTTCTTATACTTACTCTGACTTTGCTGAGATGGTAGGAACGGACAGCGTGCGCATATGGGGAACCGCAGCTCCGAACCAGATTCTGATGGTACATCGTCATCTTTTGAAAGAGGTGGAAATGACGCTTGAGGATGGAACCACGAAGTTGGACACGCTTTATTACATCACTTTCAACGACGATAATGACACCTACGAGAAAGCCAGCATTCGTTGGTATAACAAGACTTACGATGTTTCAGTCGATGTCGGTAAGGAAACCTGTCTCTGGTCCTCAGACCGCAACATACTGGCCAAGAACGGATATGTGCATCACATTTCCGATTGGATGCCGGTTTACGAACCTTCGCAGAGTACGGTGGTTTGGGATTTGGCCGATTATACAGAAGTGCGCAACACCTTGGGCATTCTTTATCAGCCGGCTGCTCCGGTGTCGAGTGAAACAAAGACCGACCTTTCCCGTCTGTCTTGCTACACGGTTGAGGAGGGTCCTGACGGATCGAGCAACAATTCATATTCGAGCCTGTGCTACGTGACTTGTAAGTCTAATCTGAAGGACTGTCTGAATCACGACCGAGTTGTGTTCAACTTAGGCTATCAGGGTTCGGTGACGATGTCCACCCCAACTTTGGTGAAAGGCAAGTATAAGGTGACCATCTCGATGGCCTATCTGACGGAGCTTTCCATCATTCGTACCTCCAACGGTTGCAAGGGCGGTCTGATGCGTCTGACTGTCGATGGAGACAACCAGATTCTGACGGCTCCTTACACAACGATTACCAAGTCGCTGGCTGGTGTCTATGAGACGACGCTCTATGAAGAAATCGAGTTCACCGAGACTGCCAGTCATGTCTTCAAATTCGTCATCATGGATCCTGCGGCTTCCACCAACTCGAAGTTCAGCCTCCAGTTCGATGCCATTACATTCACCCCAATTGAATAAGCAAACTTTGTCCTATGAAAAATTATTTATATAAAGCTTCGTTATTCTGGGCGCCTTTAGCGCTGGTGGCAGGGTGTTTCCTGGCATGTAACGATTTATCGGATGACGATTACTTCAAGAAAACGACCGTCTCCAATACCAATCAGGAGGTCTTATCGACCAGCCAGACGGTAGCCGAATATATTCAAGGCCGCGAAGATTTCTCTTCGATGTCTCAGTTGTTCCAGGCCGAAGGTATCTACGATGAAATGCCTACTTCCGGCGAGCTTCATACGGTGCTGGTGGTCCGCAATCAGGATTTTGAGGCTCCTGACGCCGAGCAATCTGCAACGGTGGCCCGCAGTCACGTGACCAACATTTCGGTGGCTCCTTCCAAGTTGAACAGCGGCGACCGTCTGCTGATGTGGCACAACAAGTATGTGACCATCACCTTCGACGAGGAGGCTTTGGCAGGAAACCTGATCGGTCATGCTTTGTTCAACAACAGTACGCTGACGGAGGTCATCAAGGCCGAAGACGGTTATATCTATGTGATTTCGGCGCTGATTGAGACGCCTACTTCTTTGCAGGATTTTATCAACGATTTGGACGAAACGAAATACGGCAAGTTCAAGCAGATGGTGCTGGCTTCCGGCGGACAGGAGTTCGATAAGGCCAATTCGAAGGTTGTGGGTGTCGATTCGAACGGAAATACCATCTACGATTCCGTCTTCATCTATACGAATGATTTCTTCGATGCCAAGAACTTCGATCTGTCGAGCGAGGCTCTGAAAGCTACGATGTTCGTATTCAGCGACGATGTGATCAATGCTGCGTTGACTACTGCCAAACAGACTTTGGCCGGTTGGGGATATGATCATAAGATGGCGCTGATGCGTAATGGAGTGGTGGATAGCGTTTATGTGGGCTACAGTTCCGATAAGGATTTGGAGGACTGGATACTGAAAGCCGCTTTCTACAATCAGGTCTATAGCGCAGCCGATCTGACTCCGAACCGTTCTGCAGCCGATCCGACAGAAAACGATATCAAGTCGATCTACAACATCCAGTGGCGTACTTCCGTGCAGGAACTGGATCTCGAGAATCCGGTATCCCTTTCCAATGGTGTGGCCTACGAGGTGAAGTCGTTCAAGATTCCGAACAACCGCTTGATTTACCGCTTGCACGAAGAGTTCCGCTACTACGAGCAGTGCGATGCCGATCAGAAGGCGCTCTACTTCAAGTCGGAGAATCTGGCCAACTTTAAAGTAAATAGTAACGAAGTGGCACCTTGGACTCCGCTTTCAGGCGTTTGGCCGGAACATGGCGACAGTCCGCTCACTTGCAAGGTGGCCGATAATACGGTGGCTCACTACCAGCTTGATTTCACACCGATCTTCAGCCGTGCTAACAGCGAAGGCGGTTTCGACGTGAATCCTTTGATGGTACCCCCGGGAACCTATCGTATGGCTATGGGCTTCAAACAGGGTATGGCTGCCATGAGCGTGCAGTTGTTTGCGGTGGCCGAAGGTGGCGAGGAAGAGGAATGTGCCGAGAAGATCGATCTCCCGTTGAGTGACGGTTCCACCACCTATCACTACGATCGTGGCGCTACATTGAGCAACCGCTTGCCTGAGTACTATGATCCGAATGATGAGAGAAATACGGCAGGAAACAAGAACGGTTATTATTGGACCGATGGCGGTCCGGTTTATACCGAAGTAACGATTCCTGCAGTGAATGGGGAAGGAAAGGCCGTACAGCTGCTGATTCGCCTGACGGGCGAAAACGGCACGAATGCCGGCACATTGACCTTCAACCATTGGTGTTTGCGTCCTACAGTCAATAACTATTGATCAAAATAGATTGAAAAGATATGAATATTCTAAAATATATAGTGTGCTGCACAGTCCTCTGTTCCTCTCTTGCATGGGCACAGAAGGCAGAGACCTATACGGTGAGCGGCGTGATCTTGAATGATCAGTTACAGCCTGTAGCCGACGCTATTGTGTCTTGTCCCGGACACAAGGTGGTGCGTACAGAAGCCGACGGTTCTTTCCGTTTGGTCAATGTAGAGAAGTGGGGCACGGTCCGTGTTCAGGCACAAGGATTCTACAACAAGGAATTCCGTGTGGTGGGCGATGCTTTGAACCTGAATGTATATCTGATTGGCCAAGAGAAGCGCCTGTACAACCAGACCGTTCTAAACGGAATGGCAGAAAACAGCGAAGGCGTTGAGAGTGCCTTCGGTACGCAGAATATTGCCAAGAAAGACCTCAGCTTGGGAGCTGTCGGTTTGGATAAGGCTTTGCAGGGCCAGTTTGCAGGTTTGCAGGTGACACAGAAGTCGGGTATGACCGGCGAGGGTTCCAACCTCCAGTGGCGAGGCATTCGCAGCTTGGTGGCTGAGACCAATCCGCTTGTTGTCATCAACGGAGTGCCCTATATGCCCGATATCAAAGAGTCTTCCCTGATTCAGGGCTATTCACGCAGTATCTTCCAGACCATCAATCCGCAGGATATTGCCAATGTGACTTTGCTGACCGGTTCGCAGACCGCAGCATGGGGTTCGTTAGGCTCAAACGGCGTACTGCTGATTGAAACCGATGGAGCCAAGTCCGACGACCTGAACACCCGTGTTTCGTTCACCGGAAGTGTGGGCATGAACTGGCAGAACAACCACTTGCCTCTGATGAATGCTTCGGAGTACAAGTCGTATTTGAGCGACATTGCGATGGATTATTATAACAACGATATGGGCAAGTTCTTCTCCGACTTCGGTTTCATGTCGTCTCCATCGGCCAATATGGCACACCTTTATACCTTCAATACCGATTGGCAGGATAAGATCTACTCCAATTCCATGACACACGATTATCTGTTCCGCGTGGAGGGTGGTGATGCTATTGCCAAGTACGATATTGCATTGGGTTATACCGGCGATCAGGGAACAGTGACCGACACCAAGTCCGACCGATTCCATGCGCAGATCAACGCTAACGTTTTGGTGAGCAAGCAGTGGGAGCTGAATGCCAACGTCAATCTGGCTTATCTCAACGGTGAGTATCAGGAGCAGGGCTACAGCTTAGAGACTAATCCGCTGCTGGCTGCTTATCGCCGCAGTCCGTTGCTTTCGCCCTACCAGTCGAGCACCATTCCTTCGGAAGATGGCACATACGCTCTGATCAATAAGTATTCGAGCTATTACATGGGTTCGATTACCAATACCGATTTCATCGTTTCCAACCCATTGTCGATTGTGAAGTCGGTGGAAGGTTCCATTCGCCAGTACGATATGAACAGCCGTGTGCAGTTGGTTTATAAGCCGACCACCGACTGGACGTTGGCTGCTACGGTAGGACTCTATTCGAACTACGACAAAGAGAAACTCTTCGTGCCTGGCATCGACAACAGCGACATCGTGCCTCGTTTCGACAATTATGGCGAATCGGACAACACCGTGAAGGTGGGTCAGGCTACCGTATTCAATTTCTACTATGGCGTGAACGGCCGTTACCAGCACACTTGGAACAAAGTGCACGCTTTGGATGCCCGAGCCGGTTTCCAAGTCTTGAAGACAAAGACTGAATACGATATGGCCACCGGTCGAAATACCGCCAACGACTACTATCAGACCATGGGCGATACCCAGTCGATCGGTAAGTACTTCGACGGTTACAATAATGCCTGGAACTGGCTGAACGGTTATGCACAGGCAACCTATACTTTCGGCAATTTGGCTCGTGCCGGTGTCGTAGCTTCTATGGACGGCGCAAGTTCAGTAGGAACGGATGCCGATCGTATTGCTTTCTATCCGGGTATCAATGCCGCTGTGATGCTGGCGAACTGGAAGCAGCTGAACGAGTTCGATTGGCTGGATCGCTTGGATGTATTTGCCGACTTCAGCGTTACGGGTAACAGCCGTTATGCTTCCAAATACGGACAGTATTACTACACTTCGCAGCCTTATCAGACCATTGCCGGCATCGTTCGTGCCAATGTGCCAAACACTCAGCTGACTCCTGAAAAGGATAAGACGGTGCAGGCCGGTGTTGATATGTCATTCTTGCAGAACCGTCTGGGTGCCAAGGTCACTTATTTCAATACTCAGGCAGAGGATGTCCTGATGTTGGGCCGCAATTCTTCGGCATTGGGCACCTCTCCTTACTATTGCAACGATGGAGAGATTCGCACCCACGGCGTGGAGGTAGGTGTTAATGTAGTGCCTGTCAGAACCAAAAACTGGACTTGGACGGTGGCTGCACAATCCACCTTCCTGAAAAATACCGTCGAAGGACTCGGTTCGCTCAACTCGTTCGTCACAACCCTGAGCGATGGCGGTGAGATTATCACGAAGGTTGATGAGAATCCTTATGCATTCTATGGCTATCGCACCAAGGGCGTCTATAGTACAACTGCCGAAGCATTGGGCGCCGGACTGGTGAACCGCAACGGCGTCGCCTATCAGGCCGGTGATGTGATTTACGAGGATCGTAACAACGACGGTATCATCAACGACGACGATAAGGTCGTATTGGGTAGTGCTACTCCCGATTTCTTCGGTTCGATCTTTACCAGCGTGCAGTATAAGAACTGGGCACTCGACCTGAACTTCGTGTTCAGCAAGGGTAACGATGCCTACAATGCTACCCGTCGCCTCACCGAGTCATCGAGCGATTTCGCCAACCAGTCGAAGTCTGTTATCCGCCGTTGGCAGAATGAAGGTGATGTCACCACCATGCCTCGTGCCAACTATGGCGACGTGATTGGCAACAATGATATGAGCGACCGCTTTGTGGAAGACGCCTCTTATCTGAAGTTGCGCGACATCACGCTGTCCTATACTTGGAACAAGAAGCTTTGGCACTTCATTCAGAGCGGAAGCATCTATGTTTCCGGTCAGAACCTGATTTGCTTCACCGACTATTTGGGCAAGGATCCGGAGTTCGCTTATAGCAATGCAGCTTCGATGATGGGTGTCGATTATGGTAAGGTGAGCTTGCCTAAGAGTGTGAAAATTGGTGTAAATCTGCACTTCTAAGCAGTCGATAGTTGATAATTGAAAATTGACAAGAATATGAAAAATATTTTGTACAGTGTGAAGACATGGTGCATGATTCTCCTGATGGGAGGTCTGGCAGGAGGTTTCGCTTCTTGCGACGATTTCTTCGAGCCTGAGACTGCCGATGCGCTTTCCGGCGACGATTATATGTCGTCGATTACCGAGATGGCAACGGGCTATTTAGGCATTCTGACCAAGATGCAGGCTGTGGGCGATAAGGAGATTTATCTGACCGATACCCGTGGCGAGATGCTCGAACCGACCGACCAGTCGATTGCCGAGTTGATTGCACTTTATAATTACGATGACGATCTGACCGGCAACTCGTATGCCGATCCGGCCGGTTACTACGATGTGATTATCGCCTGCAACGACTATCTGCAGAACATGCTCGACTTTAAGAAGAACTATCCTGAGATTGTGGCCGAAACCGACTATTTCGACGGCTTGTTCGCTTCCGCCATTCGTGTGAAGGCTTGGGCCTACATGACGTTGGCTGAAATCTACGGACAGGCTTTGTGGTTTGACGATCCGATTACATCGATTAAGGATGTGAACGATGCGAGTATCTTTACGCTCCTGTCGGCCTCCGAGGTGGTAGATAAATGTCTGCAATTGCTTGATAACGGTTATCAGGGCTATTCTGCCGAAGAGGATTTCTCTTGGATTGCCTGGATTGACCCCAGCAATGTGTCGACAATCGACAGATCCAATTACCGTTATTGGGATATGATGACTCCTTCGATGTTTGCACTTCGCACCAAATTGCGTATTTGGAAAGCAGCCTTTCAGGATGCCCGCGGTGAGGATGCTACCGCTACCTATCAGGCTTTGTGCGATGAGCTGCAGGATAAATTCAAGAGCTATTGGGCTTCCTATACTCACTATTGGAAGCGTTGTCCGAATACGCCCGGTCACTATAGCGCCTTCTGGAACAACAATTCTCCGTATCAGGAAGAAGTGGTAGGTGCCATCATTTACGATTACACCAAAAACCAGACAAATAAGCTGTTGTATCATTTCTCCAATGAGTATCCGAATGCCTATTTGCTGACATCGAATGAAATTGCCCGCGCGCGTTTCACCGATCCGACCATTGATCCGTTGGGCACACAGGTGCAAGATAGCCGATTAGGCGTTATCACCAAAGAGTATAGTGGTGTTTGGTATATTTCCAAATACCGTCCAAATCCCAAAAATGAACCCAATAAGACCCCTGTTCGTGTCAATGCCTATCAGGATGATGTCCATATTTACACGTTCCGTTGTTCCGAGCTTTTCCTTTGGTTGGCTGAGGCATTGAATCACATGGGCCGTTATAAGGCTTTGGATCATGTGATGAATAATGGCTTTACGGGTGATTACGACATGTTGCTCAATATCGAGAACGGTGCCGATTCGTTGGTTTCGGCCAGCGATTTGGCAGAATTCCATGATTTCCATTCCTGGTGGGCCATTCCGACGTCTGTCGATCGTTATGGAACCTATAACGGGTTCCGCGGATGTCTGACGCTCGGTGCTGTGGATATCTGGGATGAGACCTCACATACCAAAGAAGAGGCTCAACGTCACAACGATGAACTGATTGCCAACGAATGGATGTTCGAATGTGCCTGCGAGGGTAAGGTCTATCCGAACCTGATCCGTTTTGCAGAGCGTTATCAGGATCCGACCATCGTTTCCGATCGTGTGACACCGAAGTATGCCACTTCCAAGACGGGAGCCAGCGTTGCCTCCGTTACACAAAAAATCAGCGCCGTTAATCCCAATTCCGGCCTGAAAGGCTATTATGTGCCTTGGAAGTTGAACTGACCACTTTTACTAACTTAATAATTTATAACAATGAAGAAAACTTTATTACTTCTGGCAACTGCACTCTTAACTGGTTTCACCGTGGCAGATGCCCAATCCCGGAAAACCTGGGATTTCTCTAAGGGCTGGAGTGATGAGACCAAGCAGGATCTCAATGCTGATGCCAATTGGACTTCTAACCGAACTGATGCCGAGACAGGAGAAACCACAGGTTGGAAAGACGGCTCTAAGATGTATGGCTATCTGACAGCCAACGGAAATGTCATCAAAGAACTGGATGGTATCTATTTCGAAAATTCAGGGTTAAGCGGATCCGGTAACTACCTGATAGATCCAACCAGCATCCGTATTTCCCGTAAGAACATGGCCTTCAGCCTGCCGAAATTAGTAAAGGGACAGCAAGTGACGGTTGTTGCTAAATCTGCCAATGCTACGGCTACTGACCGTGGTTTTACAGGTAACGGCAACATGACCTATATTTCCGGTCCAGAAGGCGGTATCTGTCTGGGCGGTGAAGGTTATCAGACGCTTGTTTGGGAGGTAACTGCTGAATCTTCCGATTCTGTCGATATCAAGATTTCTACGGCTGTAGGCGGTCTAGACATTCAGTTGATTCAAATAGATAACGGAGATGAGCCTCTGATTGTGGAAGATCCGAATGTGGCATACGTATATACCGGCGATGTGGATGCTGATAATTTCCGTCAGTATGCCGGTCTTGATGACTATGCTACCGTTAGCAATATCAGCATCGGCGAACTGTTGGATGGTACGGTCAGCACCGATAGCATCGAGTCATTCGATGTGGTAGTGCTCACCGAAGGAGCTCAGGCTGTTGAGAATGCTGCCGATTATCTGCAGGCTCGTCTCAACCGCGTTCCGGTTCTCAATCTCTATCCTTCTTCCGCTTTGGGCTATGAGGCTGTTAAAGCCGAAACCGCATCTTTTGCTGTGGCTGAGGATTATCTGGATGCTGAACTCTTCAAAGAACTTGAGTTCGCTGGCGAAAATGATAACGAGCTGGTTGTCTTCGGCGGAGAAACCGGTGTGCTGGGTTATACCGTAGCCGAGACCTCCGATTTTGCTTCGGATGACGTATATGCTTTGGCCGGTGAGGCTAATGCCATTCACTTGCATGGCAAGAAGAACACCTACATTCTTTTGCCTATTCAGACCGATCTGGTGATTGCTAATGAGGATTTGAACCTGACGGAAGTGGGCACTGCCTTGATTAGTAATGTTGTTAAATATCTGGCTGCCACCAAAGCTGACGTCCTGACTGCAGGTGTTCCAACAGTTAAGTATGTGTATGAAAACGGCAAGACAACCATTACTCTCGGCTCTGGCATTTCCGGTGCGAAGATCTATTATACTCTCGATGGTTCTGAACCAACCAAAGCCAGCACCCGCTACACCGAGCCACTTGTATTCACCGAGCCTGCCACTTTGAAGGCATTTGTTGTGGCTCCGGCTTATAACAACTCGGCTGTTTTGGAAGAGCAGGTAATCATCAAGACACAGTTGGCCGCTCCGGCTTTCGCCGTTGAATATAATGAGGGCTCATCTGTTCTCACGATGACTACTTCAAATCAGGAGGCAGCCATCTATTACAGCTTTACCGGTTTGAGCGATGCCGCTCACTGCGCCGTTTACAGCGAGGCTATCACCCTCACCGAGCCTACCAATGTGTATGCATTCTCCGTGCTTGATGGTTATCTGAACAGCCAGATGGTGGAAGGTTATGTGACTGTTGCCGGCATTCCTGCCGTGAAAGACACCGTGGCTCACTTTACAGCCAACCAGACCGATTGGTACGACAATGCCGTGCTGCATGTAGGTGAAGAGTCTGCTTTGGTTCCGGAAGCAGTTGCTGACGGACTCTTTGGCGCTACCGGTCAGGCCAGTGCTATTTACTACTTCGGTAAGAGCACTTGGAGCTACTATGACTATTCAAAGGATGAAACACAAGTCGTTTTGGATGAGGGTGGCAATCCATTGAAGAGTGTTGTTGATACCGAGGCCGATTCAGTTATTGTTATTCATTATGCTGATGAAGCAGCTCTGAAGACCATCACCTCGAATACGGATCCGCAATGGGTTATGAAGTCGCGCGGTCAGGTAATTACCGGTGAAACCACCTTGAGCCCTGAAAACGGTATTTCGAATGGCGTAGCCGGTCGTTATGCAAACGACATCCTGCAGAGTGTGGGCGGTCTGCCAACCAAGGGCTTCATCGACTTCGGTGGCAAGGGTTCCGGCGAACCTTACTCTCAGAGCATCGAATCGACCTCTGCTTTTGCAGCCGGAGAGTACGATATCGTGGTTTATCTGGGCAATGGTTCGACAGGCGATCCTATCTTGGCATTGCAGACTTCTGCAGATGGTGAGACATGGACCACAATCGTCAATACGCTCAATTATACAAACAGCCAGCGTTTCTACTGCAAGACCCGTAAGCACGTCAGCTTCACCGAGCCACAGTATGTGCGCGTAACACAGGCTGCCGGTTCTTCGAAGGGTTACATCTACGATATCTATGTCATTACGACTGAAGGTACCACTGGTATTCAGGCTGTTGAGAACAACGACGTGAAGGTGGCCGATGATCGCATCTTTGATCTGCAGGGCCGTCGCGTAAGCGTTATGGTTCCGGGTAACATCTACCTGAAGAACGGTAAGAAGGTGATTGTTCGATAAAATCAATCTTAACCTATATAATCTATAAATTTTACAGTATGAAAAAGTTACTTTTATTTGCTTCTGCTGCATTGCTGCTTACCAGCAGTTTGTACGCTAAGAAGTGGGACTTCACCAAGTGGAGTTCGGAAACTACTGCCAACATCGTTGCCGATGAGAAATGGACCGGCGATGAGAAAGGTAATGGTACCGTTTTCGAAGGCGCTTATTGGTATGCTGCTACTTTGGCTGACGGTTGTTCGGCCGATAGCTCACTGTTGGCCAATGGTGTTGAGATTAAGGAATTGCTTGGCCTGAAGATCAATGCTTTGGGCAACAAGCAGGTTGCTATCGCCACCGATTATCAGGTGACCAAGGATTCTAATACTTGGGGTCCTTATCATGGCCCACAGTATTTGTGGTTTGCCGGTGCTATGGAAATTCGTATTCCGGGTGTGAAGCCAGGTACTGCTATCAGTGCCGGTGTCGAGTCGCACAAGCCAGGCGATGCCCGTGGTATCGATATGTATGTAAATGGTAACAAGGTGGCTTGGATCTCCGGTCAGGCTGGTTATCCTGATGCATACGATGAATATACCTGGGAGGTACCTTCAGATATCGACGCTGAGACCGTTGACGTTGTCTTCAAGCGCAGCAATGGTTGCCACGTCTATTTCTTCGATGTAGAGGGTTATGGCGATGACGAGTTTAATGCCGATGAGGTGAAGGTAGCTTACCTGTACGATAAGTCGTATAACACGACCACTACAGGCTATGGCTACGGAACCAATGGCGGTTTGGACGAGGATCCTATTTACAACAATCCTGTTCAGAGCTATACTGCAACTGCTATTGACCTCAGTGCAGAGCAGACGCTTTCAACGGCTGAATTGAACGATTCTTTGACCAAGTTCGATGTCGTTATTCTCAGCGAGGCTGTTTCCAGCGGAAACAACTATGCTAAGGCTTTGAAGGACATTATCAACTATGTTCCTATGCTGAACCTCAAGGCTTACATGTATAAGAACTGGGGCTTTGGTGCAGGCGCAAATCCAAGTCCAAAGGCGACCACTATTAAGGTGGGTGAGGATTATCTCGACAGCGAACTCTTTACGGATGTTGAGATCGATGAGGAAGGCAATCTGGTTCTCTTCGATTGCGAGGATGTTTCGACCGTAGCCGGTGGCAACCTGGTTCAGGGCTACACCGTTACCGCAGGTACTCTCTTTGCCGACGACGAAGTGATTGCTACTGTAAGCGGCAGCAACGCTATCCATACGCATGGTACCAAGAACCAGTACATGCTGATTCCTATTTCTTCTGATAACCTGAATCTTTTGGCTGAGCCTACATTCCAGTTGGTATATAATGCTATCGCTGTTCTGGCAAAGACCAAGAGCAAAGTGCAGAATGCTGCTGCTCCTATCGTCACACAGACCAAGGCTGACAAGCAGACCACTGTATCGATTGCCAGCACGACTGCCGGTGCTACTATCTACTACACCGTCGATGGCACAGAGCCTACCGAGGCAAGTCCGGTTTATAGCGAGCCTTTCGTTGTTACTGTTGACGGTACCGTTGTCAAGGCATTTGCTGTGGCTCACGGTTACAATAACTCTGATGTGACTACCGCTATTATCAGCGTTCAGAGCCAGGCTGCTGCTCCGGTTATCTCTATGTCTTATGGCGAAGGTTTCTCAACGCTCACTTTGTCTCAGGCCGACAATGCTGTTATCTACTACAGCTTCTCCGGTATCGCTAATCCTGTTCAGGCTGCCACTTACAGCGAGCCAATCGTTGTAACCGAGCCTGGCACGATCTATGCATTCTCTGCTCCTTCTGATGCTTTGGCTTCAGAGATGGCTTCTCTTGAATTTACCGTTGCCGGTATTCCTGCTGTTAAGGACACTGTGGCTCACTTCACCGCTAACCAGACCGATTGGTTCGACAATGCTGTGCTGCATGTTGGCGAGGAGTCTGCTCTGGTAAGCGAAGCTATTGCCAATGGCAACCAGTTCGGTGCTACCGGCAATGCTAAGGCTATCTACTATTTCGGTAAGAGCGCTTGGAGCTACTATGATTATTCAAAGGATGAAACTCAAGTCGTTTTGGGTGAGGATGGTAATCCTTTGAAGAGCGTTGTCGATGCAGAGCAAGATTCAGTAATTACTGTTCATTATGCTGATGAGAACGCTTTGAAGTATATCACTTCTAACACTGATAGCCAGTGGGTTATCAAGTCTTATGGTCAGGTAATCACCGGTGAGACTTCAGAAGGTCCAGTTCAGGGTATCGGTAACGGTACTGCCGGACGTTATGCAAACGATGCTATCGATGAAATCGGCAGTATGCCAAGCAAGGGCTTCCTCGACTTCGGTGGTAAGGGTTCTGGTGAACCATACTCTGAGAGCGTTGAATCGACCGCTGCCTTTGCAGCCGGAGAGTACGACATCGTTGTATATTTGGGTAACGGTTCTACTGGCAATCCAATCATTGCTTTGGAGACTTCTGCTGATGGTCAGAACTGGACGGCTGTAATGGATACTCTCACTTACACCAACAACCAGCGTTACTATAAGAAGACCCGTAAGCATGTAACCTTTACCGAGCCACAGTATGTACGCGTTGCACAGAAAGCAGGTTCTACGAAGGGCTATATCTACGACATCTATGTAATCACTACCGACGGTACCACCGGTATCCAGGCCGTTGAGAACAACGATGTGAAGGTGGCTGACGACCGCATCTTCGATCTCCAGGGACGTCGCGTGAGCGTTATGGTTCCAGGCAACATCTATCTGAAGAACGGTAAGAAGGTGATTGTTCGATAAGACAAGTTATCTGATAAAAAACAAGGGCGAACCCGAATGAGTTCGCCCTTGTTTTTTTGACTATGAGTGCCCTGAATACGCTGAAAGGCAGATATACCAATAATGTGTTACTAAATTTACCAATATGAAGCGATTGTGGGAGTAATTTATTCGCCGTACCTTTGCACCCGGAAATATATTTCAATTAAAACCAAAAAGTTATGGCTAAGATCTATGTAAATGGAGATGCGCAGGAGGTGAACCTGCCACTCAATGTAACAGAACTGGTGGCTCAATTGGAAGTGGGCAATCCGGAAATGGTTTCAGTTCAGGTAAACGAAGAGTTTGCCGAACGCGAAGACTGGGATAACATTCAAATCCAGGAGGACGATAAAGTGGATTTCCTCTACTTCATGGGCGGAGGGCAGTTCTAAGAGTTTGAAACAATAAAATTGGTAAATTATGTTTGATTATTCAGAAGAACAGATTCAGCGCTATTCGCGCCATATTCTGCTAAAGGATGTCGGCGTGGAGGGACAGGAAAAAATATCCAACGCACGTGTGCTGGTTGTCGGTGCCGGCGGCTTGGGTGCCCCCGTGAGCCTCTATCTGGCAGCGGCCGGTATCGGTCGCATAGGGATTCTAGATGCAGATGTCGTGGATTTGTCCAATCTACAGCGTCAGGTAATTCATTTTACCAAGGATGTGGGCAAACCGAAAGTGGATAGTGCCAAAGAAAAGATTCAGGCCATTAACCCCCACGTCGAAGTAGATACCTACCATGAGTTCCTGAACTCAACGAATGCTCTCGACATCATTAAGGAATATGATTTCGTTGTGGATGGAACCGATAATTTCCCCGTAAAATTCCTGATTAACGATGCTTGCGTCATGGCGGGCAAGCCTTTCTCGCATGGAGGAATCCTCCGGTTCAACGGACAAACCTTCACGCACCTGCCCGGTACGGCATGCTATCGCTGTATGTTCAAAGAACCGCCGCCGGCTGGTGCGGTTCCGACTTGCTCTCAGGCCGGAGTGCTGGGTGCCATCGCCGGTATGTTGGGCACCATTCAGGCTGCCGAGACACTTAAATACTTTACAGGCGTCGGTGAGTTGCTGACCGACAGGTTGCTGACCTTCGATGCCAAGACCATGCAGTTCCGCACGGTTCCGGTCCGTCATCGCGACTCTTGCCCAATCTGTGGCACGAATCCGACCATCGACCACCTGATTGACTATGAGCTGGGAACTTGCGAACTGAAATCTAAAAAGAAAACAGAATGAAGATCGACGAAAAAGTGATTGACGAACTGATAGCACAGGCGAGCCAGGACGCTCCGAATGAATCGTGCGGCTATCTGTTAGGAACCGGAGAGACCGTGACCGAGAATTATCCGATGGAAAATATCGACCATTCTCCGGAGCATTTCAGTTTCAATCCGCGTGAGCAGTTCGCAGCCTTGCGCTACGCCCGCCAGCAGGGTTTGCAGATTCTGGCTAACTGGCACTCGCATCCGGCTTCACCGTCCAGACCTTCGGAAGAGGATTTGCGGCTGGCCAACGATCCCACCATCCGTTATGCCATCCTTTCGCTGCTCAATGGCGAACCCCGGCTGAACTCGTTCAAGATTCTCGATGGCAAAGTCGTTGACAAGGAGGTACATCGCTAAGTCTTTATATAGTAAAAAACATAACTAAGCAATTCAAATCATCATGGCAGGAATAGCACAAAACCTTACAGAACTGATTGGCAACACTCCGTTAGTGGAACTCTCCGGCATCGAAAAGGAACTGAACCTGAAAGCCCAAGTGGTGGCCAAGCTGGAGTATCTGAATCCGCTCAGAAGCGTAAAAGACCGTACCGCATTGGCTATGATCGAGAGGGCCGAGAAAAAAGGGTTGCTCAACCCTGGTTCTACCATCGTCGAGCCGACAAGCGGCAACACGGGAATCGGACTGGCCTTCATCTCCGCCATACGCGGCTACAAGATCATCCTGACGATGCCCGATTCGATGACTCTGGAACGTCGTTCTCTGCTAAAGGCCCTGGGAGCCGACATCGTGCTCACCCCGGCACACGAAGGTATGGCCGGAGCTGTACGTAAAGCGTATGAACTGGCTGCCGAAATCGGAAATGCCTATATTCCTCAGCAGTTCGAGAATCCTGCCAATCCGGATGTCCATTACCGGACCACCGGACAGGAAATCCTCAACGATACCGCAGGTAAAGTAGATTATTTCGTGAGTGGCATAGGCACGGGCGGCACCATCAGCGGCGTGGGCAAGGCATTGAAAGAGAAAATCGGTCATGTGAAGATTGTAGCTGTCGAGCCATACACATCTTCGGTGCTGAGCGGCAAACCTGCCGGACCGCACAAGATTCAGGGAATCGGAGCCGGATTTGTGCCCCAAACTCTCGACACCTCGGTTTACGACGAGATCATCCGTGTCAAAGACGAGGAAGCCTTTGCTGCCGCAAGTCTGGCCACTCAGAAGGATGGTATCTTTGTAGGCATTTCGAGCGGAGCGGCATTGGCGGCTGCCCTAAAGGTGGCCCAACGTCCGGAAAACGAAGGAAAAAGAATCGTGGTGCTTCTGCCTGATACGGGCGAACGCTACCTGAGTTTGAACTTTAATATTTAAAAATATGGCTGAAACAAAAAAACTGAGTATTATTGCTTTTAGTGGCGATTTCGACAAACTGACTGCTGTCTTTACCTTGGCGACGGGAGCAGCTGCCGTAGGCTACGAGGTGAATCTGTTTTTCACCTTCTGGGGCCTGGATGCCATCAAAATAAAACAGGGACGCTCTTTTGTGGGAGGTAACTGGCTGACCAAGATTTTCGGTTTCATGATGGGCGGCTTGCACGTAACCCCGACCAGCCGGTTTAACTTCTGTGGCGCCGGACCCAAGATTTTCCGATCGCTGATGCGAAAGAACAATGTCGCTACGCTGGAAGAACTGGTAGAGGCAGCTAAGGTGTTAGGCATCAACTTCTATGCCTGCGAAATGGCCATGCACGTTTTGGGCCTGAAAAAGGAAGATTTCATTCCGGAAGTGAAGGACGTGCTGGGCGTAGCCTCGTTCCTGAAGATTGCCGATGGCGGTCAGACATTATTTATTTAAAAGAATAGTAACATCGAAAAAAATAAAGTTATGGCAACAAAAACACTTGATATCACTAAGGAGCACTGCCCCATGACATTTGTGAAAACCAAGATCGAACTGTCGAAGCTGAACAAAGGCGACATTCTGGAAGTGCTGCTCACCGAAGGGGAGCCGCTTGACAATGTGCCGCGCAACGCAGTCGATCAGGGATATAATGTTCTCAGTGTGGAACATGTGGAAGGCCCTGTGCATAAGGTCACCATCCAAAAATAACTGTCTTTCATATAACTAAGTAGGTAAACAAAATTAAGCAGCTATATGCGAGTAATGAATAAACAGGTTATTTCCGACATCTGCCAGCGCCCGATTGGCGGCATAGAAGAGGGTGTCAGTACTTGCGTAGTCCTGCGGTCTGATCCACTTTCCCTTC
>JAFSKF010000029.1 GCA_017449065.1 Bacteroidales bacterium
GCCAGGATCAAACTCTTCGTTGTAAAATATCTTTGTCTTCCTTACACTATATTTATATATAATGCAAGGATAAACGTCTGTTTGAATTGACTAGGTTTGTTTGCTTGCATGTAACTGTTTTATCAGTTACCTATTTGTCAAAGTTTCACTCTTTCAAAGATCGTTGCGCAAACGATTGAAAATTGTTCATTCGAACCTTTTTGTTTCGTTTAGCGGATGCAAAGGTAGCGATTTCTCACATCCGCTCCAAATTTTTTCGCAACTTTTTTCAAAAATATCCCAAAATAACCACAAAAACGGGCCTTCGAGACCCGTTTTTGCAAAATATATTTGACAATTACACTTCCAAATTACCCTTATTTATTGAAGACAGCCGAGAAAATCATATCGGTTGCTCCACTATTTTCCGTCACGTAAGCGCCAGCTTTTTTGCCGGAAGCCGCCAAGAAAGCCCGATCGGAAAGGAATCTGCCCATCATAGCATCATATTCTTCTGCATTGCTGACGGTAAAACCGCCTTCGGCCGACAAAAGTCCTAAGGCTTCGCGGAATGCAGTATGGTTAGGACCGAAGACAACCGGAATACCATAGACCGCCGCCTCCAATGTATTGTGGATACCCACACCGAATCCGCCTCCGATATAAGCCACCTGTCCGTATCGATAGATGCCGGAGAGGAAACCGATAGCATCGATAATCAGGCAATCTACTTCCGTTACCTTCACTTCATCGAGCTGGCTATAACGCATAAAAGGCCGTTTCAACTTACCGATGATGCTTTGCACATGTTCTTCGTGAATTTCGTGAGGAGCGATAATCAGTTTCATTTCCGGATGATTGTTGAAATGCTCCAGCAAAATATCCTCATCCTTGGGCCACGACGAACCAGCCACCAAAACGAACCGGGCGCTACCAGCAAAAGCTTTTGCCCAAGGGAACTGCTTTGCCTGCTGCTGAATGGCAATCACCCGATCAAAACGGGTATCACCGCAAACCGTCACATTCCGCAAGCCCAAACCATTCGCCAAGGTTTTCGACTCCTCGTCTTGCACGAAAAGATGCGTAAAGCAATCGAGCGTCGGACGGACGATACCTCCATACCATTTGAAGAAAGCCTGTCGGTTGCGGAAAATGCCCGATACCAAGTAAGTCGGCACCACCCTGCGCTTCAGCTCCTGCAAAATATGGCCCCAGAACTCGTACTTTACGAAAATGACGATATCCGGATGAACCAGATCAAGGAAACGGCGGCAATTCGACGGCGTATCGTAAGGCAGATAGCAAATCACATCGGCCCCTTTGTAATTCTTGCGAACCTCGTAGCCCGAAGGACTGAAGAACGTCTGAACAACACGATATTCCGGATACTTCTCGTGCAACGCCTCAATAAGCGGACGACCTTGCTCAAATTCTCCCAAACTTGCTGCATGGAACCAGATAACCTTCTGACCTTTCAGCGGAAGCATCTTATCGGCCAACAAAGCCGACCAATTCTTCCTTCCCTCTTCCATCAGTTTAGCTTTCCGATGTCCGAAAGCGGCTGCCACCTTTATCGCAGAGAAATATGCGCGCGTACCTATATTATATATAATATTCATATCGATATCACGTCAAATAAATCCGAAGCCCTTATGCCAAACGTCCGATAGCCACACGAGCCCGGCGCAACGACTCCTCTTTGCCCAACAGATCGGTAATGGCAAAAATCTGCGGACCGCGAGCCTCGCCCACCAGAGCAACACGGAAAGCGTTCATCACGGCGCCTGTCTTGTATTCCTTCGATGCAATCCACTCCATTACCTTGGGTTCGAGCGTCTCTCCGTTCCAATCGCTCTGTGCCTCCAGGAAGTCGCAAAGTTCAGCCACATACTGAGGAGCTTCCGGTTTCCACCATTTCTTAAGCGACTTCTCATCGTATGTTTCAGGCGCCTTGAAGAAGAAATTGCATTGCTGCCACAATTCCTGAGGCAGATTGATACGCTCCTTCATCAGGCTGACAATCGTCCGCACATAATCGTCCGACTTACAATCAGCACCATTCTCTGCCACCTGTTTCTTCAGTTCGTCGCACAAAACCTTCTCATCACACTGCTGCAAATAATGGTGATTGAACCACAACAAACGCTTGATGTCGAAGTGAGCTCCGTTCTTCGAGCACTTTGACAGATCGAACAACCGGATCATCTCGTCCATCGTCATCACCTCCTGATCATTACCCGGATTCCATCCCAACAATGCCAAGAAGTTAACGACAGCCTCAGGCAGATAGCCAGATTCACGATAGCCGTTGTAGGTGGTATCGGTTCCAGGCACATGCCACAGCAACGGGAATACTGGGAAGCCGTACTTGTCGCCATCGCGCTTCGACAGTTTGCCGTTTCCTTCCGGAGCCAGCAGCAAAGGCAGATGCGCGAACTGAGGAGCCTCCCAACCGAAAGCACGGTACAGAAGCACATGCAGAGGCGATGATGGCAGCCACTCCTCACCTCGAATCACGTGCGTCACTTCCATCAGGTGGTCATCCACGATGTTCGCCAGATGGTAAGTCGGCAGTTCGTCGGCACTCTTGTAGAGCACCTTATCATCGAGAATCGTGGAATTGATCTTCACCTCGCCACGAATCAAATCGTTCACCACAATCTCCTCACCCGGCTCGATCAGAAAACGCACCACATAGGGTTCGCCGGCTGCAATCAGCTTCTTAGCCTCATCGAGGCCCAGACTGATGGAGTTGCGCATTTGGGCACGCGTCGAAGCATCGTACTGGAAATTCGGGGTTGCTGCACGTGCAGCATCCAGTTCCTCCTTTGTGTCGAACGCATAGTAAGCCTTGCCTCCATCGAGCAAAACCTGCACATATTTCTTATAGATTTTCCTTCTCTCCGACTGTCGATAAGGGCCATGTTCACCACCGAAGGAAACGCCCTCATCGAATTGAATACCCAACCACTTGAACGACTCCAGAATATATTCTTCCGCACCCGGCACAAAACGCAGGGAATCCGTATCCTCAATACGGAACAGGAGTTTGCCGCCATGCTGACGGGCAAACAGATAGTTGTAAAGACAAGTACGGACGCCTCCGATGTGGAGAGGTCCTGTAGGAGACGGTGCAAAACGCACCACAACAGGCTTATTCATCATGATCAATCAATATTATCCAGCAATTTCTTTAACTCTTCGTCGGTAGCAGTCAGTTTCTGTTTGCAGAATTTCAGAAGTTCCATCGACCTCTTGGTCAGGTCGCACAACTGATCCACTTCACACTGCGGACTTTGAAGTTTCTCTACAATCTCTTCAAGTTCGTTCATTGCTGCGTCGTAAGTAAGATCTTGCTTTGCCATTTTATAATCTTTTTTGTAGTGCAAAGTTAGCATATTTTAGGTAGATTCGCAAAAAACTGTCATAAAAAATCAAGAAATTCGGTCTCCTATTTGGTCATTTACTTGGAAAGTGCTATCTTTGCCGCGCTTTTCTAAAGCTTGAATGACAAGAGTTCCGGCTCAAAGTCATTGACATAATCTGGAAGAGTTTCGGCTCGACCTCTATTATTAACCATTAAATTACATTATTATGTATTTGGATTCTGCAAAGAAGGAAGAAATCTTCGCAAAGTATGGCAAGGGCAAGAACGATACTGGTTCTGCTGAATCACAGGTTGCCTTGTTCTCATTCCGTATCGCTCACCTCACCGAGCACCTCCGCAAAAACCACAAGGATTTTGCCACCAGCCGCTCGATGAAGATGTTGGTAGGTAAGCGTCGTCGTATGCTCGATTACCTCGCAGCAAAAGACATCAACCGCTATCGTGCCATCGTGAAGGAACTCGGTCTCCGCCGCTAATTTCTTCCATTCGGATAGCATAATGCCCGGCCATTTGGTCGGGCATTAATTTTTACTGCCCAACGAGAGAAAATTTGTTCCCCAGTTGGGTAGCAATTTTTCTCTCGGGAGGCCGCAAAAAAAAGGAGGTCCCCGTCATCCCGACGAAGACCTCCTGACTGAAAACATATCTATAACTAACTTACTTAACAATCATATCTGAAAACACTTTTTATTTTCTTATAAAATCTGCCTAATATTTATTTCGAAAGATCGACGGCATAATAGGCTGTGCGTCCGTTCGGGTAAACACCCACGATGAACATCACCGGATCCTGATCGGCATCACGCGAAGTGGTGAGCTGGTTGTAAACCTTTTCAATATCCTTATCGGAGCCGACCACTGCATCGTTGATCTTCACGATGAGGAACTTCTCCTGGATGCCGGCACGGGCAAATGCGCCACCCTGCTCGACACTCTTCACCAATACGCCCTTGCGAACGCCGTACTTCTGGAGTTCCTGTGCTGTCATATTCTTAAAGGTAACGCCCAAAGCATCGATGCCCTTCTTGGTCAGCACTTCCGTGTTACCCTTGCTGTTCTTCAGCGTGACATCCAAGGTCTTTTCCTTGCCGTTGCGATTCACTACCACCTGCACTTTCTCGCCCGGATTATGACGTACCAGTTCGCCCTGCAGGTGACCCATGTTCTTAACCGTAGCTTGGTTCAGCGAAACAATCACATCGCCCTTCTGCATACCGGCTTCGGCAGCGGCACCATCCTCGATGACATTCGCCACATACACGCCTTCGTTCACCTTCAGGTCCTCTTTCTCCACCAAATCGGCAGTTACGTTCGAGATATGGATGCCGAGCACAGCACGCTGCACCTGTCCAAACTGACGGAGATCGGCAACCACCTTGCTGACAATACTTGAAGGCACCGCAAACGAATAACCTGCATAGTTGCCAGTCTCGCTATAGATAGCGGTATTGATACCCACCAGTTCGCCGGCGGTATTCACCAAAGCACCGCCCGAGTTACCCGGGTTGACAGCAGCATCGGTCTGAATAAAGCTTTCGATACCCAACTGGTTGCCCTGCGACTGTCCCATACCCAACTGACGATCCTTGGCAGAAACGATACCCGCCGTTACGGTACTGGTCAGCATGAAAGGATTACCTACCGCCAACACCCACTCACCTATTTTCAACTTATCGCTCTCGCCGAAAGTAACTGTCGGCAGATCCTTGGCATCGATTTTAAGCAAAGCGATATCTGTGGTCGGATCGGTTCCTACGAGTGTTGCCTCGAACTGACGCTGGTCGTTGAGCGTAACCTGCAACTGGTCGGCATTGGCAATCACGTGATTGTTGGTTACAATATAGCCGTCGGAAGAAATAATCACGCCCGAACCATATCCTTCACGCGCCTTAGGCTGCTGTTGCCGGCCACCCTGCTGTCCGAAGAAGAACTGGAAGAAAGGATCCATATTCTGGTACTGCTGGGTCTGCACCATCTGAGTGCTCTTCACA
Organism: Bacteroidales bacterium; assembly: GCA_017449065.1. Classification (GTDB taxonomy): domain Bacteria; phylum Bacteroidota; class Bacteroidia; order Bacteroidales; family UBA3663; genus Liminaster. The sequence continues at coordinate 5,359 of JAFSKF010000029.1, forward strand.
CCCACTACGGCATTGACCGTCTTTTCGGCAGCCTGCGTGAAATCGTTGTCGGTAACCGATGCCCGACTCACAGTTGGGAAGAACTGAACGGTCTGCCCGTTGCCGTCGCTCTGAATCACGTACGAATCTGCCAGTTCCTGCACCGTCTGTCTTTCCATTAACTTATACGTTCCGGCAGCTGTAAGCCCGCTTACCACTACCATTGCTCCGAAGAGCATCATTACTTGTGAAGTTTTCATTGTTATATCATTTTTTATTGTTTTTTCGTTGTTTTGACGATGCAAAGATAGACAGGTTTAATTGAATTAAGTTAATTTCCGGTCAAATTTTAACATTTTATATTAAAAAGGGGGAAAGATTGTCAAAAAAATAAGATTTGTTTATACTGATTTTAAATATTTTTACTACCTTTGCAACCTACAAGAAAGCAGCAGGACGGTCTGCCGCTCACTTTCGGGTGGGAGGAAAGTCCGGGCAACAAAGGGCACCATGCCGGCTAATGTACCGGTAGGCAGCGATGTTTAGGCAAGCGTAACAGAAAAGAACCGCCGACTTGGACCGTTTCGGCAGGTCGGTAAGGGTGAAAAGGCGAGGTAAGAGCTCACCGCACACGTAGCAATACGGAGTGGCTGTACGTCCCATGGGTTGTAAGATCATGTATATTGGCGCTAAGGGCTGCCCGTCCGATGCCAAGGGGTAGATTGCTAAAGCCCATCGGCAACGATGGGACGAGATGAATGGCAGACACCATCTTTCGGGGTGGCACAGAACCCGGCTCACAAGCCTACTGCTTTCTTTTTTCTTTCCTCATTACAATATTTTCCACACGGGCGCGTTATTATATTAGTTAATAAAATGAATATGCGCAGATTTTCATTTCCGATACTAACGCTTCTCTTTGCCATGATGCCCAAAGCCTCTTGGGCCGATCACACCTGGGCCGACCATTCGGCACTAAGCAAAGGAACATGGGTAAAAATCGCCTTAACAGAGGGCAAAGACGGTGTATATGCAATTTCTTACAGTCAGTTGCGAAACTGGGGTTTCTCCAATCCGAGTCAGGTGGGTGTCTATGGCTATGGCGGACATACTTTGACGGAATCATTCAGAAGCCAGCACATCGACGATGTACCTGAGGTAGCAGCCCTGCACGATGACGCCAACCAACGCATTCTCTTCTACGGACGCGGATTGATCGAATGGACCTACAACACTTCTAACGGCTTTGTTCAGCGACAGCATCCATACGCCACCACAGCCTATTACTTTCTGCACCAGAAAGACGAAGCAGCACCTTTATCACCCGACACGCTACTATCGAATAGTGCTGTGGCTCCGTCCGATACTCTCAGCGAATATGACGAATACTGGCTGCATGAGAAAGAGAATGTAAACGTGGGCGAAACCGGACGATGGTGGTACGGAGAGAACTTCACCAACGACCAGAAACAGATCTTCAACTTGCCAGAAGAATCCTGGCTGAGCGGACATACCATTAAAGCCGGAACCGGACGTGTCGCCATCGGTTTTCTCACCCACTCGTCCAGTGCAAGCAAGCTTGCCATTAACATCAACGACAACGAAATCGGCACCCAGTCGGTTTCGGCAACCACCAGCGGCTACGCCTTCGGTACCGAAGCCACCTTCCGCGAGTATCTGAGCGAACTGGATGATATGAGCAGCGCCAAAGTACGTTTGGAGTTCACCGATGGAAAGACTACCGCTTCGTTAGCCCGCCTGAACTATATCCGCGTGCAGGGCAAATGTGACCTGACCGCATCCGACAAGGAAGCCTTCATGCTTTTCCGCAATAGCGCTGCCCGAAACGGCCTGCAAGCCTACCGTCTGAACGGATTGAACAGCAATATGCAAGTATGGGATGTGACATCACCCACAGAGATAAAACTGCAGCAGGTGGTAACAGAAAGCGACGGCTCTTCTGTTTTTGTTCCTATCGAAACGGGTATTCGCGAATATGCCGTCGTGAACCTGGCCAGCAACGGGTTTCTGAGTGTGAGCAAAGTGGGCAACGTGGCAAATCAGGATCTGCATTCCTTACAGCCAGCCAACCTGGTGATTCTGACGCCTTCCGGCCTTTCCAACTATGCCAAGAAACTGGCAGAGCATCGCGCCACGCACGACGGGTTGAGCTATATTATTGTCACCCCCGGAGACATCTACAACGAATATAGCAGCGGCGTGCCCGACGCAACTGCCATTCGTCTGTTCCTGAAACAACTATACGACCGGGCCGACGGCGGCGATAACGACCTGCTCTATTTCCTACTGTTCGGCGATGGTTCGTATGACAATTTCTCTGCCTCTCAGAGCAATTATTTGCTGCCGACCTACCAAACAGAATATTCTTTGGCAGAAACCAGCTCCACTACCGTCGATGACTATTTCGGATTCTTAGAAGACTCCGATGGCGGCAGAACCAGCAACGGCTACTATAATCTTAACTCAGAAGGTCTCGACATCGGTGTCGGACGTCTGGCTATCAGCTCTACCTACGAAGCTGAAGCGGTGGTAAACAAACTGATTGCCTACGATAACTCCAGTCAGATGGGCAACTGGAAGAACCTGCTTTGTTTCCTCTCCGACGATGACAAAATGGACAGTTCCGGCACGGATTCCCCGAATCTGCACATGCGTCACAACGAAAAGCTCATCAGTTCCCTGCTCGACAACGGACATCAGGAGTTCGTCTATCAGAAAATCTATCTCCCCGCGTACTCACAATCGACTTCCGCATCCGGAACCGACTATCCCGATGCACGCAAAGACCTGAATCATGTGCTGCAACAGGGCTGTCTGATGCTGAACTATGCGGGTCACGGATCGACCCAAAGCATTACGCACGAAAGCCTGATGACCACCAATCTGGCCAGCCAGCTGAATACGAAGCACTATCCGTTATGGATTACGGCATCCTGCTCGGTTTCGCGCTACGACAGCGAAGCTCTCTCGATGGGCGAAGCTTTGCTCACCAATGCAAACGGCGGTGCCATCGGGCTCATATCGACCACCCGTGTGGTTTACGCCAGCGACAATCTTTCGCTGAACCAGGCGTTTGTCGATCATCTCTTCGACCGACATGAAGACGGCACCCGATACCGTCTGGGAGACATTCTGCGTGTGGCCAAACGACAAATCGGCAACAACTACAACAAACTGAATTTCTGTCTGCTGGGTGATCCCTCGATGACCCTCGCCTTTCCGGAACAGGAAATGGTAGTGGATTCGGTCATTGGCACCTGGGAAACCCTCAGCACCGTTACTGTGAAAGGTCATATCTGCAAATTAGGAAGTACCGAAATCGATTCGACCTTCAACGGCTTGGTTTATCCGGCTGTTTACGATGCCGAAGACTCGATTACTGCCGATAAAGGCATTTGCCAAGAACCGTATCTGACGTTCACATCACGCAACCGGAAAGTCTTTACCGGACGCGATGTGGTGAAAGACGGCTTCTTCGAATTCAGTTTCATTGTTCCGCAGGACATCCTGTATCGCGATACGCCGGGTCTTGTCAACCTGTATGCGTGCAGCGAAGACGGATCCGAAGCACAGGGCTACTATAATCAGTTCACCCTGAAAGCCGGCAACGCTTCGACGGATACCGACACCGTGCCACCGGTCATTGTTGCCTGTTTCTTAGACAATGCCTCGTTTAAGGACGGAGACAAGGTAGGCCTAACGCCATTCTTCTATGCCGAGGTCACCGATCAAAGCGGCATCAACGCCACAGGCAACAGCATCGGACATGATGTGAGCCTGTACGTCGAAAGCCTGTCCGACCCGTTGCTGGCAACCCGCCAATATGCGCTGAACGACTACTTCACCACCTTCACCGGCGATGTCACTCACGGAAACGTAAAATATTCGCTCGACGATCTGGCAGAAGGCACCTATCGCGCCACTTTCCAGGTATGGGATGTCTATAATAACGTTGCAAGCCAGACCTTCACCTTCACGGTAAGCAGCGAACAGAAAGCCGCAGTAGCCCTATTACAAGCCTTCCCATCGCCGGTAAGACAAGGAGAAACCGTAACATTCCGCGCCCTGCACAACCGTCCGGAAAGTGCCGAAGAACTGCGCATTCAGGTATTTACACAGACCGGCGTGAAGGTACTTGACAGCACCGCTTCCTCCAGTTCGGCAGAAGTGGTTTATCTGGAAGAAGGTGCCAAGGAACTCACCGAACTGAACGATGCGCTGAATGCCGACGAAACATCAGCGCTGATGGGTTCGAGCACCCTGCAATGGACCACCAACGTACCTCCGGGAGTATATGTCTATAAGGCATATCTGAAAGCAGGCAGCGATGTAACAGCCTCCAAATCGAAACTTCTTATCATTTTTTAAGATTTATTCGCAACTGACCTTACAATAAAAACAGCACACGCGCGTTATTATTATATATGAGAAAGATCATTTTCCTTTTGCTGACAGTCTCTCTATCGACTGTAATGGCTTTCGCCCAGATTTCCTCGGGAGAAAACACGATCACGTCTGTCGTCGATGCCGCCAAACAATATAACCCTGTACAAACCGCAACCATTTCATTAGGCGTAGCACCCGATGCTCGTGGCGGTTCGATGGGAGATGTAGGTGCGGCTACCGAGCCCGACGAGAACTCACAATTCTGGAACCCAGCCAAATATGCATTTGCCTACAGCCGTGCCGGCATAGCCGTCAACTACACCCCTTGGCTTCGCAAAATAGTGAGCGGTATCAATCTCGCCTATATTTCCGGCTACACGAAGTTCGGCTATTACGACAATCAGGCAATCTCTGCCTCGTTCCGCTACTTCAGCTTGGGCGAAGTGACAGCCTACAATTCCGAAGGAGTCGAGCAACAAGTAATCAATCCGTTTGAAATGGCCGTTGATTTAGGTTATTCCCGTATGCTGTCGGACAACTTCTCGATGGGCGTCGTCATGCGATACATCCATAGCGATATGACGTATGATGACGGCGACAACGAACCCGCCAACACTTTTGCTGCCGATGTGGCAGCCTACTATACCGCCTATCCACAAGTGGGCTACAGCGAATGCCAGTGGTCGTGGGGCCTGAATCTGAGTAATATCGGCGGCAAAGTCAGCTACGACGGCAATGCCACTTCACAGTTCCTGCCCTGCAACCTGCGTTTAGGCACCTCGTTTACCTTCCCGATGGACGACTACAATATGCTCTCCATCAACTTCGATGCCAACAAATATCTGGTACCGACCTTTCCACAGTCGTGGCAGTTCTACGATGAATCCGGACAGGTTGATCAGGAGGCTTTCGAAGCCGCTAAGCAAGACTACTACGATATGTCGGGCATCAAAGGCCTGTTCAAATCGTTCAACGATGCTCCCGGCGGACAGAAAGAGGAATTTCACGAGATCAACTGGGGCTTAGGCTTGGAATACACCTACGACCGCCGCTTCTTCCTTCGTGCCGGTTACCACTATGAGAATGAATACAAAGGCGACCGCAAATACTTCACTTTCGGAGCCGGTGTTACCTTTAATGCTTTCCATCTGGATGCCGGCTATGTGCTTTCCACGGCTCAGACATCGGCACTCGACCAGACCCTGCGTTTCTCTTTAGGTTTCGATCTGGAAGGCATCCGCGACATCATGGGCGGCAAACGTCGCCGCTGATTTTCTGCTGAATCAGAATCACTTCTTTTGCTTCTTTCACATCGTGCACGCGGAGGATGTCTGCCCCTGCGTGCACAGCCATTGTATGCAGCACCGTCGTGCCGTTCAGGGCATGATCTGCATCGGTGCCCAGCAATCGGTAAATCATGCTTTTCCGAGACACGCCCACCAGCAATGGGAAATCGGGGAAATCCGTCTTGAAGCGCGACAGATTGCGGAACAGTTCATAGTTTTCATCAAGGTTCTTGGCAAAACCGAAGCCCGGATCAAGAATCACCTTCCTGCAAAGATTGTCGCGGCTCACGCCCAACGACTCCAACCTCACCAGCTGCCGTTCAAAGAACGATTTCACGCCGGCATACACCCCGTCCGGATAGGCCAGCTGCAATTCCGTCGGATAGATGTGCATCATGATGTAGGGCGTCCCGGATTCCGCCACCCAGGGCAACATCTCAGGGTCGTAAGTCCCTCCGGAAACATCGTTCACCCAATCGCATCCCCATTGTTCCACGCAAGTACGCGCCACCTGTGCCCGAAAGGTATCGACAGAAACGGGAATATACCTGCCGGAGGGCGCGGATTCCCTGACAGCCGAAACCACCAGCGGCAATGCCTCTCGCAGACGGTGCAATTCCTCTTCGGCAGAAACCTCGGCGGCTCCCGGACGCGTACTGTAGGCCCCTACATCGATTACATCCGCACCTTGCCGAAGCATCTCTGCCACGCGATCGGCAACCGGCTGCATCCGGCTACCTGCATAGAACGAATCGGGAGTAACATTGATGATTCCCATCACCAACGGTCGGTCGGCACAGAACACATCGTTTTGGCGCAAAAGGATAGAAAACGGCATATTTTTATATTTTTGGATTGCAAATATAGATAGTATTCTCAAAAAATGCAAATACCAATGTGCGATTTTTGGTCAAAAACAACTATTTTTCAATTTATCCGACTATCTTTGTACCCGAATGAGATTTGAATTACTCAAAATCACTAACATCTTTAATACTATGTTCAATTCTTTGCTTGAAACATTCCGTTCTTATGAAATAGCCCTTCAGGTGTATTGGGTCATGGCGCTGGTAGCCAGTTTGCTATTCATCATCCAGGCCATCATGACCTTCATGGGCTTCGATGCCGATACAGATCTGGATGCTCCCGACGTCCCGGACGGAGCCGATGCAGATTTCGATGCCGACGGCTTCCATCTGGTTTCGGTCAAGACGATTGTCTGCTTTGTGTTAGGTGCCGGCTGGACAGGCGTTCTTTTCTGGGATCAGATTCCGAACCGCATCGTTCTGGGACTGGTTGCTGCCCTGGTGGGACTTGCCTTCATGGCTCTCATCGCCTGGTTGCTTTATCTGGTGCTGAAACTCGACAAAGACAACACCTTCCGCGTTGAAAAGGTGGTCGGCCTGAATGCAGATGTATATCTGACTATTCCTGCCAACAAGGCAGCTACCGGTAAGATTATGGTATCGTTAGACGGTTCCATGCACGAACTGGAAGCACTCAACGCCGATGACGAAAAGATCGCTACCGGCGACAAGGTGAAGATTACCGGTGTCGTTCAGGGCGATGTCGTGCTCGTCTCCAAACTCTGACATTTACTATCTTTAAATACAAACACTTAAACACAAAAACACATGGATTCAAGTATCAGTCTGATTTTTATTTTTGTGGTAGTGGGCATAGTGTTGATAGCCGCCATTCTGAAGCGCTATCGCCGTTGTCCTTCCGACAAGATTCTGGTTGTCTATGGTTCAACCGGCAAGGGTTCCGCCAAGTGCGTGCACGGCGGTGGCGTATTCGTCTGGCCTATCGTGCAGGACTATGCCTATCTTTCGCTCACTCCTATCAGCATTGAGGCCAATCTGACCAACGCCCTTTCGCGCCAGAACATCCGCGTCGATGTGCCTTGCCGCTTTACGGTCGGCATCAGCACCGAATCCGATTCGATGAACAACGCCGCCGAACGTCTGCTGGGCCTGTCTGCCAACGACATTCAGGAAATGGCCCGTGATATTCTTTTCGGACAGTTGCGTCTGGTTATCGCCTCGATGAGTATTGAGGAACTGAATCAGGACCGCGACGTCTTCCAGGAGAACATCAAGAAGAACGTGGAAATAGAATTGAAGAAGATCGGCTTGAAACTGATCAACGTAAACATCACCGATATCAAGGATGAGTCCGGCTACATCGAGGCGCTCGGACAGGAAGCTGCCGCCAAGGCCATCAACGAGGCCCGCGTTAAGGTGGCTGAGAAAGAGAACGACGCCAAGGCAAAGGTGGCAGAGCAGGAAATGACCGGTGAATCGGGCAAGGCACGCTTCGAAATGGAAACCCGTAAGGCTGTGGCTGCTGCCAACGCCGAAGCCATCAAGGGCGAGAACAACGCCAAGGTGGACATTGCCAATTCGAACGCCGACCTGCGCGAACGTGAAGCAGAAGCCCAGCGTCGTGCTACGGCTGCCGAAAAGATTGCAGCCGCCAAGGCACTCGAGGAATCCTACACCGCCGAGCAGAAGGCTGAGTTGGCTCGTGCAGAGCGTGAACAGGCCACTCAGAAGGCCAACGTTATCGTGGCTCAGGAGATTGAGAAGCAACGTATGATTGTGGCTGCCGAAGCCGAAGCCGAACGCAAGCGTGTGAATGCCAAGGGTGATGCCGATTCCATCGCTTTCCGCGCCAAGGGTGATGCCGATGCGATTGCCATCAAGGCCAAGGGTGAAGCTGACGCCATCAAAACCAAGGCAGAAGGTGAAGGTGTGGCTGCTGCTACACGAGCCAAGGGTGAAGCTGAAGCAATCTTTGCCAAGATGGAGGCCGAAGCCAAGGGTCTATACGAAGTGCTGACCAAACAGGCAAGCGGTTACGACAAGATGATTCAGGCTGCCGGCGGTGATGCCACAAAGGCCTACACGCTGTTGCTCCTTGAGAAACTGCCTGAGCTTGTCAAGACACAGGTTGACGCCATCAAGGGCATCAACATCGATAAGGTTACCGTCTGGGACAATGGCGGAAACGGAGCCGACGGCAAAGGCGGTTCGACTGCCAATTTCCTCTCCAGCCTCTATAAGTCGATTCCTCCGTTGCAGGATCTCTTCGATCAGGCGGGCATGAAGTTGCCTGAGTATTTAGGCAAAGAAAAGTCAGAACCCGCACCACTTGCTGAAGAGGCTCCCAAAGCCGAGTAAGGAACAGATTATCCATTAAACACAACCGCCGGGTAGCAAACCCGGCGGTTATAATTTACCTCTTATATGACCCAACTGGAACGAATCGGAAAGATGGAACAGGCACTTGACCGACTCAATCTTTCCCTACGGCATCTCTCCGACGCCTTAGACGAATACGAAAGCACATCAGACGCCCTTCGGGAATTGAGCGACTATTATGGCTGTCAGGAGTGGCGGCAAGACTTTGAGGCAGACGAAGCCGGAGAACTGCCCCCACAGCTCAAACGCGGCGTCCTGTCGGAAGACGGCATCTGGTCTGCTCTCGAAAAAAGAAAGGAGCTGACCAAACGCATGCACGACTTGGCAGCGAATGCAGTAAACTGAATCGTGCAGAATTTATCGGATTCGCAGCAATACCTTTTACTTAATCAAAACCTTTCGTCCTTGAATAATATAAATAGAATGTGGCAAACTGGAAAGGTCACTCCGATTTGCATTGTCCAGAACCTTTTCGCCTGTGAGGTTATAAACGTCGAAAGTACCACTTTCTTTTTCAGTTTGTCTGACTGACGTGGCTGTCATCACCTCAAATTCTTCCGAGAAGACACTTCCCCAGTTATCAAAACTGTTTTTTGCACGGAAACTGAACGTATGAACCCCTTCATTCAAAGAACTGAGATCAATTTCAAGCAAAAGGACCGGCTGGTTGCTTGCACAGGTTACCCGATTAAGGCTATCGTTATCAATCCAGTATTCATAACCAGCCACATCCACGATGTCTTTGTCGGGCAAATAGAAGAGAGTCCGGTAGATATTGCTCACTTCATCATTACTATTGAAGGCACGAAAATTGAAGAAATGCAGGCCTGAAGGCTGCCCGTCAAGAGGCAACGAAATATTCACATTTATTTCAGAACTTGAAGCCGTCACTCTACTTTGATAATCCCCGTCCAGCCAATATTCGTAATGGCTGATGGTCTGTGCCTCTATAGTGATTACACTACACAGCAGGCACAAAAGTAAAATCGCATGTTTACACATAAGCAAAACTATTATTCGGCGGTCAGTATAAGATTCACATTCAGTTTTCTATTCTCATTGTCGAGCTTAATGTCGGAAGACAACACCTTAGGTATGGAGAGGGCAAGCGTAAGAGGATGGGCACCTCCATAACAACCTACAATAGTTCCATCATTACCAATATATCCGTTTTCCAACAATTCATCGCTGGAATACATGCACCAGAAAGAGGTGCCCGCAGGATTCTTCACCAGATTGATATCATCTGTAGTCCAGCAGTTTTCCACATAGCAGGAAGAATCAATAGTCCGCCTATATGTGCAGATTAAGGAGTTGATAAACGAGCATGAACTGTACGTCTGGTTGCTTCCTGTACCTTCATACCCAATGATTGTGTTTATTAGTGTTCCTCGGAAGAGAGAACAAGAATTATTATTGAATCCTTTTATCAAGCAATTTGTGAGTGTAATATCATTTGGGGTATAGGCTTCGAAATTAAAAGCCCTTATCTTTGACTGAGCGACAGTCATCGACTTTACCTTTGTAGTCCATGTATTCGTATTTCCCAGACCATCATTATCTATACTTGCCAAGGTAATTTTGCCATTACATATACAACGGTCTATGAAAACATCTTCCATAACAGCATCTAACTTCAAGTTAAAGAACGCACACTGTTTGATTTTAAAGCCGTTCACAGGCTTTGTCACCACAATGTCACCATTGTAGTCGTTCATACTTATTCCTTCTAAAACGGTGGCTGTCAATACAACAGAATCCGGTATCGAAATGGTAATGGTTCCTGCGACGACCGTTTCTTCACCAGCGCCCCTGACTGTGATTTTCTTGTCAATGGTAAAACTGGGATAGAGACCCTTCGAGAGAAACAGGGTATCCTCATCAACGGCATCCCGAAGTACTGCGTTCAACGAATCAAGTGGATATATTACCACATTTCCCTTATGCTGCAACAGCACACTTGAAGTAGGCAACGCATAGCAAGCCATAGCCATGCATAGCAAGCTAACGATAGAAAAGAGAATCTTATTCATACTCTTACATATTTATATTATTAATAGAAAGAAAAAACGCGGGCAACTGACTTTGTCTGTTCCCGCATCTCTGGTCTACCACAACCATACTCCTGAGAACGAACAAATGTAGTGCCCACGCCATATATTCATATAGACCCAAGTCATCATCGCTGCCCAATACGGGCAGAGACAATGAACATTGAGGATATAGAACATATCCGTGAACGTCACACTTGTCTTGTCTCTTGGAGTATCTAAAAGTGGTAGTTTGAGATGCCAAGATCAAAACGTAAGTAACGTCTATCCGTAAAATCACCGAATAGCGCGGCAGACTAAGCGCCTGTGACGCTACCGATGGCGAAACTGCACCTTTCGGCACAAAATCGCGCCACAAAAGTACGGAATTATTTGTTTGCAACCAAATTTTTCAGAAGATAATCACGAAAAATGAGAGAAATTTTACAAAAACATACAGAAACGACCGATTACATGGTGCCGCCTCTGCAGATTCATTTCTCGCGCTCCGGAGTTACCGCCAACGTCATCAACACGAACTCTGAAAGATTTTAAATTCTTTCCAGAGAGTCGGTGTGAGGCAAAATATTACAAATAAGAATTGCCCCCGCTTATGGGCGAGGGCAATTCTTATTTGCTTATCGGCGAGAGAATCAGTTGTTCTCAGGACGGAGCTTGCGAACGGTAACGGCAGTCTGCCACATCTCCGACTCACGCAAAGCCTTGAGCTCCTGCTCCAGACCCTGACGATAGTCTGGCTTGCTGTTGCTGTCGATAGAGATCTGAGCCTCGTTGCCCAACTTAACGCTCATGTAAAGCCACTGCATGATAGGCTTGATGGCATCGTGGAAACGAGGATACCAGTCGAGGGCACCACGCTGAGCGGTGGTCGAGCAGTTAGCGTACATCCAGTCCATACCGTTCTTAGCGAACAAAGGCATCAAAGACTGTGTGAGCTCCTCAACGGTCTCGTTGAAAGCCTCCGAAGGAGAGTGACCGTTCTCACGGAGCACCTCATACTGAGCCAGCAACAGACCCTGGATAGCACCCATCAGGGAACCGCGCTCGCCGGTCAGGTCGGAAGTAGCCTCACGCTGGAAAGTGGTCTCGAACAGATAACCGGAACCGATACCGATACCCAAGGCCAAAGTGCGGTCGAAAGCACGGCCTGTAGCATCCTGATAAACGGCATACGAAGAGTTCAAGCCGCGACCCTCCAGGAACATGGTACGAAGCGATGTACCAGAACCCTTAGGAGCCACCATGATAACGTCGATGTCCTTGGCTGGAACGCAACCGGTGCGATCGTTCCAAGTGATGGCGAAACCGTGAGAGAAATAGAGCGCCTTACCTGGGGTGAGGTACTTCTTCAAAGTTGGCCAAACACTCATTACAGCTGCATCGGAGAGCAAGCACATAACGATAGTAGCCTTCTCGGCAGCCTCCTCAATAGAGAACAAGGTCTTACCAGGAACCCATCCGTCGGAAACAGCCTTGTCGTAGGTCTTACCCTGACGCTGGCCAACAATTACGTTGAAGCCGTTGTCGCGCAGGTTCAATGACTGGCCAGGACCCTGTACGCCATAACCGATCACTGCGATGGTCTCGTCTTTCAAGATTTCACGAGCTTTCTCAAGAGGGAACTCCTCGCGGGTCATTACATTCTCAATGACGCCGCCAAAATTCATTTGTGCCATAATGTTTAAATTTAATAATGAGTTTATTTGTTAAAAAAATCAATCATACAATCGGTGATCCTCCTCACGCTTGGTAAGGTAGGCATCCAAGCGCTCAATGCACGACTTGGTGATAGCGATTCGGCCGGAACGCACAAACTGCAGCACGCAATCCAAGGCATTGAGTTCGCGGAAAAACTCCAGAATATCGTCGGTAATACCTGTTTTCTCGACCGTAGTGAAGGTGGGGTTCACCTCCACGATACGGGCTCCGTAACGGCGCACGATGCGCGAGATCTCCTTATCGGAAAGTACCATCGGCGTAGAAAGTTTCAGGAGCGAAGTCTCAAGGATGAAAATCTCGTCATCCACGAAGCAGTTTGCCTGCAAGACATCAATCTTGCGCTCAATCTGCTTGCAAAGCATCTCGGCCATCTCGCGCTTGCAGTAGCAAGTGATGGTGTATTTGTGCACACCCGGCGTACTGGAAGCGCACACGTTCAGGCTTTCGATATTCACCTGACGACGGGTGAACACCGCCGTAATCTGGTTCAGAATACCGGCATAGTTTTCCGAATAGATAATCAGCGTATAGAGCGTCAGACCCTCGTGACTCTGTTCCTTGACCGGTGTCTTGGTGAGCGTGCGGGTCAGGTTCTTTTCAAAACTGTTGCGTTCAATAGCGGCAGCCGTCTGCACAGCGGCATCGAGAGCCTCCTGTGCCTCAAGAGCCTTCTTTTCGTTGCTCTCTCCGTTGCAGTTGCGTTCGCAGGTATTGCAATCACCGCACTCGGCTGCGCCATATTTTTTATTTGTTTCCATCGAAATATCAGTCAGCAATATTATTCAACTTCGAGCAGCATCTCATCGACATTCGCACCCGGAGGCGTCATCGGCAGGACATTATCCTCCTCCTTTACGGCCACTTGCAGGAAATATGGACCATCCGTATCCAGCATCTCCCGGATAGCGGCATCCAAATCCTTGCGATCGACCACCGTGCGGACAGGAATATTGTAAGCCTTCGAAATCAGCTCATAGTCCGGATTGACCATCGGCGTGAACGAGTAGCGTTTGTTGAAGAACATATACTGCCACTGACGCACATTACCGAGGAAATTATTATTCAAAAGAATGATCTTCACCGGAGCCTGCTGCTCCATGATGGTGCCGAATTCCTGAATGGTCATCTGCAAACCACCGTCACCCACAAACAGGCAGACTTTCCGATCGGGTGCTCCGAATGTGGCACCGATGGCAGCTGGCAAACCGAAGCCCATCGTGCCGCAACCGCCGGAAGTGACCACCGAACGCGGCTTGGTGAACTTGAAGTAACGGCATCCGAACATCTGGTTCTGGCCAACATCAGTCACCAGAATAGCCTCATTGTTCGAAGCTTCGCTCACCTTGCGCACCACCTCACCCATCAGAAGCGGTCCCTCTTTGGGATGCAGGGCTGGTTCTATGACCTTATTATACTCTTTCTCCTCATAAGGCTTGAAACCTTCAATCCAGCGATCGTGCTTCGCCTCGTCAACCAATGCCGCAACATCGGCCAGCGTCTGCTTGCAGTTGCCCAGCACAGCCACATCGACCTTCACGATCTTATCGACTTCCGAAGGATCAATTTCGAAGTGGATGATGCGAGCCTGCTTGGCATAGGTAGCCAAATTACCGGTCACGCGATCGTCGAAACGCATGCCCACCGCAATAAGCAGGTCGCACTGGTTGGTCATCACATTCGGACCCAGATTACCGTGCATACCCAGCATACCCATGTTCAGCGGATGATCGGACGGTGCAGCCGACAAGCCCAGCAACGTAGTGCCGAAAGGAATCTGTGCCTTCTCGCACAACGCCAGCAACTCCTTGCCGGCACCGGCGAGTTCCACGCCCTGTCCCACCAGCATGAAAGGCTTCACGCTCTGGTTAATCAGCTTGGCAGCCTGAGCAATGATACTGCTGTCGGTCTGCGGCACCGGCACGTACGAACGGATGAAGTTCACCTGCTGTGGTTCGTAATCGACCATACCGGTCTGTGCATTTTTGGTGAAATCGAGCACCACCGGACCGGGGCGACCGCTACGAGCGATGAAGAATGCACGCGAAACAGCCCAGGCAATATCCTCCGGACGACGGATCTGGAAGTTCCATTTGCTGATTGGCTGGGTTACACCCACCACATCGACCTCCTGAAAGGCATCGGTACCCAACATGGCAGCACCCACCTGTCCGCAAATCACAACGATCGGAGTGGAATCGATCATGGCATCGGCCACGCCTGTGATAGTATTCATGGCGCCAGGACCCGAAGTTACGATGCAGCAGCCCACTCGGCCGGAGACTCGTGCGTAACCCTGTGCTGCATGCACTGCGGCCTGTTCGTGACGAACCAGAATGTGGTTAAGAGTCTCTTTGTGATCGTAAAGGGCATCATAAGTCGGCATGATGGCACCACCCGGATAACCGAACAGGGTATCTACCCCCTCGTGCTCCAAGCTGCGCATCAGCGCTTCTGCACCGGAAATCTTTTCTGTCATTTTATTTTATAAGGGTTTGTCTTTTAATCTATGATACGAACACCGCCTTTGTCGGCCGAAGAAACCGACTGGGCATAAGCACGCAGAGCCTTCGAAACAACGCGATTGCGCTTCAGCGGCTGCTGCGGACGTGCGGTCAGTTCCTCGTCGGAAAGCTTCACGTTGATGCTGCGCGATGGGATATCAATCACGATGATGTCGCCGTCCTTGATCTTACCGATGTTGCCGCCTGCAGCTGCTTCCGGGCTGATATGTCCGATGGAAAGACCGGACGTGCCGCCTGAGAATCGTCCGTCGGTAATCAGGGCGCACTCCTTACCCATGTGCATCGACTTGATGTAGGAAGTCGGATAAAGCATCTCCTGCATACCCGGTCCGCCTTTGGGACCCTCATGGGTGATGACTACGCAATCGCCCTTCTGCACTTTGCCGCCCAGAATGCCCTCGCAGGCATCTTCCTGAGAATCAAACACCACAGCTTTACCCTCGAAGTGCCAAAGCGACTCATCGACGCCGGCTGTCTTCACTACGCAACCGTTCTGGGCAATGTTACCGAACAGAACAGCCAGACCGCCGTCCTTCGTATAAGCATGCTCGATGTCGCGGATACAGCCATTGGCACGATCGGTATCGAGCGACGCCCACTGTGTATTCTGACTGCCCATCTTGGTCGAGAACTTACCGCCAGGAGCCGAATGATAGATACGGTCGGCTTCCGGATCGATATTCTCTTTCAGGATGCTGTATTTGTCGATATCCTCACCCAGCGTAGCGCCATTCACGCGCTTGCAGGTCAGGTCGAGCAGGTTGCCTTTGGCTAATTCGCCGAGAATGCCCAGAATACCTCCGGCTCGGTTTTCTTCCTGCACGGAATACTTCTGTGTGTTAGGAGCCAGCTTGCAGAGGCAAGGCACCTTACGCGATAGTGCATCAATATCACTCATTGTGAACTCCACGCCACCCTCCTGGGCAACAGCCAGCAAGTGGAGGACGGTGTTGGTAGAACCGCCCATGGCGATATCCAGGGTCATAGCGTTCAGAAAAGCCTGACGGGTGGCAATACTGCGAGGCAATACGCTCTCGTCCCCTTCCTCATAGTATTTCATTGCATTCTTCACGATGAGTTTGGCGGCATCCTTGAAGAGTTGAATGCGGTTCACGTGGGTGGCCAGAATGGAACCGTTGCCCGGCAACGACAAACCAATGGCTTCGGTCAGCGAGTTCATCGAATTGGCGGTAAACATACCCGAGCAGCTACCGCAACCGGGACAGGCACAGCTTTCGATTTTTGCCATTTCTTCATCGCTCACCGACGGATCTGCACCCTTAATCATAGCGGTAATCAAATCGGCATTCTCGCCGTTATACTTACCAGCCTCCATAGGTCCGCCGGAAACGAAAACAGCCGGTATATTCAGACGCATGGCTGCCATCAGCATGCCGGGAGTCACCTTGTCGCAGTTAGAGATGCAGATCATGGCATCTGCCTTGTGCGCGTTGCACATATATTCCACAGAGTCGGCAATGATATCGCGGCTGGGCAACGAATAGAGCATACCGTCGTGACCCATGGCAATACCGTCATCGACAGCAATCGTATTGAACTCTGCCGCATAGCAGCCTAACTTCTCAATCTCAGCTTTCACAATCTGGCCGATCTCGTGCAAATGCGTATGACCGGGCACGAACTGGGTAAAGGAATTGACAATAGCAATAACAGGTTTGCCAAACATTTCACGCTTCATACCATTGGCGACCCAGAGAGCTCGGGCACCCGCCATTCGACGACCTTCAGTGGTCTGTGCACTACGTAGTTGGATTTTCATTTTTTGTAAATGCCTTAATATACATTACCTTTTTTGGAGTGCAAATATACTGATAAATTGTGAAACAGCAATAAAAAAGGCTGAAAAATAAAACATTTCTCAGCCTTTTTTGATTATTTTGCTATAAATAGGTACTAATTCGGTTGTCGTTTGTCATTTTTTGCCAACGAATCCGCATTTTTTGTCACCGCAAGTTTTGTATTTTTATAACTTCAGGCACTGTGTTATCTGGACTGGCAGTTCCTCCACATAATGGGTGACCATGACGAGGGTTTTGTCGGGGCGACGGCAGAATGCGGCAATCACATCGCGCACCAGATTCCGGCGATAGGTATCCAAGCCGTGCAGCGGTTCGTCGAGAATCAGGAGGGCCGGATCTTTCACAAAGGCGCGAGCCAGCAAGCACAGACGCTGTTCTCCTGCCGACAGAGACAGGAAAGGACGGCCTTTCAGCGCATCGATGCCGAATACACGCATCCAGAAAAGGCACGTATCTATCTGTTCCGGCCTCGGACGCTTGTAGAGACCTACCGAATCGTGCAAGCCGGACGCCACGATGTCGACAGCAGGACGGTTTTCCTTGTAGGCACGATGAAACTCCGGACTCACGAAACCAATATGTTTCTTGATCTCCCAGATGCTTTCGCCCGTACCGCGACGACGTCCGAACAGCGAGATATCGCAGGCGTAGGCGGCGGGATGATCGGCACAGATCAGACTCAACAGCGTGCTTTTCCCCGCTCCGTTACGTCCCTGCAGCGCCCACTTCTCCCCTCGCCGAACCGTCCAGTTCAGACCGCCATACAGCACCCGGTCGGTATCGGGCAAAGGCAAAGAGAGATTGCGGATAGAGATGACTTCGTCGGTCACCGATCCGTCAGCCGTCAGATTCGCCATCTCCTGTACCGGCAACGCGATAATCTGTGCCGTCAGATCTGCCGACAGATGCGACATCGGTGCTTGAGAAAAGTCGGGAAGATGCTCCAGATAGGCTTGCCGAGTCTGTTTCTCTTCCACCGTCATCCGATCGACCTGCACTACGTGAGTGATATAGTCGGGCACCCAGTCGAGCATCGAAAGCACCATAATGATCTGCACTTCCCGACTATCGACCAGCTGCTGGAAGAACCGGTTCAGCTGATCGCGCATCGGAGCATCCAAGCCGATAAAAGGATTATCGACAATCAGCACTTTCGGACGCTTGATGAGATACTTGAAAAGCTGATACCGACGCATCTCACCGCTTGAAAGCAGCACCATACGCTTCTGCAGCAAATCGCGCATCATGAAAGTATCGAGCAAGGGATTGCTCAGGAACTCGGAATCGTCCTCGGCTCCGGCAGCACGTGCTTCCGCCTCTGTCAGACCGTGTCCTGCAGCTCGCGCTTCATCAGCCGACAAACCGGTAGCCGACACATTGCCCGACGCCAAAGCCCGCTTCAGCACCGTGCTGACCAAAGGCGACTCGTCGCGATCCTGTGAGTTAAAACGCTGTTGGAAATAATAGGGTTTCTCCACCGACCCGAGGGCATCCTCAAAAGTCAGCTGCACAATGTTCCCATAGGCGGACGGTTTAACACCAGGACCGAAATCATATTCCAGCGTTCCCTGCATCAGGAGGATCTTGCCTGTCAGCAAATCGATGAGATGGCTCTTGCCTCCCCCGTTGGGACCCATGATAGCAATATGCTCGCCCTCACCAAGCTGGAAGTTGGCGGGGGCGAGCATTTTAGGTTGGGGCAAACGTCCCAAAGCATCTGTAAGTGTAATCTTAGACATGATCGTCTATAGGTTGTTTCAAATCGACCTCATTGCGGTGAGCGTCGATAACTTTGTACTGCAAGAGTTCCATGCTCTGATCGGGAATCAGATGGAATCCGAATCCGAAACGCAATTTCCATTTCCATGCGATGGATCGGAACCAGCCCTTGCGCAAATAGGCTGCCACGAACGGATGTACGTGCAGATAGAATTTCTTCACTTTCAGCGACTCGGTCAGATACTCCATCTTCGCCTCAAGAATCTCGGGGAAGATAATGGAAGGTTTGACCACATGCTTGCCGCCACACACCGGACACGATTCCGCCGTCTGCACATCCATCACCGGACGCACTCTCTGTCGCGTGATCTGCATCAGACAGAATTTGCTGAGCGGAAGGATGTTGTGCTTTGCCCGATCGTCGAGCATCGCCTCTTTCATGTGCTTGTAGAGGGCCTCGCGATGTTCCGGATCCTGCAAATCGATAAAATCTATCACAATGATACCGCCCATATCGCGCAGACGCATCTGACGGGCAATCTCGTCGGCTGCCGCCATATCGACCGCCAGGGCATTATCTTCCTGAGCATCGGCCTGATGGCTGCGGTGACCGCTGTTGACGTCAATTACATGCAGAGCCTCGGTATGTTCAATGATGATATATGCCCCGGCCTTACACGATACAGTCTTTCCTAACGAAGACTTGATTTGTCGGGTTACATCGAACTGGTCCAGAATGGGGACCTCTCCTTCGTAGAGTTTTACTACGTCTGCCTTTTCAGGGGCTATCAGATTCACATATTCCTTAATCTGCGAGAACGTAGCCGGGTCGTTAACCCAGATGTTTTCGAACGAGGGGTTGAAGATGTCGCGAAGTAATGCCACAGCACGGCTGGTTTCCTCGTAAACGAGCGAAGGCAGCTGGCCTTTCATGATTGTTTGTATCGCCTCTTCCCAGCGATGCATAAGCGAAGTAAGTTCGGCCTCCAGATCTTCTGCCTTGGCTCCTTGAGCCGAAGTGCGTATGATTACGCCGAAGTTTTTCGGACGGATAGCGTTGATGATCTGACGGAGACGGACTTTCTCTTCGCTTGATTTGATTTTCGCCGACACCGAAACCTTATCCTGGAAAGGAATCAGCACCATAAAGCGACCCGGAAGACTGATATCGCAAGTAAGGCGCGGACCCTTGGTGGAAATAGGCTCCTTAGCAATCTGTACAAGTATCTCCTGCCCTACCTGAAGAACCTTATCCACGGTGCCTTCTTTCTGCAACTCGGGTTCTTTCTTCAGTTTGTCGAGCGACAGTTGATGCTTGCGGTCAGACAATTGCTGTTTTACAAACTTGGCCTGCGTAAGGAAATACGGACCAAGATCCTGATAGTGAATAAATCCTTCTTTCTCGTACCCGACATCGATAAAGGCAGCATTTAAGCCCGGCATCAGTTTCTTGACTCGGGCCAAATAGATGTTTCCAACCGAAAAGGAGGCGTTCTGCTTCTCCCGCTGATACTCGGCAAGCCGGCTGTCTTCCAGCAAACCGATGGTAATTTCTTTCGGCTGCACATCTATGACTACTTCTCTTGTCATGCGTGCGTAATATAATATAAAAGGATTAATACTGAAAAGGGGCGCATACCTGATGCACCCCTATATTCGTCTGGCTGGCGCTACTATTATTCAACGCCGGTCACGATGCACTATGCTTTACCGATTAGTGCTTATGACGGTTCTTGCGCAAACGCTTTTTGCGCTTATGAACTGCCATCTTGTGACGCTTGTGCTTCTTACCGTTTGGCATTTTCTATTATATTAATGGGTTAAACTTAATTCTTTCTAAAAATCATCCCTCAATCTTCAAATCACCGCTCACGCGATCGACAAAAGACTTGCAAGGCTTGAATGCAGGAATATTATGAGCGGGAATAATCAACGAACGCTCTTCCTTTATGTTACGGGCGGTCTTGGTTGCACGCTCCTTGATAATGAAGCTGCCAAATCCGCGAAGATAAACTGCCTCGCCCTCTACCATCGAATCCTTAATGGTAGCCATGAACTGTTCTACTACAGTCAGCACAGACTCTTTATCCAATCCAGTCTTTTTTGCGATCTGGGTTACGATTTCTGCCTTTGTCATAATTACTGATATTATTTTTCTCTTGTATGTTTAAGTGTTGAATTTTCAATGAATTCGGGGTGCAAAGATATGTTTATTTTTCATTTTGCCAAAGATTTGTTAGGTTTTTTTTCAAAAAAAATGTATCTTTGCACCCGAAACAAGCTGAATTGCCAACTGAAAAGTAATAAATCAATGGAAATTAGTCGAATCTTGCAACTTTGGTACGCTCAGAATAAGCGCGATTTGCCCTGGCGCGAAACCCGCGACCCATACCGCATCTGGCTGTCGGAAATCATCTTGCAACAGACACGCGTCGCACAAGGCTATGACTACTACCTGAAGTTCGTTAGCCGCTACCCGACCGTAGCCGATCTGGCAGCCGCTTCTGAAGACGATGTACTGAAGCTTTGGCAAGGATTAGGCTATTACAGTAGAGCCCGGAATCTGCATGCCGCCGCCTTGCAAGTGATGAGCGCTCCTTACAACGGACTGTTCCCCTCGCGCTACGAAGAACTGCGGAAACTGAAAGGAATCGGTCCTTATACAGCTGCAGCTATTGCCAGTTTCTCGTCCGACGAACCCGTGGCGGTTGTCGATGGTAATGTGTATCGGGTCCTTTCCCGATTGTTCGACATCGAGACACCCATCGACAGCACACAAGGGCAGAAAGAATTTTTGGCTTTGGCCACAGAGCTGCTGGATCCGGAGCATCCCGGCACCCACAATCAGGCAATCATGGAGTTCGGAGCCCTGCAATGCACGCCCCTCTCACCACATTGCCCCGACTGTCCGCTGGCAGAGAAGTGCCTGTCGCTGGCAAACCGAACCATCGACAAGCGTCCGCTGAAAACCGGCAAGGTGAAAGTGCGCGAACGCCTATTACATTATTATTTATATAAGTATAAGGACACACTCTGGGTGCGCCAACGACCTGGCGGCGACATCTGGCAAGGACTGTGGGAGTTTGTCATTACCGAAGGCGACGAGATTCTTCATCCAGAGATTCCCGTAGCATTCACCATCCGTCACCAGCTGACGCACCAGCTGCTGATTTGCGACTTCCGGATCATCGAACTTCCGGCACCCATAAAGACTCTACCCCCCGAATACGAACCGGTTTCTTGGCAGAATTGGCAAAAAAAGGCGGTTTCCAAACTCATTTCGGAAGCAAACAAAAAGTTTTCTGCCCTATTTTGAGCACAAAAAGAACAAAAAATTTGCATAATCGGAAAAAACCTTCTACCTTTGGACCCGGATATTTGTTATAAAACGGCGCAAAAGCGCCACCAAAACACTATTTAATCTATACTATGGCAGTTAATAAAGTAATTCTGTTAGGAAATGTGGGCCGTGATCCAGAAGTCCGTCGCATGGACGACGGCACCGTTTGTGCAACTTTTCCTTTGGCTACTTCCGAACGTGCTTATCGCAAACGTACCGGCGAAGAAGTTCCTGAGAAAACCGAGTGGCACAACATCGTAGCCTGGCAAGGCGTTGCAGAACGCATCGAACGGCAAGTTCACAAGGGCTCGTTGGTTTATCTGGAGGGCAAGCTTCGCACCCGTCAATGGATCGACCCCAATAATGTTCGTCATTATGTAACCGAAATCTTTGTCGATCAGTTCGAGCTACTCAAGAGTCCGACTTTGGCTCCGAATCCCGCTGATGACAAACCTGAAGAATCTCAAGTCTGACATACAAACACTGAAATTCATACATTCATGAAGCTTTCCGCCTTATTTCTGGTCTTGAGTGCATTGTTCCAGACCATTGCGGGAGCCTCGTACGATGAACATCACCTACTGCTCGACCAGCGTCTGAGCGATCAGGAAGCACAAGCGTCTCCTTACCTTTTTAACGAAGTGAAGGAGGCGCTTGCCGCAATCAACGCTACGAAGCCCGCCTCTCCTGCCGATACTCTCACTCTTTCCATTGCTCCCGGTGTTTACTGGGTGGATGATCCCGATGACCCTGTGGTCCGGAACGAGGATGAATCCGAGGCTACTCCTTATGGATACAAGATCTCTTACCCGACCCTGAAGTTAGTGGGTCTGTCGGACCATCCGGAAGATGTGGTGCTGGCCTGCAACCGCGGACAGACCCAAGGTGCTATCGGCAACTTCACAATGCTCCGCATGAATTGCCAAAGCATCGAAGCCCGAAACATCACGTTCGGCAACTATTGTTCAGTCGATCTGGTGTATCCGCTCAACCCGAAACTGAACCGGCCGAAACGCAACAAGGCGATCGTGCAGGCGCAGCTGGTTCATACGAAAGCCGACCGCGTCTGGGCGGACAACTGCCGCTTCATCAGCCGACTGAATCTTTGTCCTTTCAGCGGAGCACATCGGGCATTGTTCACCCATTGTCATTTCGAATGCACCGACGATGCCCTGCAAGGATCGGCAATCTATAGCCAATGTCATTTCGAATTCTTTTCGAGCAAACCGTTCTGGAGCACACCTGCCTACGGCGCCGTCATTATGGATTCGGAAATCGACACGCACGTCAGCGGCACGCAGTATTTTATGAAGTCGCATGGTGGAATTACGCTGATTCGTACCGCTATCCGGCAGACAGAAAACGCTCCTCTTGAAGTGCTCGCCTGCTACGGCAAGAACAATGCTCCATGCTACTACAGCGATGTGACCCTCAACGGTCAACCGCTCAGCATACGCGATGCCAGCAACATCAGCGGCACGAAGTTGCTCGATGCATTTAATATTCCGAACCTGTTGGCTGGCGACGACCGATGGGACCCGCTCCGAATGCGGGCTTCTGTCCCAGCCGAGCAACTGGGTTTGCCGACGTTCCTCCAACTGAGTTTCACCCATACTTCCGACAAGAAGAAAGCACCTCTTCTGGAAGCCATGAACGATACCCGTCCGGTGCAGGCGAAACTGCTCCGTTGGGGCAATTACACGACTTCGGACGAAGATGTTCAGCGTATGGCCTACGGCAGCATCCTTTGGAAGGCCTCAAATGTTGTGAGGATCTCATCTACCGGTTTCCTGGCTGCCGACATCACCTCGCAGAACCCGATGCCGACGGGCAGTCAGGTAGAGATTGAAGCCGCTCTGCCTTCCGGCCTGAAAGGATGGGCGAGCGTGGAAGTCAAACCGAACCTGCAACCTGCGCCTTCGTTCTGCACCCGACCGACCCTATCGCTCGAAAAGAAAGGACTGCAACTGCATTACGCCTTACAGGGCAACGGCACCGACCGTACACGCGTCACCTGGTACCGTTACGATAAAGCTGATTTCTCCGACACGATTGCTGTACGCCACGGGTTGGCGGCTTCCGAAGGGGTCTATCTGCTCTCCCGTGCCGACAAAGGGCATCGGATTGCCGCCGTTATCACCCCGTCTTTCGATGACAGCGAACCCGGGAAAGCGGAATTTGTGACCTACGATCAGGAAATATCGGTCAAGTTAGTTCCGAATATCCTGTTCGAGGAAAGCCAACTCTCTACCGACTTCCACAATGTGCCGGTTTGCTATCAGCCGGTCATCGCTCCCGGCACGTGGACCTTCGACACTTTCAAGCCCGAGGACACAAAGAAATACAACTGGCAACCAGATCCGAAGAATGGCTGGTATTACGGCTATGGCGTAGATGGTGCCGCGAAAAAGAAAGGTCTGGTGCAAGCCACCAAGGGTGCCCGATGCTTCTACACTCCGGCTCGCGACAAAACCGGCAACATGGAAGCGGTGGTTCAGATTGCCCCAGCCAAGACGGCGGGACAAGGATTCGGTAGTGCTACCGGCCAATACATGGATATCTGCATCAAGTTCGATCCGCACACACTCACAGGCTATGCCCTGCGCATTCAGCGCACGCCGAACTACGATCATGCCTGCGTCTTCCAACTGGTAGAATACAAAAACGGGCAGGTCACTCTGCTTACCGACGAGCAACCTGCCATCTGCTATAAAACCACTTGTACCATAACGGTCAGCCTGAAAGGAACGGCCCTGACGGCTACAGCACTTACAAATGCACCTCTGAACCAGCCTGACTCGGAAGAGATTCAGACCGAAGTTTTCCTGAAAGCCAACGTTGCCAAGAATCCGTATGCCGGCTTCTCTATCCAGCACACCGGATCTACCGGCGCGAGTGCCAGCCTTATCGAACACGTTTTGTTGAAGTGGTAGCCTACCGCTTCGACAAATCGTCGTAGAGCGTCTGCAAATAGGCTTTTCCCCATCGTTCGGCCGTTCCGTTCGGATCGTTGCTGCCCGATAATGCCGTACCGTTCTTGGCATTATCCTGAATGTAGCATACGCTGTCGGTCATAAAGCCGAATCCGTCGCTAAACGCGTAGAAGCCGTAATGGCCGATGTTCGGATCAACAATATTCTTACTGAAGTTCAAGCCGGTCGGATCGATGTCCAACTGGTGCAAAAGCGTTGCGCCTAAATCTACCTGACTGGCATAGGTATCAATAACCCCAGTGGTTGCCAAAGCGCCGCCTGCCCAAAACATCGGAATCCTGTAGCGCATGATTTCGTGGTTCTGTATGCCAATCGGATAATTGCTGAAGGCATGATCGGCCACTCCGATGATCAGCAGATTGTCCCAAGCGGGCGTCGCTTTCAGCCGATCGATGAAACTGCCTATACAACTGTCGGTGAAAGCCACACTATTCACATAGGGATTATCGAAATGCTGATAAGGCACATCGAACGGCTCGTGGCTACTCAAACTCAGCATCACTTTCAGGAAGGGCTTCGTGACCGTTGTTGTGTCGGCCGGCGAATCCTTCACCACCTCGTCGTACAGGAAACTGAACATTTTATCGTCGGGTACGCCCCACTTCGACAAACGCCACGCGACGGGAAAATCCGTATCGCCTGTAATATGTTCGAATCCGGCGGCGGTCAGGAAGCCTCGCATATTGGTGAAGTTCACGTCGCCTCCGTGCACAAAATGCAGCTGATAGCCTTCTGCCTTCATCTTTTGCGAGAAGTATTCCAGATGGTTGCACTTGTTCTGGTCCTTCATTACTGAATTGGTCGGCTGTCCCGGATAGGAAGCCAGAACGGCTGCCACACCACGATCAGTGCGGAAACTGTTGCCGAACATATGGCTGAATCCGATGCCCTCCTCATACTGCCGGTCCACACTCGGCATAATGCTTGGATCTGCCTCGGAATTTACGCCCGTACAGGCGGCTCCAGAGAAACTCTCCAGGATCAGCAGCACGACGTTCGGTCGGTTGGTACGCAGCAGTTTCGGAATAGAATCTGTCTGATTGTCACTCGGCCGGTTCATGGCCTCAACGGCTGCAGCAGCCTCTTCGGCCGACATAAACCTGTATTGCTTCGAGAAGTCTTTCTGTTTCTTGAAAACGCTACTCATAAAACTGAAGAACGGATTGGTTGCTGCATGGTTCAACGGCATTTCCGAACAGAAATATACTCGTCCCACGTTCATGGTCGATGTGGTTACGCCGCCACGGATGGCAATAAAGAGCAGGATGCAGCACAACACAGCTGCTACCGTTCTCCATCCGCGAATCTTCCGGCTGGGTAGCACCATTGCCGATCCGTTTTTCCGTTCCGGATAGAAGCGGCACAAAACGTGCTGAAGCGGCCACCATATCACAAATATCACGATGGGCACCAAACAGAGCAGGTACCAAGGGACCGAAACAAACGCCTCCTTCGGATTGTCGAAGAGATAGAACAAAGCCGTCTTATCGAGACGGAATCCCCAATATCCATAAAGCACCAGATCGGCGAAATAGTTAAGGATGACCAGAAACAGACACAACCGAATCCAGAACTTCATGAAACGACGATGCCAGTTTCCTTTCCACCAGATATAGACGATTTCGAGCAGGAAGGGCAATGACATCAGATAACCGGCCGATGTGAAGTCGTGCGGCAGGCCGTGATACAAAGCCTGCATCCATTCTCCGAAGGAATAGGCATCGAACACGTCACTATGGTACGACATGAAACCGAATTTCCCTATCACAAAAAGCAGAATAAAAATGAAATAGAGTGCAATCTTTTTACCCATTTTTATCAGTATTTACGTCACGATTTTCAAAATTCGAGGCAAAGATAAGGTTTTTCTCGAAAAATATACGTATCTTTGCGCCGGAATTTTACAAAATTATCAGATATTTCGAACAAAATGGAGAAACTGGAACGTATAAATAAGTATTTAAGTGAATCTGGAGTATGTTCACGCCGTGAGGTGGATGAACTGATTGAAACCGGCCGTGTGGAAGTGAATCACAAGCCGGCACGCATCGGCATGCAGATCGATACGGTGAACGACAAAGTGTATGTGGACGGCCAGTTGGTCGATCCCGACAATAAGGAGAAGAATGCTGTCACGCTTGAGGCGCTGCAAGCCCTTGATGAACGTCCTTGGTGGAAGGAACACAACGAACAGAAACAGGCTCGCGAGGAAGCCCTGAAGCAGAATCCAAAAAGCAAACTCCTGCGCCACGGACGCAAAAACGGCAAAAAGATTGCATCTGCCAAGGGTTCCGTTGCAGGCAAGGCTTCTGCCCGTAAGCAGACCCTCAGCGAACTGAAAGAGATTGCTTCCCGTGCGGCAGCGGTCAAGACCCGCGGACACAGTTCAGACGAAAAGCAAGCCAAGAACCAAGCGGTTCAAGCGGCCAACAAAGAGGTGGCTGCCAAAGAGGCAAAACGAGACGAACTGCGTCGTCCGAAAACTTTCGGCGAGGTTTTCAACTCGCTGAGTAACCCTCAGCACACGCTCAAAGAGCGCCGTGTGGAGGGCGTCAACCCCAAATCCGCCCAACTTCGTGGCAAGAAAACCTGGTCCGGCTCCAGCCGACGCACAAGGCGCAAGTAAAGATAGAACTACAAAAAGGACTTCAAGAGGTTATCCCAACTGTCTTGGGGAACCTTAATGTTCAGAAAGTCCATGCCGGCGGAGCGGGCGCTGTCGCCGTCGGTGTCTTCACGATCGCCCACATAGAGAGTGGTGGCGGCATCGAGAGAGCAACGCTCCATCAATCGCTTGATGCTTTCCGAACTGGGCTTCAGCCCCCCCAGTTCGGGGGCAGAAACGATGCAATCGAACAACGAAGGATCGATACCTAAAGCCTGCAATTTTTCCGTCGCATGACCATAATCGCTGTAAAGAATGCGCTTCAGACCACGCTCCTTCAAGGCTTCCAAGAGTTCGATAGCCAACGGTCGCGCTTCGAAGTACATGTGCAGCACAGAGACCTGCAAAGGCATATACTTCTCCTCATACCAACGGCGTGCCTTCTCGGGAGTCAGACTCTTTTTCACCTCCGCCATCTTGGCAAAGAGTGCGGCATAGACGTTTTCAGCATTCTGAAAGTCCTGCCCCATGATCAACTTGCGTGCCTTGCGTTCGGCACTCAGCACAAACATATTCGCGAGGTCGCCTAAGATGAGTTTCATCGGCAGCCCCTTGTTATTATAAAGCGTGCCGTCGAGATCGAAGACGACGGCACGATATTTTTCGGGAGTAGTCATTTTTTGAATCAGAGTAATCTGAGTATTCAGAGTATTCGGAGTAATCTGAGTATTCAGAGTATTCGGAGTAATCAGAGTTTCAGAATAATCGGAGTATTCAGAGTATTCGGAGTACTCAGAGTAATCTGAATAATCAGAGAATTATCACTTCACCAATTTCTTGAACTTCTCGTGACGTTTGTCGTCCTGCATCAGCAGGTTCATCTTGAACTGACCGTCGCGGGCACCTTCGGCAATACAAGCAGCCTTATATTTCTCGAAGCTGTTCTCCACCAGCATGTGTCCGATAGGATCGTGAACGCGGAACGAATCGCGCTTCGCCACATACTCAACATTCTGCTCACGCAGGTATTTGTCAACCAGCTTCGTGAACTCGTCGCACTGTGCCTGAGATACATTGGCATCGGCAAACTCATAGTAGAAATGGTAGGCAGAAACCGACATATCGGCAAAGCCCACAAAGAACTTCACGTCGAGTTTTGACTCAGCCGACGCATTCTTTACCGCCTCGATGAACTGACGCTCGTGCAGTTTTTCGCCGGTCATCGTAACGATACCGTTCACCTTCTGGATCATGAACACACGCGGCGTATTGAAATAAGGTGTACCGACCTCCACCAGATCGTTCATGTTGTAACGATAAAGACCGGCGAATGTCGTTACGAAAGGACAATAGCGCTTCCCTTGCTCCAGTTCGTGCAACTGATAGAACTTCACACTCTTCAAAGCCTCCGGATCGCTGAGCTTATCGACATCCTCTTCTGCCATGAACTCATAGAAATGGTAGTGCGGGAAGAGCGTTGAATAGTTGGTATCGTCCATCACAATACCGAAGCGGCACTCCGACGAGAAGTAACCGAACTCCTGATGCAGACAGGAAGCCGGGAAGTAACCCTCAATCTTGTCGAGATAAACCTTCGTGTTTCCGCACTTCCAGGTGTTCAGGATCTGCATGTGAGGCCAATAGTGCTTCGGCAGCACCTGTCCGTATTTCCGCTTCAGTTCGCGTAACTCGTTGGCTCGTGCCGGATTCGGCTCCAACTGTGCTTCCACGTCCTTGCGGATATCGGCAGGAATATCGAACTCCTTGCTCAAAGTACCCTTCTCGATGTCGTCGCAATACATGTCATAGTACTTATCGACATTCTTCTGCACTTCGACCAACGTCGAAGGATTGGCGGTAATAAAGATGGTAGCATCGGTTTCGATGCCCAAACGCATGATGGTGTAGTAGCGGGCATTGTAGTCCTTGATGCCATAAACGCTACCCGGCACAGCATAAAGTTCCTTCACGAACGAAGGAGCGTCGCGACGCGTCACACCCGAAACAGAACCTGCCACCGTTCCATCGGGAGCATACCCCTCGATATCCTTACCTACGATGGTAACCAGTTTGCCATAGAAAGCCTTCGGCCGATTGATGATGTAGTTATAGAGCCACACCTTCGTCATCTTGCCATAGACGGTCTTCAGATAAACGTCGGTAATCGGAATCCACTTCGGTTCCTTGGTGGTGCCCGATGTGGTGGCATACATGACCGGTTTACCGGGTACGAGCACGTTTGCTTCGCCATTCTTGTGACGGTCGATCAAGGCGCGATAGTCCTCGTAATCGCTCGGAGCAATCTGCTCTTGATAACGCTTATAGAGCTCGTCGCCATTAGCGGCCGACAAAATATAATCGAAACGATGAGCGCGGCCGAACTCGGTGTCCTTGCCATATTCGAGAATCGCACGAAGCGTCTGCTCGCTGGCTTCTTTCGGATTCTTGCTCGCCTTGACCAATTTCTTATACTGGATACCACCTGCCACACGGAGCAGGAAAGTGGTAAGCCATGCAGGAGTTGAATTCTTTTTCATAATGTATTGAAATATATTACAAATCGGGGCAAATATAAAGAGATTTTAACAATTGACCAAATTTTTGGGGGATTTATAGGCACCACGAAAGGAAAATGTCCGCCAACGCACCTTGAATGCGGCGTTTAAGTGGCAAATTATCATAGTATTGCGGAGTCAGTTCGGTGCTATGATTCAAGCTGTTGGCAAAGGCAGAATCGAGCCATTGGGTCGCCACAGAATCGGCAATGACGGCTGCCACTTCCTCGTTCCAGCGCATTGCCCGGTAATCGAGATTCGTGGAACCGACGATGCACCGTCCGCCATCGGCAGTCAGCACCTTGCTGTGCTGGAAAGCATCGTGGAAGAGCCAGACACGCGCCCCGCGTTTCTGCAACCGGTGCGAGTAATGCACGTTGCCGAGATCGAACAATGGCGTATCGCCCACTTCGGAAAAAAGCACACTCACCTGCACGCCCCGCTTCATAGCCCGACGCAATGCCCGGCGAACGCCCGGTGTAGGCAACAGATAAGGCGACTGAATGTGCAGGCTGTCGGTCGCTGCATCGATAAAAGCAATCACCTCACGCCGCATCTCCGCTTTCTTCCTCCAGGATTGCCGTCCACGCTCTACGATGTAAGTCTGCGCCAGCGAATCCTCCGACGTTCCCTCGACCATCGCCGCCGTGTAGGGATAATAGGAATCGCCTCCGAAAGCCTCTCCCCCGCACTTCTCGAAATGCTCGGCAAACAAGAACTGAAGTTCCTCGACCGAGGGCCCCACCAAGCGCACATGCGTATCGATATAGCCGCCGTAGATCTCCTTGCCCGTGATGTTGTAATCCGCCACATTGAAACCGCCTGTATAGCCGATCCTGCCATCGATGACAACAATCTTCCGATGATCGCGCAACACCCGATGCACATAAGGGAACACATAAGGTTGGTAGATACGGATATCGATACCCTCCGTCCGCAACCGGTTGAGACGCGACGCATAATTGTAATGGCGCTTCACATCGTAGTAGCCATCCACGACCAGTCGCACCTCCACGCCCTGCTTTGCCTTCTCGCGCATCAGATCAATCACCCGACGGCCGATACTGTCGTCGGCAAAGATGAAATACTCGCAATGGATGTGATGGCGCGCCTCCTGCATATCGTGCAGCAGCGCCTCGAACTTGTCGGCACCGTTCTGATAGAGCCGGATTTCGGTTTGCGCCGACAACGGACAAAGCGCCAACAGGCAAAAGACGAAAAGGGCGAAGCGTTTTCTCATTCCTTGAAATAGATACGTTTGACGCGTGTGGATATAGTAGAAAGCACCTCATAGCAGATGGTGCCCAAGGTGTTGCTGAGTTCGGTGAGCGGCAACTGCGTGCCGAAGATCTCCACCCAATCGCCTTCCTGTGCCTCCGGACAGTCGGTCACATCGAGGAACGTCACATCCATGCACACATTTCCTACCGTCGGACAGCGTTTGCCGCCAACCAGCATCGACGCGTGTCCGTTCCCCAACCGACGATCGTAGCCGTCGGCATATCCGATCGGCACCATAGCGATGCGCGAGTCGCGATGCAACTTACCGTTGCGCATATAGCCGACCGTCTCGGTAGCAGGGATATTCTTGATCTGCAGGATGGTGGTCTTGAGCGAAGCCACCGTTTCAAGATCCATCGGAATCTCCGATGCCTCGAAGCCGTACAAGCCGATACCCAGCCGGCACATCTCCATCTGATACTGGGGGAACTTCTCGATGCCGGCAGAGTTACAGATATGGCGCAGCACCGGATGCTTGAACGCAGCCACAATCGGATCGGCACAGGCATCGAAACGGCGTTTCTGTTCGTGCACGAAAGCCTCCTGGTTCGGATCATCGGCCGTCGCGAAATGACTGAATACGCTACGTACCTCCACGGCATCCTGCGACTTGAGGAGCGCAATCAGGTCGGCGATTTCCGCCTGCTGGAATCCAAGGCGGTGCATACCTGAATCGATCTTGACATGCACGGGATAGTGTGTCACACCCATCGACTGGGTTTCCTGAATAAAGGCATTGAGCAGACGGAAACTATAGACCTCCGGCTCCAAGCGGTTTTCGATGATCGTACGGAACGCCGACATTTCCGGGTTCATGACGATGATCGGCACACGGATGCCCTGACGACGCAGTTCCGCACCTTCGTCCGCTACCGCCACAGCCAGGTAATCGACATTCTGATCCTGCAACGTCTTCGCCAGTTCGTAGCTGCCCGTTCCGTAGCCGAACGCCTTCACCATGCAGGTGAGTTTAGTTTCCGGCTTCAGGTGGCTGCGATAGCGGTTCAGGTTGTGCACAATGGCATCGAGATTGATCTCCATGATGGTCTCGTGGCGACGCAGCTGCAACGCCTCGCCGATACGTTCGAACTGGAACGCACGGGCACCCTTCAAAAGAATCAGTTCATTCTGGAATCCGTCCAACTGCGGACTTGCCAGAAAAGCATCGGTCGAAGGATAGACGTACAGATCGAGCGTGCATCCCTGCTGCTGCAAACCGGAACGCAGCAACGCCTCGTTCCGCTTCGACACCTCACCGATACAGATCAGTTTAGAAAGCGCATAAACACGGCAGAGCTGTGCCAGTTTGGCGAACTTGTGTGCATCGTCGGCATCCGTCTGAAGAATGTCAGACAGCACCAGCGTGTTCCGGAGGGCCGCCGACGAACGCCGTTTCTGAAATTCGAGTGCCATTTCCAGCGACGTGAAATCGTTGCTGTAAGCATCGTTGATAAGCAGGCATCCCCGCTTGCCCTCAATCACCTCCAAACGCATGGCAAGCGGCGTCAGGCGCTGCATACGCTCCGCAATATGCTCGGGTGAAAAGCCGAGATAGATCATCAGCGACAGACAGTTCATCGCATTTTCGAGCGAGGCATCGTCGGTCATAGGCAACGTGAACTCACCGTCGAAAGCCAGCGCCGAATATTTCACGCAGGTTTCATGGTCGTTCCGCTCCACCTGATGCACATGAATCTGCGCATCGGTACGCCGCCGCGTCCACGCCATACTGCGGGCACCCACGCCCGCCAGTTCGAGGGCATCGTCGATACCCGGAATATCGGCATTATAAATAATGACATCGGCGCTACCGAAAAGCTGCAGTTTCTCGACCAGCTTCTGACTCTGGCTTTCGAAACCGGCAGCATGAGCAGCACCGATATTGGTCAGGATGCCGATGGTCGGACGAATGATCTTTTCGAGCTTCTTCATTTCGCCGGGCTGGCTGATACCCGCCTCGAAAATCGCCAGATTGTGCGCGCTTTCGAGTTGCCAGACGCTGAGCGGCACTCCCACCTGACTGTTGAAACTGCGAGGCGAGCGGACCACGTTGCGGACATCGTGCAAAAGCTGGTAGAGCCATTCCTTGACGATGGTTTTTCCGTTCGAACCCGTGATGCCGACGACAGGAATATCGAACTGGCTGCGATGGAAGGCAGCCAGCTGCTGCAAGGCCGCCAACGTATCGGGCACCACCAGGAACCACGCCTCCGGACAGGTGTTGCGGAACACCTCGTTCGACTGGCTAATTACAAAACCGCGGACTCCTTTCTGATAGAGAGCCGGGACATACTTGTGTCCGTCACCTTTCGGAGTGACGAGCGCGAAAAAGAGAGTTTGGTCGGCGAAAGTAAGGCTCCGGCTGTCGGTCAATAAAATGCTGACCTGAGGTTGGGTCGTGGCGCTGGCTAAACGATTGCCGTGCAAAGGGCAATTCAGGATTTTAGATATTTGACTTAGATTGTACACTTTTGTTTCATGCTGATATTGGGGCAAAGATATTGATTTTTGCACGAAAATGCAAACATTCCCTCTGTTTTTTGGCGAAACTTAACACTAATCTCGAATAAAAATACTATCTTTGCGACCGAATACAACAAAAACAACACACTAATCACTATGAAACTTACCTCCTATGCTCCCATTTTTCTGCTGATAGCAAACCTGTTCTGCGGCACTACCCTTTCGGCACAGCACCGCGAGTTGCTCGACTACGGCTGGCGTTTCCAGTTGAGCGATGACAGCACTTGCGTCTCTCCCACTTTCGACGACAGCCAATGGCGTCAAGTCGATCTGCCCCACGACTGGAGTATCGAGGGAGAGTTTTCAAAAGAGCATCCGATGGGCAACGACGGCGGTTATCTTCCGGCAGGTACCGGCTGGTACCGGCTGACCCTGAAACCGGAAGCCTTGAAAGACAAAGCGACGTATGCCACGCGAAAGCTGTATTTTGAAGGTGTGTATCAGCACAGTTCCGTTTATGTGAACGGACAACTGGCAGGCGGACACCCTTACGGCTACGCCAGTTTCTGGGTCGATGTGACCGGCCTCTGGCAACCGAACCAAGAGAACGTGATTGCTGTGCGCGTCGATAACTCGGCGCAAAAGAACTGCCGCTGGTATTCCGGATCGGGCATTTACCGTCACGTGTGGCTGTATGGCATGAATCCCGGGCACAAAGACGACCCTTGGAAACTGTTCGTACATACGGACGAAGTGAAAGGTATCTCGGCCGACGGCACCACTGCCGATACTGCCACGGTGATTATTTCGTACGAAGACTATGAAGAGAAGCGCACTTTCTATGATGTAAAGCTGTGGAGCCCGGAACATCCCGTGCTCTATCCAATAACCATCGGAGACCTGACCATAGAGCACGGCTTCCGCACCGTTTCCTATTCCGCAGCAACCGGATTACTGCTGAACGGCAAGCCATACGTCCTGAACGGCGGCTGTCTGCATCACGACAACGGCATTATCGGTGCCGCTGCCTACGATGCCGCAGAATGGCGAAAAGCCCGGCTAATGAAGGAAGCCGGATTTAATGCCGCTCGTACCTCCCACAATCCTCCTTCGGAAGAGTTCCTGCGAGCCTGCGATCACCTCGGACTGCTGGTGATTGACGAAGCGTTCGACGGATTGCGTGCCAAGAAAACGTCGCACGACTACCACGAACTCATCGACCAGTGGTGGCAGGAAGATGTGGATGCGATTGTGCTGCGCGACAGGAATCACCCGTCGGTGCTCTGCTGGAGCAACGGCAACGAAGTGTATGAGCGTAAGAAACTGGAGATCGTCACCACCTCGCGCAAACTGGCCAAACGCATGCGACAGGACGACCCGACACGTGGCGTAACACAAGCCCTGTGCGGCTGGGACAACGACTGGGAAATCTACGATCCGTTGGCCGAAACACTCGACATTATGGGCTACAATTATCTGATTCAATATGCAGAAAGTGACCACGAACGCGTGCCGGAACGTGTGATGTGGCAGACGGAAAGCTATCCGAATGACGCCTTCAAGAGTTGGGCTGCCACTCACGACCATGTTTATGTTATCGGCGATTTTGTCTGGACAGCGATTGACTATTTAGGCGAATCGGGCATCGGACGTGCCCATTATGCCAGCGATCCTGCCGACCGAGGCGAACACTGGGTGGGCTCGAAGTGGCCTTGGCACGGAGCCTATTGCGGAGACATCGACATCACCGGATGGAGGAAACCGATCTCGCACTATCGCAATATTCTGTGGAACGACACCGAAGAACGTTTGTTCCTCGCGGTGAAAGAGCCGAACTGCTATCGGGATTCCATCATCTGCACCGCCTGGAGCGTCTGGCCAACATGGCAGTCGTGGAACTGGCCGGGTTGGGAAGGCAAACCCGTCGAGGTGGAGATCTATTCACGTTACCCTCGCGTACGTCTTTATCTGAATGACAAGCTGGTGGAAGAACGCGCTACGACCCGTGCCGAAGAGTTTAAGGCAGTCATCACGCTGCCCTATCAGGCGGGTACGTTGCGTGCGGTCGGTGTTCGCTCCGATGGTAGCGAAGATGCTGCCCACGCACAAACGCTCGCCACCTCCGGTTCGGCTTATACGGTTCGTCTGACAGCCGACAAGAAGATTCTTTCCGCTTCTTCGCCCGATGTGGCATTTGTAGAGGTCGAGGTGGTTGATGCACAAGGGAACATCGTTCCCAATGCCGCGAACCGGCTTTCGTTCAAGGTTTCCGGAAAAGGCACGTTCCTCGCTGCCGGAAATGCCGACTTGACCGATTGCACTTCGTATGCCGCATCAAGTCACCCAGCGTGGAAGGGACGTGCCGTTTGTGCAGTTCGTGCCGGACATCAATCTGGCTCACTCAAACTAACTGTGAGCGGAGACGGGCTGAAGTCACAGACACTGGTTTTAAAAGTAAAGGGATAATCAGATTCTAATTGTTTTTTATCAGTTTCAGAAAGTAATTACATTATCCGCACCCCATTCGGTTTTAAGATCCAAACCGAACGAAGTATCAGTTACAAAAAACTTACCTTTATACATCGTGTAACGGTTTAGGGTCAACGGCACCGATGAGAACGAATGCGAAACAATTGTGTTTGACGAAGCATCGAGTGCCGTAATGGTATAATTATTTGCCATCGTATAGCCTGCAGGGATGAACGTATAAATTCCAGACTTGACATTGGAGGTTCCAATCATTGTTGTCGGGAAAGAGATTGTTTTGGAGATGGTTGCCGGAATGTCTCCCGACATCTTGCTCAAATTATACGTCCAAGAACCTCCCATGAGAACCTGCTGCAACGTATTTACCGATGCAGGAACGGTATCTGTCATACACGTTACAACCATAGCGACGGCACGTTGCAGGTCCACCGACTTGTTCTGGACCACACCGGGTGTGACAGTCACCTCTACGTGCGAACTCCAAACATCACCTAAAATAGCGGTGGTTTCATTCCAGGAAACAAGGAGCGATTTTTCGTCGAAGCTGTGCCATTGATTCGTACCACAAATAAAATAGATGTCGTGCTTGCCGACACTTAGTGACATGGAAAGATCGGCCAACACCTCAGATTCCGGCTGCTGGATTCTGCTTACACTTTGAATATAGGTACCATTCAGGACATCGACCGCTAACAAACTATATTTCTGTTCTGCGGTTGTGCCCCGAGTAAGCGATTCATCCAAACTGCCTTGCACAATCTGGAAATCTGTGAAATTACATACAACAGACTCTTCGTCTGTGATTTCATCAGAATGTGTTGAATGACATGACGAAAGGAAGGTGCAAACAAATATTGCACACATAATAAATGAATAGTTTTTCATACTCTTTGTAAAAAAAAATCTGATTATCCCTTTAAGAACAAAAGAAATCCAAAATAAGAACAGACGCACAAAAATGGGACTTCTCCCACAGCAGAGAGAAGTCTCATTGATTTATTTTGGAAATTATGCCAAAGGAGCAACGCTCACTTCTTTACTGATCTTACCAATCAGACCCTGAAGAACAGCGCCTGGTCCACACTCCGTGAAGGAAGTGGCACCTGCTGCAATCATATTCTGAACGGACTTGGTCCAACGTACCGGACTGGTTAATTGAGCCACCAGATTGGCCTTGATTTCGGCAGGATCGGTATGAGCCTCTGCATCCACATTCTGATAAATAGGGCACTTAGGCGCATGGAACGTAGTAGCCTCAATAGCCTCTGCCAACTCGGCACGGGCAGGCTCCATCAGCGGACTGTGGAAAGCACCGCCAACCTTGAGCAACATTGCACGCTTAGCTCCGGCTTCCAGCATCTTGGCATTAGCAGCCTCAACAGCAGCCAATTCACCTGAAATAATAATCTGACCGGGACAGTTATAGTTAGCGGCAACCACCGTACCTTCAGTAGCAGCGCAGATTTCTTCCACTTTTTCGTCGTCGAGACGAATTACAGCCGACATCGTACCAGGATTCTTCTCGCAGGCTTTCTGCATGGCATTGGCACGCTTGCTGACCAGACGCAAACCATCCTCGAAAGTCAACGCACCGCTCAACACCAGAGCCGAAAACTCTCCCAAAGAATGTCCAGCTACCATATCGGGTGCAATATTGGCTACCATAGCCGGAATCACAGAACAGAGGAATACGGCAGGCTGCGTGACATCCGTGCGACGAAGATCGTCTTCTGTTCCACCAAACATCAGATCCGTAATGCGGAAGCCTAAGATATCGTTAGCCTGTTCGAACAATGCTTTGGCCTGAGCGTTGCCGTCATACAACTCCTTGCCCATGCCTACAAACTGGGAACCTTGTCCCGGAAATACATATGCGTTCATTATTGTATTTTTTAGGTTTAACGCCACAAAGGTAGAAAGTTTTACCGAATGGGGAGTTTTTGCCGGCGGGGAATTCCGAAAAATCAATCTTTTTTGGGCAAAACCCGGGGAAATGTGCATGTTCGGTTGCCAAAAAGTTGGAACTTTTAGGGTGTTTGAGTTTTTTTATCTGCGTTTATTTGGACTTTTGAAAGATTCTATATAACTTTGCAGCGCTTTTAAATCTTTAATATTATGACAAAGTCTGGTCTCGACCCACAAAAATTCGAAGCTGTCGTTGACGGCAAGAAAACAGCCCTCTACGTGCTGGAAAACAGCAAGGGCATGGAAGTATGTGTATGTAACTACGGCGGAACGTTGGTTTCGATCATGGCACCTGACAAGAAAGGCAATCTCGCCGATGTGGTGCTGGGTTACGACAGTATCGAGGCTTTGACCAACGCCCCTGAGCCGACTTTCGGAACGGCTATCGGACGCTATGGCAACCGCATTGCCGATGCCAAGTTCCTGCTGGGCGGACAAGTCTATAATGTTAGCATGAGCCAAAAGCCCAACTGCCTGCACGGCGGATTCAAAGGATTCCACTTCAAGGTTTGGGATGTGCTTGAGGTTTCTAAGCAAAGCATCAGAATAGGTTACTTGAGCGCCGACGGTGAAGAGGGATTCCCTGGCAACCTGAATTGCGAAATTACCTATACGCTGACGAACGACAATGCAGTACGTATCGACTATAAGGCTACGACCGACAAGCTGACACTCTGCAACCTGACGAACCACAGCTATTTCAACCTGGCCGGTGTGCAGGAAACCACTCCTTTGGTGAACGACCACGTGCTGACAATCAATGCCGACCGGTTTATTCCGATCAACAGCGTGTGCATCCCTGTCGGAGCAAGAGCTGAGGTGGCAGGAACGCCGTTCGACTTCCGCACTCCACACAAGATCGGAGAACGGATTGATGCAGATGACGTGCAGATTAAGAATGGAGCCGGTTACGACCACTGCTTCTGCGTGAACCAGAATACGCCTGACCAGTTAGGCATTGCAGGTCTGAAGTTGGCCGCTATTGCAGAGGAGCCTGTCAGCGGACGTGTGATGACTACCTACACCACAGAACCTGGCGTTCAGCTCTACACCGCAAACTGGCTGAGCGGATTTGCAGGCATCGGAGGATGCAAGTTCCCGGCACGATCGGCTTTCTGTCTGGAAGCCCAGCACCATCCGGATTCACCGAACCAGCCAAGTTTCGAACAGGCTACGCTGGCCCCTGGTGAAGTTTACCGTCAGGTTACTGTTTACGCATTCTCAACCAAGAAATAAATTATTAACAAATAAATTTTAATCATTATGGCAAAGTCTGAAAAGAAGCGCAAGAAGATCTTCGGATTCCACACTGCGTTCAACAAGGCTACCAAACTGCAGAAGGCTAACGCCGCTGCTATGGCAGCTTACCTGGCTAAAAAAGACTAATCTTTTTGGCCGGAACTCAACTTCGGGTCAAAGATTTTTATCTCCGAGGTTGAGTTTGTTTTTTTCTTATAGGGTAACTTTGAGAAACCTTTTTTCTAAATATTTACTAACACATTAAAACCTAAAAACCATGGATATCGAATTTGTCCGCTCGCGTTTTGCAAAACATTTCAACGGTTCAAAGGGCTTCGTTTATGCCAGCCCTGGACGTATTAACCTGATTGGTGAGCATACCGATTACAATGGAGGCTTTGTATTCCCAGGCGCCGTGCAGCAGGGAATGATGGCTGAAATCAAACCGAATAACACCCGCACCATCCGTGCCTATAGTATCGACCTCAAGGATTACGATGAGTTCAGTCTGGATGACGAAAAGGGTCCTCATGCCAGCCACTTCCGCTATCTTTTCGGCGTAGCCAAGGAGATGGAGAAATTAGGCGTGCCTGTACAGGGCTTCGATACTGCTTTCGCCGGTGATGTACCTCTGGGTGCCGGTATGTCTTCTTCAGCCGCTCTCGAAAGCTGCTTCGCTTTTGCCATCAATGATCTGTTTGGCGGCAACAAGATCAGCAAGTGGGATCTGGCTAAAGTCGGACAAGCTACCGAACACAATTACATCGGCGTAAACTGCGGTATTATGGATCAGTTCGCCAGCGTATTCGGCAAAGCCGGCAACCTGATGCGTCTGGATTGCCAAAGCGGTGAGTTCGAATACTTCCCCTGGAACCCGAAGGGCTATCGTCTCGTTTTGGTGAACAGCTGCGTAAAGCACGAACTGGTCGGCTCTCCTTACAACGACCGTCGCAAGAGCTGCGAAAACGTAGTAGCAGCCATCAACAAGAAGTTTGGCGTGAAGGCTGAAACTTTGCGCGACTGCACTTGGGAGCAGATTGAGAGCGTAAAGGGTGATGTCGATCCTGTTGATATCAAGCGTGCCACTTTCGTTATGGGCGAAAAGGACCGCGTATTGGCAGTGAGCGAAGCTTTGCAGAAAGGCGACTATGAGACTGTCGGACAGAAGATGTATGAAACTCACCAAGGTCTGAGCAAGGATTATGAAGTATCGTGCGAGGAGTTGGATTTCCTGAACGACGTAGCTTTCGACTGCGGCGTTACCGGTTCCCGAATCATGGGCGGTGGCTTCGGCGGATGCACCATCAACCTTGTTAAGAAAGACCTGTACGATCTGTTCGTCAATACAGTCGTCGAGAAGTTCCAAGCGAAGTATGGCAAGAAGCCTGTCATCATTCCTGTGGTGATCGGTGATGGTTCTCGCCGTCTCGTCTGATAGCATATGCGTTATTTCATCTATCTGAAATATGATGGAACCAATTACCACGGATGGCAAAGTCAGCCGAATGCGGTATCGGTTCAAGAAACTATAGAAAAGAAGCTCTCGATGCTATTGCGTCGAGAGCTAACTATTGTAGGTGCCGGACGCACCGATGCCGGAGTTCATGCCAGTTGCATGGTGGCGCACACAGAAATAGAAAATCTGGAAATGCCGCTTGACCAACTGACGTTCAAACTGAATCAGGTGCTTCCGCCCGACATTCTGATTACACGGATCGTCCCGGTAACCCCAGAAGCGCACGCCCGGTTTTCGGCCACCTCGCGCACGTACCGTTATTATATTACCACGGGGAAACCGTTGTTCAACCGGGCCTATGCCATGCGGATCTTCGAACCGTTGGACATCGAACTTATGAATCATGCCAGTGCAAAACTTTTCTGTTACGAGGATTTCACTTCGTTCAGCAAATTGCACACCGACACGAAAACAAACATTTGCCATATTGAGGAGGCATTCTGGGCTGAAAGAGAGCCGGATGCCTGGGAAGATCCGAATGCCAAACATTACGTCTTCACCATTACGGCCGACCGCTTTTTACGCAATATGGTCCGAGCGATTGTAGGAACCTTACTACAAGTGGGAAAACATCGGATGACCATCAAGGAATTTGCCGAAGTGATTGAAGGCAAGAACCGGTGTATTGCAGGAGACAGCGTGGCCGCGCAAGGTCTGTTTCTCGAAAATATCGAGTATCCGGAATCCTGCTTCCCAGAACTGACTTTTTGAAACTAATACAAATCTCATAATACACTTTGTGACATGAAGAGACTAACTACGCTGGTATTGGCGACTCTGACTTCGACAGTCATAGCCAATACGCACACCTTTGACATTAACGTGAGCAAAACGGGGGCCGACATCCAGCCTACCATGTATGGTATCTTCCTCGAAGACATCAACTATGGTGCCGATGGCGGTTTATATGCCGAGATGGTGAAAAACCGCTCGTTCGAGTTTCCTCAGAGCCTGATGGGCTGGCGCGCTTTCGGCAAGTTCGAAGTCCGTGACGACGGACCCTTCGAAAAGAACCCGCATTATGTACGCCTTAGTAATCCGGGACATCCTCACAAGCATACCGGCATTGAGAACGAAGGTTTCTTCGGGATCAGTGTCAAGCAGAACAAGAAATACCGTTTCAGTGTTTGGGCTCGCTGCCCGGAAGGTGGCAAGTCGAAGATTGAAGTGCAGCTGGTTGATAACGACACGATGGGAGAAAACCAGTCGCAAGCTGGCACCAGCATCACCGTGGAAGGCAAAGAATGGAAAAAATACACAGCAATCATCGACAATAAACACACCAAAAACGATTTGAGTCTGCGTCTCTTTTTGCGCCCTGCTGAGCGTGGAGCCGGTTTGGTGACCACCGACCTTGAGCACGTCAGCCTCTTCCCTACCGACACATGGAAAGGTCGCGAGAACGGTATGCGCAAAGATATCGCACAGGCTTTGAATGACCTGAAGCCGGGTGTATTCCGTTTCCCTGGTGGATGTATCGTGGAAGGCACGGATCTGGAAAGCCGCTACCAATGGAAGAATACGATCGGACCAGTTGAGAACCGTCCACTGAACGAGAATCGCTGGCATTATACATTTGCTCACCGTTTCTATCCTGATTACTATCAGAGCTACGGGTTGGGCTTCTTCGAATATTTCCTGCTCTGCGAGGACTTCGGTTGCGAAGCTCTTCCGGTTTTGTCATGCGGTCTGTCCTGCCAATATCAGAATGATATCCGCGATGAAGCCAAAGTTCACGTTGCACTTGATGATCTGGATCCATACATTCAGGATGCCCTCGACCTGATCGAGTTCGCCAACGGAGACGCTTCTACAACCTGGGGTAAGGTTCGCGCCGACATGGGTCATCCGGAGCCTTTCAACCTGAAATTCCTGGGTATTGGCAACGAGCAGTGGGATTATAAGGATAATGCTGCCTATACGGCTCGTTTGAAGAAATTCCTGGATGTACTGAAGAAACAGCATCCCGAAATCAAATACATCGGCACTACCGGTCCTGACAGCGAGGGCGAGAAGTTCGACATTCTCCAGCCTAAGATGAAACAGTTGAAAGTAGATCTGTATGACGAGCATTTCTATCGCAATGAGGAGTGGTTCCTGAACGGAGGAACGCGCTATGACAAATACGACCGCAAGGGTCCTGCTGTCTTCGCCGGCGAATATGCTTGCCATGGTAAAGGCAAAAAGTGGAATCATTTTGAGGCGTCTCTCTACGAAGCCGCCTTTATGACAGGCTTCGAGCGCAATGCCGACATTGTTCACATGACCACCTACGCACCTTTGCTCGCTCACGAGAAAGGCTGGCAATGGCGTCCTGACCTGATCTGGTTCAACAATGCCAATTGCGTGAAGACGTGCAGCTACTACATTCAGCAACTGTACGGCAAGTATCGCGGTGATAAGGTTCTGAAACTGACAGAAGGTAA
Organism: Bacteroidales bacterium; assembly: GCA_017449065.1. Lineage (GTDB taxonomy): Bacteria > Bacteroidota > Bacteroidia > Bacteroidales > UBA3663 > Liminaster. The sequence continues at coordinate 48,938 of JAFSKF010000029.1, forward strand.
ACTGCCGGTTGCCGGACAAGAAGGACAGGACGGACTGTTTGCTTCTGCCTGCATCGATGAGACACGCAATGCCATCATTATAAAAGTGGCAAACACCGGCGATGAGGCACAATCGCTAAACCTGAACTTTACGGGTAAGAAAAAAGATCTGGTATTCAAAAAACTTGAGATCATTACCCTGCACACCGACAATATGAACGAGGAAAACACCTTGGAAAATCCGTATCTGGTGACCCCGAAACTGGAATTACAGAAACCTGACAACATGGTGGTGGTTCCAGCCAAGTCGTTCCAGATCTACGTTTATAACCGCTAAGACAATTCGATTAACAGTTTAACACCTTTAACCGATGAAGAAAATTCTGACATTGGCCGCTGCAATTGCAGCATTGGCAACGACGACGTCCGCTCAAGATGTGCAACTCGTCATCCATCCCGATCAGGCACAAAACGTGATTCCGAAGGAAATCTACGGACAGTTTGCCGAACACTTGGGACGCTGCATCTATGGCGGCATCTGGGTTGGCAAGGATTCCGATATTCCGAACATTGAGGGGTATCGTAAGGATGTGTTCGAGGCGCTGAAAGAACTGGAGGTGCCTGTAATGCGCTGGCCGGGCGGCTGCTTTGCCGATGAATATCACTGGATGGATGGTATCGGTCCGCAGGAGAACCGCCCAAGAATGGTGAACACCAATTGGGGTGGCACCGTGGAGGACAACAGTTTCGGCACACACGAATTTCTGAACCTCTGCGAAATGCTGGGCACAGAGCCGTATATTTCCGGCAATGTAGGCAGCGGAAGCGTGGAAGAAATGGCCAAGTGGGTCGAATATATGAATAGCGACACCAACAGCACGATGGCTGAACTGCGTCGTAAAAATGGACGGGAGAAACCTTGGAACGTGAAGTATTTCGGTGTAGGCAACGAAAGCTGGGGCTGTGGCGGCAACATGCACGTTGAATATTATGCTGACTTGTATCGCCGATACAACACCTACGCCCGCAACTACGGCAGCAACCGTCTGTTCCGCATTGCTTCGGGTGCCAATGCAGGCGATGCACATTGGACAGAAGTCTGCATGAAGAAAATCGGAGCTGGCAACATGAACGGTCTTTCGGTTCACTATTATGCCGTGCGAGACTGGGGCACAATGAATGACCCAATCACCGGTATCCCGATGGGCAAAAAAGGTTCTGCGCTGATTTACTCGAACCAGGAGTATTACGAGATTGTTTCGCAGGCCCTGAAAATTGAAGATGTTGTCAAGCGCCACATGCAGGTCATGGATAAGTACGACCCCAGAAAGCGTGTCGGCCTTATGGTGGATGAGTGGGGCACCTGGTTTAACGTAGAACCCGGCACCAATCCCGGCTGGCTGTATCAGCAAAGCACAATGCGCGATGCCGTGATTGCCGCTGCTTCGCTGAACATCTTCCACAAATACACCGACCGTATCCGCATGGCGAACATCGCTCAGGTGGTGAATGTATTGCAGAGTATGGTGCTGACGAACGAAAAGAATCCCAAGGATGCCTGCATCGTCACTCCTACCTACTACGTGTTCAAGATGTACAAGAAGCACAAGGAAGCCACCTTTATTCCTGCCGATCTGACCTGCGAAAACATTCAGGTGAACGATAAGGAACAAGTGCCTGTAATGACTACCACCCAGAGCATCAAGGACAATGTGATTACTGTCACACTCACCAACCTCGACGTTGCCAAAGAACACACGGCAATGGTGAGCATCGACGGCAAACAGATTACCGCTGCAGCAGGCGAGATACTGACCACTAAGGATGTGCATGCTTACAACGATTTCGGCAAGGGCGATAATGTCAAGACCGCTCCTTACGAAGTGGCTAAGAAAAATCTGAAGAATGGAAAGATGACCGTAAGCGTTCCGGCTCACAGCATTGTGAACCTCACCTTGACCACAAAATAAGATTGATTATCAATAAAAAGATTGCTACCGACAGGGCAAAGATGAAGGACATCCAGAAATCTTTGTCCTGTCTGCTTTTATGCCGATCGAAGAACAGGGTACGTTCGGCATCCGTACTACGTTTTTGTCCGTTATGATTCCAATAGGCAATCTCGCGTTCAGCACCGATAGGCAGATTGCGCGCTTTTAACAAATCTGTCATAAACTTGGCATTCGTCTCCGATGCAGCTCCACGCGTGTAATTCAATGGAGGATCGTAAGTATTTATTAAATCAGAGAGTTGCTCCGAATCCCTCTTTGTCCAAAAAATCAGATAGGTATTCTTTCGGATCCAGTCAGTTATTTCATATTCGTCAGCTGGCGTGTAGTTTTGCTCCAACTGTCCGTTGACACTTTTCCTACCACGGGTCCGGAATCCGAAAAGCGCACCCAGACTTCGACGTATATCGTTTTTATAGGCCATCCCATTGATAAGATCGTAGTCGAGTGTCTGACGCAGCGAATCCGTTTCTCCAATATACAACACGTCGAACCCTTCACCCCCGACCTGCATACTGCAGCACACAGGGTGATGCGTTATCCGGCTGCACAACGGCAATGTGCACCGCTGACGCAATAAAAGCACATAAGTACCCGACTGACTGGGAAAGACCGGCATCATCGACCAATCTACCCACTGCGAATTGGTTAGTTCCAACGAATTAAGCAAATAAAATCAGATAAAAAATAGTGAATAGCCCTATTACGATAGAGAGAAGAATTCCCGAAACCAAAGCGTGTTCGCCTTTTTGTGTCGTAAATTCTTCAATCTGCTCATCTATTGCCATACTCGAATTGTTACGTCTTCTGTTTTTCATATTTCCTTTTGTAATTTGACGGTGCAAAGTTACGAAACATTTTCGAATCGTGCAACAAAATTCACATGTTGTGCAACACAACAATCGGTTGTATTTGAGAATTTATAAAAAATCCCTCAGCCATCAGGCTGAAGGATTCTTGTAATATCGTTGAAAATTGCAGCAACCGGATTACCAGTCTTCCTCAAGATCGTCATCGCGCAAGTCGGCAGGACTTACGCCCTCGATGGTGTAATCGTTCTTTCCATAGGGATCTTCCTCCACGTAATCGTCTTCCAGACCTCGGCTGACATCCAGATTCCGGTGTGTGAAAGTCTGAATACGATTGGATTCATCGGTCAGCATCGTCCACAGCATATCCTTGAGTTCATCGAGGCCCTTGCCTGCCACAGCCGAGATAAAAACCGTAGGAACACCGTCCGGCAACTCTTGACGCATTTCATCAATCAGTTGTTCGTCGAGCATATCGCACTTGGTGATAGCCAACAGACGCTGTTTGTCGAGCATCTCCGGATTGTAGGTTCCCAATTCGTTCAGTAAAATCTGATAATCCTTTCGGATATTGCTGCTGTCGGCAGGAATCATGAAAAGGAGTGTAGAGTTTCGTTCAATGTGGCGTAAGAATCGCAAGCCAAGCCCCTTCCCTTCCGATGCTCCTTCAATGATACCTGGAATATCGGCAATGACAAACGACCGGTTGTCCCGATAAGGCACCAGCCCCAAGTTGGGCTCCATCGTTGTGAAAGGATAATCGGCAATCTTAGGCTTTGCAGCACTTACAGCGCTTAGCAGCGTACTCTTTCCGGCATTAGGGAAGCCGACAAGGCCGACATCTGCCAGCAGTTTCAGTTCGAGCACTATACGACGCTCCTGACAAGGTTCGCCCGGTTGCGCATATCGCGGAGCCTGATTGGTGGATGTACGGAAGTGCCAGTTACCCAAACCGCCGCGTCCGCCTTTCAAAAGCACCACGCGCTGCTCGTCTTCCGTAATCTCTGCCAGATACTCTCCGGTTTCAGCATCATAGACCACCGTTCCGACTGGCACTTCAATCACGGCATTCTGTCCGTCCTTGCCAAACGATTTGTTTTCGCCGCCGGCTTGTCCGTCGGTAGCAAACACATGTCGCTGGTACCTGAGATGCAACAAGGTCCAATAGTTGCGGTTGCCATGCAGAATGACAGATCCGCCCTTGCCGCCATCTCCTCCATCGGGTCCGCCTTTAGGAATATATTTGGCACGATGCAAGTGTGAACATCCTCTGCCGCCCTTTCCCGAACGACAGTAAATTGTCACATAATCTACAAAGTTGGATTCTGCCATAATGATATCTTTTTTATTTTTTCACACTGCGGCGTCGATAGCGGTTTTAATATCCGCATAAATGGCGTCGATGGATCCTACGCCCTGAATCTTGGCATACTTGCCTTCCTTCACGTAGAAATCCTTCAGTGGAAGAGTTTGCGAATAATAGGTCTCGAGGCGCTTCTTTGCGGTTTCCTCGTTGTCGTCTGCACGACCGGAAGTCTTGCCGCGTGCAATGATACGCTTAATGAGTTCGGCATCGTCAACTTCCAATCCGATCACCGTGCTGACCTGCTGTCCACGCTCAGCAAGCATCTTGTTCAGAGCCTCAGCCTGCGCGATGGTGCGTGGAAATCCGTCGAAGATTACACCTTTGATATCCTTTCCTTTAGAATCGAGCACCGATGCCAGAATGTCGATGATGAGCGAATCAGGCACCAGTTTGCCGTCGTTGATGTAGGCAGCAGCGGTCTTTCCGAGTTCGCTGCCAGCTTTGATCTCTGCACGGAGCACATCACCGGTCGAGATATGCTCAACGCCATACTCAGCAATAATCTTGTCACTCTGTGTGCCTTTGCCGGAGCCTGGCGCACCAAAAATTACAATGTTCAACATAACCAATAAAGAGTTTTTATACCTTAAATATGTCTTTTCTCCCAAGGTGCAAAGTTATTTAATTTTTTCGTTTCTTGCTGCATTTGGCAAGTTTTTTTAACGATTTATTTTCGTAACACCTTGATTTTGCCACCTTTTTCTACCACGAAATGACAATTTGAAGGCAATTCCTGTCCTTTCGTCGTCAGCGGACGCCCCTGTAAATCGAAGTAACGTGCATGCGAAATCTTCCCCTCCGTTGCTTTGTCTGCAAAATCTCCGTCTTCAGCAGCCGAAGTCTTCACCTCCTGTATGCCCATCGGTTCCGCCAACTTCAGCGCCAGTTGCAATGCCACCTGGAAGTCGGGCATTCCATAGCCCACCAAAGAGTCGGGTGCCGCACTCTGCGATGCAGATTCGCGTACCACCTGACGAAGTTGTGCCGGCGTCAACGTGGGGGCGGCGCTCCACAGCGATGCCATCAGGCCGCAAAGGAAAGGGGCAGCATAGGAAGTACCATTGCCTGTGGCAGGTTCTCCTGTCAAAGCCGAAAGTATGTATGCCTGCTTGCCTCGACAAGCTACATCGGGCTTCACGTAAGGCGTCAGCCACCCGCGACTGGAGAAATCGCTGGCCACCCGGCTCGTATCGGTTGCTCCAATGGTAAATATATCCTCAACATTAGCCGGAAACGTGATCTTTCCCCACGTTGAGGAGGCTCTGCCTTCGTTGCCAGCCGAATTGATCACCAGCATTCCTTTCTTGGTCGCAATCTCTGCTCCCTTTGCAATAAAAGCCGTTCCTTGCAACAGTTCGTCGGTGGTATGATTGAAACGAGCATCGTCGAACTTATTATAATAGCCCAATGAAGCCGTCAGCAGGTCGCTTCCCAAACTATCGGCCATCTCGGCTCCGGCCACCCAGGCATCTTCTTCAAAAGCAATTTCTCTGGGGGAAAACTCGGTTCGTATCAGAAAGAACCGCGCATCGGGTGCCGTTCCCCAAATGCCGGTGGAACTGTCGGCAGCCATCAGCGAAAGGCACTGGGTGCCGTGTGTGGAGCTTTCGAAGAATGCAGTGCTGTCCTGATCGGTATAGAAATCGTGCCACCCGACCACTTTATCGTAAAGCACCGGATAGCGGGAGGCGTTGGTGTAACCTCCGTCGAGCATTGTGATCAGCATGCCTTTTCCCCGATAGCCGGCATCATACAGCGCCTGTCCGTTCACTTCGAACATTGGAGTGCGGAATGATTCCACCACCGAATCCGTCGGTACCGTTGTTTCCCAATCGCGCGACTTGGGTGCTGAAGAAACCGTCTCTTGACTTTCTACTGGCTCGATTTTCCGGACAAACGGGAACGCTGCTAATGCCGCCGAATCGATCGGTGTATTGTCATCATGACCCACCACAACAGTGTTGACCCACCGGCTGGTGACACAAATCCGATACCCGGCTTCGCGCAATGTCTGCAAATAGCGCGGCGAAACTGTTATGTCGGTGCTATCGAGCGCTATGCCCTGATTCGCTCTACGCTGCATCGCCCGCTCGCTAAGCGCACAATATGTGCTGCCTGCCTTGTCGGTCAGGTAAAGCCGATACTTCAAGTCTTGGGCACGCAAACCACAGATGCACATGATGCCAAGAACGTATAACCAGACGATGCGCTTACACATAGGCGGATGCTCCTTTATTGTTTCTCAATCAGCACAACTGCGTAGGCAGCAATACCTTCCTGTCGGCCAGTAAAGCCCAGTTTTTCGGTGGTGGTAGCCTTAATCGACACATCTTCGGCATCCACTTTCATCACCTGAGCCAGACACTGCTTCATTTCTTCGATGTGTGGATTGAGCTTCGGCCGTTCTGCCGCTACCGTAATATCGGCGTTGCCGAACTCATAGCCTTTGCTTCGCACAAGTTGCATCGTGTCGGCCAACAGCAACTTACTATCGACGTTCTTATACTTCGTATCTGTATCCGGAAAGTGATATCCGATGTCGCGCAGATTGGCAGCTCCTAACAGCGCATCGCACAAAGCATGAATCAGCACATCGGCATCGCTGTGACCCAGCAGCCCCAGCGTATGCTCTATCTTGATGCCTCCCAGCCAAAGGTCGCGACCTTCCACCAGCTTATGCACATCGTAGCCGAAGCCCACTCTTATCTTACTCATATTATTATATTATTTAGATTTACAAAGTTTTCTCTAACCCTTTCATGCTGAGCGACAGACGTCCGCGCTTCAAATCCACCTCCTTCACCCGGACGGTCACATGCTGGTGCAGCGAAACCACCGAGTTCGGGTCTTTTACGAAACGGTCGGCCATCTCGGAAATGTGCACCAATCCTTGCGTGTGGACACCCACATCCACGAAGGCCCCGAAGTTGGTGATATTCGTAACAATGCCGGGCAGCACCATGCCTTCTCGGACATCCTCCAACGTCTTCACCTCCTGACTGAAACTGAATTCCTTCAGGGGCTCACGCGGATCGCGTCCGGGCTTGGCCAATTCCGCCATAATATCCTGCAAGGTCGGCAAGCCCAAACCTTCGGGTTCCGATACATACCGGTTCAAATCGATACGTTCGCGCAAAGAGCTGCCCTTCTCTCCTATCAGGTCCGACACGTGGCATTTCAGATCCTTGGCCATCTGCTCCACCACCCAATACGATTCCGGATGCACGGCGCTGTTGTCCAACGGATTCTCCCCATCGCTGATGCGGAGGAAGCCGGCAGCCTGCTGGAAAGCCTTCGGACCCATGCGCGGCACTTTCTTCAGTTCCTGCCGGGAACGGAATGCACCGTTTTCTGCCCGATAGTTCACGACGTTCTGCGCCAGCAGCGGACCCAATCCGGAGATATAGGTCAGCAGATGCTTCGATGCCGTGTTGACATTCACGCCGACTTTGTTCACACAGCTCTCGACGGTCTGGTCGAGGCTGCGTTTCAGTTCCGTCTGATTCACATCTTTCTGATACTGGCCCACACCGATGGAATTAGGGTCGATCTTCACCAATTCCGCCAGGGGATCCATCAGCCGCCGGCCAATCGAAACGGCGCCTCTCACAGTCACATCCTCATCGGGAAACTCGTCGCGTGCCGCCTTCGATGCCGAATAGATGGAAGCTCCGTCTTCGCTCACCACAAAGACCTTCACCCGTCCATCGGCCGTACAATCCAGTCCTTTCACGAATTCTTCCGTTTCGCGGCTGGCCGTTCCATTGCCAATCGAAATGGCCTCGATCCGGTATTTCTTCACCAGATCCTCCATTTTGTTCATGGCATCAATAAACTGGCTCTTGGGCGGATGCGGATAAATCACATCGTGATGCAAAAGGTTGCCCTCTGCGTCCAGACACACCACCTTGCAACCGGTGCGGAAACCGGGGTCGAGCGCCAGCACCCGCTTTTGTCCCAAAGGAGCCGACATCAGCAGTTGCTCCAGATTCCGCACAAAGATACGGATAGCCTCCTCGTCAGCTTTCTCCTTCGAACTTTGGGCAAATTCCGTCTCGATGGAAGGTTTCAGCAAGCGTTTGAAACCGTCAGCCACTGCATCGGCCACGATCATACCCGCCTCGCTTCCGTTACGCACGAACTGCCGGTTCAGGCGCTCCATGCAAATGGCATCGTCGCCTTCGATGCCCACGCGCAAGAAGCCTTCTGCCTCTCCTCGTCGCATGGCCAGAAGCCGATGGGACGCGCAACGGGAAAGCTTCTCTCGGAAGTCGAAGTAATCGCGGTATTTCTGGGCCTCTTCCTCCTTCCCTTTCACCAATTTGCTCCAGATGGTAGCATCGTGTTCGAAATTCCTGCGCACCGAACCGCGTGCCCGTTCGTCTTCCGACACCATTTCAGCAATAATGTCCTGCGCACCGGCTATCGCTTCCTCAGCGTTGTTCACCCCTTTTTCTGCATTCACATAATTGCGCACCTGCATACCTACCGGCATATCCGAGCGGGACATCGACGCCTGTGTCAGCAGGAAATTGGCGAAAGGCTCCAGTCCTTTTTCTTTAGCTACCTGGGCACGCGTTCTGCGTTTGGGACGATAAGGCAGATAAATATCCTCCAATTCCGTCGCATTCCAGGTGTTTTCAATGCGCTTGCGGAGTTCTTCTGTGAGTTTCCCCTGTTCTTCGATGGTCTTCAGAATGGTATCTTTGCGCTTCTCCACCTCTTCCAGTTTGTCGCGTTGGGTGGCGATGTCGGCAATCTGCACTTCATTAAGTCCGCCTGTCGCTTCTTTCCGGTAGCGGCTGATAAAAGGAATGGTGCACCCGTCAGCCAACAGGTCGAGTGTGGCCTCGACCTGCTTGTATGGAATATTGAGTGCGTTACTGATTAGCGATGCAAACAAGTTATTCATGGTTATTTCTTGTGATTCTGGTGAAAGAGTTCGATACGCTCCTGGAAGAGCGGTTCCTGTTCGGGTTTGAAGAACGAAGTACATACACGCACGCCTTGTTCATGACTGCCCATCGTATCCAAGGGATAAACCGAAATACCGTAGTACATCAGTTCTTTCGTGAGTTCCAGATCCGTCATGTTCGGATACTGCACCGTGAAATAGAACCCGTCTGCCAAAGGCTCGCCCATATCGTTGTCATACACCAGATAGAAGCCGTTCTCCAGCAATACCTTCTTCATAAAGGCGGCACGCCGTCCGTACTCGCGCACTTCGCTCACGAAGTCGAAACGTCCGTCGCAGGCGGCTTCCATCATGGCAGCCATACCATGCTGCACGCTGTGGCAGCAACCTGAACTCAACGTATAGATGACGCGCGCATCCAGGAACCGTCCGAATTCGCCCACCCCGAACAGATTCTTCAGCGGAGCATATTCCCGGTTATACAAGCCGTCGCTTACGCAACAGACACCGATACGCTGTCCTGCATAAGAGAACGCTTTCGAGCCAGAAATCGTCATCACATAGTTTTGCGTATATCGGGCCACCGTTGCCTGATAAGGCGGCTGGAACGGGTGCGACAAATCGCGACGGAAGTCCATTGCAAAATATGCCAGATCTTCCAGCACAATCACATCGTGCTTCGTGGCGAGTTGGCCGATACCCTTCAGTTCCTCGTCGGTGAAACATACCCACGACGGGTTGTTGGGGTTCGAATAGACCAAGCCGGCGATATTGCCCTGACTCATCAGTTCGTCCAGTTTCTCAATCAGCTTCGGACCTCTGTAGTCGTGAATATCCAAACCGATCGGGTTCAAGCCAATCACTTTGCACTGGTCGGTCTGCACCGGGAAGCCCGGATGAATAAACAGAATCGTGTTTTTCTCGGGGCAAGCCAGATGCAAGGTCGTGAATACGGCAAAAGTTCCCTGCATCGAGCCCACGGTGGCGATGCAGCCCTGCGGTTTCAAGTCGATGCCGATATAGGCCTTTATAAAGTTCGATGCGGCATTCTTCAGCCGGTCGATGCCGGCATTAGGCGGATAAATGGCGGCACAGCCCTCATCGAGCGCCTTCTTCTCTGCCTCGATACCGATTTGCGACGGTTTCAGTCCGGGCACGCCCATTTCGAGATGAATAAACGGCTGACCTGTTTTCTGTTCCAGCACTTTGCTCAAGGTAGCAATATCGCGGATGGTAGCTCCGCTGAAATCACCCAGACGCATCGAATCGATGGTCTCGGTGACAATCTTATAATCTAATGGTGTTTGCATCTTCACACGTTTTTGATAATTCGTGCTGCAAAGATAATAATAATTCCGAAATCTCAGCGTTCGGAGAGTTAATAAATTTGTTGAATAAGCAGGAAATAAACAGAATTACCAAAGAAATGCAATCCGATAAGCACACAATATGTCTTAATCCGCATCTATCAGATTGTTGTTTTTGCTGGCATTATTTCGCTACAGATATAGTCTTTGAAAGTCTTTTTTCGACATACATTTTTCTTCAATTGGGGGCACAATATTGAAAAACACACTTGTCCAAGTAAAAAATCCCTGAAAAAATTCTTCATTTCAAAAAATTGTTGTACCTTTGCGACCAAGTATTGCCTTCTATGAAGATGGTATAAGCTTCGTCTTACACATTGTTTTCAATGCGGCAGTATGACTTTATTGGTAAAATAACAGCATTAGCAGTTATTCGGCGTGTCTGAAAGGTGAGATGTTTAGAACACGATGCTAAAATAACAATAATGACTAATGTCTGCGCTCGATAGCGTGGACATGTCACTTATCTATTTTAGCAGGTAAATCTCACCACCTCAGACACGGATAAGCGCGGTTCACGCTTTTTCGTGTCTTTTTTTGAGGTGATGGGGTTCCTGTAGTTCCGGTAAGTGCTGTGCTCTAAAGCTATCAGAGTATGGCGAAGAAACCGAACTTTTCGCATATTGCTGCTCAGGAGGCGTTGGAAAATGTGGCGTCTTCCCTGACAGTCGATAATCTGCCCTATGAACTCCTACGGATTTTCTGCGGGTACGGAGAAGCATCTCTTCAGCGTGTTCGTGACGGACGCGATAACAAATCCCGTGAACCTCAAACAATCTTGGTGAAAGACAAATTGGTGTTTCGTCCTTTTCCCAAAGGAACAGAACCATTGAATGTCATCATCGCCATGAGGAACGAAAAGAGTATCTCCCGTCACAACCCTCGTCTGTACATTACCTGCGACGGATTCTATGTCGTGGCTTACGATCCCAAAGATGATGATGTTTACGAGGGTCAGCTGGATTTGCTTTGGCGTGACTTCGAGTTCTTCAAGCCCCTTGCCGGTATTGAGAAGTTCCGAAACTACGAAGAGGCTGAGGCAGATGTCAAGACTGCAGAGCTAATGGCAAAAATCTACGACGACATCTGCCGTTACAACGACTTCCGTGACGAAGAAATACGGCACCGAATCAACGTCTTCATGTCGCGCCTCCTCTTCTGCTTCTTCGCAGAGGACACCGGCCTCTTCAAGGACAATCAGTTCTCCAAAGCCATCGAGGACAACACCGCCATCGACGGCTCCGACCTGGCCGATTTCATCGACCGCCTCTTTGTCATCATGTCCACGGACAACAAAGACCTCCGTGAGCAGCAGACCAACAAAGTCATAGCCGATTTCCCATACGTCAACGGAGGCCTCTTCCTCCAACGCTATCCCATCCCGGTCCTCAGCCGCCGTGCACGGCTCCTGATGATCCAGTGCGGGAAATACCAGTGGAGCGAAATCAACCCTGACATCTTCGGTTCCATGACCCAGGCCATCGTCTCCCCGGAAGACCGGGCCGAGCTGGGTATCCACTACACCTCCGTTCCCAACATCATGAAGGTTATCCAGCCCCTCTTCTTGGACGACCTCGCAGCTGAATTCCTGCGTTCCCGCAATGATGCCAAAGCCCTCAACGCCCTGCTGGTCAGGATGAGCAAGATGAAATTCTTCGACCCGGCCTGCGGCTCCGGCAACTTCCTCATCATCTCCTACAAGCGTCTTCGTGAGCTGGAAATCGAAATCTGGAAGCGCCTTGTGGAACTCGGTTCTGCAATCATTCCGTTCAGTGACATCGCCCTTACGCAGTTCTACGGCATTGAGATAGACGAATACGCCTGCGACACCGCCACGCTCTCCCTCTGGCTGGCAGAACACCAGATGAACAACAAGTTCCGTGAACAGTTCGGCACATCACCCAATCCGCTCCCGCTGCGCCCCAGTGGTCACATCGTTTGCGGCAATGCCTGTACGACCAATTGGGAAATAGTTTGCCCGCATACTAATAATGACGATGAGATTTATGTCATGGGCAATCCTCCGTATCTTGGCACACGAAACCAGGAGAAATGGCACAAAGATGATATGAATAGCACCTTTGGAGTTGTCCAGCATGGAATGCTTGATTATATCGGCTGTTGGTTTTATAATGGTGCAAGGTATATGCGGGGTAAGACCCGGACTAAAACGGCATTCGTAAGCACCAATTCTATCACACAGGGAATCCAGGTTCAGATGATGTGGAATCCAATCTTTGAAATGGGAATGGAGATTCAGTTTGCCCACAAAACATTTACTTGGTCAAACAACGCCAAGAATAAGGCTGCTGTATTCTGTGTCGTGATTGGATATGCCCCTGTTGAAAAGAATACGCCTAAATACATTTACGAGGACGAAGTTAAAACTACAGTTGACTACATATCACCAACATTGTCTGACCAGGGTTTTTCAGGAGTACAAACACAATCGTCAAGCATTAGCGGTTTGAGACCTATTCTCAAAGGTAGTCTTCCTGCTGATGAAAATAATCTGACTATCTACCCTCAAGACCGCGAGGACTTATTGCAAAAGTATCCAGAAATAGAGCCGCTTATTAAGCGTTTCATTGGCTCTCAAGAGTTCTTGCGTTCAGAAGAGCGCTATTGTCTTTGGATTACTGAAGGACAGAAACAGCTGGCATACTCAATCCCAGAATTAAGACGCCGTTTTGAACTCGTTGCAAAAATGAGAAGCGAGAGTAAAAAAGCGGCCACTCAAAAACTCGCTGCAATTCCTTACCGCTTTGCAGAAGACCGTTTTAATCCAGCTCCGGCTATTCTCATCCCCGTTGTCTCATCACAACGACGCGACTACATCCCGATTGGATTCGTGCCTAAGGATACGGTTGTGTATTACTCTTCATTTGCAGTTTATAATGCTGATTATTTCGATTTCGCTGTTCTTACATCAAGAATGCACAACGTCTGGATGAGAGCAACTGCTGGACGTTTGAAATCAGATTTCAGATACTCTGCAACATTGTGCTATAACACATTCCCTTTCCCGAAGATTTCACAGAATCAAAAAGAGATACTCTCTAAGTTGGCGCAAGAAATACTACTTGTCAGAGCTGAACATACTGAAATGACTCTTGGTGAGATGTATTCACCGGAGAATTTCCCGGATGACCTTCGTGAAGCCCACCACGCACTTGACCTTGCTGTCGAGCGCTGCTACCGCGAAAAGCCCTTTGAGTCCGACGAGGAACGCCTGGAATTCCTCTTCAAGCAATACGTGAAACTAACGACTGACAAATCCACGCTATGGAAAATTTAGTCCAGATACAATACGGTCAGACTGGCGTATCCGCCACCACCGATGCCCTCGGAATGAGGGAAATGCAACGCATCGTCTATGCGGCCCGCTCCCGCCAGTACCTGCTGGTCAAGGCTCCGCCGGCATCCGGTAAGAGCCGCGCCCTGATGTTCGTAGCCCTCGACAAACTGGCCAACCAGGGAATCAAGCGCGTCATTGTAGCTGTCCCGGAGAAAACCATCGCCCGCTCCTTCAAAGACACGGAACTCGTTCCCCACGGCTTCTTTGCAGACTGGAAGGTAAGCGAAGGCTACAACCTCTGCACTCCCGGACTCAAAGAGAGCGGCCTGCGCCAGAAGTTCATCGACTTCCTCACCAGCGATGCCACCGTCCTTGTCTGCACCCACTCAACCTTCCGCAATGCCCTCAAGGATCTGGACATTACCCTTCTCAACGACACCTTCATCGGCATCGACGAATTCCACCACACCTCGGCCGACGAACTCAATAACCTGGGAACAGCCATCCGTGCCATCATTGGCGGCACCAACGCCCACATTATGGCAATGACCGGCTCCTATTTCCGGGGGGATGCCGTCCCCGTGATGCGCCCCGAAGACGAAGCCAAATTCCAGCCTACCATCACCTACAACTACTACCAGCAGCTCAACGGCTACAAATACCTCAAGAGCCTGGGTATTGGCTACCAGTTCTATCAAGGCAAGTACATCACCGCCATTCCGCTCACCCTCGACACCCATAAGAAGACCCTCATTCACATCCCCAACGTGAACTCCCGTTCTTCTTACACCCGTAAATACGACCAGGTAGCCGACATCATTTCCTGCATCGGCACCGTGGTAGGAGAAGATGCCGAGCACTACATCAAGATGGTGAAAACCCCTGATGGCCGCATCCTAAAAGTAGGCGACCTTGTGGAAGATGACCCCCGTCAGCGCGAGGCTCTGCAGGCCTACCTCAACCGGATGGACTGTGCCAATGCCCTCGACATCCTCATTGCCCTGGGCACCGCCAAAGAAGGCTTCGACTGGCAGTGGTGCGAATGCTGCCTCACCATCGGCATCCGCGCATCCCTCACCGAGGTCATCCAGATTATCGGACGCTGCACCCGTGACTGCGAAGGCAAGACCCACGCCCAGTTCACCAACCTCATCCCTTGCCCCTCTGCGGCAGAAGATGATGTCAAGAACGCTGTGAACGATATGCTAAAGGCCATCACTGCCTCCCTCCTGATGGAACAGGTGATGCAGCCCGAATGGAAATTCCGCACAGCCCCGGAGAAAGACACCGATGATGAGTCCGACCGGGATGAGTCCGACAGACGCACCATCCGTGTCAAAGGTCTCAAGAAAGCCACCGACCGTGTCCAGGCCATCGTAGAGAACGACCTTACCGAACTCAAGGCCACCCTCTACTCCAGCGACATCATCAAGCAGGCCCTTGCCGGCAACCAGATTGCGGAGGTCATCACTCAGTCCCTCATCCCCAAGATTATCGAGGAACGTTACCCGGAACTTACCCCGGAAGAGCAGGAACAACTGCGCCAGCACCTTGTCCTCTCCACCACACTCCAGGGGGCAGAGGTCGTAACCCACGAGGACGGCAGCAAGTTCCTCAAGGTCGCCAACCAGTTCATCAATTTGGACGACCTCAGCATCAACCTCATCGACAGCATCAATCCCTTCCAGCGGGCCTACGAAATCCTATCCAAGTCCCTCACGCCGGAAATCCTGCGTACCATTCAGGACACCATCGACTCCCAGCGCGAGGAAATGACCAAAGAGGAAGCCATCCTGCTTTACAAGAAATACCTGCCCAAGTACAAAGAGGAACACGGAGGAGACCTTCCTACCGTCCACGACCCCGACCCTACGGCAAAGCGCATCGCCGTAGCCATTGCCTTCCTCCGCAAACTCAAGCAGCAATCCCTAACCGCCAAGTAAGCCTATGAGAGATTGGGACGCTGAACTCCAGGACATCCTGTCCGACCCGTTCTTTGACGATGTGAAGCCGGTCCGCCGCCAGACCACTTCCCACGACCGTCTGGTAAACTCATTCCTTGAAATACTCAACTTCGTGGAAGCGGAAGGCCGTGAGCCCTCCGAAAACGGCCCGCTGGAGGAACAGAAACTCTTCCGCACCCTCCGCAGTATTCGAAACGATGAGAACAAACTCCTTCTCTGCCAACGTGTCGATGACGTAGGACTGCTTGCCTATAAAAAGCCTCAGCCTCACGACGAACTGGAAGACATCCTTAACGACCCTATGTTTGACGATGTAGCCCCCGTGGATCAGAGCCTCTTCGAACTCCCGGACTACATGAAGAAGCACCAGCAGGAACGCGCTGAGGCAGAATCCATCGCCAAGCGTACGGAATGTAAGGACTTCGCAGACTTTGAAGAAGGCTTCCAGATTATCCACAAGAAACTCGACGATGTCCGCTGCAGGCTTATCCGTTTCAGAGAAGCCCACCTCGCAGAGGGACAGTATTTCGTCCTGAGCAATATGCTCCTTTATCTGGCTCACATCAACAAGAATGCAGAACGCCGTGATTCCCGTGGACGCGCAGACGACCGCACCCGCTGCATCTTCGAAAATGGCACCGAGAACAACGTCTATCAGCAGACCCTCGCCAAATCCCTCTATACTGAGGGCTACACCGTCATAGACTACAGCGAGACCGACCCGGATTACCTCGCAAAGCATTTCACCCCCGGCGAAAACGATGTTGTCAGCGGATGGATTTACGTTCTCCGTTCCCTTTCCACAGACCCCGCCATTGCCTCTATTAAGGACCTCTACAAAATAGGATTCACCCGACAGTCCGTTAAACAGCGCATATCCGATGCTCGCAACGAATCTACCTACCTTTTTGCAGATGTCAAGATAGTCAAGACCTACCAGGTAGCCAATATCAAAGCCTCTACCTTCGAGAGCCTCATCCACAAACTCTTCGATGCTGTACAGCTCCAAGTCAATGCCGGCATCGCCAAACCAAAAGAATGGTATGTTGTTCCATTCCCTGTGATAGATATGGCAATACATTGTTTAATCGAAGGGAAGCCTATAGCCTACGATAGCAATCTCAAAAAACTCATATATCTCTAATAAGCAACAACGCCATACAATAACCGCTCTTCGCATTGAAAGCCTGATGTGGGCTCTGTCTTCAATAATTACAGGCATAGACTTAAAAAGCACTTCAAGGCTCTTTCGCCTACCCTTTACATACCCTTTATATACTCAAAGGGTAGGCAAACAGTATGCCAACAGTAGGCTAAGGGTATATGAAAGGTAGGCTAAGGGTATGCGAAAGGGAAATGTGCGGTTCGCGGTACTATGAATTCTCTATTGCAAAAAAAATGCAAAAATTGCGAAAGCCACACAAGTGCGTTGGAATAAAAAAGTGCAGGCGCAAAGTTAGTTCAAACCTTGCGCCCGTACAAAAGTTCGGACAGATTCACGATTGTGTCTGACGAAAAGGTGAGTCGGTAATCTCCATCAATTCATACAGATAGGCAGGGCTTTGCACATACAGTTCGCCCTCCTCGTCTTGAAGAACCTCCATCAGCGTTGAATTGTACACACGATCCATGGCCTGCTCAATGGAACAGCCAGTGTCTTCCATTACATATTTCACCAACTCGCTCAAAGCATAGTCGGTGAGGTAAGTGGCTATCTGGTGATGGTTGGGCTGGTTCATAGGGCTTCTACGTTTGTTTTGCGGAGGAAGTGCAGGGCCTGCTCCGTTCCGAAATAGTATTGCTGGTCGAGGTATGTATCATGCCAAAGTTCCTCCATTCTTTTGACAAACGATAAGCAGATCGTCGATGGTCTCTTCCATCGACTGCAGGTGCTCCACGTCGTAGAATTCAATTAGGAACGCCAACCCTTTATGCGCATGCAAATATCGGAACGCTGCCTGTCGTGTCATGGAGAAGCGTCGTCCAAAGGCTTGTATGCACGCCGTTAAGTAAGGTATTTCGTACTTGCTCATCGTTTATTTTTTGCCGCAAAGATAGGGCTTATTTTTTAAATAACAAAACAAACAGTCGATTTTTTTATGATAAGATGCTTCATGGGCTTGAGCTGGACTTGGAACGAAGGAACACTGTAGCCAATGTTTAGGGTATGCATTCTATTGTGGCAGAAATTCTCCAAATAAAAAAACGCAGGCGCAAAGTTAGTTCAAACCTTGCGCCCGTACAAAAGTTCGGACAGATTCTCGAATCACAGATGGAATTCGTTTCAGGTCTTATTTCAACCTACATAGCAATCAGAAATGCAGACAGACTTTCCATATCCTTGAATTTATGGATAGTAGCATTGCTGATACCTCGCTTGCGTTCTTGGCTACGGCCTCCTGCAACTCTCCTCATCATAGTTTCAACATCTGTATTTCTATTGATGAACTCAAATTTTATATTCTTGTTATCATCCATAATGTTACAAACCTCGTCGGCAAACGATCGTGACATAAATCCGATTCCTTCGAAATCGAACACTACATCTGTAGCCCCTTCATCAATACAAGCACGCAACTCAGATGCCCTCGATCTGGTGTAGAGGTCTGCGCTATAAATGGTATTTAACTTAATAGTCTGTTTCATATCTTTACTCCTCCTATTCTAAAAAGTCAATATAATTAAAACCTTCTGGCATCTTTACGGGTATTCTGAGCAGAACAATCGTACCGTGCCAATAGAACTGGCCTGCTAGATCAATGTAATCGTTTGTTCCGTTCTCATAACGGTGGAAAGCGCCTCCTGACAACATAAAGAAAGCCCCTTTCATACCCTCAACAAGCATTCTCTTTGAAGTGGATATGCCATATCCGCGATTCTCGGCTTCCGGACGATTCTTAGTCGAATACCCCTCATTAGCCAGCATTAATGATTCCACTTCACTCCCACCGATCTCTTCCTGATAAAGATTGGCATTCTTGTAACTGTTGAAAATGGTAATACCCGTATCGGCAATACACAAGTCAATAAAACCTTCTCGCTCCAAATATTGCGAGAATACATATCCGTTCTTGCTCTGCGAATGCTCGTAGATATTATCAAACAGCTCGCTAATAAGATAACTAAGCGAAGAGCAACTTTGAATATTGGCCTGCTTGGTAATGATGCGCTGCATGATGGAACCAAACTTATCCTTATTAGAGTTGGTCATGGAAAAACTGCACAGGGGAATGTAGGTCTTCTCTAAATATTTCTTCATTACAGCCTCAATATCCTCTTGTGTGTCGTTGTCAAAATGAAGCATTCGATCAAAGCAAACACTATTCAGATACGACTGAATACGCAATGGGATATTGATACATTCGATGTCCTTGCCAGATGTATTTTTGTAGATGGCTAGTGGAGCCAGGAAAAAAGGATGAAGGAAGTTGGCATCAGCAAAATCCCACTGAACGGCTTTGGCTGCATCTGTTTCACCAATCACCTTAATCAGGTAATTGAAGCTGTAGCCGATGCGAAGTTCCTCAGCGATATGAGGGATTTTTACGACCTTTTTCTCCATAATGTTATTTTTGCCGCAAAGATAGGGCTTATTTTTTAAATAACAAAACAAACAGTCGATTTTTTTATGATAAACTTTGGGAGTGTCATTTCTGATTGTTTAAGAGCCAGGCAAATCCGTTTGCCATCCGTTTCTCGGAATCTACAAAGTGATTACCGGCATTCCATTCAAGTATCGTATTCACCTCCTGCTCCAACAACAGCTCCTGCTGTTTACGGATGGCATTTCCGACCTGAGCCATCACGGGATTCTTTACTCGTTCTTCCTTATCGCCAAGGCTGAGATAAACGGACTTGGAAAGTGGTCTCTTTTCCGTAGCATAATCAATCCACTTGGTGAACCAGACAGAGGGAGAAGCAGCGGCTATGCCGTCAAACACGTCCGTCTGATAGGCCGTCCACAGGGCGAACAGTCCTGCCAAGGAATAGCCACCCAGCAGGAGCCTCATGCCTGCACTATAAATTCCGTCAGCCGCCAGACTCGGCAACAGTTGTTCGGTGATAAACTTCAGCGTGTTGTTGGCTCCATCTCCAAAGGGAATCCGACCAAAGACAGCTGGTGCTGCCCAAGGCGTAAGCTCCTGGTTCCAGTCTTCGATGAGCAGAGCAACCAAACTGAAAGGTGTTTTCCTCTGGTTCCTAATGACTTCTACCTCCTGATCGAGCAGCTCCAAATCGTGCTCATCTACAGACTGAATCAGCAGATGGGTGGCTTCTGCATCGTGATACAGATAGCACGTTCTGCCAGATATAGTGAGTTGTTTCCTTTTCATGCGATTCCAAGAAGTTCTATTCCAAAGATAGGATTTATTTCAATAATAACAACTACAATACAACATTAGTAGTTCCCGACTCAGCGGATTTCATTTCCCGCGTTTCGGAGTTGCTCCCGACTCAGCGGATTTCATTTCTCGCGTTCCAGAGTTGCTCCCGACTCAGCTGATTTCATTTCTCACGCTCCGGAGTAGCCGCCGACTCCGTCAGCGCGAGGTCTGGAAGATTTGAAATCGTTCCCGCTGAATCGAGAGCAACTTACCGAGTCGGTTTACTTGATCAGCATCTTCTTGCCGTTATGCAGATAGAAGCCGCTTGTCGGACGCTCCACCTGCTGACCTTGCAAGTTATAGAACTTTCCGACGGAGAGAGAAGACTCGTCGTTCACAACACTGATACCGTCTTCCGAAGGTATGAGATAAGCGCCACGCACATTCGCCTGCGATGTCCAGTTGACTTTCAGCACATGCAGATGTACGAAGTCCTCATTGCGGATTTCACCCTGAGAAGTGCGCAGATTACGCAGTTTGTCAAGAGGCACAACAATGGCCTCTAAATCCGCATCCCAATAAGGATCGCTCGCATTGAACGAAACAATCTGTTCCTTCCATGGTCCGTGCGGCACAAGCCGGTTCACCAGAATACGGAGGCCCTCGCCCGAACCACGGATTACCAGTTTCTCATACTCGCTGATGTCGGCAAACTGATTGTGAACGACATTTCCGAAACCAGCCACAGCCGTACCGCCCGAAGCTTCCATATTCATGTTCCAATCGACGTTCACCTGCTTGTCGAGCGGTTGGGCATCTGCACCCGTATCATCCCACTCGTGGAACATCGAGGCCGTCAGTTTCACCCAACCGTCCGGCATTTCGAAATCGTCGATGTTTACCATACGGACGATACTTGCCAACACTTTTTCGCTCCGATAAGGGAAATACTGCTGCAACAGACGGTTCCGTTCTGTCATATACTGGTTATCGACCGTATAAAGCTGGCCTTTCGAACTATAGGGATGCACATCGCGCCGGTAATCGCCCCATCGTGCTGCTTCGTCGTAAAGTGCCGTCTCGATGGTATGATACAGGCTATCCCAGACATCCACCACCGAGGCTTCGCCCAAGAAACCGTCATCTGCCAACACCTCTTTGGCACGACGGAGATACCGGCGTGCAAAGCGTTCGTTCTGCATCAGGTGCTGGAAGATACCTGTAGGATATGAATCGCCGTTGTTCTTATTCAGCACATTCTCGTTCACATTGTCGAAAATAAGTTCCGTGTCCCAACAGAGGAAGCGGAAGCCCTCGCTATCAAGTCCACGACGACGGATGGCATACCAGTTATGATGATCCCAGTCGGTATTTCCGCCATACTGGTTGATGAGCATATAATCGATAAAGGCATCGATATCGAGCAATGAATCCAACTGCTCGTATGCGGCATCGTCCGAAGCGTGGGCTGCCGTTGCCACCATTAGGTTCCAGGCTTCCATATCGCCTTGTGCTGCTTCGAGGTGGTTTCCGCCATCCTCCTCCACCTTAATGACATCAATATCTGTTTTAGTACCACCCAGGTGATCTTTGCCAAACTGGTCGTCAACGCGCTCGGCAATGTTATACATTCCCCAATACATCCCATTGAGGAAGAGATGCACATACAAGGCATTCACACTGGTATGCCCCATCTTCCGCTGCATCCGGCGTGCCCAGACATCGCGGGTATATTGCGCCTTCTGGCGGTTATCTTCCCCCCAATGCTGCCAGGAGTTGCCGAAATGGCAACGCAGCACCAGCTGATCGAATTTGGCAGGTTCACTTTCGCCAAAGACCGGATACTTCAGCGTCTTGGCACCATATTTTTCTTTAAAGACGAGTCGGAAAGAGTGCTTCGGATTCTTTTCTGCCAGACGTCCATGACCGCCATGCAGACGCAAGCCACACGTTGCCGACAGGTCATAGTCCGCTGTGCCGCCCATCAGTTCGATGCTGGCGGGTCGTGTCCATCCGTGCCCGGTAGCATCGCCCACCGGAGGACCCGTAAAGATATAGATACCGCCAGTTTCCTCGTTGTTCTCGTGGCTGAACAGATGGTCCTTATCGGTAACGATACTCAATACAGGCAACGATTTCAGACCCTCACGGATCTTGGGAGCCAGTTGGGCATTTTGGGTCATTTCCGGATCCATCTCATAATCGGCAATGGCAGTACCGCTCTTCTGGGTGTATTTGCCCCATGTGGCCGGATAACCTTCGGGAGTATTGCTCTGTTTCATCACGTCATCGACGAACAGATAGGTAGCCGTAACGACTTCCGTCATCTGCACGCCGTCGACAAA
This sequence comes from Bacteroidales bacterium, assembly GCA_017449065.1. Taxonomy (GTDB): domain Bacteria; phylum Bacteroidota; class Bacteroidia; order Bacteroidales; family UBA3663; genus Liminaster. Next base: position 71,315 of record JAFSKF010000029.1, read on the forward strand.
AGCCGCCGCACGCACCACGGCGTTTCCACGAATGGACAAAGGGGCTGTATATTCGGGGCTGTCAGCAGAGGGAGTGCTGCTGTCCAAAGTATATCGGATCGACCAGAGCGAGGCATCTGAACTCTCTTCCACCGACATAGCCAGCGAAAAAGGAGCATCGTAAAAACCATGCGACTGACTCAACACAACACGCTGAGCCAGCACACTTGCCACACAGAAAATTGCAAACGTCACACACCAAATGCGCTTCATTTCTTGTATCATCGTATTATTTTCAAAATTAGACAACAGAGCCGACACTTACAGGTAATTATCGTTTCACGAGCACAAAGTTACAGAATTTTTGTAAGATTCTCCAAACGCCTGTGTCACAAAATACATACTACGTCTCAATTTTAGGTGCTGTTTGTTTCAAATTTTACATCTTCTGTCCGATTTCTTGCTGTTCTAATATGGAATATAGCAAAATTCCTTGCGAGTTTAAAACAAATTACATACCTTTGCAAATCGAAAAAAAGAGTCACAACGCGAAACTGAAGTAAACCTTTTCATTGATTTACTGGCGCATATTTCTGTATTCCTGAGGCGTCATGCAGGAATGCTTGCGGAAGATCCGAATAAAATAGGAGGTATCATCGTAACCTAATTCGGATGCAATGTTTTTCACAGGAACCCTTGTGGTTGCCAGCATCAGTTCCGCCTTTTCTAACTTCTGACGAGTGATGTAATTGGAAGGAGTTTCACCCGTTACCTGTTTGAAAATGCGAATAAGATGATCCTTCGAGACACATGTTTCAGCCGCCAAGGTGTCGAGTTCTATCTTTTGGTGGATATGCTGGCGTATGTACAAAATAGCGTTTTGAACGCGACGATCATGTGTAAACATCCGTTGCTGAGCATGGCGCAAGAATCTGGATAGCAGGATTTGCAGAATTCCTTGTGCTTCCATCCGCTCGTACAATAGCAGGTTCTCCACTTCTTGCAACACGTTGGCCAACGTGACACGATTATCGTAGGTTTCGGGGTTTGAATTAGAGAGTTGAAAGCGAGGCAGCAGCTGACACAAATGTTTCACCATAGACAGATCGTCCGATTGTGCTTCCGTTTCATTGGGTAACTCCCATTCGTCGAAAACTCCCTGCTGACTGATCTCTTTCTGCTCGAAGAAATGAACATAGTAATGTGAGAAACGTCCGTTGCAGACATAATGGTGAGTGACAAACGGCGGTATCAGGTAAAGATGATTCGGAAACAATTCGAGTGTCTTGTCCGGCAAAATCACTTGTGCCCGGCCTTCCGTAACATAATAGATGCGGGCGAAAGGGCTACGCACATTACGCCAGTTCCAGTCGCCTTGATGACAAGCCAATCCCACATTGATCAGGGTCAGCGGTATATTCGTTGTCGGTATCATGGCGCAAATATAAGGATAAAATCGATATTGTACTACAAAATAGCGATAAAATCTTCGTTCCTGTCGATATTTTTCTCTACTTTTGCACCGTCAAACCGAATCTAAACAACAAAAAAATGAAAACCAAAGTATTTATGGCTGCAGTAGCGCTTTTAGGGTGCGCTCTGTCCGCTAACGGTCAAAAGCCGACTGAAAATGTAACTGTTGAACAAGGATGGTTCCTTCCCACTTGGGAAAGTGTATCCGACTGGGAATGTCCGGAATGGTTTAAGGATGCCAAATTCGGCATTTGGGCACATTGGGGTCCTCAATGCCAAGCGGAAGACGGCGACTGGTATGCCCGTTTTATGTATTATCAGGGCTCGGGACAATACAACTGGCACGTCTCGCACTTCGGCAATCCCCAAGAATATGGACTGAAGGAACTGTGCCGCGACTGGAAAGCCGCCGACTGGAACCCGGAAGAACTCATTACTTTATATAAGAGTGTAGGAGCCCGCTACTTCTTCACTTTGGGTCAGCATCACGACAACTTCGATTTATGGAACTCGCCTTATCAGGAATGGAACTCCGTAAACATCGGACCTAAGCGCGACATCGTGGGTGAATGGTCGGCTGCTTGCAAAAAAGCAGGTTTACCTCTTGGAGTTTCGATGCATGGCAGTCATGCGTGGACTTGGCTCGAACCTTCTCAGCAATACGACGGCAACCTGACGGCTGCCGACGGCAATGGCCAGTGGTGGGAGGGTTACGATCCGCAAGAGCTGTATACACAACAGCACGCACACAGCACCAACTGGAATAATTCCGGAACCATTCACAGCCAATGGGACTGGCAGAACGGCGCATCTCTCCCTTCCGAAGCCTACAAACAGAAGTTTCAGAACCGAGTGCTCCAATGCATCAACGACTATCAGCCGGATATGCTCTATTTCGACGACACAGTTCTCCCCTTCTATGGCTGCGACGAACAAGTAGGGTTGAATATCCTTTCACATTATTATAATAATAGTGCCGCACGAAACAACGGACAGCAACAGGTTGTAGTGATGGGAAAGATTCTCGATGAGTCGAAGAAAGAAGCCCTGCTTTGGGATGTGGAAAGAGGAGTTCCTGATCGTATTCAAGAGAAATACTGGCAGACCTGCACCTGCATCGGTTCATGGCATTACGACATCAACGTCTATAACCGGGGTGGCTATAAGAGCGCTCAACAGGTCGTTGATATGCTCATTGACATTGTTTCAAAAAACGGCAACCTTTTGCTCAGTGTTCCTGTTCGCGGCAACGGAACCATCGATGATAAAGAACGCGATATCCTTCAAGACATCAAAGTTTGGATGGATCAGAATGCTGAAAGCATCTATGGCACCCGCCCGTGGAAAACGTTCGGCGAGGGCCCGCTTGCTGATGCCGTTAATCCGCTGAATGCACAAGGATTTAACGAATCGAACAACTATTCAAGCAAAGATGTGAGATATGTGCAACGCAACGACTCTCTCTATGCCACTATTATGCGCTGGCCGGCTGTGGGTTCTTCGTTTGTTTTCAAGTCGCTTGGCTATGCCTCACAATATTACAATGGCAAGGTTAAGGATGTAAAGCTGTTGGGCTACGGAGAGGTTAAGTTCTCGCAAGACCTTGACGGATTGAACGTCAGCATTCCCAAACAGACCAATCAGATTGCCCCCGTTTTCGTTATCACATTTGAAGAGAACGGCACCTCTTCCTCCGATATTCAACTATTACTTGAGCTTCTGGAACAACGAATTGCCGAACTGCGTCCACTTGCAGGGTATAACACAGGAAAACTGAACCTTACGAAACTAAACATATTAGACCAACTCGTCGGGCAAGCTATTTCCGACCCAGCGTCTGTAAGTATTGAAAAACTGCGTTCTGCATACAATGAATTCCTGCAGAACGGTGCTATTGCCGGCGGTCAGCCCGATGCCGGCTATCTTTCCGATTTGACTACCGACAAGCTCATCGAAGCCTCGAGCTTCAATCGAAAGGATGCGAATGTAAACACACGTTTTGCGGCTCCCAAGAACTGGACGGTGGAGAATTTCAGCATTCCTAACGGAGGCGACGGGACCAAGCAGGGGCTTGACAAATACCCCGGCTACGACTGCCTTTACCTCGGTCTTTGGAATGACCGGAGCAGCAACCAGCAGGGAGACCTGAAGAATGCCCGCATCTACCGCACTATTCACCTGCAACCCGGCCGCTATTATTTCGGCGCAGCCTACAACACTACCTACAGCCTCACCGACAATGCCTGGCTCTTCGTGGCCGACAAAGTGCTTCCGAGCGACGAACTGCCTACCCAAAGCCTGGCTCATTATGCCATCAACAACGCTCCCAACGAAGACTCCCAGACCTTCTATGGACTCTTCTTCACACTCGACAAGGAGCAGGACGTAGCGATTGGCTTCCAGGCAAACCTAAGCGAGGGCAGCACCACTCAGGAGTTCCGCTGCAAGAAGGTGCAGCTGCTCTACTACGGCGAGGTGACCGTACCGAAACTCAGCGAGCTCATCGACGAGACGGAATCTTTCTTACAGGGTTGTATCATCAGCGAGAACACGGGTTACTTCAGTCTCGATGCTGCCGCTCTGTTGCAGACAGCCGTTGAAGCCGCCAAGACCTTTCGGGATGGCGGCTGCGAGGACACACAGCAACTGCTCCAAAACTATGAACTGCTGAAAGATGCCCTAACCGATTTCCAACTGCATGGCCGAAATGCCGGAGATGAGCCTCAATTAGAGGGTAGCACCGATATCACCACCCTGCAACTCATCGAAGCCAATAACTTCACCCGCAACGATGCCAGCATCTCCACTCGCTTCGCTGCTCCCAAATACTGGACGGTGGAGAACTTCTGCATTCCCAACGGAGGCGACGGCACCAAGCAGGGGCTTGACAAATATCCTGGCTACGACTGCCTGATGCTCGGTATTTGGAACGACCGCAGCAATAACCAACAGGGAGACCTGACAAACGCCCGCATTTCGCGCACCATTACCCTGCCAGCAGGCAAATACTATTTCGGTGCCACCTATGAAGCCAACTACCAGCTAAACGAAGCATACATCTTTGCGGCATCCGAAGGGCTGACCACTGCCGAGATTCCGACTCGAAGCCTTGCCTTCGACCCCATCAGCGATGCCGGTAAAGACAACAAAACTTATCGCGGAATCAACTTCACCTTGGCTGAAGAACAGCCCATTCTGCTTGGCTTTCAGGCTGATCTTGCCCACGGATCCACGACGCAGGAGTTCCGTGCCAGCAACGTAATGCTGCTAAGCTACAACGATAACACAACCGGAATCTCCAACGGCATACGCGCTGAGTTCCGCCCGCTGGCCACAGACTTCTATACCCTTCAGGGGATCCGTGTGTCTCATCCACAAAAAGGCATGTATTTACAACAAGGTAAGATTGTCATAAAAAGATGAGAATATAAAAATTCAACTTCCACAAGTTTCAGTTAAGGGCAGAGAAAGGCTGAAAAAGGGAGTTAAAAGGGGGTAAAAAAGGGACGCGAGTTGAAAACTTGCGAAACTTAAATCCATTTAAAACAACTATGAAACAAGAACAAGGATACCGGCAAAAAGAATTCGGACAAGCCGTGAAACGCTACGTCCAGACGCTTGATCTGAAAAATAATCCGGAACTGATTGCCCGATATAAAGAAGCCCACAGCCGTCCTGAAATGTGGTCGGAAATCATCAATGGCATCCGGCAAGTAGGCATTCTCGAAATGGAGATCTATATTTTGGGCAATCGCCTCTTTATGATCGTCGAGACACCTCTTGACTTCGATTGGACCTCGGCAATGACCCGCTTATCGGCACTTCCCCGCCAACAGGAGTGGGAAGACTATGTCGCCCTGTTTCAGGATTGCGCCTCGGGCAGCACTTCGTCCGGCAAATGGCAACTGATGGAACGTATGTTCTATTTGTACGAATAACTGCATCTACGATTAATCAAAAAAAAATACCCGTCTATGAAAACATTCGCAACAACGCTGGCAGTAATCGCCTGTACTTCTGCCACATTCGCCCAATCCGTACCGGATTTGCCGGCTTTGCCGCCGATACCTCAAGTTGACAAAACCCAAGCAGTGGGCAGCGTGCCTTTAGGCGACATCAATACTTTCCGAGAGATACAGCTCGACATTCCAATTACGGATGGCCCGTTCAAGCCGTCGTGGGAGTCGATAGAACAGAACTATCCCGGCACACCGGAATGGTTGCGAGAGGCGAAGTTCGGCATCTGGGTGCACTTCGGACCGCAAGCTGCCGGCGAAAGCGGCGACTGGTATGCCCGCAACCTCTACAAAGAAGGTCATAACGCCTACAAAAACCATCTGAAACGCTACGGTCACCCTTCGGAAGTA
>JAFSKF010000030.1 GCA_017449065.1 Bacteroidales bacterium
TGAAGCCAAGCATCGACTTCATGAATGGTACAAGGATGTGAACATCTGTACACTTAGGGAAATCAAGGCAGCCAGAGATTGTATAAAATCAAGAGAACCAGAAGTATTAAACTACTTTATCAACAGGGCAACCAATGCATCTGCAGAATCGCTAAACTCCAAAATGAAGGGATTCAGAGCACAATTGCATGGCATTGCCGACATACCTTTCTTCATGTATCGTATCTGCACCATCTTTGGCTAAGCCTGCCTCAGGCTCCCACGGAAGTTTTCATCTGCGCCAGAAAAATGTGCGGTTCGCTGCATGTTTAATTTTCTATTGCGAAAAAATGCAAAAAAGCAAAAAATTGCGATGTTGCTGAGTCGGAAGATTCTGAACACTAAGGTTCTGGGCTGCTACGTGTAGGCTCCAACCAATAATGAATAGAAGGATATATTTTTTCATGTTATACATTCAGAAAAAGAAAAACTTTAATGCATACAAACAATAATTCAGCCTTTGATACGTTATTAGAATGTGTAATAAACCACATATAATAATGTATCGGAAAATTCTACTATCGCTCCTAACGCTTTGTCTGGCTCTGCCTTTGTTTGCACAGAGGCAGGGAGTGAAGAATATTCCCTACATCGACCAGCGACGGATGCATTGGGGATTCCTGCTGGGTGTAAACTCCGGCGATCTTCGCGTTGTGCATTCAGGCAAGAACGATTGGTTTGCGGAAAGTCCGACCGTGAATCCGGCTTTCGTTGTGGGACTCTTGGGCGATATGGCGCTTACCGAGCACCTGAACCTGCGTTGCACGCCTTCGCTCTATTTCCAGTCACGCGAAGTGAAGTTCCACAATGCCTTGACCGATGCTACACGATCGCAGACCCTGAAAACCAATTATCTGTCCATTCCTCTCAGTTTGAAGGTGGCCACCCATCGTGTGAACAACTATCGCCCTTATATGCTGTTCGGTGCCAGTATCGACTATGATCTGGCACACGAAAAAGAAGAACCTATTGTTTTCAAGCACGTCGATGTGGGCATCCATACGGCCTTGGGATGCGACTTCTATCTGCCTTATTTCAAATTCTGTCCGGAGTTGCGTTTCAACCTGGGCCTGCTCGATATGATCGACCACAAGCGAAAAGGACTCAAAGACCAGACGCTGATGCCCTACACCGATGCCATATCGAGTGCTAAAAACAAAGGCGTTTCGCTCATTTTCTTTTTTGAATAGGCTTCAGTTAAGGGTTGAGAAAGGGAGTTAAAGAGGAGTAAAAGGGACGATAGAAAAAGTCCTTAAAAACTTCCAACAAAAACAACAAACGTCTTTTTTACTCCCCTTAATCTCCCTTTTTACTCCTCTTAAAAATTATTCTATTTCTTTGCTTCGAGAATCTGCTCTACTTCGCAAGGCTTGTTTTCGCCCAGATGACGATGGCCTTCCGGAGTGACCAGATAATCCTCCTCGTTACGCATACCGCCAAAGTCCTTCCAGGCTTCCAGTTTGTCGTAGTTGATGAACTCCGTGAACTTACCGGCAGCACGCCACTGGTCGATCAGATCGGGGATGAAATAGATGCCGGGCTCGCAGGTGAACACAAAACCGGGCTCCAGAGTTCGCGCCAGACGGAGTGAGGCAAAACCGAAACGTTTGTCTTTTTCTGCTCCTCGCGGATAGCCAACATGCACTTCTCCATAGTTCTCCATATCATGCACATCCAAGCCCATCATGTGTCCGAGACCGTGCGGCATGAACATGGCCACAGCACCAGCCTCAGCCGCTTCCATCGGATCGCCTTTCATCAGGCCTAATCCCTTCAGGCCCTCAGCGATATTCGCCCAAGCATTCACGTGGCATTCCCGATAGGTGATGCCCGGACGGATCGATGCAGCCGCCTTGCGATAGGTATCAATCAGGATATTGTAAACCTCTTTCTGTCGGGCAGTATAGTCTTTTCCGACCGGCATCGTAGTGGTCAGGTCACCGGCATAGTGCGAATCGTTCTCGGCACCGGCATCCAGCAGAAGCAAATCGCCGTCTTTCAACTCGTGGATATAGCCGTGATTGTGCAAAGTCTCTCCGTGATTGGTGCAAATAGTAGGGAAGCTGAAATAGTAGCCTTCGCGATAGCAGACTTCTGCAACAGCTGCAGCAATTTGCTTTTCAGTCATGCCCGGACGAACCAGTTCGAGGGCACGCAGATGCATCTGACGCGAAACATTGACCGACAACTCAATCTGTTCGATTTCCTCAGCACTCTTATGGTTACGCATATCAGCCAGCTCGTAAATCAGTTCCAGACTTGGCTGGGCCTCTTTACCCAATAGTTCCTGTAACCAGAGTTTCGTGTGTCCACGATAAGGCGGCACGAAATGCACCTGCTGTTTTTGGGCCTTCGCGGCATCGATGTACTTCTGAAGTTCTGACATCGGACGCGTTTCAGTCACACCCACAGCAGCCGCTTTTTCGCGAATGGTGGGCTGTACTCCTGTCCAAACAATATCGTCGATTGTCAGTTCATCGCCAAAGACAATGGTTTTGTTGTTATCGACATCGATAATCGCCGCCAGATTCTCGTAATCGAGCCCGAAGAGATAGAGAAAAGTACTGTCCTGACGGAAAATATAGTTATTGTCGGGATAGTTCATGCTGGCTACGCCATTACCGAGAAAGAGTAATAAACCGGAGCCCATAGCTTGTGAAAGACGCTCACGACGTTCTACATAGGTTTGTTTTGGAAAAGAGAACATAATCATAAGGTTTTTAAGGGAAGTAAAAAGGAAGGTTAAGGGGAGTAAAGGGGAAGTTACTCCTTATATTGATAACAACCGATGCTCGGAATATCCGGACGAAGCTCGCCATCCAGATCGGCAGGACAGGCGGAAGCACCTTCCGGGGCACCTGCGGCACGAGCCGGAGAATCTTCCTGCAAATGGAAATCGTAGCTGTAGTTGGCGTGATCGATGAGACGGAACAACGGATCTTCGTTCCAAACTGTCTGAATGAAATCATCGTCATCATACCCGTCAGCCCGCAGCAGACAATGGTCGAAACGATAGGCAAACACAGAATCGGCAAACGCGACGTTGCCCAAAGCATCCTGCGAAAGCGCCACCTTGAAATACTCCGGAAATACGTCGGTGTCCATCCACCGGCCCCATACAATCGTGTTCAGGAAAGTGCATTTCTCGAGGGGGGTGTAACGTGCTGCCGCCGTATCGAGGTTGCAGAGGTGCACCGCTGCCACCGACGTGGCCTTCCAGAAATTGAAGTTTGCCAACGTACAATGCGTAATATCATAGCTGCCGCCAAAAAGATCGAGCAGCGAATTTGACGCATTGCTCAGTTCGCAGTTCTGCATCGTCATCGATGTCATGTGGCAGGTCAGCAGATTGGCTGAAGAATTCCGGATATGGCAGTTGCTGAAAACGACTTCCGTACTATCAATAAAAATACCCTCGTTCATGCCGCGGATATCGGTATAATCGAAGCGGCAGTTGCGTGCTTTTTCGTCGATGTAAAGATTGCCCCACTGCGAAGGCAAACCGTCGTAGGCCAGATTGTCGAACATCTTGTCGGTACGGTCGCCGCGCAAGGTGACAGGTGCTCCCAGTTTGCCTTGCGCCCATAAGGTGCCGTGCACCACCAGATTCGCCTTGTCGTGCAAATAGAGCGTTACGCTGTCCTCCAGGGTAAGGGTGACACCTTCTGCAACCACCAAGCTGTCGTAAATCTGTACCTTCTTGCCTCGTTGCCAAAGGGTATTCGAAGTGATAACCGGTGCACGCAGGATCTCCACTTTTTCCGATTCTGCATCGAGCACCACCGTTTGGGTGCGTTGGTTGCAGACGATATCGACGTAATCGGTGTGGTAGGTCTCCTCAAACGAATCTCCAAAAGTGGCCTCCACAAAGATGAAAAGACTGTCTCCTTGGGCAATACGCAACAGATTGCTGTTGGTGAATGAAGTGCCGTTCATGCCATCCACATTCATGCGGAAGCCGCTGGTGGCGGCATGGCGCAAAGTGATGGACGTGAGGCGCAGTTCGTCGCTGCAACGATTGTAGAGCTTCAGCTGGTACGTCGGACTACTATTGCCGCCCAACACCGTCCCTAAATGAATGGTGTCGGCCGATGGTGTCGGCTGATCGGAGGGCGATGTAGCCAAGTCATCGTCCGCACAAGCTGCCAGCCCTAAGGCAGTAAAGACAAACAGCAAAAGTTTCTTCATTGCACTCAATTTATTTCGTCACTACGAGCTGATCACCGTAGTTAGCGGCTTTGTATTGCCGCAAAATGTAATTCGATTCGTTGGCAGGACCTGCCGTAGGAGCCGGAGAACCGTCCATCACCAAGCCGAACTTCGATTGGCACGTCGGACAAACCGCGACATAAAAATCTTCTTCATCGATTTCGATTCTCGACATCGTCTGGTAACCGTGGTTCCCTGTGGTTTTCCAGCAGTACGGACAAGCCAGGTCGAAAGCATAGAACTTACCGTACTCCATCCGGCTGTGTACCAAGAGAAGGCCGCCTGTACCATAGCCATCCGTTCCGGAGATGTTCCTGCGGTCGGACAGTATGCAATAGTTGCCCTGCACATCCAAACCGGCAATTTCGAGCGTACAATGGTAGCTCACATAGCCAGCCGGCACAGGACTCTCGTAGTTAGCCTTATCACACGAGGCCAGGACGAGAGCCACCCCTGCCCATAGCGGCAGACAGTTAACGAACCAGTTTCTCAACCGCAGCATCCACTTTCTGGAAATTAAAGCCAGCCAGCACTTCGTCCATCAGAGCCTGAATCCGGTCGTTGCACAGGTTGCCAACCGATCCTTCGTGCGTATGATGCACCTCCTTGACCGGCGTGAACTTACCGGCTTCGATGTCGAGACCCACTTTCTTGTAAGCATCGCGGAAAGGCATGCCTTCTGCTGCCAGACGGTTCACCTCCTCCACCGAGAACATCAGGTCGTAGCGGGTGTCCTCCAGAATGTGATCGTTGACGGTGATATGCTCCAGCATCAAGGTTACCATGCGGAGAATATCCTTCAGTTCGTCGAAAGTCGGAAGGAACACCTCCTTGATAATCTGCAGATCGCGGAAGTAGCCGGAAGGCAGGTTGTTGCAGATCATCATAATCTCTTGCGGAACAGCCTGGATCTTGTTGCACTTGGCTCGGGTCAGTTCGAACACATCCGGATTCTTCTTATGCGGCATGATGGATGAGCCTGTCGTGAACGCATCGTGCAATTTGATAAACCCGAAGTTCTGGCTGCTGAACATGCATGCGTCGAACGCCAGTTTCGAGAGGGTGGCAGCGATGCCTCCCAAAGCCTGTGCAACGATACGTTCCGTCTTGCCTCGTCCCATCTGGGCATACACCACGTTATAGTCCATTGAATCGAAGCCCAACAGATCGGTGGTCATCTGGCGGTTCAGCGGGAAGCTGGAGCCGTAACCTGCTGCACTTCCCAATGGATTGCGGTTCACCACTCTATAGGCTGCCTGCAATACCATCAGGTCATCGACCAGCCCTTCGGCATAGGCACCGAACCACAAGCCAAACGAACTGGGCATCGCCACCTGCAGATGCGTATAACCTGGCATCAGCACATTCTTGTACTTCTCGCTCTGCTGAATCAGCATATCGAAAAGCGTCTTCACCGATTTTGTGACTTCCTGCAACTCGTGGCGCATGTAAAGTTTGAGATCGACCAGCACCTGATCGTTGCGGCTACGACCCGAATGTATCTTTTTGCCGATATCGCCCAGCTTACGGGTGAGCATCAGTTCCACCTGACTGTGCACGTCCTCGATACCTTCTTCGATCACAAAGTTGCCCTTCTCGGCCTCCGTGTAGATTTCCTTCATCTCGCGCAGCAGCTGCCGCAGTTCGTCGGACGTCAGCAACCCGATACTTTCGAGCATGGTGATATGCGCCATCGAACCCATCACGTCGAAAGGAGCCAAGTACAAGTCCATTTCCCGATCCCGACCGATGGTGTATTTCTCGATATCCTTATCGACCTGGACACTTTTTTCCCATAGTTTCATACCGTTTCGTTTAAGGGCTTAATAAGGAATCTTGGTCAATGCGTCAGCAATCATGTCGGCGGCACCGTCCAGCTTGCTTCCCACCATCGGACGGAGGTAGAAAGGAATATCGATGTCGAGAGTGACGCGGATCTTGGTGGTGTAGGCAGCTTCGGGCAGCATCTGTATCCAGAGCGTAAAGGCTACCGGCGAATTGTCGGCCGTATATTTCACGCACTTGGGCTCCTCGCGTTCGATGATGCTGATGCACGTGGCCATACCGTTGACGGTAAAGCGGGCGTGATCCTGGTCGAAGCTGAAGTTCCCCACTGTAATCTTACCGCCGCCCTGCTCCTGCAGTTTGGCCTTCACCTGTTCCTTGAGTTCAGCAGGCATATTGTCTTTCAGCGTCTGCAGTTCGCTAAGGTCGCTCAAACGGCGATACACATTCTCCTGCAACGCATTCACGGTTTTTACCTTACTTTCGTATCTTGCCATTGTCTTTTGTCGGTTTAATTGTTTATTTTCCCCATTCCGAAGGGTTGGCACGCCACTGTTTCAGCACCTCAATATCCGAAGGCTGGATGTAGTTCAGTTCAGCAGCCTCTGTAATCAGTTCCGTGTAGTTCGAAAGGGTAGTGAGTTCTACGCCAGCCTCTTCGAAGGCCTGCTGTGCTTGTGGAAACTGGTAGGTGAAGATAGCCACCATACCCAAAACGTTCACTTTGGCATCACGCAAAGCGGCCACAGCCTTCAGGCTCGACATACCCGTCGAAATCAGGTCTTCCACCACTACGACGTTCCAGCCTTCTTCCACCTGACCCTCGATAAGATTGCCCATACCGTGATCCTTAGGGGCTGAACGCACATAAAGGAACGGCACACCCAAGGCATCGGCCACCAGAGCGCCTTGTGCAATGGCTCCTGTTGCCACACCTGCAATGGCATCGATTTTCTGTCCTGCAAAACGGCGTTGGATGGTGCTGACCAAGCCGGTTTTGATGATGGTACGCACTTCCGGATAGGCCAAGGTTTTGCGGTTATCGCAATAGATGGGGGAATGCCAACCTGAAGCCCAGGTAAACGGATGGTTCGGTTGCAACTTGACGGCCTTAATAGCCATGAGTTTCTCTGCTACGAGACGTTCGATGGTTTTCATTTCTTTATGTGATTTAATTATTTGCTATTTGTTTTGTGCGCAAATATAACTATTTTTTTTGAAATAACAGCCCTTTATGGTAAAAACTTCGGAAAAACAAGGGAAAAAGTATAAAAACAAGGCCAGCATTCGCTTTCAACTTCCAAAATTGGAGGTTTCAGGAGGCTTTTGAGAACACCCGTTTTTAAGTTAGTGAGGGTGTGTCAAAATGGAAATTCAGTCGTCCTTTAGGCGAGAAATCACACAAATCAAAAACAAATCTTACAAATCAATTTGCTGATACAGATTGAAAGATTTTTGATAGATTTGAACAATTTCTGCGCAAACGCACTTCCTTCAATTTTGACACACCCCTATGCAGATTTCTAGACAATGATAGAAGATTATGCTCAAGAGCCTGACGTAGCTGCTACATACATCAATAAAACAAATTCAGTCATCAAAACTATTCCTCCACCAACACAAAGCGAAACCACAAGGGCCTTGTTAGTATTCGCCTTATAGGCACAGCAGTTTTTCTCACGGTATGGAGCACAATAGCGAAGGTCAGCTCCGGCATCTTTCAATCCTTTGTGATTATCGATGACAATATGTTCGATGAAGTTGCCCGCCGTTGCCATAACCGAGGATTCTTCTTCAAAGGTCTCTTTCAATGAATATTTGATGGAAGCCTTGACAGAAAGCGGAGACTGATAAGCAGTATAATGGCGAGCCGCTCCTAAACGTAGCTTTTCACGGGGCGAATTGAACGTAGCCTTGCTTAAACCGTCACCTCCTCCCTTGATATACGCTTCCGAGAGACTCTTTCGGGTGCTCACCTCGGTCAGTACCTGAGCCGTGCCCGGCGCAATACCGATAACACGCTGTTCGAAAATGGTTGTGGTGTTGGTAGCTGTGGATCCTCCGCCCACAGTAAGGCCGGACAAAGCACCACCTGCCACTCCTCCGATCCCCATTGACTTTGCAAGACCGCCCATATTCATGGATGCTCCGGTACTGGTAGATTGTCCGGTGCTATAGGCAGCATTCTGGAAATACGATTTGGTTTCACCATTCAAGGTGAAGAAACTGTTGGCTTTGTCGATGTAAATGACTTTGTTGGTCTTGTTCACAATGACAACACCGGTTTTGCCCCCGGATTTTGAACTCGTACCTTTAGCCCCATTGCCGACTGACTGGCCGTCTGCAAGCTTACCAACGTACAACTGGATGTTTTCATCCTCGTACAACTGTTCTCCATTGTCGGCAAAAAAGCAATAGACACCGACACGCTTTGCCTGAGCGGCTGTGCATAGCATCAGGGCAAAAGCAAAAAGAATGAGAATCTTTTTCATCTTTTTATTTTTTTAGTTAGACATAAAGTGGTTTTCAGCCAGTCAGAAACAAAAAAACGGCGCAGAACGCCATTTCCAGAACAGGCCTACCACAGCCTCTAAAAACGAATGGACATTCTGCGCCATAAGGCACAGCTCCTCCGTTTTTAGTATTGCTCGTAATATCCGATTCGAGGTGGTAGTTCGTTCTGGAAAGTGAGCAAATAAAAAGATGTTAACTTCTAATGAAGTCGGTGCAAATGTACGACTTTTTTGAATAAAGCAAACAAATTCGATCTTTTTTTTGAAAAATTATTATAAAAACAATCCTTTTTTTTCGATTTTTATATCAAAAACAAACAAAATTAATGATGTTATATATGCAACGTCAATCCAAGCGTGAGAAAACTGATGCTGACACCTTCGACTTGGAGCAGAGCGTCGGCACAAGCCAAGAGAGTGGAGCCTGTGGTACTTACGTCATCGACCAACAGAATATGCTTGCCTTGCAGCCGTTCCGGATGACGAATGCGGAAAGTGCCGGCTTCGTTTCGAAGGCGCTCTTCCCCATTGGCTTTCAACTGCGACTTCACATACCGCTTTCGCACCAGACAACGCTTCTCGTAGGGCACGTGCCAGACTTCACTCAACGTGTGTACGATGGGTGAAACCTGGTTGTATCCGCGCTTTAAGAAGCGCAGCCAATGCATCGGAACCGGCATAATCAGGTCGATGTCGTAAGGCCAGCCGCTACCTTCCAGCTGCTGTAAGAGCAATCGGGTAAGAAAGCTGTTCGTGTAGGGCTGTCCCCTGAACTTGGCATCCTGAATCAGTCGGGCGAAAGCATCGTGAGGCTGATAGTAAGCCAGCGTGGTAGCGTGACGGAACGGAACCTTACCCACCATCAACTGCCAAAGCGGGGTCTGCTCTTGGGCGCTATCGACCAACGGGAAGTGCATCTGGCACTCCAGGCACACCAGCTCCTCCCCTTCCAGCAGTTCGTTTCCGCAGCAACGGCAACTATCGACCGTTAGTATGTCCACGCACTTCCAGAACCACTTATTCCTCATCGCAGTCAGACACTTGCAGTCTTTGCAACGCTTGGGCACACACTCCGGTTTCGAAGCCGCGCGAAGCCGCAAACCGGTACAACTTGGCGCGGTCTTTGGGACCGATAGGCTTCGTCATCCCCCGCATCTTTCCACGCAACAGATCGGTCAGCGTTTCCACATATTTCTCTTCGTCGATAACATCGTCGAGAGTGTTCTGCACCAAGGCTCCCGACAACCCTTTCTGACGCAACGCATAAGTGATTTTGATGCGCCCCCATCGGTCGTAGGTAAACTTATCGTTCACGAAAGCATGCACGAAACGCTCTTCCGAGAGGAAATGCTCGTCCTTCAGCCACTGGAGGATTCTATCCGTCTCGCTTTCGCTCACCTCCCACGCCTGCAGTTTTTCCCTCACTTCTTGCGGAGCCCTTTCAGCTTTGCTGCAATAAGAGGCTGCCCGATTCAATGCTTGTTCGTAGGTCATAGTGAATTATTTTTCTCAGCCAATACAAACCGGTCTTTGCCAAACTGATCCTGATGCAGCTGCACCTGTTGATAACTTTGTGATTCCAGCAGACGGCAGACCTCCTGTCCGTAGGCTTCGTTGATTTCGAAGAAGAGTTTTCCTCCGTTTTTCAGACATTGCTGCGCATATTGCCCGATGGCGCGATAAAACAGCAGCGGATCATCGTCCGGAACGAACAACGCCATCGACGGTTCATAATCCAACACGTTTTTCGACATATCCACAGCCTCATGCTGACAAATATACGGAGGATTGCTCACGATGGCATCGAATGTTGATAACCGGTTGATATCTGCATTTTCCGCCAGCTTCAGGATATCTGCCTGCACAAACTCTATATTGCTGATATTAAGTTCCTTGGCATTCTCCTGCGCAGTTTTCAACGCTGCTGTTGATAAATCGATGGCAGTTATGAACGAATGGTTGATTTCTGCGGCTAAAGAGAGGGCGATACAACCACTTCCCGTACCGATGTCCAGAAGAGTTATCCCTGACTTATTCACGAAGTTATCAACCACCTTTTGAACCAGTTCTCCGGTCTCCGGACGAGGCACCAGCACATCGCGGTTCACCTTGAATTTCCTTCCGCGAAACCAGGTGTAGCCCATCACCTGCTGGACGGGTTCTCCCTTCGCCAGACGCTGTGCATATTGCTCCAAAATTTCAGCTTGTTCCCGAGGCAGTTTTTTTGTTCCCTCGTTGAGGAGAATTTGCGCGTAAGTCAGGCCGCAAATTTCTTCCAGTAAAAGCCGTGTAATCGCCTTCACCTCGCCGGCATCGTACAGCGGGGATAATACCTTGCGCAAAATTTCGATTGTATTCTTCATCAAACGGGCTTTAAGACGTAAATTCGGACGCGAAGATAGAGAAAATCTTTCAAAAAAATGATAACAAAACCTAAAAAAGCAGCCAACTTTTCAAAAAAAGCGCTAAATTATGATAAATATACCTTTAAAAAGGGAAAAATGTCGTGAAAAATACGTATCTTCGCACCCGCAATTTTAGTAAGAATGACAAAGAACATTACACAAATAAGCCGAACCGTACTCAGCACGCTGGTCCTGAGCACGCTTCTGACTGCCTGCTTCGACGATAATAATTCGGAAACGGTCATCACCGACTATTCGAACTGTCTGGTGACTTCGATGACGCTTGCCGCCAACTCGAAAGTCTGCTCGAATCTCTCCAGCTATTCGTTCACCATCGACCAACTGGGCACCTCCGATCCCGATTTGATCGAAACGTGGCGTTCAACATGGGAGAAGAACGAATATTCGCAGCCTGCCGGTATTATCTTCAACCGCGATTCCCTTCCTTTGGGTTCCATTGCCGATTCGATCAAGATCACGCTTTCGTATTCGGCTCCCTATTCGGTCATTTTCTACCAGTATGATTCTGCGATGGTGCTGCAGAAGACGGTCAATTACTCGGACACCCAGATCGTGTGGTTCGACGACTACGCCGTCACCCGTCTGGAAGTGATTGCCCAAGACCGCAACACCAACAAGAGCTATTTCGTGAAGATGAATGTGCACCAGTGTGCCACCGATACCATCCGATGGAAGTACGTGGCTGAGTCGGATCTGTTCGATATGTCTGACGTTACCGACCAGCGCGTCGATACCATCGGCAACACCCTCTACTGGTTTACGTCGCTGAGCACAGGACAGGAAGTGAGAAGCGCCGACCTGACGGGCGATGTCACATCGTGGAGTGCTGCACAGACGGTCACCTCCCCCAGCGCCTTGCAGTTGGGTTCGCTCTTGAACTGGAACGATGCCCTCTATGCCGTAGGTGCCGACAGCACGATTCTTTCGTCGTCCGACGGTGCCACCTGGACAACGGCTTACAGCGACTTCAAGTTCGTCAACCTGTTAGGGGCACAACTGGCCATCAGCAAAACACCGAGCAGCGCGACGGACGACCAATACCAAGAGCATCTTTGCGCGATTGTCAGCCAGAACGACGAACTTCATTTCGCACGTCTGACGAAAGACAGCGCTGCCTGGCGTTTAGACACGACACTGGTTTCCGGCGACTCGCTCTCTTCGAAACTTCCCGCCGGCTTCCCTGTGGGCGGTTATACGCGTCCGCTGGCAACGGCAGCCAAGCCTTCGAAGGGCAACACCACCTCACGCCTCTATATTTCCGGCGGCTACGATGCCGACGGCAAGCTTCTTTCGAGCACCTGGAGCAGCGACGGTTCGACGTGGGCAGAGTTTCCGCAGAACACCCTGCCCCCGATGAAGGATGCCTGCATCATTCCCTATACGCTCGATGTGGAAGAACCCGGTTCGTTGTGGATTATGCAACCCGGCCTGATGGAGAACGGCTATGTGACCGATACCCTCTACTTCAGCCAGAACTGCGGTGTGACCTGGAAGAAACTCTATCGCGAGTTCCCCCAGTATGCCGATACCTATAAAATCAATCCGATGGCCTGCCACTCGGCTTTCTATAATCCGAAGAACTACTTCATGTACTTCTTTGGCGGCATCGACGAGAACGGCAACCAGCGCAGCACCATTCAGGGCGGTCAGCTGCAGGACCTCACTTTCGAACAGGCACGTTAATACAAGTCTCTATCTCCTATGAAGTCATTCCTTCTGATGCTCGGCATGCTGATTCTTGGCTCCTCGCTCTATGCGCAGGAGAAGGAATACATGTACGAAATCGGAGGTGGTCTGGGAACCGGCTGGGGCTATGGTGACGTGAACCGAAGCAGCGCCTTGTACAGCCCCTCGCTGGCAGCCGAGCTGCTGTTCAGATACAACCTGAATCTGCGTTGGTCGGTAGCGGTCGATTTTTCGACCACAGGACTGGACGGCGACAGCAAGGACTTCGACAATGCCTTTCCCGGCGGTACACGCTGGAAGTTCGACCGCCAATACTGGCAACTGGGATTCCGTCCGGAGTTCTCGTTCTGGAACTACGGCTGGGGCAGCGACTATCGGGAAAAGAAACGTCTGGCTCCGTTCCTGACAGCCGGATTGGGCTTCGGGTTCTCAACAGGTTCGACCTACGAGGGCATCACAGAGGACACTAAAACCACTGCTGCCCTGGCCATCCCGTTAGGTTTGGGTGTGAAGTGGAAAATGGCTCCACGCTGGGACTTGCAGCTCACCGCCCTTTGGACCAAAACCTTCGGTGATAAGGTGGATGGCATTGCCGATCCCTATGGTGTGGGGACTGTCGGAGCCGTCAATACCGACTGGATCGGTTCGATCATGATGAGCGTTACGTTCTGCTTCAAGGAACGTTGCTTAGAATGCAAGAACCAGAACTCATTTTAATATAGTAAACTAATACATTCTACAATATATGGCTACTCTCGATCAAATAGACAAAACCCGTCTGCCGAAGCACATTGCTATCATCATGGACGGTAACGGACGTTGGGCAAAACAGCGTGGATTGGAACGCTCTGCCGGACATCGTGAAGGACTCGAAGCTTTGCGTCGCATCATGAGGGCGATTCAGGAAGTGGGCGTGAAATACGTGACCGTCTATTCGTTCTCGACCGAAAACTGGAACCGTCCGAAGGAAGAGGTCGATGCGCTGATGAACCTCATTGCCTGGGGACTGAAGAGCGAAGAGCAGAACATGATCGAGATGGGTGCACGTCTGGAGTTCATCGGCGATATCAGCCGCATGCCGGAAGAGGCATTACGCGTCACCAATGAAGTAATAGCATCGACCAGTCAAGGCCAGAACTATACGATGATTGTGGCTTTCAACTATGGCAGCCGCGACGAGATCACCCGTTCCGTGCGTGCTATTGCCGAGAAAGTGGCCAAAGGCGAAATGAAGCCCGAAGACATTACCGAAGAGGATATTTCGCGCAACCTCGACACCCGGAACTACCCGGATCCTGACCTGCTGATCCGTACCGGTGGCGAAGAGCGTATTTCGAACTACCTGCTCTGGCAGATGGCTTACGCAGAAATGTATTTCACACCTATTTTCTGGCCGGACTTCACGAAGGCCGACATCTATGATGCCATCGTAGAGTTCCAGAACCGCGAACGCCGCTTCGGCAAAACCTCCGCACAAATTCAGGAAGAAGAAAAAGAAAAGTTACTATAATCGATGAAGAAATTTTGTCTGCTGATCGCACTGATCATGACTACAACCTTGTCGATGGCATTGGAACAGGCCAACGACACGATCTTCAACCCTACTGTCAACTGGAAGACTCCCCGCAAATATACCATCAAGGATATTGAAGTAACCGGTGCCGACAACTACGAGGACTATGTGATTATCGGGTTCTCGGGGCTTTCTGTTGGACAAAAGATCACCGTTCCGGGCGACGAGATAACGGCTGCCAACAAACGCTTCTGGCGTCAGGGATTGTTCAGCGATGTCCGCATCACTCTCGAGAAGACCTATGGCGACGAGTGCTGGATCAAGATTGCGCTCACCCAGCGTCCGCGCATTGCCAATATCGAATACGATGGCGTGAAGAAAAGCGAACGCGAGGACCTGGACCTGCAGATGGGTGTGGCTAAAGGCAGTCAGGTGACGCCCAATATTCTCGACCGAGCCAAGAAGATCATCAAGCGCTATTATGACGACAAAGGCTATAAAAATGCCGATGTCGAAATCTACCAAACCGACTCGGAGGTGGGCGAGAACATGGTCGATCTGACCATATATGTCGATAAGCACGAAAAGGTGAAAATCCACGAGTTGCGTATCGACGGCTTGGCTTACTGGGATTCGGTGGGAGTACGTATCTGGCCTCCTTTCAAGAAGAACTACATGACCTATCGCGGTGCCAACCGTGCAATGAAGAAGACCAATGCGCGTCATAAGTGGTACAATATGTTCCGCGCCAAGAAGTTCACCGACGACCTCTATAAGGCCGACAAGAAGGCGCTGATCGAGAAATATCACGAACTGGGCTTCCGCGATGCACGTATTGTTTCGGATAGTGTCGGCAAATACGACGACAAGCACGTTGATATTGCCCTGAAAGTGGAGGAAGGTCCACGCTACTACATCCGAAACATCGAAATCGTGGGTAACTCGGTGGAGGATACGCGCACCATTATGAATTATCTGCAAATGCAGAAGGGTGACGTGTATAACCAAGTGAAACTCGACAAGCGCATCAATCAGGATGAGGACGGTATCGGCACGCTCTACATGGATCAGGGCTACCTCTTCTTCCGCATGGAACCTATCGAAGTGAATATCGAAGGCGACAGCGTGGATCTGGAATTGCGCGTGACAGAAGGTCCGCAGGCACATATCAACCGCGTTGTCATCAACGGCAACGACCGCTTGTACGAACACGTGGTGCGTCGCGAATTGCGCACACGCCCGGGCGAACTTTTCTCAAAGACCGACCTGATCCGTTCGGCACGCGAACTGGCACAAACCGGACACTTCGACCCGGAAAAGATGAGCCCGAGACCGGAACCGCAGGAAGACGGTACGGTGGATATCATCTACGACTTGGAGTCGAAGGCAAACGACCAGGTAGAGTTCTCGTTAGGTTGGGGCTCGACAGGTCTGATCGGACGAATATCGCTGAAACTTACGAACATCTCGATGAAGGACCTTTTCCATCCGGAACGCTATCACGGCATTTATCCTTCGGGCGAGGGTGAGACCTTCACCATTTCGGCACAGACGAATGCCCGTTACTATCAGAGCTACTCGATGCAGTATATCAACCCCTGGTTCGGTGGCAAGCGCCCGAATTCGCTGAGTGTTTCGCTCTTCTATTCGCGCCAGTCGGATATCAACTCAAACTACTATAATTCGAATTATTACAACAACTACTATAATTCGTACTATGGTTCGTATTATGGCGGCTATGGCGGTTACGGTAATTCCAGCTACTACGAGTATGCCATCGACCCGGACAAGTCGATTCAGATGATCGGTGCTTCGGTGGGCTTCGGTAAACGTCTCAGCTGGCCGGACGACTATTTCACGTTGCAGACCTCGTTGAACTACCACGTCTATATTCTGAAGGATTGGCAGTACTTCCCGGTTTCGAACGGTACCTCGAACAGTCTTTCCATCGAAAGTGTACTCTCGCGCAACTCTATCGACAACCCTTATTATACGCGTAAAGGTTCCACCTTCACGCTCGATGTAGAGTTGGCGCCTCCTTATTCGCTCTTCCAGGACAACAGCAAACTGGCTCGTCAGGACAAGTATTCGAAGGAGAAGATGAAATGGCTGGAGTTCTATAAGGTGAAGTTCTCGACCAAGACTTTCACGCCACTCACTTCGGGCACCCACACGCTGGTGTTCCATACCCGTTCGGATATGGGCTTCCTCGGACATTATAATAAGAATAAGGTATCGCCTTTCGACAGCTACTACATGGGCGGTGACGGCAACTCCTACTATTCTTCGAGCTACATCACGGAGTATATTCCGCTGCGTGGCTATGAAAACGGTGCCCTTACCTCCAGCTATAGCGATGTGGCCACCTGCTACGCGCGTTTCGTAGCTGAACTCCGCTACCCGTTCATGCTGGAATCATCGAGCACCATCTATGGTCTGATGTTCGCCGAAGCGGGTAATGCGTGGACCGACTTCAAGTATTTCAACCCGTTTGCCCTGAAACGTTCGCTGGGCGCCGGCGTCCGCATCTTCCTCCCGATGATCGGTATGCTGGGCATCGACTGGGGCTATGGCTTCGACGAGACCTTCGGCTCGAAATCCAATTCGGGTTCCAACTTCCATTTCGTGATCGGTCAGGAGTTCTAAGTCAGGTCTGACGGCGACCCATTTTAAACCGAACCCGCAAAATCGGGTCTTAATAGTGCAACAACTTAAAATGCTCAATATTATGAAAAAGATTTTTATGACTTGCCTTCTGGCAGTAATTTGCAGCATGAGCGCATACGCTCAGAAGTATGCCTTTATCGACATGGATCGTATTTTAAGCAAGATCCCGCAATATGAAATGGCCAACGAACAGCTCGATCAGATTTCGAAGCGTTGGCAAAGTGAGGTGGAGGCTTTGGCTGCCGAAGCCGAATCGATGTACAAGCAGTATCAGGCAGATATGGTGTTCCTGACTGCCGATCAGAAAACTGCCAAAGAGAATGCCATCGTGGCTAAGGAAAAGGAGGTGCAGGATCTTCGTCTGAAGTACTTCGGACCTGAAGGCGAACTATACCAGAAGCGCAATTCCCTGGTCGGACATATTCAGGATGATATCTACAATGCCGTCAAGGAGATTGCCGAACGCAACAACTATTCGATGGTCATCGACCGCTCTTCAGCAGAATCGGTCATCTTCGCCAGCCCGAAAATCGATATCTCGAAAGAAGTATTAAGCAAATTAGGCTACTAAAACGAAAAAGCAAAATAATAATATAATCTAAACAACTTACATCAAAATGAAGAAAATCTTGATTTTGGCAGTGTGCGCCCTGATGGCTGTTACCACTGCATCTGCCCAGAAGTTTGGCAACATCAATATGGGCGAAGTATTCGAGGCTATGCCTGAGCGTGCTCAGGTTCAGAAAGAAATGGAAGACCTTCAGGCCAAGTACGAGACCGAACTCTCGAAGATGGGCGACGAATATCAGAAGAAAGTGAACGACTACCTTGCCGAGCAGGAGAAGCTCGAAAAGAATATCGCCGAGGCTCGTGCACAGGAAATCGACCAGCTCCAGCAGCGCATCCAGAACTTCCGCGAAATGGCTGCCAAGGATTTGCAGCAGCAACAGCAGACCAAAGTGGCTCCTATCATCGAGAAGATCAACAAAGCCATTCAGGCCGTTGGCGAAAAGGAAGGCTTCACCTATATCTTCGATCTCTCGCAGGGCAATATTCTCTACTTCAGCCCTACCCAGTGCATCGATATCCTTCCGCTCGTTAAGAAGGAACTCGGCATCCAGTAATGCACCACACATTATTATATATAGAAATAGGGTGATCTCCGGTCACCCTATTTCTATTCATTTGTTTGAGCTATTTCCCTAACCAGTCCATTTTCTTGGTCCATCGCCACGTGGTGGCGTGCGAAAGTCCTGTAAGGTTCTCAATCTGTTTGTTGCTTAGGCCGACGCTCATCAGGTAGCAGACCTGCTGTTGCTGCTCCGTGAAGCGGCCCAGATGCTCCGACATTTTCTGGGCAAGATCAGGTTGCAGTTCATCTACGGCCCGATAAAAGCGTTGCCACTCCTTATCCGTCAAGCTGTATTGCCCTTCAGACGCCTTCTTGATAGCTAGCACAACATCCTCTGCATGTTCCTCCAAGTCGGCTTTATGCAGCAGCAAAATGAACCGCTTGTTTTCCTCCAGCTTTTCAAGCAGCCGTTGTTCTTTCTCCTTCAGTTCGCGTTCGTAATCGGCTATTTCCTTGTTTGTGTTCTCCAGTTTCGATTTCGTAGCTGCAAGCAGTTTCTTTGAATGAGTCAGTTCCTCAGTCAGCAGTAGTGCTTCTTTCAGATACTTGTTCTTTTTCTTCATGTAAAACAGCGAAAAAAGAAGCACCAGCACCACCGTTCCTCCTATTATAATATACAGCCAGAGCCGGAACCTCATATTCTCTTCCTTAATCTTGGCCTCTTCCTCTGCGTTCCGGTAATAATGATACTGGTTGTTTACGGTTGCAGCCAGTTCCTGACGTTTGCCGAAATCAATGGAATCGCTTATTTGTATATAAAGAGCGGCATATTTGCAGATGCTGTCTTGATTGCCTTTCCGATAGTGGGAGTAATACAGGTTTTTGTAGGCATCAAACAGTAGATCCAAACTCTGCGTTTCTTCCGTAATGTGCTTGTAACATACAATAGCAGAATCGATCTCATTCTTTAAAATATAGTATTCGGAAAGACATTGAAGCGGTACTTGGGCTCTCAATTTTCTGATTAGTGCAAAACAGCTGTCAGCGGCATTCTCTTTTTTCAAAAAAGAGAGCTCGTACAATAAATCTCCTAATCCTGCATATTCATTGGCAGTAAGATTCGAATAGGCAGAATCTAAGGCCTCTTTATAATAGTTAAAAGCAAGATCTTTACAATTCATTCGTAAATAAGTCTCACCTATCCTTAGAATTGGAATAATGTTGAGGTTATGAATCCTTTTATCAATATCATATTCCCGCAGCGCCATCTTAAGGGAACTATTATAGTCTTGCACACTTAAATAGACATAAGCAAGATTCGAATAGGTGTTGCTAAGCAGCAACGAGTCGCAATTATTCTCATCATTCAAAAGTTCTTCCGCTTTCAGGAAGTGTTTAAGTGCATTGGGCATATCTTTGAGGTCCCGATAGGCACTTCCGGCATAATAATGAGCTTCTGCAGCATCCGTTCCTTTGCCGTGTTTGTCGAAGTAGGCAGTAATAATCTGAGCTGAATCGCTTGTTGTGGCATCCCAATAAGCTTTGTCCCGTAGCCGCATTTCGAGCATCACTCCTTTCATCCGAATGTATTCCGAACTGTTTTCCACCGAGGTTTGGATGGAGTCGTACATCGCCATAGCGAGACGAGGATCTTCATTACCAACAGACTTAATCTGCTCCATTTTGTGAAGCAAACTGTCATCATGGCACGACACCATGAAGAAAAATAGCAAAACGAAGAAAAGAAAGTGTTTATTTGTCATAGGGATTATTTTACGGCGCAAATATACGTAAAAATAGGAATTTTACCAAGAAAAAGCCGTTTCAAGCCATTTCGTTAGAATTATTTAACAATTCGTGAAACTACTTGAAACGGCTTTTTCTTGGCGTTCTTTCGATTTCTCAATACCTTTGCCGCCGAAAAATCATATCAACAACAAAAAATAATCCCTTATGAAAAAAGTATTGTTTATCGCCTTTGGCCTGTTAGTTATGTTTTCGATGGTTATGGCAGAAGAAATACCAATAACTTTTCGCCCAGATATTACACACTCTGGCCCTCATCGATCCCCAAGCAACATTGTTTTAACAGCAGACTACGATGAGGCGGAAAGTCTGCTGACATTTGTTTATTCCATTCCGAACACGTCTTTCTCGTATAGTATATATGACGAAGACGAGAATATTGTTAGCGAAGGAACAACTGCATTTGATGAAGATGGAAGCTATGAGGTCCTTTTAGGCACATTGCCTTCCGGCAGTTACCAAATAGAGGTTGTCATCAATTCCGCAACCTATGTCGGAACCCTTGTAATCGAATAATGAAACAAAACTGGAAGGAGTCAAATGTTAAAATCACATAACTCTTAAAAAAGTATGGGATTTTTCTTGCACTCGTCGCAAATATTTCCGACCTTTGCAGCGACATTTCTAGCTGAAGTTATTTTATGAGAAGCGTATTAAACATATTGATTATTTTATCCGTTTGCACGAATGTTCTGTGTCAGCAATCACTAACTTCTACTCTTAATGCTTATCGCGATGGAGACGGACTTTACAAAGTGCAGATCGGATATAACAATATAGGAGGAAGAGGGGAGTCTCAATATTGGGATTGCCCTCCTTTCAGTACGGAAAGTCAGTATTATATTCAAAGTTACAGGCAGCAGGGAGATACAATGATCTGCCTGGAGCATGAGACTATGTACCAGTATAAGAACATCGGGGATAGTATTCTGTGTATGGGCTTCGAGAACCGATCAACAGAGATTCATTATGATATTCCCATCCTTCAAATGTCGTTCCCGTTTGCCTATGAAGACAGTATTGGAGGTGTTTTTGCCGGCCATGGGCAATACGGGCAACGTCGGCATATTGGAATATGGGGACGGAACTATACAGTAGCGGATGCATACGGGAAATTGACGGACGGAGAGGATACGATTTCGAATATCTTGCGTGTGCATCAGCATTCTGAATTCCGAAGAATTGTTTCCAACAAAAGCATGCCTCAAGTATGTTTTACAGATATCGATACTGTGATTCAAATTCTGGATACCCTTGCGGCACCTTTGCTGATTGAGGACCGGTATAGGTGGTATCATGCCGGAAACCGTTACCCGATTTGGGAAGTCTGCGAAAGTAAGACAGTTTCAGGAACTGACACACTATCTCATTTCCAGACGGCATTCCTTTGTTTGCCGGAAGCACAAATGGAGGATCTGTCTGAAGACCCGGAGAATGAATATATACAAACCCAACAGCTTACACAGGGCGTAGGCGACCCACAAGAGGAAGAAATTTCCGGTAGAGAGAATTCATTCCCTATCCGAATTGAATATACACATTCTTCTGGTTCAAAGAGTCTGGAGTTACACTATACACTTTCAGAATCCGGTCCGGTTTCTTTTTCTTTGTATGATATCCTCGGCACTTGTCTGGCATCATCTGTCCATTCTTCCCTTGAAGCGGGAGAATATACAGAACAACTGGTGTATAAAACCCAACCTTTCGGTCAAACGCTTGTCTTATATATCCGATTCTCAGATGAAGAGAAACTTTTAAAGTTTCAGAAATAATCATCTGAATTATTCCCATTTTAGCCTCTAATATTATCGCATAATCTCATGAATAAATATATATTATCACTACTGATACTTAGAATGCTGATTGCATTCCCCCTGATAGCAGACGAAGAAACGTCTCCCTATCTGGAGCATATCATACCGGCCTCACCTAATGCAGCAGCCTTAGCCCGTTTTGGCGAATATCCAGTCAGTCTTGCCAGCGGAGTTCCGCAAATCAGCATTCCTATTTACGACATACAAGTGGGGAACTATACCCTACCTATTAGTCTGGATTATCATGCATCTGGCATTAAAGTGGATGAAATCGCAACCTCTGTCGGTTTGGGCTGGTCGCTGAATGCCGGAGGGACTATCAGCCGGACCATTATGGATGTGCCGGATGATCTTTTAACACCTGGCATGTATGGCTGGCCGACAGAAGCTTACATAGACAGCCTTGCCCAAAATTATCCTCTTGAATTAATTGGATATCTTTTTAATCATAATTCCCAGCAAAGTGATACTGAGGCGGATCGTTTTTCCTACTCTTTTGCAGGGAAGTCTGGTATTTTCAGGTACTCTTCAAATAGAAAACAGTATATTACTTTACCCTATGAACCTATTTGCATACTTCCATTTGTACATTCTTTCTATATTCTGGATACAGATGGTACAGAATATTATTTTGACAAGGAAGAATATACCGGTGTCGCCGATGACGGGAATGCAGTCGATAATGTATCAGCTTGGCATCTGTCAAGAATTTGCTTACCAACGGACACCATTACTTTAACGTATGAAAAGGAACTTGCCTTCATTTCCTGTAGCTACTCCGAGTGTGTAAAGGCTGGAATTTATCGCAAACCAGCACCAGGGGGTGGAGAAGAAGATAAGTTCGATGCCGTTCGTCAACCAGTAAATACCAAATATGTACATACGCAGCAACTTGTGAAGCAGATCAGATGGAAAGGTGGTATTATAAACTTTACATATTCAACAGACCGTAAGGATCTGCCAAACGCAAGACTATCACAAATAGAAGTGAAATCTGCAACGGGCGTTACATCGAAAACTGTTAGTTTGGCGGGTTCATATATAGGTTCAACGCGAAATATCTATACTTGCAGGTTATTGCTATCTTCTGTGACTGACAGCAGTACTGGCAAATACGAGCTTTTATATAATACGACATATGAAATTCCCCCTTTGATCTCATATGACAATTATGTTCAGAAATCAAAATGCCAAAGTGACTATTGGGGCTATTTTAATGGAAAAACGAGTAAATTACACGTTCCTTACAATGTGATGGACAGTTGTCTTCGCATTTATTATCATGGTGTCACGCCAACTGTTTTTTATCACTGGACTTTTGATTCATTGAGAAATATTTCAGCAGACAGGACTCCTGAATTAGAGTATGCCCAAACAGGAACTTTGCGGCAAATGAAGTACCCGACAGGAGGATATACCCGCTTTTCTTACGAACTTAACAAAGCTGATAACGGCACAGCAGGTGGGTTGCGAATCAAAGAGATTGCCAATTACAATAAGATGTCACGACTACAAACCCTGAGGCGATTCGGTTATCAGGGTGAAGTTTACCAGAGCAACCCTGAAGATTATATGCATTACGATTCATACTATATAGAATCAGTTTCTGTTACTTCCGAAAATCAACATATCGCGCATGAGAGACTACGCTATAATTTATTGTCTTCTCCCGTTTTCCCTATGTCATCATATAATGGGTCCGGAGTCCATTATAACATAGTCACAGAAACGTTTCTTAATGGTGACAGTATTGTACATTATTACCAAAAAGGAATAAGTCATGAGGCACACGATTCATATACAGACAGGCATCCCAATATGGCCAGACAATCTTCTTACGATGAAGGGTCTGGTTCCTCACTGCCTTTAAGAACCGAATATTACTTGAGTGATACAACTTTATTAAAAACAGAAACCTACAATTATAGCTCGATAGTAGATGTTGACACTTTGCAGTTAGGATGCCGTGTTTTTTCATCTACTGATAACAATTATATGGAACAAAATATTTTTCCTGAAGAATATGCGCGAATATCATATTGTGGAGTTATGGGATGTAGCACATTCTTCCGTCTCCTGTCTAAAACTGAGACGGATCATCAGACTGGTGTAACCCATACGGAATATTACACCTATGATGATTCCCTCCGAACCAAGAGTCCAAGAACCGTTTCCTTCAACAACAGCGATGGAAGAAACTGGACTACATCCTATACCTACTCGTTCGACTACCCTGAGTCAGAGATGTACAGTCACCTTTATGACTGCAACGATGTGACTACGCCAGTAACTACTGTCCGCAAAAATGGGTCACAAGTAGTTTCAAAAGAAAAAATCGAATATATTTGGGACAGTTCACGTTGTTGGAATTATCCTTATCGCATCCTGAATGCAGTCGGTAATGAACCGTATGTCGAGCGTTGCAGATACTCCTCCTATCAGGGTGGGCATCCCCAAGAGATTCTCCTCAACGGAACTGATTTATACACTCTCTCATGGGATAATTACGGAAATCCGAGTCGGATATCTCAGGGGCAGAACGGAACCGACCAGCTCACTGCATTATATAGCGTCGATCCGGTATTAGGTCTCACCGAGCAAACCAATCCGTTCGGTTACAGCCAGTCTTACCAATACTCTGACGGACGCTTATCCGGCATCAGCGATGCAAGTGGTCAGTTACAACTGTTTTCCTACAATTATTGCAAATCCCCCAATGCTATTGATCCGTCAAGTAATTACGTGAAGACATCTCTGTGCCTGGACGCTTCAGGAACTTCCGCCATTTCTTCCTATTCGTATGGGGACGGATTGGGTCGCCCTTCTCTCAGCGCCGAAGGCG
The DNA here is from genome assembly GCA_017449065.1 of Bacteroidales bacterium. Taxonomy (GTDB): domain Bacteria; phylum Bacteroidota; class Bacteroidia; order Bacteroidales; family UBA3663; genus Liminaster. The sequence goes on from JAFSKF010000030.1 coordinate 24,373, forward strand.
GGCGGAACAGTAGCGGAAACTATCTCTATTCCCTTGTCACATACGACGCAAAGGGCAGGGAGCAGCACCAGTGGATGCCCGTTGTGGGTGGTCAGACGCCTAATGGGACACAGTTGGCAGATGAAAGCAGTTTCTCTGCTGCTTCAGTTTCACAATATGGAGAATCGGGCGGATACGTTTCACAGACATACGATGCACTTGACCGTACTGTGGGAACGGAGAATGCCGGAGAAGCCTGGAAATCCAATCATAAGAGCAGCACCCTGACATTCGGAAGTAACGTTGCTGGGGAGGTCAAACTGTATCGGGCGCCATTAGGCACCGGATACTCTCTGTCCGAAGACGGATATTATGAAGCAGGATCGCTCAATACTGAAACTTCAACAGATGAAGACGGTCATAGCGTGACAGTCTATAAAGACAAGGCAGGTCAAAAAATTATGGAACGCAGAGAAGGCGTAGTCCCGACAGAAAATCTGGATACCTATTATGTATATAATGACCTCGGACAACTGCGTTTCGTTCTTTCTCCTATGTATCAGCGGGCCGGATATAAAGCCAAATATGCCTATGAATACCGCTATGACGAACGCGGCCGTTTGGTAAAGAAGATTCTTCCCGGCTGTGATTTCGAGCAGTACTGGTATGACGATGCCGACCGGATGATATTTATGCAGGACGCACGACTAAGAAGCCAGAATCCTCAAAAATACCGTTTTTTCCTTTATGACAAGTTCGGCAGACAGGTTATACAGGGATTGTGTATATACTGTGTAAGGAACAGTATTGTGAATACAGCCACTTACAACACTTCCGGTACGGGATGGAATAATACCGGATATACCCTATCTCACCCCGGATATATCTCATCGCCGACAATAGAGACCGTCAATTATTATGACAGTTATGACTACTTGCGCCTGTATGTCAGCAAGTTCCCGACGGCAGCTTTGGAGCGGCTTTCTTCCATTGCCGGCAAAACGGCAACGTCCATGCCGACAGGAATTTTCCAGATTGCCAGCAATCAGGAGCCGTTGCTGTCAGCCATTTCCTACGACGATAAAGGTCGGCAGAGTGATGTTCGCATGATTACTCTTGGAAGTGCCGTTTCTGAGGGTCATAACGAATATAACTATTGCGGGGATATTATTTCTACGACTTTCAAGGAATATACCTGTACGGGAAACTCTCTCACCGAAAAAGTTTCCGGCAATCAGACTCATAGTTACTATCCGGGCACAAGGCTGCTGCAATATACCGACCTTACGCTCGCTACTAATGGCGGCAGCCAGAATACACGGCGCATCAAATCGCTGGCATACGACGGATTAGGCAGGATGTCTTCTTTGACTCGGAACGGCAATGCCGGAACGACAAGCTACAGCTATGACCTACATGGCTGGCTGACGGGACTGACCGGCAAGGGATTCCGTGAGGCTCTTCACTATGCCGACGGAACAGGTACGCCCTGCTATAACGGCAATATCAGCAGCCAGCTTTGGAAGACGGATAATTATTACCGCTGGCAAGGATATACTTTCACCTACGACCGCCATGACCGGCTTGCAGGAGCTGAGTATGGAGAAAACGAATCGCTCGGAACCGATGTGCATCATTATGACGAGAAGGTTCTGGAATATACAGCCAATGGGGCCATCAAACGTTTACAGAGATGGGGCATCAAAGATGATGGCGTATATGGAAAGATTGACAATCTGAGCCTGAGCTATGACGGCAACCTGCTGAAGAAAGTCACAGATGATGCAGTTGGAATCCACTATACCGGAGCCTTCGATTTCGTGGACGGAGCCGACTTGGAGACTGAATACACCTACAACGGGAACGGAGCAATGACAAGTGATGCCAATAAAGGCA